>JBBRZE010000075.1:0-29242 GCA_038236995.1 Bacteroidales bacterium | reverse complement strand
TGCCAGAAGTATCAATGCCTTAAATGCAGGCTTATTTTTTTTAATTCTGATTATTGTTTCCATACTGACTGAATTTATCTGTTCCAAATGTATTAAAAAAGAATGAATTCCAGTAAATACGAATTGAAGACGAATTAAAGGACAAGACACTGCAATGACGTTCCGCTAATGCCAAAGTGGTGCATCCACATGCGCGTACTTTGGAAACCCTTTGAGATGCCGTCCGGACCGATTGTGGGAACAAAAAGGGGCGTTCCCATCATCCGTTGGTAATGGGTATATCCGGAAGTGTAGTTGAAATAATTGAAATAATTGTCGTGCCCGCGGTCGGTCTTCTTATTCGGATCTTCAGGTGTTGGCGCCGTTACCATAAATTTGGATCCGCTTTGGTTGCGTGTGTTCAGATATTCATAAACGACACTGTGTAATTATTTCTTTGGTTCGCAGCATTACACGGAGAAAAAGTTCCACTGTGTTACACGGTGTGATACAGTGCGTAACACTGTGTAATTATTTCTTTGGTTTACAACATTACACGGAGAAAAAGTTCCACTGTGTTACACGGTGTGATACATTGAGTAACACAGTGGAATTAAATAAAGGATTGCGATGTTACACGGTGTCAGACACTGATCAACACTGTGTAATTATTTCAAGATTTTATGCAGGTGTTGAATATTGATTCGTATACCGTTATTATCAAATAGATTATGAATTGTAACCAACTATTTCTATTATAACATGGCTGCTTACAAAATCGGATTTTCGTAAAGCTTCGCCTGCTCACTCCCATACAATGTTTGCGAGTTTAAACCGGAACAACCAAAAGGAAATCAGTAGAAATCAGTCAGGCCTGTAAGTTCAGATTCAGTCGGCAATAATAGCAAAATTTAAGGTTAGATTCAATACAAACTAATTGGAGATCGTTCAATATTTAGTTTCGTTTTAAGGAACAAATATGAAAATTATCATTGTGAAATAGGACTGGCCAATTAGTTATGATCTTATAATCGGAAAAACGGTTTTTATATTCCTGTTTTTCAATGAGAAGGAAGTACTTATAATAAGCAATTCACATCTTAACCAAATGCTGGTTCGTGTAAAATCGCGGGGCGGGCAGGAAAAGGGCGATCAACGAGGGTTTTAACAAAGTAGAAGGCTTGGAGAACCCGTACCTTATTTAACTTTCGAATTAAATATTGAATTGCAGGGGATGCACAATAATAAAAATCTTGTTGCTAAGCATACAGCTGCTTTGCAACAAGATTTTACTATAATTGTGTAAAAACCTCTAAATCAACATAAAAAAGGTATAATTATCGTGTATCAAGATTATTGAGATGATTAGTTACCTGTTCACATCGGGCCATCAAAGCCGCGCGTGTACCAGTTCGCGCGGAAGAATTCCTTTAACATCGTAAATAATAGCGCCACGTGTTTTATAGGCCTGCAGATCTATTTTCATAAATTCGTTGTGAGCGACAGCCAGAATTACGGCACTGTAATCGACCGACTCATTTAAGTGTTTAGCGATTGAAAGACCATATTCATGTTTAACCTCCTCGGGCGATGCCCATGGATCGTAAATATCGACATCAATCCCATAACTGACCAATTCATGGTAGATGTCAGTTGCCTTCGTGTTTCTGATATCAGGACAATTTTCCTTAAAGGTGATCCCCAGCATCAACACTTTTGCATTTTTAACCGGGATCTCGTTCTGGATCATTAATTTCACTACTTCTGAGGCAACATATTTCCCCATGCTGTCGTTCATTCTCCTGCCTGCAAGGATAATTTCGGGATGATATCCCGCCTCCTGGGCTTTTTGCGCAAGATAGTACGGGTCAACGCCGATACAATGTCCGCCAACCAGTCCCGGTTTGAAAGGGAGGAAATTCCACTTGGTAGAAGCTGCCTCCAAAACATCGTGGGTGTCAATCTTCATCGCATTAAAGATTTTTGACAGCTCGTTTACAAAAGCAATATTAATATCACGCTGACTGTTCTCAATTACTTTAGCCGCTTCAGCTACCCGTATGGAGGAGGCTTTGTGCGTGCCGGCCAGAATTACTGAACGGTAAGTATGATCGACTACCTCAGCAACTTCGGGAGTTGAACCGGAAGTGACTTTCCGGATCTTTTCGACGGTGTGCTCTTTATCACCCGGATTGATCCTTTCGGGGCTATAACCGGCAAAGAAGTCAACATTGTATTTCAATCCCGAAATTCTTTCGATTACCGGAATACAATCATCCTCTGTCGCACCAGGGTAAACCGTCGATTCGTAAACGACGATATCGCCTTTGGCAATCACCCTTCCGACAGTTTCAGAGGCCTTTACAAGGGGAGTCAGATCCGGACGGTTGTTTTTATCAACAGGGGTCGGAACCGTAACAACATAAAAATTGCAGGATTTGATATCTTCCGGGTTGAAGGAGCAGTAAAGACCATTCGATCCTGTGGATACAGGATTGCTGGATACAAGTGCCGATTTAAGAATTTTTTCTTCAACCTCAAGTGTGCGGTCGATTCCCTGGTTGATTTCATTGACCCTTTGTTGATTAACATCAAACCCAACTACAGGGTATTTCGTGGCAAAAAGCCTGGCAAGCGGAAGACCTACATAACCGAGGCCGATTACTGCAATATGAATTGAAGACATATTTTCCAAAATAAAGATTAATTAATTACAATAATTACGTTGCGGAAATAATTAGGTTTCAGAATAAGATCAATAGACAATGAAGAAAGTTCAAAATAAAAAGCCGGTCTGATAAATGATTGAAATTTCAATTATTAAATCATCCGCAGATCTTCCCTATCTTCTATAGCTATGTCTGGCCTTTTTAAACCACAGGAACCTGCTGTTGTTGCTTCGGATAAAATGTGCTTTTGATTGGATCTTACCAATTCCGTAAGTCATTCCTATATAAGGATACATGTAACGCTCCTTTACATTGAAGTAGAATACTGAATTGTCATCCCGAGCTGTTGGTGATTGAACCGGTCGCATGGTATGAACGCCATCCAGGCGGTCCGTATCGACCCAATACCACATCGAACCCAGCTTTAACTTGATTTTTTCATTTATTGTGTAAGATAGTCCACCACCATATGCAAATGTTAATTCGAATCCGTTACCAGTGCCATACGGATATAGAGCTTGGTGATCCTTTAAAAATGTGGCTCCTACACCTCCTTTGATGAAAATATACCATCTGTCATCTGTCCTTTTGGGCGCAAAAATCTGGTTTAGATTCGGCACAAGCATAAGCGAAAATTGGTTGATTCCGGTTTTGAATGGACCTGGTAGATTTTGTTCAGTTGCAGGGAGCGGAATTCCATACGCATTATTTGGATTCCACGAGCCTGAAAGTTTAGTGGTCAGAAATTCGAACTCAGCACTGAATTTAGGCGATAAATTTTTAATAACCGACAATGCGACAGCGGCATTATAATCGGAATTCCAGTAGTTAAACTTTTTAAAGACGGCATCGGAATTTGGATTAACAGATGTGAGAAATTGAGAAACTCCTCCGGAAAATCCGAATTCCCAGGAGTTCCTTATTCCGGAATTTAACCTGCCGTACTGAGCGCCAGCACTTTGAACGATACTAAGCAAGATGGCAACAATAATAACGGTTGATCTGGAAGAAAATGGTTTTGAAGCCATAATATTTATGAGTTTGAAAGGGATGAGCACTGTTAATATCATATAATGGTCTTTCTCATTACAATTACAGAGATTCATTCATCTGATTGTAATTCGTTGTTACTCCGTTTATCATAGTGGTAAATCATAATTGTTAGGAAATTCCGACAACAAAAATAGAAAAAACGATCATTTTCTCTCCTAATTTCAATCAAAATTACTCCTGAAAATATTAAGACAAATAAAAAGGTCTTCGTCCGGATCTGTTTTCAGTTTTTTAAACGGAAAACTGAATGACTTCAAATACCCAATGCGACACGCAGTAAAAACGGATTTTTCAGATGTCTTCTATCCTGTTTTATATCATATTCTTAATAACCTGTGACTTACTAATGTAAAACAAGTACACCCTTGTCCGGACTGAAAACGATTGTACTGAATATTCGGTTTTGAAAACAGAAATCTTCAACAGAAATAAAACCTATTATTAATAACGGTAAATCTAAGCTTTTTAATTGATAAAGAGGGAAATCAATTATTGATTTATTCAATACATAACGGGTAGCAGAAAATGCGATTAATTGATTGCTAAAAACGGCGTTTGATCAGTGATATGCCGTGTTTGGTCAGTGATAAGGCATGTACGGATGATTTATTGCGTTTTTGTGGTAATTTATAATGATTAATAATTTGATGCAGATCGCATTGTTTTATTGATAATTACGATTTTCTTATTTAGAATTGTTCGTAATAATTGATGTTAAAGACGAAGGTTCAGTAAATGATCTGTTGTTTATTTGAATTGCGTTTGATAACTTTGAGGTGTTGTTTGATAATTGAAAACCTTTATTTGATCAATAATTTAATAAATATTACCATGACACAAATACAATTCCAGAATTCTCTGACAAGTCTTCATAGTAAATTATATTACTTTGCCTTAAGTTTAACCAGCGATTCCGACAAAGCGCAAGACCTGGTTCAAGAGACTTATTTGAAGGCATTGACCTATCGCGATAAGTTCTCAGCCGACACAAACCTGATGGCATGGGTTTACACAATCATGAAGAATACTTTTATTAATGAGTATCGCAGAAATGTAAAAGCGAAGACGACACTTGAAAGTTCGTCTCATAAGCTTCAGATTTCGTTTTCAAAAGATGATTATTCTCCTGCAGCCGATTCGATTCATGCAGAAAAAGAAATCTATAAAAAAATTGATCTTCTTGAGAACGAATTTCGCGAACCATTTCAGCTGTTTTTAAGTGGTTTTAAATACAAAGAGATCGCAGAGAAGCTTGATTTACCACTTGGTACTGTTAAAAGCCGCATATTCTTCACCCGTAAAAAATTGGGAAAATGGTTAAGTGAATACATCAACTAATATTGCAATCAAAGAATAAAGTAAATGTTTGATTTGGTTTAAAAATGTTTAGAAAGTAAAATGTAGTCTTGATTTTTCGATTAAAAGTAAAGCTCCCTGCATCAGAAATTTTGCAGGGAGTTTTTATGTTTGCGTGAAGTTGAGTGATGAGATTAAATAGATGGTCAGACGATAGTGTTGTGATGAAAATGCATTTCTGAATAAATAGACACTGAGCAACTAATTTAATTGGCCTTTATAAAATAAGAATATTGAGGTATAAAAACTCCGGAGTTGAATGTTAGTGACCCCCGGTGCAGCGTGCGGAATGGGGGAATAGAAATGCGAATGAAAACAACCCGGTACAGGTTGAATTATTGTTTACACCAACTATTTTTCACCAAAGTCAACACCATTCTCCTTTAACATCCTGATAAACTCTTCCGTGAAATTTTCCCTTTTATGATGTTTCGTTGAATAAAATTTAATTCAACCCGTTTCGGGTTGCGGTTCAGTATTCGTGCGAAAACCCACAATTTTTATTGGGGTTCATTAATTTTTATCCACCTTCGGTGGAATTATTCCGACATCAGCGTGATTAAATTTTAGATTGGCCAATCAATGGGGCCACGCCGAACCTCCCGGTCATTTTCGATCTTTTGTTACTGAACGTTTTGATGATTTTCTCTCCAACTTAAAGAATGCAAGACAATCCAAAACAGTACATTGAAATTTAAATTATGAAATGACCCCCAATATCTGATTTCAAAAATTTAATACCCGACAAAAAATACGCAATATCAAATGTTAATAACATTAAATACAACAAATATTATCCCTTATATATCAATGATTAACAATTTTAAGTATTTGCATTTAACTGTTTGTAATTAATTTCATAAAAAAAATATATTTCTTGTAGCTATAAATTATTATACATACTATTACAACAAATTTAAATATTTGACAACCCGATCTGTTATCTTTAATATATTATTATGGAAAAGACATGCTATTTGTCGTCAACTTTGAATAATGTAATAGAAATTAATTTCAAGGATGCGGATGTTTATTACCAAAGAGGGGCGTTAAAGGCCGAATACAAAAACTTCAAAGGTGCAATTTCAGACTATACAAAGGCATTGGAAATTAATCCAATGGATGCAGATATTTACTACATCCGGGGGTTTGCAAAAGTTGGCCTTAAAGATTATAAAGGTGCGATCGCTGATTATACAAAGGCAACTGAAATTGATCCCACGGATGCAATGGCCTACTTCAACAGTGGCATGGCGCGGTTTGAATTACAGGATTACGTTGGTGCAATTACTGATTTTACGAAAGTTATCGATATTGAGCCTGATTACAAAGGTGTATATGGATTCAGAGGAATTGCAAAGAGCAACACAGAAGATTATGATGGCTCAATTGCTGATTTAACGAAAGCCTTAGTGATTGATCCTAAGTACACAATGGGTTATCTTTACAGGGGAATTGCAAAAATTGGCATCATTGATCATGTGGGTGCAATGGACGACATCAATTTAGCGATAGCGATCAACCCCAAGTTCATTGCAGCTTATTATAGCAGAGGACTCTTAAAAATTGAACTTGGTCAGAAGGAAAGTGGATTTTCGGATTTAAACATCGCCAGCGAATTGGGAGATGTAGATATTTATGAGAGAATAAGCGAAAATTACAACTGACGGATCTGGCTATTGGCAACTTGCAGCCTGTATGATGGTGCTAACGGCTTGGCAATAAACCTTTAATATTTAAGATATCCCCGGGTTTTTTAGTAAGCAGGTCTGCTAATTGCCAGTCACGAATAGCCAGCAGCAATCATGATAAAATCCAAATACTCATACCAAACGACTAAGCGCCAAATTTATCTTAAAAACTCACCCTTTTTCCAACGTAATCACGGTTATTTCCGGTAATATACCAACCCTTCCCGGATAAGCCAGAAAACCAAAACCCCTGTTGACATACAAGAATTTATTTCCCTCGTTGTAAATACCTGCCCATTGCGGATAGACATACTTTATCGGACTCCATTTAAAACCTGGAATCTCAATGCCGAACTGCATTCCATGCGTATGCCCTGCGAGGGTCAAATGAACGTGCCTCGGATGCGGTACAGTTTTTGCTTCCCAATGTGAGGGGTCATGACTCATCAGAATTTTAAAATCTTCATCCGTTACACCTTCGATCGCTTTATCGAGGTCCCCGTATTTCTGAAAACCACCTTTGCCCCAGTTTTCCACACCAATCAGGGTGATGTGCTCCCCGGACTTTTCAATTTTCAGGTTTTCATTCAGCATCAGACGGAAACCTATTTCATGATGGATTTCTTTCAGCCGCTGCAGATTGTTTTTCTTTGCTGTTTCGCTTTCCCACCTGTTATAATCGCCATAATCATGATTGCCGAGTATCGAGAATTTGCCGAAAGGTGCTGTTAATCTTGAAAATTCCCCCATCCATTCATCCATTTCACCGGCTGTGTTATTGACAAGATCACCAGTAAATAATAACAAATCACTTTTCTGCTGATTGGCCAGTGATATACCTTTTCCCACATCCGATTTGCTGTCAAAACTGCCACAATGAATGTCAGATATCTGGGTGATGGTAAAACCATTAAAGGCATCCGGAAGATCCGGAAATTTCAGTTTTATCCGATGTACACGATAATCGTATTTTCCCTTTGCCATTCCGTAAAGAAGCCCTATAAAAGGCACGGCCGCAATACCGAGGGCCAGTTGGCTTATGAATTTTTTGCGGCTTGCAAGATGTACGGATTCAGGTTCCACAGATGAAGACTGGAATATATTTACGAACCAACTGATCACTAAATGTACCATTCGTCCAATATCTTCCAGCAACAAGAATGGAATAACGATCAGCTTGGGTAAAAGCGATAAAAGAATAAAGCTCCAGTAGATGCCCTTCGGAAGAGTTACAATCAGTTTGCCGTTAATAAAATAGTATACTACCATTGAAGCTACCAGGCCTTCGTACAGCCAGAATGCCCACCAGATGTAGCGGTTGGGGGTCATTGTTTTTACAGACTGAAAGAGATAAATATCAGCCAGCAACCATATTATCAGGAATGTGATTATTCTGTTCATACTTTAATACTTATACAACCGAAATATATTTTGAAATACAACCTTGGTACCGAATCATGTTTATATTCTGTTCATTTGAACTCAATACCGGTTTTACAACAATTGAAATGATTTTATTCTTTCCATGCAATTAAAATAAATAGCCGCCAGCTCATTTTGAAAGGCATTTAAGCTCCTGACAAATATTCACCATCTTATGCGTCTTCAACAATATACCATTGCATGAGATTTACTCAAAATGAAAAAACATATAGCGTGTCTAAGGAGCAAAATCCTGCTTCCAAGGTTCAAAAAGGCGGCTTCATCAGCTGTTTATTGCAATCAATAATTAAAACGCGTTCATTGTCGTGTTATTTAAAAATGGAATCAAAGTCATTATTACGAATCTGACTTTTTTTAAATACATTAAATATCCATAAAAATAATTTATTCTATAATAAAATGTAATTTGTCAGTTCAAAACTTTTACAATGACCATCAGAGAATTTAGGAAAATATACGGCAAAAGTACCATCCATTCTGCATGGATGCAAAATCTGAAAATGCTTTCCAAATTAAAAATGCCATCCGGAAAACAATCAAACAAGTCGGATAATGCTACAATGGAAAAATTCCGGTTCGCTTTCGAACAAACTCCGGACATGGTATTTATTCTCGATAAGGATTTGAATTTCGAGTATATAAATATTTCATTTATTCAATTATCCGGTTATACCGAAAGTGATGTGTTGCACAAGAGCCTGATTGACTTCATTTATGAGGGCAAAATATTTGAATCTCATACACATCTAATTGAGACTCTTCGTAAAGGAACGAAATGGCAGGGCGAACTCTTAACCATTTCTAAAGCAGGTAATTCATTTTGGGTTAATGTCATTGCCACACCCCATAAAGATGATTCAGGCAATCCGGAGGGATATATTGTTATACAACAGGATATTAGTACCCGTAAAACCATGGAGATCTCACTCAAGGAAAGTGAGAATCTTTTCCGCACCTTAATCGTGAAATCAATAAACGGAGTGGCTTTGACGCAGCATGCGAAAATAACAATGATGAATCTGGCATTTTGCGATATGTTCGGTTATACGGAGGAAGAAATTAAAAATCTGAACTTTACAGAACTTCTTGCTACCGATGACATCGATCGGGGAGTAGGTACTTCTTATAAACGAATGCTTATGGAGATGGATTCCCAGGGATATTCATCCTTATTCGTCCATAAATCGGGTAAGGCATTAACAATTGAGATGAATTCAACAATGGTACAAGTAAATGGCCAACATGCTTCGTTTCATACTTTGATTGATCGAACTGAACAGTATGCATTAAAAGAGGAGCTGGAAGAAAGTTTGCATAAATACCACGAACTAACAGAAATGCTTCCGCAAACGGTTTATGAAATCGATTTGAAGGGCAAGCATACTTATCTGAATCAGGCTGGTATAAAGACTTTCCGTTACCAGGCATCTCCAATCGGACGTTCCGCATTTGACTTTATATCAGCTGAAGATCATGGCCGGATGAAAGATAATATGCAAAAAAGCATAATTGGGAACAATTTTACCACAGGTAATGAATATACTGGTGTCCGTGATGATGGATCTCAATTCCCGGTATTAGTTTATGGCGCACCCATTTTTAACAAAAATAAATTAGTCGGCACCCGGGGAATTATTATTGATATCACAGAGCGGAAGGCGATGGAGAATGCGTTGCGCGAAAGCGAAACGAAATACAAAACATTTATTGAAAATTCGCAGGATGGAATATTTGCCATTATTGGCGATAGAATACATTTTGCGAATAATACTTTATGCAATATGCTGGGGTACACCCCTGATGAGATGTATAATATGCCTGCTGTTAACCTGGTAGATACTGCGGAACACCAGCACGCAGGCGAAATAATCCGGAGACGGAATAGTGGCGATCGGTCAACGGTTAATGAAATATTTCATTTTGTGGCAAAAGATGGATCAATAAGAGAGTGTGACACTTTTTCATCAATGCTTGAACTAAACGGAAAGATAGCGAGCTACCTGACTGTTCATGACCTGACTGAAACCAGACGAATTCAGGAACAATTGCAGCATAGTGAAGAGAAATACCGTACGCTGATAGACAATGCCAACGATGGAATGGTAATCACGCAACAGGGGAAAGTGGTTTTTTCAAGTAAAGCCATGAGTGAAATGTTGCTATGCACTGAAGACGATGTGGTTGGAAAATCATTTTTAACAATGGTGGCAAAAGAAGACTGGCAAACAATGCTTGACTTTCACAAGCGGCGCATGGATGGGGAAATATTCACTTCTCTTTATCGGAGTAATTTCGTCAGATCGGATGGCAAAATAATTACGATGGAACTCAATGCCCGTACATCCAATTATAAAGGAAAACCAGCTGCATACATTATTATGCGCAATATTTCTGATCGGGTTAAGATTGAGAACGAATTACAAATGGCAAAACAAAATCTGGAAATGCTCAACCTTGATCTCGAACGGCGGGTGAAAGAAAGTTCCGAGCGCCTAATCGAAGCACGTACCCAGGTAATTAATCTTCAAAAAGAGAATCTTCAGTCGCAATTCGAAGTACTTAAGCAACAGGTTAACCCTCATTTTCTCTTCAACAGCCTGAATGTGCTGACATCGCTTATTAAACTCGACCCTGATCTCGCGGAGAAGTTTTCCGAGCATCTTTCGAAAGTGTACCGGTATGTGCTTGAAAATAAGGACAATGAACTGGTAGATCTGAATACCGAACTTGTATTTCTCGATGCATATATTTTCCTGCTGAAAATCAGGTTTGTAAATAAATTAAATGTCAGCATCGATATTCCTGAACCGATGCGAAGTTATCAGATCATTCCGCTGGCGATGCAGTTGCTGATTGAAAATGCAATCAAGCATAATACGATGTCGAAATCCAATCCGCTTCAGATTGATGTTTTTACCGATCAGCAGAATTTTCTGAACATCGTTAATAATCTTCAGGAACGACCCTCACAAATTATATCAACCGGAGTCGGTCTTAAAAATATTCAAAACAGATACATGCTGCTGAATACTACAATACCTGTTTTTGAAAAAACGGAAACACATTTTATTGCAAAAGTGCCCTTAGTGAAAAATGATTAATACAACGAAAAATGAAAATAGTAATTGTTGAAGACGAAGAATTTGCTGCTCGCCGTCTCGAAAACATGATCAGCGAATATGACAGTTCCATTGAAATTGTGACTAAACTACAATCTGTTAGGGAATCTGTTGCATGGCTGAAAAATAATCAGCATCCGGACCTCATATTTCTTGATATTCAATTGGACGATGATTTGAGTTTTTCCATCTTTAATCAGGTTTTGGTTCAATCGCATATCATCTTTACTACTGCCTTCGACGAATACGCGATCAGGGCCTTCAAATTCAAAAGCATCGATTACCTGTTGAAACCAATTATCAGAGAAGAATTGTATAATGCCATCAAAAAATATAAAGATATGGTGGCGCCAATGAATCAAGCAATTGACTTCTCATCGCTTTTCGACCTCATTTCCAAAAAAAGTATCACCTACAAGGAAAGATTCTCGGTAATTGTCGGACAAAAGATAAAAACCTTTCCGGTTTCCGAAATTGCCTATTTTTATTCTACAGAGGGCATTTCATTTATGGTGCTCAAAAACAAATCAGAATACGCGTTAGATGACAGCCTCGAAATTCTAACCAAGCAGTTGAATCCAAAGGAGTATTTTCGTATTAACCGCAAATACCTGGTTAAGATTGAATCGATTATAAAAGTGCATATTTTTCCAAAGAGTCGTCTTAAACTGGAACTGATGCCACTGCCGAAAGAAGATATATTTGTAAGTATCGATAAGGTCACATCTTTTAAAAACTGGTTGGATAATAAGTAGATGAACTTGATTGTCATCATATTTTCACGTTCAACCTCTGAATAGCGTCATTCACCGGAATTAATTTTCCGGAATGTAACTTTCTCTTCAATATTGTACTTAAGACTAAAAAATGCATCTCAACCTTAATAATAAACAATTATGGAAAAATTTCTAAAAGCGAAACATTGGCAAATTTTTATCGTGACAATTGGATTGCCATTAATTCTGGAGGTCATATTGATACCAATAATAATCATCGGGAATAATCCGATGGTTATACTTAAAATTATGCCAATTATGTTTGTCTTCATTGTAGGGGGATTATTTGGCTGGTTTTGGGCAATTGCGATTAATCTGCAGGAAAAATTACCGGAAGATTTAAAAATAAAAGTAAATTGGTTCAAGACCTTTCTGTTAATCCCAATTATTTATTTTGTGATTTTCTTCGTATTACTTGATTCTGTAATGCGTGGTGCAATTGAAAATGGGACCGGACCCGATCCTGCAATTTTTGGAATAATAATTCCCTTCCATTTATTCGCCATGTTTTGCATTTTTTATTGCTTATATATTGTTTCAAAGAGCTTTAAAACAGTTGAATTACAAAGAAAAGTTACTTTTTCAGATTTCGCAGGCGAGTTTTTTATGATTTTGTTTTTCCCGGTTGGAATTTGGATTTTACAACCAAAGATCAATAAAATGGTTGAGAAGTAAAAGGAAATCCAGTGAAATGTACAGTGATAGGCTAATTCTAAGGCACTAATTTTAAAAATGATAAGAATTAAAACATTGAAATTATTTTTCCGCTTTGTTTTAAAAGTGCTCAAGTGGGGGTTACTTTCTTTTGTCGTACTGGCAATTGTTTCGTCTCTATACAACCTTACACTTCCCACAGAATCAATAGTGAAGGATATATTAACTCAAAATGAGAAGGCATACATTTCTGAAGCCATGAATTTGCAAAAAAAGATGGGCAATGAAGTTTGGCCCGGATGGGGCAACCTTCAAATTCCTGTTATTACTTATAATGAAAAGTATGCATTTTTAGTCGGTTATCCCAATCCACCTGCGGGGTGGTTTAAAATGCCGAAGGAAGAATTAAGAGGCACAGAATGGGAAGTTGTTAAAAATGATCATTTCGTTGGAACTTCCTACTACCGGCAGCTCTTATTAAATCCTGATATTACTCCCGAAAGCTTTGTGGTAAAGGTGGGAGAACGTTGGGTAGCTACGATGCAAACCAAAGAATATGCCGCTGTTGCATTTTACAAAGGCTTTCGCAATGAGCTTCCACCTGTTTTAAATGCCATTTTTCCATATAAAATTTTCTGGCAATTCTTAATGGGTTCAACTGAGAATTATATTGTCGGTTTGGAGCACGAAGCTTTCCATGCTTTCCAGGGTACAGAAGTTCCACAACTGCTTGCTGAGGCTGAAAAACCTCCATTTTCAAAAGATTATCCTTGGGATAAAAAAGAAAATGGATGGAATGAAGAAATTAAGTTGTTAATGGAAGCTTTTAATACCCAAGGCAACAAAGAGGCTTTAAATCTTGTGAAACAGTTTCTTGCTAAACGAAGTGAACGAAGGGAAAAATCAAACCTGCCGGATGAAATTATCCGGTACGAACAAAAAAGAGAATGGCTGGAAGGCCTTGCAAAATATGCTGAGATAAAAATTGGATTGATGGCTTCTGAAAACCAAAACTATAAACATGTAATCGAAATTGAAACAGTTCCGGGATTCAAAAATTATAAAACCCGTGCAAGTTATTTCAGTCAGCAAATAGGGGAAGTGAAACGTGCAGCAAACCGTCCCGAAGAGAGTCGTTTTTATTCCACAGGAATGCTCCAGGCCGTGATGCTCGACCGTTTGATGCCGAAGTGGAAAAAAGAAGCATTTAAAGAGGACGTGTACCTGGAAAATTTACTCGGGAAACTTTGAAGAATTACTTAATTAAATCAAATACAGATTCTGCACAAATAACAGGTTCAAAATATATTATTCACTATTTAATAATTGCCACCATCTAATGAAGCAAATCCTGTTGTCTTTAATTTTTGCAGCCATTTCATTCTGCTGCAATGCGCAAACAAATCGTAAAATTTCAATTGGAGTTATAGAGAGTATCAATTCCAAAATCCTCAATGAAAAAAGAGATTGCTGGGTATATGTTCCTCATCGTGATCAAAAAGAAAAGCTATCCACACAACGGTATCCGGTTGTATATCTCCTCGATGGTGACGAACATTTTTATTCGCTTGTTGGCTTAACCAATCATTTGGGCAAAAATGCAATTTGTCCCGAAATGATTATTGTAGGTATTGTAAATACAAAGAGGACTAGAGATTTAACTCCTTCACGTATTAGTCCGGATTCAATGGATCTCTCTAAGCAGGATGATAATGAAGGAGGAGACAAATTTATGGCCTTTGTTGAAAAGGAACTGATACCATATATCGATGCCAAATACCCAACCGAACCTTATAAAATGTTAATCGGTCATTCTTTAGGTGGATTAACAGTGATGAATACTTTAATGCGCCACCCGGATTTATTTAATTCTTATGTAGCGATTGATCCGGCTATGCTGGATGACGGAAAATTTCTCTTACAAGCTTCCAAATCATTATTATCAACAAAAGATTTCGGTCGGAATTCTTTATTTCTAGGAATCGCGAATACGATGGAGCCCGGCATGGATACCCTTAAAGTTAAGACTGATACAGGCAGATCCACGGAGCATATTCGTGCAATTCTTGAACTCAGTAAAAATTTGGCGGACAATTTCCAAAACCATCTAAACTACAACTACAAATACTACAACGGAGAAAGTCATAACACAATATCTTTAATTGCAGCCTACGATGCACTGCACACGATCTTTAATTTTTACGAACTGAAAATACCCCGGAGCGCATTGATGGGTATGAATATGGAAACAATTGCCAAAATAACAGGTCATTACGAGATTGTTTCTAAACAATTGGGATATACAGTCAAGGTGCCCCAACCAATGGCAAATAATCTTGGTTATCTTTCCCTAAGGACCCAACATTTAGAGGAAGCCGAATACTTATTCAAATTAAATTGTACGAATTTCCCTGAAAGCGCTGACGTCTACGATAGTCTTGGTGATTTCTATGCCGCAAAAGGTGACAAAAATAAAGCATCCGACAATTACAGCAAATCTTTATTCATCAGTGAAATAGCAGCCACAAGAAAAAAGCTGGATAATTTGCAGGCAAAATAGTTAACTATGAGAATCGCATTTCTAATCCTCGTCATTGTTCATGGACTTATCCATTTATTTGGCTTTGTTAAAGCCTTTGGACTATCAGAAGTAAAACAACTTACACTGAATATTTCAGAATCTTTTGGCGCGCTCTGGCTGCTTGCTTTTATCTTATTCGTATTGACAGCGATCATGTTTGCTTTTAAAAATAGTCATTGGTGGTGTTTTGGTTTAATTGCAGTGTTGACCTCACAAGTCCTGATTGTATTTTTCTGGCACGATGCGAAGTTTGGCTCAATTGCAAATGCGCTAATTTTGATTGCAGTAATCATCGGATATGGAACATCCGGTTTTTATAATAAATATCAAAATGATGTAAAAACTGGCTTGCTACAGACAGCGTATTTCTCAAATTCCATACTGACTGAATCAGACATCCAACAATTGCCCGAACCCGTTAAAAAATATCTTCGTTTTACTGGTTCTGTAGGTAAACCCAAAGTGAATAATTTCAAAATAGAATTTACGGGTAAAATAAGAAAGAACGAGCAATCCGAATGGATGCCATTTACTTCGGAGCAGTATGATTTTATGGAAACTCCTACCCGGCTGTTTTTTATGAAAGCAGTAATGAAAGGTCTGCCTGTTGCAGGTTATCACTGTTTTAAGAATGGTATTGCCAAAATGGACATCCGGCTGTTTTCAATCTTCAGCGTGCAGTATCAGGACGGAGCAGAAATGGATTTGTCCGAGACCGTTACCTTTTTCAATGATATGTGTTGCATGGCTCCGCCAACATTAATAGACAAGCGAATAAAGTGGTTAGCGGTTGAAGGTAATAAAGTGAAAGCATCATTTACGAATAACAATATCACAGTTTCTGCATGGCTGTATTTTAATGACGAAGGTGAACTCATCAATTTTATTTCTGATGACCGCTATTCAGCCGATGCAGGAAAGCAATTACCGTGGGCAACGCCATTAAAAGATTATCAGGAAACAAATGGTTACAGACTGATTGGAAATGCGGAAGTCATTTACAGTTATCCCGATAGGGACCTTTGTTATGGAACTTTCAAACTCATCAGAATAGAATATAACTGCAAATAATTGGATGAATGGCAACAAAAACTAATATACAAATGGAATCTTCAAAACATTTCTCCCGTGATATTATAATGGCAATTGTACTGATTGCTATAGTAGTTTCAATATTCGGAATTACAAGTTGGAGATCAAAATTAACGCCCTCAAAAAAGCAAAATTCAGAGAATAAAGGACCTGTTATTAAAGAACTCACGATTCAGGTAGCTGGTGCTGAGCTATATTGCAAAATTATTGGCAAAGGCCGGCCGATATTGTTTATCCATGGCGGACCTGGTTTGGTTCATAATTATTTCTTGCCTTACATGGAATGTTTACTGCCATACGGATATCAGCTGATTTTCTATGACCAAAGGGGCAACGGGAAATCGCCTGCTTATAACCTGGATAGCATTAAACTCGACGTATTCGTTCAGGATATCGAGAGCATCAGAGAAAAATTAGGAATTGACAAACTGGTTCTTTTCACTCATTCATCAGGTGGTTACCTGGCTTATCTTTATGCGTTGAAGTACCCTCAGCATATAGACGCCATTATCTTTTGTGATAACGGCCCTCTTAACGATAAAGGTATGGAAGAGTACAGCACAAACTGGAAAAAACAACTGGAGAAAATTGATATGGAGGCGATTAAAGAAATGCCTGGTATGACCGAAGCCGCAAAATGTATGCCGGATGAATTACTGAAAATTACAGCCAATCGATTTTTTGATAAGACCAAAGTGGCTGACTTTATTGTGAATAGTCGGACAGATTTGATGAGTGACGAAAAGGGACAGGAGATCCGGAACAGGTTATATCGCGAAATGTTCGAAATCTTGTTTAATCAACAGGAATATAAAAAGCCAAAAGTCAATTCTTTATTAATCCATGGAGCTGAAGATCCAATACCGCTATGGACAACAGAGCAATGGGCAAATATCTTGGATGCCCGCCGGGAGATAATCAGTAAGAGTAATCACTTCCCATTTGTTGAAAAAACAGATGAAGTAGCCAGAATAGTAAATGATTTTTTAAGCGCTAAAAAAGGTGATAATTGATTTAACAAATTTCACATTTACACCTCTACCAGTTTAATCTTCAACCCAGATATCAATCTCCTCATCATTTTTTTGCGACAGCGTAAATCTTCCTGCTGAAACAGGTTTTATTTCATGTTTTTGGGCTTCTGTGAGCAATAATTCTTCAAGTTCAGCAGCCTTGTCTGAATCACATTCAGAATTCGTAAGGATTTGAATTTCAGGCGGATCCGATTTGGCGAAATGAATCAGAAAGGCATTGCTTTCGACAAAAACAAGATCTTCGTAAAGATAACCGATTGTAAAGCCTTTGGCTTCGAGCCAGTTCATCACTTTACCGACGGGGGATAATGATTGTGCCATAATAAATTATTGTTTTTCGAAAACGGTGGTTATAAAGCGGAACCAGAATTTTATTTCATCCATATCGAATGCGTCCTGTTCTGTGGGGCACCTAAGCTTATAATAATTGATGGCATCCTCAAACTGATCGTGGGAGAAAGCATAACCATTTGTTTCAAGAAAAGGGTGAATTTGTTCGGGAGCTAACCGTTCATCCGCTCGCGCATGTTTCTGTCGTACCTGAGATATACAATGAAATCAATTGCATTTTGTGTTGCCATGACCTTAAATTTTAACAAAGTGTTTGACACGACCCGCAAGCATCAGCATCGCAATTCACCTTACTGGCTTCCATTGCATCAGTAAATGTATATCGGGCCAATTCTCCATTCTTGAACGATTCGAGATTTTCAGTTACATCAACATCTGAAGCTCTGAACGTGGGTATTTTTAGTACTTTGAACAGTTTCAAAACCATCATTGTATATTCCGGACTGATTACTGCTGTTATTTCATACTCATTTAAACAAATGCATTGCTTATTTTTTAATATTTACATTGAATTCAGGCGCTTCAACCAAATGGAATGTTGCCGATGCGAACTTAATTTCGCCTTTTGAGCCTTCCACTTCACTTAAGATTCGTGTAAACAAATCCGTCTTGGTTAATCTTCTTTTTTTATAGCTTACAATATAACGCAGTGTAAATTCAACCCAGTTATCATTGGCGATCAAAGAAACCATTGGTTCTGTTTGCGCATCTTCCAAACGGTACTTATTTTGCAACAATTCCCATTTAACTTTTGATTCGTCACTAATATTCCCGGCAACTTCTTTTCCAATATTTAAAAACATTTCCTTTGCCTTTACATAGTTACTGCCATATTGAATCGGGATTTTTATTTCATCCCATAAGAAAGGAAAGTCGCCTGAATAATTGAAAACAGGTTCTTTAAATACAAAACTGTTGGCAATCAATACGATTCTCCCATTATACAAATCGCCATCGACCCACTGACCTGTTTCCATGATGGTTGTACGCAGTACACCAATATCCATAACATCGCCTTTTATCCCCCTAATTGAACCCGATCGCTCGTTTTATAAAATCCACCAAACATAATAGCGAGCCCATCCGGCAAAAGATGCAATCACTTCCTGCAAAGCAAAAGCAATACCTGCACCAGCAACGCCTAAGGCAACAGTAAGACCTCCAAGTTTGTCACTATAAACAACTGTTATTAAACCAAAGGTGAGGAAATAGCCGATAAAGCTTCCAAATTTTTTTGCCTTGTATCGATTGTCATGATCTTTTATTTTTGAGAAAAAGTTCTTTTGAATCGCCTTGATGATGAGCCATATTACTGCAATACCTATGAAAATAGTTACAATTTTACCAACTGTGGGATTAAATAAAATTTTCTGAATTTGCTCATCCATTGCTCTGTTTTTTAATATGCATAACCCTTTGTGGAAATGGGATTATTACATTATTGGAAGCGAAATCTTCAAATATTCTGACCCGTATATCACTTTTAATATTTTCGACTCTAAAA
The DNA here is from genome assembly GCA_038236995.1 of Bacteroidales bacterium. GTDB lineage: Bacteria > Bacteroidota > Bacteroidia > Bacteroidales > Prolixibacteraceae > JAAFHB01. The sequence goes on along the minus strand of JBBRZE010000075.1, from coordinate 9,940 downwards.
ACTTCTTCAACCCAAAAGAAAACAGCGAAATTCAGGGATGATTCGGCATATTCGGTAAAACGGACAAATGGTGAAGGATTTTTGAGTACGAATTCCTGATTTTCTGCTACTTCTTTTATGATTTTCATGACCAGGTTTACATCTGAAGTGTAATCAACCCCTACTGTTACGTCAAAGCGTGAAGCGATATCGCTGTGAGTCCAGTTAATCAGTGGATTTTTAGTCAAAACGGTATTTGGCAAAATAATATACTTGTCATCGCGGGTAAGCACAGTGGTGGTTCGCAGATTAATTTCCTGAACCTTGCAAACCAAGCCGTTTACTTCGATTATATCATCTACTTTTACCGATGCATCAACAAGCAGGATAATTCCGGAGACAAAATCGCTGAACAGACTCTGAATTCCAAGCCCAAAGCCAACCAATAATGCAGCTGAACCTGCCAGTAAAACAGTCAGATCGAAAGTTAAAATCTGTAAACCGATTACAATGGATAAAACCAGGATGAAATATTTGGCAAGCCTGAAAATGGAATATTTCCGGGATAATTCAATCCTTCTGGCTCTATAAATGGTTTTTTTAAGTAGAAATAACAAAATCGCAACCAAAATGATTAAGACACTCAGCTTCAGAATAATTGAAATCCTGAGATCAAAGTCACCCAGCTCTAGAATCGAATAATTAAAAAATTCTTTCATAATAAATAGATTATTAGCGGATTAATCTCTACATGATTAATCTTACTCCGCCTAATTCAGCAACCCGGTAAGAGAAACGATCGCCTGGTGATCCGATAAACATGAAGTTTTTAGGTATTTTCCATTTGACCGATAACTCCTCAATAATTTCCGGACCAAATGTTCCAATAATTTCAATGAATTCAATATCAATATTTGGATAAGCCCGGTCAATTACTTCAATATCTTTAATGAGCAATTCGTTTGATTCTCCAATCTTTTTGACATTAACAATTTTGAGTTTTTTTGTTGTTTCATTGTTTTGCACATATTGCATTACATTATTTATTATTTCAACATTGTCTCCTTTGGTGAAAAAAACGAATACCTGTGAGTTTATCCTAATTTGCAAATTTTGTAAGTTACGGCTACTAATGATTACAATTTTGCGCATGTATTTATAAAGAGACTCTAACAACTGTATTAAGATCTTTACAACAAATGCCCTGTTAAGCATTAACATTATAAAAGCTACTGCTGGTATCAGGTATTCAATAAATGTGTTGAATGATTGAATATTCATCTTGATATTTCCGATAAAGGCTGCAAGTATAAAGAGAATAGCAATTACAACCACTAAACCATTTGCTCTCTCAGGTCTTGGAAGTTTATGGCGTTTCAATTTCAATAGTAAATTTCCCAATCCGAATAATGCCATCACAGCAAGGAAGGAAAAGGTATATACCCCGGCAAGCGCAGTCAAATTTCCACTTGTGACGAAAAATACTGAGACGCACAAAATAAAAAAAGTGCTCACAATTCTATAATTGACCCCGCGACTGTTTTTCTTTAGAAAGAAGTTGGGCAGAATTCTATCGAGCGTAATCCGTTCTAATAAACCTGAAACGCCAATAAATGAAGTTAATACAGCACCACACAAGACAAGTACTGCATCAATAGAGATAAATAAACTTAACCAACTACCCCCGATTGTTTCGCCTAAAAAAGCAAGAAGTGATTCCTCATGCTCTCCAATAGTCGAAAGTGGCAGGATGCATATAACCAACAATGCCAGTAAAGGGTTAAAAAAACTAACTACTGCCCACATATTGCGAAGTGTTTTTGGAAACACTCCAGGCTTTTGTTCTTCCACAAAGTTGGCGGAACTTTCAAAGCCCGATATTCCAAGCATAGCGGCTGCAAAGCCAAAAAACAGTGCTTTTGTGATGCTACCGGCAGTTATGGGAAGTTGCCAGTTCGCATGGAATAACTGAAATCCGTGACCAAAAAGAAACCATCCGCATGCGACCACCAACAGAATGAGGGTCGCCAAATGAGTGATGAAGATTATAACCGCAACAATAGAAGACTCTTTCGTCCCTAAAATAGTTAATCCGGTAAAAGCCAGCAATACGATCACGGTAGCAACTGTAACATTGAGTGAAAAAAATATGCCATGAAAATAATGCATCGCTTCACTGGCTGAAATTACAGCAGTAGCCATATAGGATAAAATAGTAAGGGTGGCGGCAAAGGCAGCTAATCTTTTTGTGGATGTATTTAACAATACGTTATAAGCTCCTCCGTTTAATGGAATAGCGCCTACAACCTCTCCATATATTTTTCTAAAAAAAAACAAAACCACTGCTACAATTAATAAAGAAATCCAGGCAAATTGTCCGGCATACATTATTGTAAGCGCCGAAACATATAAACAGGAAGAACTGATATCATTTCCACATATTGCGGTGGCCTGTAATTGGTTTAACTTATTTTTAATTGTTGTATCCATCTTAATATTATTATTCGGACGAATCTTTTTTAATATTAATGTTGAAAGCAGGCGACTTATAATCTTTTAACAGGTAATTGGAAGGTATTGTTGTCATATTTCCATCACGGGCGGCACGATAATGCGGAGAAAGAATTTCAATACCCACTTCATTGCAGCAATCCTGAATATTTTGATGAAGTTGTGAATAAATGGTAGCTTGCTTGTTGGCTTCTTTGGTGTAGGCGTTGATTTGATAGGATACATAGAAATCGTCTAAACTGGTTTGAAGCACAAATGGTTTTGGCTCTTTTAAAAGCATATCTGTTCGATTGGCTGCATTTATCAGCGCCTGATGCATATCCTTCCATGGCACTTCGTAACCAATTGTAAGTGTGGTATGAAGAATCAGACCATTACCAACTGTATCACTGCTGTAATTAATGGTATGACTGCTCATTACTGTGGAGTTTTGAATAGAAATGATTTCATTTTTAATGGTTCTGATGCGGGTCACCAGCATCGATTTCTCGATCACATCGCCTACGATTTCCCCAATTTTCACGCGGTCACCAATTTTGAATAACCGCATATAAGTGAGTACCAAGCCGGCAATGATGTTTGATAGAGAACCTGCAGATCCAAATGTGAAGAGTACTCCAAGAAAAACCGATACGCCCTGAAACACCTTGGAATCGCTTCCGGGTAAATAAGGGAAAATGACGACCAACATAAAAGCGACCACCATAATTCGGATAATCTGATAGGTTGGGTTGGCCCAATCGGTATAAAAACCGGGAATGGTTAAATGTCCCTTTTCTACCTCACTCTTTAAAAAGCCAATTCCTTTCACAACATACTTAAAAACAAAAGCAATAACTATTATAGTAATAAGTTTGGGAAGATAATTCCAAAGTCCTAATGCAATATCCTTTAAAGGATCTAAAATATAACTCAAAAGGATGGTGGCAAAATTTTCTGACCAGGGGAAAATGCCGAAAAGAATGGGTAATGCGATATATATGAGAATCAAAATAATCACCCATTTCAGATAAGTGTTGAATTTTATCAGCGCTTCAACTTGTCTTTTGGCATCAAAAAGCGTATAATTTTTAATTTTGACTCCTTTGATACTTTTTTCCTCCTGATCTTCAATCTTTGTTGCAGTCCATTTGAAAAGTTTCTTCAAATAGGATATCAAAGTTCCTAAAACAATCAAGACAAGTAATGCCATGCCAATTTCTTTGGCTAATGTTGATAAACTTGTTTCGGATTTATATTTGAGCACTGAATTACAGATAATGTCATGGCATTTTTTAGCGAACTCAAATTTTGTAGAATTATGCCAGATGGCTTCATCTACTGATATACTCATAATGATCAATTCGCCAAAAGCCAGATCAATCGTGGTTTCGGCATCTACTATTTTCAGTGAATCCGGGTTGAAACTTAAATTGGAAGAAAGTTTTTTAATTCTTTTTGTAATGGCCTCTGCCCTTTCCTGCGAAGAGAAACTGCCAAGTTTGCTATAAATAGAAAACAAAGTGTCGTTAAGAGATCCATAAACTGGAAATGATATTGCGGTTGATCGCAATAAGTTGATTCGCTCTTTCTTCTCTGTTAGTAGGATTGAATCCTTATTCCTTAGTTCATTCAACTGCTTTTGAAGTTCAATTTCTTTAAGTTGTCAGTTGTCTTCAACTCCAGAATTTGTTTTTCCAATTCAGTTCTTTTGGTTGAATCAGCAATTCGTTGTATTTCAATTACAGCTTTTTCTCTATTAAAATTCTGCAACAGGACACTATTTATACTGTCATTAACATGAGCTAAATTTATTTTTTGACCGTACAACGATTGACTAATCAGGAGTACCAGAATAATAACAATTTGTTTGTGGAATTTTCTCATGTTTTGTGCTTTAATTTAAACAATAACAATTGATTGTGGAATAAGTTTAAATCATAATTTCATTGTTGTACCCTGGTTAAGGGCTGTTTTGCAGCGCTTGTGCTAACGTACTTCAATAGATGCAACCATTAGTGTTTATTTACTCCTTGGACGCAAAACTGCATAAGAAATAAATATGCAGAAGAACAATCATTTAACAGTCTTTTGATGCTTTTCATCGTGTGGGGAATCGGTATATACACTGACGTTAAAATTTACTCCAGTGAACTTCGTCCAATTGGCTCCATTATGCGGATCGCCTTTTATATATTTGAATGATCCTTCCTTATAGCTCGGCAATTTCCAAACTCGTGATGCTGCTTTTCCTAATTTCTTTCAATATCCTTTTTCACTACTGTCTCAATATAGTAAGCAGTTACTGTATATATCTTTTAGAATAGCCTATACTACCATTTAAGAATTAGCACCATTTATTTCAGTTTGTTTCGTATTATTAGGGATAGTGAAATGAAAAATGGAGCCTTTTCCGGTTTCACTTTCGACCCATATCTTACCACCTTGTTTGTCAATGAAGTCTTTGCATAGTATCAACCCAAGACCGGAACTTGGTTCGCCTTCCGTGCCTGAACGGCTGATATGTGCGTCAAGCCTAAAAAGTTTTTCGAGAATATCCTTGTCCATCCCTATCCCTGTATCCTTGAATGAGATTTCCAAAAAATTGCCAAGTGCTGGCTTTGCAGTCAACGTGATCCGCCCCCCCTTTGGCGTAAATTTGACCGCATTCGTGGCAAGGTTTCGGATGGTTGATTTAAGCATGTTTTGATCGGCATAAACCTCCATATCCTCAGCTACGTTAAAACCTATTTCAATCTCTTTTTTATTGGCAGATTCCACAACAGGTTGCATACTTTCAGTTATTATAGTCATCAGGTTATAGGTTTTGGGCTCAAATCCCGTGATGCCTCTTTCAATTCGTGACCACTCAAGCAGGTTTTACAGCAGGTTATACAAGTTATAGGCAGAGTTTTTCATTTCCATTGCCATACCCCGTATCTCTTCCACCTCCATATTGTCGATGTCTTCAACCATTAATTCCGTGTAACCCATGAAGGAGCCTAAAGGGTTTCGGAGGTCATGGGCAATAATAGAGAAGAATTTATCTTTTTCTATATTAAGCTTTTGAAGTTCTTCGTTCTTAAGTTTAATTTCGGTCTGCTGCAATTGTTGTTTGGTTATGTCCCTGGATATACCAAAGGTGCCAATGGTCTTTCCCTCTTTATCATACAATGGCATTTTGATCGTTGAAACCCAGGTATCGGGGCGATCATTATAGGTTTCTTTTTCCTCAATGCTCAGCGTCTGTCCAGTCCGGATGATCTCCATTTCATCTTCAAATGCCTGTTTGGAATGGTCTCCGCTGAAAAAGTCTGCGTCTGTCTTACCGATTGCAAGATCAGGATAGGCAAGTCCGAAAAATTGAGCATGTGATTTATTAATTCTGATAAACCTGCTTTCCATGTCTTTGAAATAGATATGATCAGGAAGGTTATCCATCAGCTTGCGCATGAGGTAGCTTTCCCGTGCCAATTCTTCTTCAGCATTCTTTCTTTCAGTGATATTTCGTATGATCCCCTCGTGAGAAAGAATATTCCCGTCTTCATCTGAATTATACCATCCATGATCTTCCACCCATATGAATGATCCATCTTTCTTTTTAAGGTTGTATACCTCAATTTCCACTGTTTTTTCATCAAGAACCGTACTGTCGCGGTCACGAGGTTCAAAATATAATTGCGTCTTTATATCAATGGCCATGAGTTCCTCCTTGCTGTCATACCCCAGCATATTAACCAGAGCAGGATTGACATCGATGAATTTCCCGTCATGCGTACTTTTGTAAACACCATCCGGCATCTTAAACACGAGATTGCGGTATATTTCCTCACTTTCCTGCAATGCGATTTCTGCCTGTCTGCGCTCAGTAATATCACGTGACAATCCTACTAGCCCCGTGACTGTTCCATGTGTATCACGCATCGCAATTTTTGCACCTAAAAGATAACGAAGATTTCCTTTGTTGTCTTTTAATATTCCATCAATATTCAGGATCGGCTTTCCGGTCCGGAGCACAAACTCATCCTCTGCGAGCGCTCTTTTTGCCTCATTATCAGGAAGTAAATTGAAATCAGTTTTGCCTATAACTTCATCTTCCACATCTTTCCCGCTGAGTTGCACCTCTTTGGGATTGGCCAGGATTTTACGGCCCTGCAGATCTTTTACGTATACCGCATCAGGTATCAAATCAATGATGGTCCGAAGTAGTGAACGTTCATTGATAATCGCTTCATCCGCCTGTTTCTGTAATGTATTATCCCATATAATACCATTGATATCAAGAGGATTACCTTCATTGTCAACTGACAATTTACCGCGCGCAACAATGTAATGTACACTCCTGTCTGGCCAGATAACCCGGTATGCTGATTCATAGGGTGCATGAAATTTAATTGTTTTTTCCAAAGCACTCTTCACTATTTCAAGGTCGTCGGGATGGATAACAGCAAAGAATTCAGCCGCTGTTCCGGTAAACTTGAATGGTTCAATCCCTAAAAGCAAACAAGCTTGATTGTCGAAGCTACGGATGTTCTTTTCAATTAGGTATTGCCATATACCCATCTTAGAGGACTGAAGCGCTAATTCAAGTTTTAACTTTATTAGTTTAAGTTCATCCTCTTGCTTTCTTCGTTCGGTGATGTCCTCACCAATACTTGTTATACCTGCAACATTTCCCCGCATATCCCGAAGTACCGTGTTACTCCATGCAATGAGCCGCTGCTCTCCTGAATGAGTCAGGATATGGTTTTCAAAGTGAGCAGGGACATCACCCTTTATCATGCCTTCCAGGAAAATTTGTTTAACCTTTGGTTCAGATTGGGTCACTGCGTCAAACCAATTTTGACCCAATAAATTATTGCATTTCCATCCTGTTAAAGTAAGTGTAAAATCATTACAGAAAATGATATTCCCTTTCAGATCCAGGCTAACAGCGATAAGGGGAAGGTTTTCAAGCGTTTCTCTGAAACGGTGTTCTGATTCTTTCAGCAACGCATCCCTTTGCTTGTTCACATTTTTAAATCCATGAAAATTAAACTTTATCATCTTCGTAAATTTAATTAATTAATATTTCTACTCTTAAGAATTTCTGAGGATGTATTCTTGTCCTTTTTAAAAGGAAACCGTTTGGCATGTTGCTAATAAAATAGTATTCCGTCAAGTTTTTTTATTTGGTTTTATAGGTGATAAAGTATATTTATTGTTAAATATATCATGTATATATGAGTAGCAATGATATCAAATAATTCATGCAAAGTTACATCCTTTTTTCTGCAATTATGAACCTACTTTTAAAGATTATTTCTTAATTATTAGGGTCTTCAAAATCTTTCCTTTCATATCTTCACCTTTTATATTGACTGGAAACAACATGAAAATGGCATCCGATTACAATCGGCAAATCAATCTTTAGACCAAAGGAAAACAAATAAAAGTAGAGATCCATCGTGATGGATTAATAATAAAGCAGAATGAAACGTGAAGGTTCCAACTTGCTAAAAACTGAAAACAAAACTAATTAACAATGCTTTGTAATATTAGGATCTTACATTTGCTGATATTTTTCGTTGTTTCCTTTGTGGCATAAACTAAGTATACAAAGAAAAAATATTACCGTTAACAATCTTTTACAAATGGGGGTATTCCATTGTAGATGTATGATTTAACATTACAAGCCTTAATAAATACAATCTAATCTGAACGGGATTTGTAAATAAATAAAGGGGGTTATTATCCTTTTTACTGAATAATTTTTGGCTGTTTTATTGTTTAATTAAAGGTTCTTTTAATACCAATAAAATCTTTAAAAAAGGAAGTGTTGTGTGCAAATGCAAAAAAAAGAGCGTTTACAATATCATTGTAAACGCTTGAATATTAAATTGTGACCCCGGAGGGGTTCGAACCCTCGACCCATTGATTAAGAGTCAATTGCTCTACCAGCTGAGCTACAGAGTCATGTTTTTTATAAACCTTTAAAGGCGGTGCAAAGATAATCCCATTTTTTAAATGATCAAGCCGTTTTTCATAAATATGTTGCAAAATTAAAAGGTTAAAGTTAAAAGGTTAAAGGTTAATGCGTTTGAAGAATACGGTTTTTTAATTTCATTTAAAGTTTAAACTAGGTTTAATGTTTATGATTAACTTGTAACATCATCCCAATTTTAAAATTGCTGAATTTTACAACTATTTGAGCGGAGAATCAGGTTCCTTGGCCATATGACTATAAGTGAGTCTATCCAATAAGGAAGGAAAGAATTTTCCAATAAATACTGTTAATTTCCCTTCAATAAAGGTAAGAATTAGTTCTCTTCTTCTTTTTCTTACAGCTTCGGCTATATGGTAAGCACAAGTTTCAGCACTCATCATTTTGTCTTCGTTTCGAGGTGTTTCTCCCTGAGGAGTGCCATCAGCTGTAAGAGCAACCTTTCGCACCTCAGAAGCTGTAAATCCAGGAGCCACCACCAGAACATGTAAACCACTTTTCAGATGTTCTATACGTAATGTGTCAAGAAATCCTCTAACAGCAAATTTTGAAGCAGAGTAGGCAGTGCGACCGGGTAATCCGACATGACCTGCGATTGAAATAACCCCAACTATTGATCCTTTGCTCTCAAGCAGATAAGGAAGTGCATATTTTGTACAATAAACAGTACCGTAGAAATTCACATCCATTAAACGGCGCATCACATCAAGATCCATATCTTTAAAAAGTGCACGCATCGATATTCCGGCATTATTAATTAAAACATCAATACGTCCGAATTTTTCAATAGTACAATCAATTAGCCTTATACATTCTACTTCATGTGCAACATCAGTTTCAGTGCATAATATATTGGAACCTTGAAGCTCTGATTTTAAAGCTTCAAGTTGATCTATCCGGCGCGCTCCCAACGATAAACTGGCTCCGCGCGAAAAATATTCCTTTGCCAAAGCTCTTCCTATTCCCGATGAAGCACCTGTAATAACCACAACTTTATCCTTCATAAATTCAATTTAAATTCAGATCAATTCCCTTCGATAGGGTAATATTCAACAGTACGACAGCAAATCTACAAATAAAACCAGCGATTTTACACATTTATGGAATTGGGTTTTGCATTAGTTAAAAACAAGGTTATCTTTGCACCGCCTTTGAAAAACAGAGGTACTAAAGGATGACTCAGTAGCTCAGTTGGTAGAGCACATCCCTTTTAAGGATGGGGTCCTGGGTCCGAGCCCCAGCTGGGTCACGAAAGGTAAAAGACACTTTACCGACAAATCAGGAAAAGCCTTCTAAATTCAACGTTTAGAGGGCTTTTTTCTTTCTTATTTATACCAACTAAAAGACAAAGAAAAGCCAACTTTAACGATTAACTCGGTACTAAATCGGTACGGTGAATCGAAAAGTAAAAATCGTACCGATTTCTGTCATAAGTCCTTGAAAAGTCGCGCATTGTCCTATAAAGGCTCGCCCTGTTACATGTTCAAT
>JBBRZE010000074.1:0-29288 GCA_038236995.1 Bacteroidales bacterium | reverse complement strand
GTTTTCTTCTGAACACCGTATCCAACAGCGATTACTTCTTCAAGTCCAATGGTCTCATCGGTTAGGGTTACATTGAATTCTGATTTGGTTCCGATCGTCATTTCCTCCGACTTCATACCAACAAAAGTAAATATGACTACTTTGGCATCAGCTGGGAGCGATAAATTGAACTTACCATCTGTATCAGTGGTTGTTCCAATTGTTGTTCCTTTGATAACAACAGCAACCCCCGGTAAGGCGATACCCGTTTTATCGGTAACTTTACCATTGATCTTTTTTTGCTGTTGTGCGGCCTCAACGGCTGAATTTAGCTGCTCTTTTCCGGCCAGTACTACTTGTTTGTCGATTACCACGTAAGCAATACCACTGCCATTAAGTACTTTGTTGAGCATATCCTCAACTTTACTCGATTGAAATTCAACACTTACCTCCTTGTTTACATCAATCTTTGCATCGTTGTAAAGAAACGTAAACTCGCTTTGATTTTCGATTTCGCGAAAAACTGCTTTCAGCGACGAATTTTTCATGTTGAGGCTCAGGAGTGTATTTTGGGAATACACACTTGCAGTTGCTTGTACCAATGCAACTAAAATTAAGAAGCCAGTTAGTTTCATAATTCGGAACAATTTCGACAAGGAATAGCATTCCCTATCAATGAATACTGATTTTATTTTCATATGTTTGTAGAATTGTGTTTAGACTTATCCCTTACGGGTTTAACGTTTAATTATTTTTCGTATTGCAAGTACGAAATTCCGGATAGGGGAGCATTGCAGTGCTCTCCTATTCTTTGTTTAGTTAGTGTTTCAATCCATAGGCACTCTGTTTTTAGGATAAATAAAAACTTTCTCTTCATCAATCTTATAGCTCATTGAAGTTGTAAGTTTAATACGCTTGAGCACCTCGCGCAAACTCTCTGTTTTAATGCACATGGTATAACGTTCGGAACTCTTTAAGTCTTTATCCAGAAATATCTTTACATCAAACCATCGCTCCAGTTTCTTTACCACATCTCCAAATAAGGCATTATTGAACCGCAATTTGTTTTCTTTCCACGAAGTATACAGATCGGTATCTACTTGTTCTAACGATGTTTCGCCAGTTTGCTTGTTGAATATGAATCTTTGTCCGGGGTTTACCGCTACAGGATTAGATTTGCCAACAATATAAACTCCTATCTTACCCTCCTCAAGCGTGGTTTCCGTTTGTTGTTCATCCGGATAGGAACTTACATTAAATCGGGTTCCATAAACTTCGATATCGGCATTCATTGTTCTGACAATAAAGGGTCTGTCGCAATCTTTTGTGACATCGAAATAGCCTTCACCCGAAAGGGTTACAATGCGCATATCGCTATCAAAATCATTCGAATAGGTTAGCTGGCTTTCGGAATTCAGCCAGACAACTGTACTGTCGGCAAGGATTATTTTTGATTTTTCACCTCGTGGGGATTGTATTGTAACAATTTGATTGTTAGTTAACTTATCATTTTTGTGAATAAACAGGCCGATAAACAATGCCGCTACCAACATTGCGGCTACCGAAGCAACCTTCCAGATGACTAACTGATTGTTTCCAACAAGCCGGAATCTATTGTTTGCGTTATCGCTGTTTTTCGTTATTGTCTTTTGTAATGAGTTCCATCCTGCCTCAGTATTGTATTGTCCTTCGTTGAAAACAACATTGCTTAACTGCCAAACTTCATTGTATTGATCGAATAACTTCCTGTTTTCGTAGGACTCATTCACCCAGTTTTTTAGGGTTATCAATTCATCCTCGTCTAAATTTTTTTCGAGGAAACGGGTAATCAGGGAGGCTTCATCCAATTCTTCTTTCATTTTTGCTTAGTTAATAGTGTTACAGGAAAGTGTTCGTTTACCCCTACAAACAGATCAAAAATATTTTTATTATTTAGCCTTTGGGTTGTTTATTGCTTAAAGCAGTATTGTGCGCTTAGGCATTGAAAAATAGAATAGATGCTAAAATTGCCATGTAATCAGAGAGTTCTAAACGAAGTTTTTTAAGTGCGCGGTTGATTTGGGTTTCAACTGTCTTGATTGATATACTGAGTTCTTCGGCAATTTCATGATGTTTCATTCCTTTTGACCGGCTCATCATAAATATTTTTTTGCATTCAGGTGCAAGATCGTTGACGATGTTTTGAATGCGAAAATTAAGCTCTTTCGCCATCAGTGAGTCGTGAGCATCAAACTCTTCAGGTTGAGCGTATACAGTTCTGATCATTTCGGAATATCGGTTTACAACTTTCTGATGTGCCAGCAGATTCAGGCTTTTGTTGTGAACACCTTGAAAAAGAAATGACTTCCCGGATCCATCACTACGAAGTGTCGCACGATTTTCCCATAGTTTTAAAAAATTTTCCTGAACGACTTCTTCTGCCGAGTAAGGATCGTTTAAAAATTTATTGGCAAAAGCACACAACCGCACATAGTATCTTCGGTAGAGCAGCTCAAATGCCTGCTCGTCACCCATCATGATTCTATGTTCAATTGTGTCGGTCATAACTTATATTTGTATGTCAGTCAATTTTGGTTTCGCAATCATCAAGCTTCATTTAACTGGCCCCCTTGACTTTCATCTTTATTCCATACACCGATTTTGAGGCGGTAATGAAAAGCAGATGTCGGTCTTTCCCGCCAAAACAAACATTGGCTGTCCAGCCTTCAGGTATCGGGATGTTTTCAATCTGCACCCCATCACGATTAAAAATTGTTACCCCTTTGCCAGTCAAATAGACATTCCCTTTATTATCAATCGTCATCCCATCTGAACCTAGTTCTGCGAAAAGCTTTTTGCCGGAAAGCGTCCCATCTGCATTTATTGTATAACGCCAGGTTTTATTTCCTTTAATATCAGCAATGTATAGATACTTACCGTCGGGTGTTCCAACGATGCCGTTTGGCTTCTCAAAATCGGTCGCAACCTGCACCAGTTTCGATGCCCCGGATGCAAGATAATAGACATGTTCGCCATCCTGTTCCGATGATTGGTGATCCCACCAGGGACGCTTATAAAAAGGATCTGTGAGGTAAATACCACCATTGGGCGCAATCCAAAGGTCATTAGGACCATTCAGCTTTTTACCTTCAAAATCTTTGACTAAAACAGTCACTTTCCCATCTGGCGCAATCGACCAAAGCTCATTTTTCTCATCCGAACAACTGATCAGATTTCCTTTTCGATCGAAATACATCCCGTTGGCCCGGCCAAAGTTTTCACCAAAACGTGTTAGTTTGTTATCGGTTGACCACTTCATAATCTGGTTATTGGGCTGATCGGTGAAGAAAATGTTCCCTTCGTGGTCGCAGGCGGGTCCTTCTGTAAATGAAAAGTCGCCGGCCAGTTTTTCAGGCTTTGCACCTTTGGCAATCAATGTTCGCTCTTTTGTTTTAGCAACTGTCAGATATTGAATTGCTAATAATAAAATCAGGGATAATGACAATTTGAATATCATATGATGTGAAAGAAAAATCGGAACGAAATTTTCCGGTTTATACCATTTAGTTTTCATGCTGTTTCATTTAGTCATTAGCAAAATTATTAAATTTTATCAAATATCTGTTTTATTTCCGAATTCTGGTAAATGAATTTATTTTTGTAGTGAATAGCACAAATTTTATTAAAACATCTGTTATGACAAAAGAGAAAAGTCCTACGAAAGACAAGAACAAAAAGGAACCAGAAAAGAACCTCAAGGAAAAACGGGCTGAGAAAAAAGCCAAACGCGAAGGAAAGCGTTAGTAGTGGTTTAAACGGGTAAGGGCGAGAGGAAGTGATAGAGTGCGTGAGAGAAAGTAAGGAAAGATGTTTTTTCATTCTTCACAATAACCTTTCGCCTGACATTGTGATAATAACTGAAACGATTGTAATCATTTGACAGAATCGGTGTACCTTTGTCGCGAATTAATACCGGACACAGGTGGTTTTTGAAGAATTAAATATAAGTAACTCTCTGCTAAAGGCTCTGGCTGATCAGGAGTTCGTAAATCCAACTCCGATACAGGAGAAGGCCTTCCCGGTAGTGATGTCAGGCAAGGATGTGATTGGGATTGCACAAACAGGGACAGGTAAAACACTGGCCTATTTGCTTCCTATTTTAAGGCAACTCACTTTTTCGAATCAAAAGGATCCCAGAATTTTAATTTTGGTACCAACTCGTGAATTGGTAATTCAGGTGGTAGAAGAGATACGCAAACTGACCACCTACATGACCGTTCGTGTCGTTGGAGTTTATGGGGGAACCAATATTAATAATCAGAAACAACTTCTATTCGATGGCCTTGATATTTTGGTGGCGACTCCGGGGCGACTGGTAGATCTATCAATGACTGGTATACTAAGGTTGAAATCGATTCAAAAACTTGTGATCGACGAAGTTGATGAGATGCTTAATCTTGGATTTCGGCCGCAACTGATCAGTTTGATGGAGATTATTCCGGGTAAAAGACAAAATCTGATGTTTTCTGCCACCCTTACTGAAGAGGTCGGACGGTTAATTTCCGATTTCTTTTCGAATACAACCAAGATAGAAGTTGCAGAACACGGTGCTCCAATTGAGAAAATCACTCAACTCGTTTACCATGTTCCTAATTATTATACCAAGGTTAATCTTTTGGAACTTTTACTTTCTGAAAATAAATATTTTAGCAGGGCTTTGGTTTTTGTAAGCAAGAAAAAAACAGCTGACCGTCTGTTCGAGACTATCAACGCTAAATTTCCCGGACAGATAGGTGTGCTTCATTCAAATAAATCACAGAATTTCAGGATCAATGCCTTAAAACATTTTGAGGAGGGTATTTACCGTGTGTTAGTAACAACTGACCTCATTGCGCGTGGTCTTGATATCAACGATGTAACACATGTGATCAATTTTGAGATGGCTGAGACAGCCGGAGACTATATTAACCGAATGGGACGTACTGGAAGAGCCGAAAAAGAAGGTGTTGCAATTTCGTTTGTGACAGAGAAAGAAAAAGCATATCAGGTTGAGGCTGAGGCTTTGATGAACAGACTTATCCCGGTCGAACCACTACCTGGCAATCTTATAATCTCCACTGTTTTTACGGAAGAAGAGAATCCAACCAATCTTTTTGATAAAAACTATCACAAAGCTTCCACAATCAAGGATTCACAAGGAGCCTTTCACGAAAAGAAGGAAAAGAACAAAAAAATCAATTTAGGCGGTCCCGGGACAAGAAATCCAAAGTTTGGTAAACAAAAGAAACAACCGGTCGCTATTGTTAAACCTCCCAAATTTAAATTCTAAATATTAGCGCAGGCTAAAAGGGTTAATATGAATCTTGAACAGAAAAATAATCCGTTACATGGTATTACGCTCGAGGTGATTCTCAATCACCTGGTTGACCGATTTGGCTGGGAAATTCTTGGACAGCGTATCCGGGTTAACTGTTTTATCAGTAATCCAAGCATCCAGTCAAGCCTGAAGTTTTTGCGCAAAACTCCGTGGGCGAGAGCCAAAGTTGAACAGTTATATCTCGATACGTTGAAAGTGAAGAAGCGAGAGAATGAACAATAGAGTGACTGTGAATTGAAAATGAGGTGATTCTATAATTTTGAAAATAGGTGAACTTTCTTTTTGCGCTTTTTGCCTTTTTTACATACAATTTACGTTTTTAAAGTTGCATAAAGCTTATAACTAAGTCACTCCAATAGCTTAACCTCTTCTCCGAAATCAAATTGCAAATCTTCGTGAAGTGTGGCAAGCGTCTTTTTTATCCGTTGAATTTGACGTAGGTATATATTTTTAAGCGTCAGGTTATTGCGGAAGGAGATTTCTTTCCTGAATTTTTTACAGAAGTATATAAGTAGCTCCACTTCTGTTCTTTTTTGTCCGGAATATCGGATTTTCTGATTGGTGAAAGTAAGTGCTTTGCGTATACCTTTTTTGGTCATATAAGGAGTAGAACGAGTTAATTCACGAAAGTTCTCATCAATCTCGGTTTTAACACCTTTGATATATTCTGGTTCATCATCAACTTCGAAAAGGAGGTAGGAGAGGAGTTCTTTATTCTCCTTTTTATACCTTGCCAATCTGATGCACAGATCTGGCAGATCGCCTGAAGGGACATTTTTTAAAGCCCTTCTTAGCTCCGAAAGTGATGCGGTTGTCATCGGTTAAAACGCGTTTTTCTTAGTGGAACAAGTAGATATTCAAGTCCGTTCAGTTTAATTTCAAAAATGGTTTGCAATTGTATTCCCAGCTTGCCATCCGGAAAACCTTTTTGTTCGAACCATTCGAGGTACGAAATAGGAAGGTCGCACAAAATCGTTCCTTTATATTTTCCGAAAGGCATTTGTGTTTGCACAATCTGTACCAAGAGATTAGGATCTGGACTCATAAAAAAGAAGAGAATTTGGGATACAATATAATTTGCTAGTATTTTGAATTGTAGGCGTAACTGATCGTCTGGCCGAAAACCCAGACTACAATTGTCATTGGAGTTATTAGCTCAACCAGATATCCGAACTTCTTGTTGCAATATTTGCTTCACCTTTGTAAATATATCCCGATTCTTCAACCGATTGTTTTATTTTCAGATTGTCAATTTCATTTCCCGAAACCCTTACCTGGCCATTGGCCAGATCGGCAATAACATCATCAACTCCTATGATGGATTTAATGCTTTTCTCAACGTAAGACTTGCAATTTTTGCAGGTCATTCCTTCTACTATGAAAGTTCTAATTTCCATGTCATTTGGATTAATTCTAAATAATACTCAAATATAGCGCTATTATCATACGTGGTTAAAATATTTCACAAAAAATAACAATTGAAACAATTTTACTTTTACAAGCGTTATAAGCCTTATAACCTTTTAAAATACCTGATATGAATTATCTAACGTTACAGACAGATGGTTATTTATTTGAATTTAAGAATTATAAAAATGCATCAGTCCCAATTTGTCTTGTTCGGATCAGTCTTAAGTTATTTTTTCTGGTTGCTCTCTTAATTACTTCTGTATTTTTATTGAAAGGGCAAGAGCCTGCTGACACCACAAAATGCTGGAAAGTAAGTGGTAAAACCGCTCTTAATTTTTCACAGGTGTCATTAACCAACTGGTCGGAAGGTGGAGATGGATCGGTGTCCGGAGCATTTCTGTTCGGAATTACAGCTAATAAATTGAAAGGGCGCCATTCCTGGGATAACAACTTTACTTTTGAATATGGAATGACCAAAAACAACAGCGAATCGCTTCGTAAAAGTGTTGACCAAATCTATCTTTCATCGAAATATGGTTACGAAATCAGGAAACCATGGTACCTTTCCGCTCTTTTTGATTTTAAATCTCAATCAGCAAAGGGCTTTAACTACCCCAACACTGACGAATATATTTCGCGGTTTTTTGCACCGGCCTATATGAATTTCGCATTAGGCTTTGACTTTAAACCAAATGCCGATTTCTCACTGATGCTATCGCCCTTAAGTACCAAATTTACGTTTGTACTTGATGACTTTCTCTCCTCCACCGGATCTTTTGGTGTGGATCCGGGTGATCAGTTCAGGGCTGAGTTTGGCGCGTATTTAAAAATGGCCTACATTAAAAAATCGCTTGTGAAAAATGTCGATTTTCAGACAAGACTCGATCTTTTTAGTAATTATCTGAAAAATCCGCAAAACATTGATGTCAACTGGGATGTGAAATTCGACATGAAAATAAACGAGTGGCTCTCTGCGAACCTTGGGACAACGCTCAAATACGATGACGATATCAAATATAAAGATAGTGAAGGCCTTGAACATGGTGCCCGAGTTCAGTTCAAGCAGTTTCTGGGGGTCGGACTTTCAGTTAAATTCTGATAATAAACGAATATTTTAAATATAAAAACTCAACAAAATGCCAGATTTATCTACAAGTTATTTAGGACTACAACTTAAAAATCCGATCATTGTGGGAAGTAGCGGACTCACTGATTCTGTCGAAAAGATTAAGCACCTCGAAGATATGGGTGCCGCTGCAGTGGTGCTGAAATCGCTTTTCGAGGAAGAAATCATTATCGAAATGGAAGAGACGATTCATTCCATGACAAACCGAAACTTTGTATTTCCTGAGACAATGGATTATATGGAGACAATTGTAAAAGATGATCTTTTACTGAATTACCTCGAACTTATTGCTGATGCAAAAAATGCTGTCGAAATACCGATAATAGCCAGTATAAATTGTGTGAGTTCACAGAAATGGACCTATTTTGCAAAGGAGATCGAAAAAGCCGGAGCCGATGCACTTGAGCTTAACCTGTTTTTTCTTCCCTCAGATAATCAACGTGGTGAGAAAGAAGTTCTGGAGGCAACATTCGATATTATTTCGAAAGTGAAAGGAATCGTCAGGATACCTGTTGCATTGAAAATTAGCTCTTTCCAGTCAAATTTGATTCGTTATGTGGAACACATCGATCAGTCTGGAATAGAAGGAATAGTTCTTTTTAACCGGTCGTGGCTACCCGATATAGATATCAATAATCTCGTTATTTCATCGGGATTTGTTCTTAGTTCGCCATCTGATTTGGGAAATACACTTCGTTGGGTATCTATGATTTCCGGTAGGGTTAATTGCGATATTGCTGCATCCACCGGGGTTCACGATGGGGCAGGTCTGATCAAACAATTATTGGCTGGTGCTCATGCATGCCAGGTTGTCTCTGCATTATATATTCATGAAACTTCGCATATCCTCAAGATGACAGATGAACTTTCGAAATGGATGGAAGTGCATGAATTTAATTCAATTGAGGAGTTTAGAGGGCGTTTAAGTCAGTCCAATAGTGGTAATCCTGCGGCATGGGAACGTGTTCAGTTTATGAAGCACTTTCGCAATTTCGTTTGAAATTTCCGATTGAATTTTATTGAATAAGGGACGATTACATTACTGCGCAACAAAACGGTAGGTAATGGTCCCTTTTTGCTTTTCAGGTGCTGAAGCATCCTCGTTGAACCAGGTTTTCTCTGCGGCCTGTTTAGCGTAGGCCAGAATTGTCAGATCTGCTATCTTTGGGTTTGGACGGGGATTGGCGCTCAATACACGTCCGTCGCGACCAACAACAATATCGACAACCACCTCTCCTCCGCCCTCGGCAAGATAAACCGGAATTGGAAGACGTGCATGATAACGGTTTTCCAGGAAATAGTGAATATTCGATTTCCCTTTAAAATTTGATTGTTTGACCTCTTCCCGGGTTTTCCCTTCAGCGTTGTCCTCCGGCATCCGGATATCCCCGATCTTCGGAATTTTCTTTGCAAGGGTTTTATTTACGTCGCTCACAAGTTGTTTCGCATCCTCAATTTCTTTATTATATGCTTTATCGAAAAAAGGGTCATTTGAACGTGATGACGACTTCGCCGCTTCTTTTGATGCATCATTGACTGCCCGATTAGATGACAATGAACCTTGCATTTGCTGTGTCTGGGGAGCGGTTTCAGCTTGTAGTTCTTTCTCTTTCACAGGCTCCGGAAGCTTGATCTCCTCTATTGTGAAATCTAATAGAATGGCCTCTTCAGCCGATTGTTTGCCATGTTTCAGATTTGAGGTAAGCAGTACTATCAGGACAATAATATGAAAAATTAGGGTGGTGATAACCCCGTAGATATTCTGCTTATATATTTCGTTAACCTTTCCCATTGCTATTGGCAAAAATAAACAATTTAAATTGCTGCTTTTGCCTCTTTTTGCATAAACTTTGAATGCGGTTTTCCTTTCCCGCTAAAGTGAACTACTTTTGGACCTTGAACTGAAATAGACAACGTGAGAGTTTGCATTGCTGAAAAACCAAGTGTGGCGAAGGAAATTGCCGCTATTATCGGGGCTAAAAGCCGCATGGATGGCTACTATGAGGGAAATGGATACCAGGTTACCTGGACATTCGGACACCTTTGCACGCTTAAAGAGCCACACGACTATACCGATAAATGGAAGTCATGGAATATGGGAATGTTACCGATGTTACCAGAAAGGTTTGGAATCAAACTGATCAATGATAATGGGGTTAAAAAGCAGTTTGGAATCATCGAAAAGCTCGTGAACAATGCTGACGAGGTGATTAATTGCGGTGATGCCGGTCAGGAAGGGGAGCTTATTCAGCGATGGGTGCTCTCCAAAGCGGGGAACAATAAACCATTAAAACGTTTATGGATTTCGTCACTTACGGAAGAGGCTATAAGAGAAGGATTTGATCATTTACGTGATGGTCATGAGTTTGATAATCTCTACGCAGCAGGAAGTGCAAGGGCTATTGGCGACTGGCTGCTTGGGATGAATGCGACCAGACTCTATACGTTGAAATACGGACAAAACAAGCAAGTGCTTTCTATCGGTAGGGTGCAAACGCCAACGCTTTCAATCATCGTCACACGTCAACTCGAAATTGACAATTTTAAGCCGGAACCCTACTGGGAGCTGAAAACAAAATATCGCGAGGTGATATTCGGAGCCTCTACCGGACGATTTGCCACGCAGGAAGAGGCAGCTGTTAAATTGTCGGAAATATTAGGTCATGAGTTTTATATTGTTTCTTACGAACGTAAAACCGGGAATGAGGCACCGTTAAGGCTTTTTGACCTTACGTCGTTACAGGTCGATTGCAACCGTAAATACGGCTTTACTGCTGAAGAGACACTTCGCCTGATTCAGAGTTTATACGAGAAGAAGCTTACCACTTATCCGCGTGTCGATACAACCTATCTTTCGGAAGATATATATCCAAAGGTGCCGGATATTTTATCAAAATTGACTCCTTATCAGGAATTTACTGCGCCATTGCTCGCATCAAAGATCAAAAAGTCGTCCAAAATATTTGATGATAAAAAGATTACAGATCACCATGCGATCATTCCGACTGGTGTTTTATCCAATTCATTGAACCCTGACGAGCGAAAAGTATATGATATGGTGACACGACGCTTTATCAGTGCATTTTATCCCGATTGTAAAGTGGCTAACATTACGGTTTTGGGTGAAGTAAATAGCGTGGAGTTTAAAGCGACCGGTAAACAGATTCTGGAACCTGGCTGGCGCGTTGTCTACAAAGAGGATGCTGGAAAAGCTTCCGCAGACGAAAATATTCTCCCATTATTCGAAAAAGGGGAACATGGTCCTCATGAGCCGGAGTTGGGTGAAAAGATGACACAACCTCCGAAACACTACACGGAGGCAACATTATTAAGGGCAATGGAGACAGCAGGCAAAAGCGTTGATGATGAGGAGCTTCGCGATTTGCTTAAACAGAATGGGATCGGACGACCTTCCACGAGGGCAAATATCATCGAAACGCTTTTCAGGCGAAAGTACATCCGTCGCGATAAGAAAAAAATTATTGCCAATCCTACGGGTATTGAGTTGATCCAGATTATCGAAAATGAATTGCTGAAATCGGCGGAGCTTACCGGATTATGGGAGAAAAAGCTAAGGGAGATCGAAGCGGGCAAATATGAGATTTCTGCTTTTATGGTAGAATTGAAGGAGATGGTCTCTGAAATTGTGCTGCAGGTGAAATTGTCTAATGGAAAGGCAATTACAGTAGCTGTAGTGGAAGAGAAAGCCCCAGCATTAATTGTCAGTAAGCAGGCTAGTAAAGCCAAACCGGCAGCAGAAGTTAAGGAGGAAATTATTTGTCCAAAATGCAAAAAAGGAAAGGTGATTCAGGGAAAACTAGCCTGGGGTTGCTCGGCATACCGAGATGGATGCAATTTCAGACTTCCATTTGATTTTTCGGGAAAAAAATTGAGTGAAACCAATATTAAAGCATTGTGTAGGAAAGGACGAAGCAGCGAAATCAAAACAGTCGATTCCGAAGGCAATGCAATTATTGGTAATGTGCTATTAGATAGCAATATGAATCTTTCGTTTGAGTTGAAAATTTCGGAAGAGCTACGTTGCCCGCGATGTAAGAAAGGCCTGATTATAAAAGGGAAAACGGCCTGGGGATGTGCAGAATACCGGAATGGATGTCAGCTACGAGTTCCCTTTGTATTTATGGACAAAGAATTATCGGATAGCCAATTGGAACAATTGATTTTGAAGGGTAAAACGCACAAAATTATAGGATTTACCAATTCAGATGGAACGAAATGCGATGGCCGGTTATTGTTTGATAAAGAGTTTAGGCTATTGTTAGAGTAATGTTCGTCATTCTCCCGAGCAAATACAAGTCGGTTTAACATTTCAGTATCCGACATTACAGGTACGAATCCAACTCTGATATGAACCATGGCATCAAAAATAAAGGCATCATTTGGGTCAGGTAGAAAAACACAGGTATCAGCATCATGTGTTATAATCTATATGTCAGGCGTTTGGATATATCATAATCAGGATACCTGCTTCACTACGGCGAATTTTCTGAGAAATCTAAAAATCTCGTTAGTTAGATTATCAGTAGCTGTCGGAATATCCCATTTGTCGGTGTCGCGAATATCAACGTAATTGGAAATTGCTCTTAATTCCAGAAAAGGAACCTTTTCCAAAAGACAAACATAAAACACTGCGGCACCCTCCATTGATTCGATATCAGGATCAAAATCATCTTTTAGTCGGGCAATGCTTCGTAAAGTACCATGGCTGATATTGGCAGTAATACCATGAACTGCTGGTAACTCCATATTTTCAAACCAATTAGGGTTAATTAACCTGCCGCTATGAAATGGAAATTCGTCCGGATCAACAAATCCGGCATCAAAAACTGTTTTTATATGATCTTCATCTTCTATCCCAAGATCACTGAATTGTTCACTCTTAACGTTGACGACTGTTCCTAGTGAAATTTCGTCCCTGAAACTTCCTGCAATTCCGGCATTAATGACAAGATCATAATTATATGAATTCAGAGTCTTTGTAAGAAAATACGTAGTAAACGTTGTCCCTAATCCAGTAATTATAAGGTCTATATCGAGGTTGTGCCAACTATAATGAAAAACCGGACCTTTATTATTCGGTGACTCTTTAAGGTTTTCGAAAAACTGATATAGTTCAAAGCATGTTGCGCCTACAAAAAGGATTCTCATCAGCAATGAAATGAATAATTGATTTAAAGTAAAAATGTAATCACGTTTCTTAAACAATCAATTTGTTTACATACATTCATACTCCATTTTTCGAAAAAGGTTAAAAAAAGTTGTTCATTTGTATGCCGAAATTTAAAATATTTTTCAAAAGACAAGGAATTTCATGTTTTCTTGATGTATTGTAAATATTATGTGTTTTCGACTGAGTTTTCGTTTTAATCCTGAGCTTAATGTTCATAGGCTCCGAATTAAGAGATTTGGGGAAACTGTCAATAAAAACGTTTTGAGATTGTTGGTTGTTAATAGTATTAAGCGTCAAATTTTTAATGTATGAAGTTTTCATTGAACAGCAGAGATAACGGTGGTTATAGTAAAGTAGAAGTGTACCACGAAGAGAATACCATGAAAATGGCCGGACATTATCGTGAGATTTTGAAATTACTTGGTGAAGATACGGAGCGCGAAGGATTGCTTAAATCCCCTGTCAGAATATCGAAAGCAATGCAATTTCTAACCCAGGGATATAATATGGATCCGGAAGAGATCCTGAAATCTGCCATGTTTAAGGAAGATTATCGCCAAATGGTTATCGTAAAAGATATTGAGATCTACTCTCTTTGTGAACACCATCTACTCCCTTTTTTTGGTAAAGCCTATGTAGCCTATATTCCAAACGGATATATCACTGGTTTGAGTAAGATTGCCCGCGTTGTAGAGGCATTTTCGAGGCGTTTACAGGTTCAGGAACGGCTTACGATGCAAATTAAAGAGTGCATTCAAGATACATTGAATCCGCTCGGTGTGGCCGTGGTGATTGAAGCAAAACATATGTGTATGAGTATGAGAGGAATTGAAAAACAGAATTCAGTGACTACTACCTCCGATTTTACGGGTGCATTCCAGAAAGAGGCTACCCGTCAGGAATTTATAAAGCTTATCAGCTCCGATTTGTCTTGATTGAGTATCTGGAGCGTGGCATAACTTTTTGCAATGCTTTAATTTGGGCCGGACATTTTATATATTTGCAGTCGAAATTTTACAAAATAAAATTATGAAGGCATATGTATTCCCGGGGCAAGGCGCCCAGTTTGTAGGTATGGGTAAAGACCTGTATGATAATTCGTCCATGGCACATGAGTTATTCGAAAAAGCAAATGAATTGCTTGGTTTCCGTATAACTGATCTGATGTTTAACGGTACGGACGAAGATCTGAGACAGACAAAAGTGACTCAGCCTGCCATTTTTCTCCATTCAGTACTTCTTGCAAAAACATTGGGAGATAGTTTTAAACCTGAAATGGTTGCTGGTCATTCGCTGGGTGAATTTTCCGCATTGGTTGCCAATGGAGCATTATCGTTTGAAGATGGACTTACGCTAGTCTCAAAGCGTGCATTGGCAATGCAAAAGGCATGTGAAGCCGAACCGTCCACTATGGCTGCGATCGTTGGTCTTGATGATGAAATTGTTGAAAAAATTTGTGGTGAGATCGACGATGTCGTTGTTCCTGCAAATTATAATTGTCCTGGTCAGCTTGTGATTTCAGGTTCAGTTCAGGGAATCGACATGGCTTGCACCAGATTAACGGAGGCTGGAGCAAAACGAGCTATAAAATTGAGCGTCGGTGGAGCATTCCATTCACCGCTTATGGAACCAGCCCGTGCAGAATTGGCCGAAGCCATAAATTCAACGCATTTCAGTACACCTGTATGTCCTGTTTACCAGAATGTAACTGCGGGTCCGGTATCTGATCCTGAGGTAATCAAGAAAAACCTTATCGCTCAGCTGACTGCTCCTGTTCGTTGGACACAGACCGTGAAGAATATGATTGCTGACGGTTGTACTTCATTTACTGAGGTTGGTCCCGGACAAGTATTACAGGGTCTTGTAAAAAAGGTAGATCGCACTGTTGCAACTTTTGGAATAAATACCTATCAGGGATAATCTGAAATTGCTCATCTACCCTTCGAGCGGTTGAAGACCCTCGAAGGGTAGTTTAAAATAAGTTTCTACTAAATAAAACAACCCCCTTCGAGTGTCTAATGAACATTCAAAGGGGGTTGTTTACAATCTAAATCTAAACGTCCTTATTCATAAGTCCCAGCTTTGTGAACAAATAGAACAACAATGATAAAACAACGCCTATGATTGCGGCGAAAGCCATTCCTTTTAATTGAACAGAGCCTATATTGATACTTGCACCGCTTACCCCGACTACAAAAGTGACCGCTCCAAGTACCATATTGCTATTTTTACTGAAGTCAACTTTTTGCTCAACAAACATTCTGAAACCCTGAACGGCGATAACGCCATAAAGCAGCATCGTGATCCCTCCCATTACGGGTGAAGGGATTGTTGAGATGGCTGCCGAAACTTTACCAATGCATGAGAATGCGATGGCAAGAATAGCAGCTCCGCGAATAATCCAAACTGAGTAGACTCGCGTAATCGCCATAACACCAATGTTTTCGCCATAAGTTGTATTAGGTGGTGAACCGGCAAATCCTGATAAAACATTACTTAAGCCATCGCCA
This sequence comes from Bacteroidales bacterium, assembly GCA_038236995.1. Taxonomy (GTDB): domain Bacteria; phylum Bacteroidota; class Bacteroidia; order Bacteroidales; family Prolixibacteraceae; genus JAAFHB01. Next base: position 13,716 of record JBBRZE010000074.1, on the reverse strand, counting down.
AGTAATGAGCGGTGCAGTCCCGGATCTTTCATCAGGTCAGTATCTGTAATTTTACCGGTAACGATTAGATGGCTGATATGTTCTGCCAAAACTACAATACAGGCAGGTGCTATAATGACGATGGCGTTGAGATCGAAAACTGGTGCCTGAAATTTAGGTAGGGCAAACCATGAAGCGTTGCTGATTGTTGCTGTATCAACCATTCCCATTGCAAGCGCAAAGAAATAACCTGCCACAACAGCGACCAAAATTGGTATTACCTGCATAAATCCGCGAAACATCACTGAACCAATAATGCCGATGCATAAAGTGAACATTGATACAAGTACAACGTTTGGAGAGACAATAAATGGAGCAACTATCTGACCAACAGCAGTTGGCCATGGGGCAAGACCAGCTTGTTGTGCAGCGACCGGAGCAAGTTCCAATCCGATAATGGCTACAACTGCACCCATCACGGCTGGAGGCATCACTACATCGATCCATTTTATTCCCCAATATTTAACAACAAAGGAGATCAGAATAAAGAATAATCCGAAAAAGATAAAACCCGATTGAGCATGGCTGAAACCACTATAGCTGCCAATAATTAACAAAGAAGGTGCAATAAATGCAAAGCTTGAACCCAAATAAGCAGGAATTCCTCCTTTGGTAACCCAGGAATATATTAAGGTTCCAATACCATTCATTAATAAAGCTATGGCCGGATCGATGCCCAATAAAATGGGAACCAAAATGGTGGCGCCGAACATAGCTGTAAGATGCTGAAAACTAAGGGGCAAACTCTCTAGCAAAGGAAGTTTTTCCTTAATACCAATAATTCGTCTTGTCATTTGCAGATTGCTTTAGAAAGTAAAAATTAGTTTGATTGAAATAGCGGAATTAAACCGCGTGAAATTAACAATTGTTTTTAAAACTGACTTGTATTGTTTGTACAAATTTTTGTAATTTGGGGACTTGATGGTGTGCGCTATATTCTCCTGAATTCTAATACGATCATGTTGAAACGGCTTTTTATTGGTATTCCAATTAATTCTGAAACAGTTAAATTGGTGGTTAAATCGTGGATGGAGGATCCGCTTTTTAGCCACAGTCAGTTGAACTGGGTAACACCTGAAAATTGGCACATCACCCTGTTTTTCCTTGGTAACCAACAGATTTCCGGTATTATTTTGTTGCAACAAATAATTGAGGAATCCTTTTTCTCTGTTCCTGCTTTCAATGTTAAATTGTATGGCGTTGAAACGTTCCTACAAAAACATATTCCAAAGGTTTTATGGCTCGGTCTGAAAAACCTGCAATTAATGTTGCCTGCACATTCCCGAATGGGTGAATTACTACGGCAGAATGGATTTGCTTTTAATAATATTCCGCTGAGGCCACATCTGACGGTTGCTCATATAAAGAGGCTCGAAAAAAGTGCTTTATTCAATTCTTTTTTGGCTCAAAATAGGCAGTTTTCCCTTGGAACAGTTGCAATTAACCGTGTGGTGCTGTACGAAAGTATCCTGACCATAAAAGGACCTGTTTATAATCCTTTGTTTGTGAAAGTGTTGGATGCAGAAAGCAGAGAAGATGTATAATATTTTTTAAGCTTTGATCCGTCACAAAATTTGTAGGTATATTTCGTCGTTTGATTATTTTTGTAGCTTCAATAGGTAAAATTGATGTCCATTCCTTTTAGAATACAAATTTCAAAATTAAATATAATTGCTAATGAATTCAAATGAGAACTCTCGCAGGTCGTTTTTAAAAAATGCGCTTTTACTTTCTGCCGCAACAGCGCTTCCAACGATTTGGACCAAAGCTTCTGCCAATGCGGTACCAGCTTCAGGACTGGCAAGTGCCGGCGAACGGGTTAACCTGGCCTGTATCGGGATCGGAAACCAGGGCGGCTCGGATGTTATGTCTTTATTCAACACTGGATTGGCCAATATTGTGGCTTTCTGCGATGTTGATATGGGTGCACCTCACACGTTAAAAGTACTTGAGAAATTCCCGGATGTGCCACGCTTTCAGGATTTCAGAACGATGTTTGATAAGATGGGAAGCAAAATCGAAGCAGTTTCCGTTGGCGTACCCGACCATTCGCATTTCCCAATCGTTATGATGGCAATGGGTTTAGGTATACATGTTTACGTTGAAAAACCGATGGCCCGCACCTTCAATGAAATTGAACTGATGATGAAGGCGGCTAGGAAATACCCTAAAGTTGTTACCCAGATGGGAAATCAGGGACACTCTGACGCTAATTATTTCCAGTTTAAGGCATGGACCGAAGCCGGTATTATCAAAGATGTTACAGCAATTACCGCCCATATGAACTCTGCGCGCCGCTGGCATGGCTGGGACACCAATATTAAAAATTTCCCGCCCGCAGAACCTATTCCTGGTACACTTGATTGGGACATATGGCTAGGTGTAACTCAACAACACGACTATAACAAAGACTTTGTGAATGGCCAATGGCGCTGTTGGTATGATTTCGGTTTAGGTGCGCTTGGCGATTGGGGTGCCCATATCATCGACACCGCCCACCAGTTTCTGAATCTTGGATTGCCTTATGAAGTGAGTATGCTGAAAGCGGAAGGGCACAATCCATTCTTCTATCCAATGTCGTCTACGATATTATTCCGGTTTCCTGAACGCGGTAATATGCCTCCGCTCGACATCACATGGTACGATGGTGTCAACAATATTCCACAGGTGCCCGAAGGTTATGGTACGACGGAATTGGATCCAAACATTCCGCCAACAAGCGTCGGGAAGATTCAGCCAGCTAAGTTGAATCCGGGTAAGATCATATACAGCAAGGAACTTACTTTTAAAGGGGGTTCTCATGGTAGCACCTTATCAATTATTCCTGCTGAAAAAGCAAAAGAGATGGCGTCAAAGCTTCCTGAAGTTCCTAAAAGTCCTTCGAATCATTATGCCAACTTCCTGAAAGCCTGTAAAGGTGAAGAGAAAACACGTTCCCCTTTCGAAATTGCAGGTCCTTTGAGCCAGATCTTCTCATTGGGTGTGATGGCCCAAAAGCTGAATACGAAACTTGAGTTCGACAGAGATACCAAGAACATCACCAACAATAAATTGGCTAATGAACTTTTAGTCGGACTTCCACCCCGCAAAGGCTGGGAACAATATTACAAAGTTTAAGTGGCAATATTTCAAACGCATCGTCTTGTAAAAAATGGATCTCATTTCAGAGATCCATTTTTTATATGCAAGGATTAAAGCTATTAGCTGATATTCATCATAAACTCGCTGAGATTAACATCAATATCCAAACCCATTTTTTTTCGTAAGCGATACCGATGATTCTCCAGACCGCGGACCGATATACCAAGAAGCGGTGCAATTTCTTTTGATGATAAGTTCATCCTTAGATAGGCACACAACCTTAGATCGCCCGGGGTTAGTTTCGGATAACCGGCTTTTAGTTTTTTAATCTCATTGGGTTTAATTCCTCGAAGTTCTGCTTCGAAAATCAATGTATTTTTGTAAAGCGCGTGAATTCATCGATAAAGTTACTGTCTTACTTTATCATTTTGTTTTTCCTGCAAAGTACGACGAAAGTATTTCAAATGGTAAAAAGTATTACAGCGAAAGAAATATTCAGGTTGCATCCAAAAGTGAAGAAACAACTTTAGGGAGGTGAATTTTTGACGAAAAGCTTTTATGTAAATATGGCGGGTAAGCATGGAAATGAATCTGCAATACATATGTAAGATCAGGGTCGGGAGATGGAATACAAAATGATTCATCCGTTGCAACTGTTTTTGTTTTAATATTTCGGCAGGTCTGCTGCGAGGTCGTGTATTTGCAAATTCTTATCTTGCAATCGGGCTGGGACCGAAGATCATCATGATCGGGAATTGCCGCGCCAGTTTGTTGCGGTAACTTTTTATGAGTTGTCCTGAAATTCAAAATGGTTTAAAAAAGCTTGATTTTAAGTCTTCTTCAATCAGAAAATAGTAATATTACTTTGTGAAACTTTGTATTTTCGTGTGATAGTGGCTAATCCATCCTGCTACAAAGTCGCAAAGATGCACGAAGTACCATTTAATAAATGCTATATGAACACTTTGCAACGTCTGTTTGTCGTAATCGTTTTGTTGGTTCTGGCGTCGAATGTTTCAGCACAGAAAACCTATTGCAATCCGCTCAATCTTGATTACGGCTATTGTCCGATTCCTAATTTTACAGAGTCAGGCAAACATAGAGCTACTGCCGATCCGGTAATCGTCACCTATAAAGGCGATTATTATCTCTTTTCGACGAATCAATGGGGGTATTGGTGGAGTCCTGACCTGAATAACTGGACCTTTGTGTCGAAAACTTTCCTGAAACCTTACCACAAGGTGTACGATGATTTATGTGCGCCGGCTGTCTGGGTGCAGAACGACACGATGCTGGTCTTTGGTTCAACCTACTCGACTAATTTCCCGATCTGGATGAGTACGAATCCCAAAGCCAATGAGTGGAAAGAAGCGGTTGATTCCTTCGCGATCGGTGGCTGGGACCCGGACTTTTTTCTGGATGATAACGGGAAGTTGTACGAGTATAATGGCAGCAGCAACTCCTATCCGCTGTATGGTATTGAAATCAACCGGAAAACATTTGCGCCTGTTGGTGCACGAAAGGAATTGCTGCTTTTGAATCATGAAAAATATGGCTGGCAACGTTTCGGTGAGTATTCGGACAATACATTTTTAAATCCCTTTATCGAAGGCGCCTGGATGACCAAACACAATGGGAAATACTATCTGCAATATGGCGCGCCCGGAACTGAGATCAGCGGCTATGCCGATGGCGTAGCTGTGTCGGATAAACCGCTTGACGGATTTGTACACCAGCCAATGCCTTTCTCCTATAAACCCGGTGGTTTTGCACGCGGAGCAGGACATGGGGCAACTTTTACCGATAAATGGGATAATTACTGGCACATAAGCACGATCTCGATATCTGTCAAAAATAGCTTCGAACGCAGGCTTGGTTTATGGCCTGCCGGTTTCGATAAAGATGATGTAATGTATTGCAATACTGCCTTTGGCGATTATCCGCTTTATCTGCCTGATGGGAAAGCAGATCATCTTAAAAGCAATTTCACCGGATGGATGTTGCTCAACTACAACAAACCGGTCACCGTTTCTTCATCATTTGGTGGATATGGAGCCAATTATGCCGTAGATGAAAGCATCAAAACATATTGGTGTGCTGCAACGGATAAGGCCGGGGAATGGATTGCATCCGATTTGGGTGCCGTCTCTACTGTCAGAGCCATTCAGCTCAATTATGCCGATCAGGATGCCACTTTCCTTGGAAAACAGACAAATATCTTCCATCAGTACAAACTCTGGTCATCGGTTGACGGAAAGAAATGGAACTTGTTAATCGATAAAAGCAGGAATGCAACCGATGTACCTCACGATTATGTAGAATTACAGAAACCTGTGGAAACACGGTTTATCAAACTGGAGAACATTCATGTCCCAACCGGGAAATTTGCCATCAGTGGATTGCGTGTTTTTGGAATTGGACATGGCGCCATGCCCGATTCGGTGAAAAATTTCATTGTGCTTCGGACGGAGAAGGACAAACGGAGTGCGTGGATTAAATGGACCCCCGTTGACAATGCATATGGATATAATATTTACATCGGAACAGCTCCTGATAAATTGTACAACTGCATCATGGTTTATGGTGCGAACGAATACTGGTTCAAGGCGATGGACAAGGATTTGCCTTACTATTTTACAATTGAGGCTCTCAACGAGAACGGAACCTCACAACCATTGAAAATCATTAAATCAGAATAAATACAGAAATCATGAGAGTAATTAACATTTTCATAACGCTTATCACCATAATCTTTTGTTCATCTTCCTATGCCCAAAAGGCAGAAGATCCGATCATGGATAAATTTATCAATAACCTGATGAATAAGATGACTTTGGAAGAGAAAATAGGTCAGTTGAACTTGCCGGGTGCAGGAGATATTACGACCGGGCAGGCCACCAGTTCCGATATCGGGAAAAAGATCCGTGAAGGAAAAGTGGGCGGACTTTTTAATATCAAGTCTGTCACCAAAATCCGAAACGTTCAAAGAGTGGCTGTCGAAGAGAGCCGGCTAAAAATTCCATTGATCTTTGGAATGGATGTAATTCATGGTTATCAGACGGTCTTCCCGATTCCTTTGGGATTGTCGTGCAGCTGGGATATGAAATTGATTGAACAATCGGCCCGTATTGCAGCACAGGAAGCAAGTGCCGACGGTATATGCTGGACCTTCTCTCCGATGGTTGATATCTCGCGCGATCCGCGTTGGGGACGTATGTCTGAAGGTTCTGGTGAAGATCCTTACCTGGGTTCACAAATTGCAAAAGCGATGGTGAAGGGATACCAGGGTGATGACCTTCGCAAGAACAATACCATCATGGCCTGTGTCAAACATTTTGCTTTATATGGTGCTATTGAAGCCGGTCGTGACTATAACACGGTTGATATGAGTCGGATCAGAATGTACAACGAGTATTTTCCCCCTTACAAAGCTGCGGTGGATGCCGGTGCAGGAAGTGTGATGTCTTCTTTTAATGAACTCGACGGAATCCCGGCTACGGCCAATAAATGGCTAATGACAGATGTATTGCGAAAACAATGGGGCTTTAAAGGTTTTGTTGTCACTGACTATACCGCCATTTTAGAACTGATTGACCATGGTTTGGGTGATTTGCAGGAAGTTTCAGGTCAGGCGCTTCGGGCAGGGATTGATATGGATATGGTTGCCGACGGTTTTCTTACCACATTGAAAAAGTCATTGGAAGAAGGTAAAGTGACCAAAGAACAAATTGATCTTGCCTGCCAACGAGTTCTTGAAGCCAAATATAAACTGGGACTTTTTGATGATCCTTATCGTTATTGCGACAATTATCGTGCAGCAACCGAAATTTTCACAACTGAAAACCGACTGAACGCCAGATCGATCGCTGCCCAATCGGTAGTACTGCTTAAAAATGACAAACAGCTACTTCCGCTTCAGAACAAGGGAACGATAGCACTGATTGGTCCGATGGCCGATAATAAAGAGAATATGACAGGGACATGGAGTGTTGCTGCTGATTTTTCAAAGTCGATCTCCTTACTCACCGGTTTAAAAGAGGCTATTGGTATCGATGCCCGTATTTTGGTGGCAAGGGGAACTAATATTGTAAATGATTCAATCCTGGATTCGAGAATCAGCATTTTTGGCAAACCTACCTATCGTGACAGTCGCTCGCAGAAAGAGATGATTGAAGAAGCTGTTGATGTTGCTGAAGAGTCGGATGTGATTGTTGCAGCGCTGGGCGAATCAGCTGAAATGACAGGTGAGTCTTCCAGCAGGTCTGACATTAACCTCCCTGAAAATCAAAAAGAATTGTTGCAAGCCTTGCTAGAAACCGGAAAACCTGTTGTACTGGTGCTGTTTACAGGTCGTCCACTCTCACTTTCATGGGAAAATGCGAATGTTCCGGCCATCCTGAATGTTTGGTTTTCAGGAACAGAAGCGGGTAACGCCATTACAGATGTATTGTTGGGTAAGGTCAATCCTTCGGGAAAACTGACTGCCACTTTCCCGCAAAATACGGGACAAATCCCTCTTTATTACAATCATAAAAACACGGGCAGACCATTACCCGAAGGCAAATGGTTCCAAAAATTTCGTTCAAATTATCTTGATGTTTCCAATGAGCCAGTGTATCCTTTTGGATACGGGCTAAGCTATACGAAATTTGAATATGGTGATTTAAAAATGAGCAACACACAGGCGAAAGGAAATCAATCAGTCACTGCGAGCATTATGCTGACAAATTCAGGGGAGTATGATGGCTCGGAAGTTGTTCAGTTGTATATCCGCGATCTTGTCGGAAGTGTAACGCGCCCTGTGAAGGAGCTGAAAGGTTTTCAAAAGATTGCTTTAAAAGCAGGCGAATCAAAGACCATAACCTTCACGATAACCCCCGAAGAGCTGAAGTTCTATAATGCCGATCTGAAATACGACTGGGAACCAGGTGAATTTGCAATTATGGTTGGCGGTAATTCCAGGGATCTGAAATCGGTGAAGGTAAACTGGGTAAAGTAAAGCCCTTTTATTTGCACTTTTTTTGATAGACAGATCATTGCAAACGATTGACAATTAACCCCTATTTGTAACCTACTCTTCATTTGTGTATAAATAGAGGGTTACAATTGGGGGGATCGTTATTCGATATAACTATACTAAACGATTCATTTAGCCATTTTTTCTATAACATCTGTTTTGCACTATCAACAGTAATTTCCAACACCCTTGTGAGAAACGAAAACTTCTGTTTCATAAAATCATATTCGTCACCAGCGCTGATATATCTGGCTGTACCTTTAACAACAAACCCTGTTCCCGGATAATCTTTATACCCTAAAACTTCCCTGGTGCCTAACGTTATTATTACATTACTGTTCACATTAACATTCTTCTCTGTTTTTCTAAAACCATAAGCAGGAATCAGAATTCGCTCATCTTCTGTAACGACAAGAAACGAATTCCATGTATTAACAACGTGCGTTTCGACACCCCAGGATGTGATTGATACAACACCTTCATGTTTTACTACGTCTAAGAATTTCTCAGATAATTTTTTATTTTCCGTCATTTCCAATTTTTTAAAATTTAAGATAATGTGTTAGTTGCACTTATTTAGGTTGCCAGTAACACCGCTGAGGAGAAACAATAACACCTTCTGTTTTTAAGGTATTCATCGCTTTATCAACTTCCTTGCGGTCGAGGTTCGTTAATTCAACAATCTTCCCTGCATTTAAGGGAACACCCGCTCGTTTCATATGTCTATAACTTGTTTTTTAATTGCCATATGGAACTCGCCAACTAGTCATCCTCTTGTGTGAGTAAGTTATACTCATGGCTCGTTTCATCGCTTCCAATACTTGTTCTTTAATTTCCATAGCACTTCATCTAATACTAAATAATTTTATGACGACAAAAATATCGCATACAGGCTTCAAAAATATTAAACTGGTTTAAGAAATCGTATTTACAATTTCTTTTTTCGAAGTTCACTTACATATTCAGGGGTAAGGCCTAAATAGGAAGCGATCATATATTGTGGAACACGCTGCACAAATTCGGGGAATGAATTACAAAAATGGGTATAGAACTCTTCTTTTGTCAGTTCATACACATATTTGGCGCGTAGTTGAGAAGCTGCAACCGCCCGTTGCATAACGATCCTAAAATAGCGTTCCATTTGAGGAAGCTCTTTGAGCATCATTTCAAATGAACTTGTATCTATTGATAGTATTTCTGATTTTTCAACTGTTTGTATAAAATACCCGGAAGGCTTGTTATCAATAAAACTAAAAAAGTCAGAAATCCACCAGTTTTCAAGGGCAAACTGGGTAATCTGCTCGCTCGTTTTGTTATTTACAAAAAACATTCTTAAGCAACCTTTCTCAACAAAATAAATTGACCGACAGATCTGACCTTCTTTCAGTAAAAAATCTTTCTTCTTAAGATTTACAGGTTTAATATACTTATTCAGAACATCAATCGCATCATCATCAAGTTCGATGTGCCGGCGTATATGATTAATAAGATTCGTGTACATGTTATGGTTTTATTCTTTTGGATAATAGGATCCGGTCAATTTCGGCAGTTCAGACAGCCAACCTTTACGTTGTTCTATGTTTTTATCTTTTTTTACGTTGTAATTAATTCTTTTAAAACTGGAAATGACACTGCAATAAAACACCTTGTTCTTCCCATTTGTTTCTGGAGGATTTTTGTCTATTTATTCTTCAATCTCTATTGATGAATTAGATATATTTAAAACCAGATGCTATCTGAACCGTATTTAAACTCTTAGAGAACCACGGAACCCCCTGACAGCATAGTAAGATTCTGCGCCGTTATGATACACGAAGACATGGTCGTAGCGACGATCACAATATAGTGCACCACCAAGTTTTCTAATCTCAGCAGGTGTTTTCACCCAGCTCGATGTTTTTGTATCGAAAATTCCAAGGTTCTGCATTTCGCGGTATTGCGCTTCCGTTAAAAGTTCAATGCCCATTGCGGCAGCCATATCAACAGCGTTATTTTCCGGTTTATATTCTTTCCGCGATTCAAGCGCTTCGCGGTCGTAACAAAGACTTCTGCGCCCTTTCGGACTTTCTGCTGAACAATCGTGAAAAATGATTTCGCCTGTCTTCTCATCATAACCTGCAACATCCGGTTCACCACCGGTTCTTTCCATTTCATTCAGCGACCACAATTTTTCAGTATTGGCTACCAGTTTTGCCAGTATTGTAGCCCATTCAAGACCTTTATGGCGGTTCATGTTTTTCTCAAAACGGACTTTTAAGGTTCTGAGTAGTTCTTCCTGTTGACCGGATGTCAACTCCTTTATATTTTTCATTTTCCTTATGTGTTATAAAAGGTTATTGATTATTTTTTTGATAATAAGGAATATAATTCTCCCAATGCCACGGTGTATAAATGTCACCAATTGCACTTTCCAATAATTCCTTGAAAATGCTTTCTGCGTTGTCACTATTGCTCATGATAACAATACCTGTTCCTGTTTGAGGAAAAATAATTGAGTAGTGTTGAAATCCTTCTCCATGCCCTTCTTTAAAAGCACCCAATCCGAATGGTGATTGTAGCAAGCCCCATCCCAAACCATAGTTCAATTGTATAGCTTCATTTTCATCTGATTGCTCAAGGGATAGTGGTCCAAATTGTGCTTTGGTCCGGATTCTGAAATTTGGGGTAAACATCAAGTCTGTTATCGTTGACTTTCCATGGTACGACCTTAAAATATGCCTTACAAATAATGAATAATCTATCAGATTCGTTTCCATCGATCCAGCAGCTTGTGCGTTGTCTCTTTTATCTTTTTCAATTGCTGCTTGCTCAATCGTATGTCCATTGCAAAAATTATCCTCAAACCTTTCCTGCCACAGATAACTTGTATTACGCATTTGAAGTGGCTCAAATATTTTCTCTTTTGCAAGCGCTTCCAGGTCTTTTCCTGTTATGTGCTCAATCACATATTGTAAGAGCATGATGCCCTCTCCCGAATAAAAGTACTGCGTTCCCGGGTCGAAATAGATTTTCAGTTTTTTCTTATTTTCGAGTTCTCCGGGCCTTTGCAGCCACCTCCAATTTTGGAATCCTGTTGTATGCGACAGGCACATCCTTGCCGTAATCGTTTCATATCGTTTGTCGTTTTTTAAATCCTGAAAACCGCGCCATTCAACTTTGAACTTCATATCAGGAATAGGAATATCCAAATACTGTTGAAGGGGCTTGTCAAGATCAATGATGCCATCATTCGCTAATATCGCGACCAGGTATCCAAAAACAGCTTTACTTAAGGAAGCACCATAGAAAGAAGAATTGATTTGGAGCAATGTTTTTTTTTCAAAATTGGCATATCCGAAAACCTTCCTGTAAACAATTTGATTATCATTGAATACAGAGATAGCCAAACCTGTAACTTTAGCAGAATCCATCAACGTTTTAATTCTGGTATCCAGTTTTGAATCTTCAATTTTTGTGCTGTCAATTCTGGTTATTATGGACCTGGTAGAATCTGTGAGCACTTCACAATCATACTTCAGTTTTTCACTTCTAATCTTTTCCGATTCATTTGAAATACAGGATGCTGCAATTATAGTGAGAATTAATAATCCTTTTAGAAATCGTGTTTTGCTCATCATTATTTTTGTTTCAACCCGTTTATATCTTCAACTTAAATCTGAATTTGTTTACAAAGCCATCTTGATTGTCTGTCATAGAACATCTTTCCCTGGTTGCTAGGTGTGCAATGGTCGTGTAAATGTAAAAATATCATTTTGTACAATACTTCGTTGTCTTTTGGCGATGGTATAGGAACTTCCATTAATTTGGCAACTTCTGGCGGTCCATATTTTGTGTATACAATTGCTCTCATATTCTGTAGATTCTTAGTCGGATCGTACACTTGCACCTATCTCGTTTATATAAACACCTCATCTCTTAAGAAGGTTTATAAAGCTGCTTGATTGTTAAACTTTATGGTTCTATGACGTTTTGTATGGGTTTAGATTTTTATTTTAAATAAAGAAAATCGAAATGAGTACGCGTTGATTTATGAAAATCTAATTTTCAAAGACAAACTCAGAAGAAGCTGAATGTAAAATAAGATATACAGGGTTACACGGGGTAAAGCACAGATTTTCAATCTTTAATTTTACTTTAATGCGTCAAATCGTTTGCTGAAAAGCATTGTGAAACACTGCGTGAACACTGCGAAACATTGTGTAACTTTTCCCTATCACTTCACTTTATCTAAAGGTCTGCCGTTATTAACCGACAATTTACCATTGACGAGCTTGTAACTAAAGGTTGCAGATGCTTTCCCTTCAGGCTTTAAGGTGTAAGTGTCGTCAGATGCAACAATCTCCCCTTTATGACTAAATGATACATCCTGACCACCTGCTTTTCCCATCGCTGAGTAGGAATAGGTATTGTTTTTATTTACTACAAACGTAGCCATCATAATTTTATCGTCGGTTTGGTAACCTTTCCATGTACCTACTAAACTACCAGGCACTGTCTTTAAAACAGGTTTAGCAGAAGCAACAACAGGTTTAGCGCCTGCAATTTCCAACGCTTTAACAATATCGCTTTTATTCTCCGGCGCATTACTGGCATAACTTAGTGCCGAATCACCCACTTTATTTACCGCATTCACTTCGGCACCACTCTTAATAAGTAGGGCTACAAGTTTTGAGTTCCCTGATGCCGAAGCCAACATGAGTGCCGTTTCGCCGGCGGTATTGGCTAAATTCACATTGGCTCCGCTTTTAATTAAAACCTCACAATTGTCTACCGCAGCTTTCCATCCAGGGCTTGTACCCAGTTTTGCTGCACACATCATAGCAGTCATATCCTGCGCATGCAAAACATTCGGATTTGCACCTAATTCCAGTAATTTATTGAGGGTTTTAAGTCTCGCTTTTTTATCGTTCGGATTAAATGCCATAGCTGTTCTGGCCAATGGTCCGGACCATGGCGATTTTAGCGACACTTCATTTACATCAGCACCACTCTTCACCAACAGGTCTAACATTTCCAAATGATTTTCCAAAGCAGCATAACTAACTGCATTAAAAAATGTTGAATTATATCCTTTCAGATTGGCCTTCTGTTCTATTAAATACTTTGCGGCATCTAAACTATTGTGTTGAGCTGCTTTTTGTATCGCATTAATTCCTTGCGAAGTTGCCAGATTAATATTTGCATCATTTTTAACTAAAATTTTTAATCCCTCCACATTATTGCAAAACGAAGCTACATTAACTGCGGGTTCATCGCTTGCCGATCCGGCTTTACCCAGATGATTAACATCAACCTTGTACTTTGTAATAAAATAGTCAGCCCATTTAGCCTGTTTAGCCTCAATCATAGCCGCATTTAAAGGCATCGGACTTTGCAAATCAGGGCCATATTTGTTGGCCTTATATTTCATGATAATATCCAGAATAACGAAGTTATCGTGATCTATTGTTGCAGGAATCATCCCGCTATAATTATCGCCATGCTTAACACCTTCCACATTTGCGCCTCGTTTTAAAATTGCTTCAACTGCTTCGGCATGTTGCGATTCAACGGTATTTCCTAAAGCAGTCGCATCGTAT
>JBBRZE010000073.1:0-29735 GCA_038236995.1 Bacteroidales bacterium | reverse complement strand
TCGAGCCAGGCGGCATTAAATATGCTTAGGCTTCAATTGCTTAAATAATTAAAGCATTTTTATTCATTAATTATTTAATATTATGGTTCAACCCTTTCAGGGTTGCAGCCTCATTTCTTGCCACTTCCGTGGGTTAACACCCACGGTTATTAAAATTAAACCCTTTCAGGGTTTTAATTGGATATAAAGTCCGAAGGACTTAAATATGAATAACCCCCGGTGGAAACCGGGGGTAGAACGAGCATCTATTTAGGAACCCCAAAGAGGGTTCAACATTATTAGTTGTCTAATTGCAAATGTTTCTATATTAAATTTCAATTCGATATGAAAAAAGGATTACTTATAGCAGGATCAATTATAGGACTGCTCATCATACTGATGATCGCAATACCTTTCGTTTTTAAAGGGACGATATTTCAAAAAGCAAAGGTGATGGCAAATGAGTCAGTCAACGCAAAAGTCGATTTCTCGGATGTGGATTTATCCCTTTTCCGTAGTTTCCCCCAACTCGATGTTCAATTAAAGAACCTCTCCGTAACAGGAACCAACGAATTCGAAAATATAAGGTTATTAAGTGTTGACGCACTTTCGACCTCTGTGAACCTTTCCAGTTTATGGAAAAGCGATGGGATCAGCATCTCCTCAATCAGGCTCGATCGCCCCATCATCAACCTTGTTGTGAACAAAACAGGGAAATCGAACTGGGATATTGCAAAAGAAACGGCCGGTCAAAAGGTGGAACCAGGTAAAAAAAGTACAGAGATCGACCTTGAAAAGATCGAAATTCGCGATGCCACTTTTGCATTTAACGACGAAGCAAGCCCGATGCTCTTTGCTTTGCACAATGGCAATTTCGATATCTCGGGCGCATTGAAAGGAAGTAACAGCAAGCTCGATATTTCGGGCAAAGCCGACAGTGTAAGTTTCGAATACGGCGGTTCGCGCTATATCTCCAATTTAAAAGCGGAACTAAAGGGCGGTTTGCAAGCCGATTTCGATAAAATGTCGTTCACCTTCCTCAAAAATGAATTCTTAATCAATAAATTACCACTCGAAGCGCAGGGAACATTCGTCCTTGGGGAGAAAGATTACAATTTTGATCTTACCTTTAAATCACCCACCTCTTCATTTGGCGAATTGCTGGGATTCATTCCCGATCAATACCAGAAAAACCTCAAAGGTGTTGAAACAAAAGGTGATATTGCCTTCAGCGGATTTGTCAAAGGGCTTTATTCCGATTCAATCTATCCCGCTTTTGGAGTCGATTTAAAGATTGCAGGTGGCAGACTGAAGTACCCGAATCTTCCAAAGGAGATCGAAAAGATAGAAGTAACCGCCAGTATTGCCAAACCACAGGGTGATCTTGATCTTACAAAGATTGACATCGAAAAATTTGAAGCATCCATTGCCGGAAATCCGCTCACAGCGTCTTTGCATGTTGCCACACCGGTAAGCGATCCCCTCTTAAAGGGAAACCTGAAAGGAAAAATTGATTTTGCTTCGCTAAAACAGGCAATACCGATGGATTCGATTGATTTAAAAGGGGTCATTGATGCAACTGTCGATTTTGGCGGTCAATACTCATCGATCGAGAAAGAGCAATACGAGAATTTCAGAACCGACGGAACAATCTCGCTGAAGGATTTCATGTTCGCATCGAAGGATCTGCCTCAGAAAGTTGAAATCAAATCGGCCGATATTCGTTTGAATCCCAAAGCAATTGCGTTGAATAACCTTTCGGGGAATATGGGTGAAAGCGATTTCGCGGCAAGCGGCTCCATTACCAATTACTGGGCCTACATCCTGAAAAAAGGGGTGTTGAACGGGAACATGACATTGAATTCAAAATATTTAAACATCAATCAGTTAATGCCAAATACAACTTCAAAAGACACAATTGCAGCCGGCAAACCTTTTGAAGTTCCGGAGAACATTAATTTCACTATAGATGCGTCGGTTAATAAGGCACTTTACGATAAGATGTCCATTACCGGAATAACGGGTAAAGTAATAATAAAGGAACGCAAGGTGCTTCTTGACGGATTGAATATGAATATGCTGAGTGGTAAAGTGCTGGTTTCGGGAGCCTATAACACACCCAAAAATGTGACCCCCGATTTCGATTTCAAGATGGATATTAAAGATTTCGATCTGCCTACAGCCTATCAATCACTGAGCACAATCCGCCATTTTCTTCCAATTGCGAGTGAAAGTACAGGAGCTTTCAATACAGGTATTACCCTGAAAGGTAAACTTGGAAACGATTACGCACCTATCTTCTCAACATTGAATGGCGGGGGATTATTGTCAACCAAAAACCTTGAATTGGTTGAGGCTGCAATGTTTAACGAGATTGGGAAGTATTTCAAAAAAGATCTGTTCAAACAAGTGAAGGTGAATGATTTCACCACTAACTTTAAAGTCGTCGACGGCGGATTGGAAATCTCACCTTTCAATACAAAGGTTGCAGGTCAGGAAGTGACAGTTGCTGGCAAACAATCTGTCACTAAAAACCTGGACTACCGGATCGATTTTAAAGTGAATAAAGAAGATGTCAGCGAAGAAGTTACCAAATACATTGGTTTCGTTCCAGGTGCGGAGAACATTGCAAAGTACCCAATTGGCGTCAATATTGGCGGCACATTCGACAAACCGGATGTAAAGGTTGATCTGTCGGAAGCAAAGACGTTGGTTGAGACAGAATTTAAGAAGAAGGCAGGTTCCACAATTCAGGATGCCGTTAAAAAATTTGGGCTGGATAAACTTTTTAAATAAAAAATCAAACAATTTTAGCTCATGTCAAAAGTCACCAACCAACTAACAAAAACGATATTGCTGATCACCTTTTTCATTGGATTATCGATGCAGGTTAAGGCACAGGAAACCGATTATCATGGCTTTAAGTGTCTCGATTTTAAGTTTGAAGGGCGTGACGCGAAGGTTGTTTTCCCAAAGGAGGCGGAACCTGGAAGACATTGGATCTGGAGAGCCCGTTTCTGGGGACATGAACCTCAAACCGAGATTGCTTTACTCAAAAAAGGGTTTCATCTGGTCTATGTCGATGCTGCTGATCTGTGCGCTAATCCGGACGCAGTGGCGTTATGGAACCGTTTTTACGACTACCTGATCAAAGAATATCAGCTTAATCCGAAAACTGTTTTGGAAGGGATGAGCCGTGGTGGTCTTTATATATACAATTGGGGATCGGAGAACGTTGAAAAGGTGGCGTGTATTTATGCAGATGCTCCTGTTTGTGATCTGAAGAGCTGGCCGGGCGGCAAAGGTAAGGGAATCGGTTCCGCACCCGACTGGAAACAATACCTTGAACTTTATAATCTTACCGAAGAATCAGTTAAAGACTTCAAGGGAATGCCCATCTACAATTCACGTAAATTAGCGGAAGCGAAAGTTCCGGTATTACACGTATGCGGTGCAGCAGATGACGTTGTTCCGGTTGAAGAAAACACTTACGTACTCGAAAAAACCTATAAAGAGGCAGGTGGCGAACTCAATATCATTCTAAAAGAAGGTATTGGTCACCATCCACACAGTCTTAAAGACCCCACTCCCATTGTCCGTTTTATATTAACGAACACGGCTCCCGGATTACTTGATGAACAACCGCCTTATGAATCGAAAATGGCGATCAATTTTCGTGGAAATATGGATAATTGCCGGATTAAATTCGAAAAAGAGAAAAAAGGAAGGGTTGCATTTCTGGGAGGATCAATCACCTACATGACAGGCTGGAGGGATATGGTCTGCGATTACCTGAAGCAACGATTCCCAACAACTGAATTCGACTTTATCAATGCAGGAATCCCATCAACAGGTTCAACACCAGGCGCAATGCGGTTTACGCGCGATGTTTTGTCAAAAGGAACCATTGATTTGCTTTTCGAGGAGGCGGCGGTTAATGATGCGACAAATGGCTTCAAGCCGGAAAGAATGCTTCGGGGCATGGAAGGGATTATTTACCAGGCAATAAAGTCAAATCCAAATATCGATATCGTGATGCTTCACTTTGTCGACCAGGATAAGATGGCCGACTACAACAACGGTAAAACACCTGAGGTTATCGTGCAGCACGAAAAGGTTGCGGAGTACTATAACATCCCATCAATCAACCTTGCCAAAGAAGTCAATGACCGAATTCTTAACGGGGAGTTCACCTGGCGTGATGATTTCAAAAATCTGCATCCTTCGCCTTTCGGACAAACACTGTATTTGAAAACAATTCAGCATTTTTTCGAAACTTCATGGAAAGATACCACTGCCAATAGGCCTATACCAAAATTACTTCCCAATCAACCACTGGATTCATATTCGTATATAAACGGTCATTTTGAACCACTTGCCAATGCGAGATTAACGAAAGAGTGGAAACTAATAAAAGATTGGAAACCGATTGATAATGTTTCCACACGTCCGGGATTTGTCAATGTTCAGGTATTGGAAGCCACAAATCCCGGAGCATCATTGATATTGCGATTTACAGGAAAAGCGATTGGCATCTTTGTTACGTCTGGACCTGGTGCAGGAATGGTTGAATACAGCATCGACGGTGCAGATTTTAAAACGGTCGATCAGTTTACGCAATGGAGCAATCAGTTACATCTGCCATGGCTCATCATGCTGGACGATGAACTTCAGGAAGGCAACCATGTTTTAATGCTAAGAATTGCTGCAGATAAAAATCCAAAAAGCAGTGGCAATGTATGCCGGATTCACCAGTTTGTCGTCAACAATTAATCGGATGATTTCAATCAATAATCCTATCTTTGTAATTCTTTTGAAAAAACAGATACAAATACAGAAAAAAGAGATATGAAGATTGCGTTGATAGGTTACGGGAAAATGGGAAAAGAAATCGAACAGATTGCTTTATCACGTGGTCATTCCGTCGTTTTAAAAATTGATGTCAATAATCCGGGGGAACTTACAAACGAAAACCTCTTCAAAGCAGATGTCGCCATCGAATTCACCTCACCTGCAACAGCCATCAATAACTACCTGCAATGTTTCGATGCAGGCGTACCTGTTGTCAGTGGCACCACGGGCTGGCTCAATAGGAAAGCTGAAGTAGATAAGAAATGTTTAGACAAAAACGGCTGCTTTTTCTATGCTTCAAATTTTAGTCTTGGTGTCAACATCTTCTTCGAAATGAACAAGTATCTTGCCCGGATCATGAAAGATTTCCCGCAGTACGATGTTTCGATGGTCGAAGTTCATCATACGCAGAAATTAGATGCTCCAAGCGGAACAGCAATTACCCTGGCCGATGACATTATCGCTATCAACGAAACAAAAAACAATTGGACCATCGATCTTCCTCAATCAGATAACGAATTGTATATCAAACCTGTTAGAGAAGGAGTTGTGCCTGGTATCCATACGATTAAATACGACTCAGATGTTGATTTCATCGAAATTACCCATAGCGCATATAGCAGAAAGGGATTTGCTTTCGGAGCCGTTCTGGCAGCTGAATTCTGCCAGGGACGCAAAGGGATTTTATCGATGAAAGACCTTTTGAAATTTAAATAAAAAAACAAATACAATCAGAATGAATAAATTATTGGACAGCAAATGGTTTAAATTTGGCCTTGTTGGTGGTATTTACCTGCTTTGGGTAGTTTGGCTAAACAATTACTGGTGGTTGATCGGCCTCGTGGTAATCTACGATATATACGTAACAGAGAAAGTCCATTGGTCCTTCTGGAAAAAGAAAAACCCGGTAGATGGTAAGCAAACAAAGGTCGTTGAATGGGTTGATGCCATTATTTTCGCCGTTATTGCTGCCACTTTTATCCGGATGTTCTTTATTGAGGCTTATACGATTCCCACCTCTTCGATGGAGAAATCGATGATGGTAGGTGATTACCTGTTTGTCAGTAAAACGGCTTACGGACCAAAGATGCCGAATACCCCCATTTCATTTCCGTTTGTCCATCATACCATGCCATTGTCAACAACAATGAAATCTTTCTCAACGATCATCCATAATCCTTACCGAAGGATTGCAGGACTCGGGAAAGTTAAGAATGACGATGTTGTCGTGTTTAATTTTCCTGAAGGCGACACTGTTGCGGTAAATATGCAGGAAAGAAGTTATTACGAATTGGTTCGTTCATATGGTCGTGATAAAATTTGGGGTGACAAAAGAGTTTTTGGTGATATTATATACCGTCCGGTTGATAAACGCGAAAACTACATCAAACGCTGCGTAGCTATAGCTGGCGATTCATTGAAAATTGTGAAAGGTCAGGTTTATGTAAATGGGAAACCGCAGAAAGAAATACCGGGTATTCAGTATAAATACCTCATCAATACGAATGGAACAGCGATCAATGCCTCAACATTAGAAAAACTCGATATTACACAGTCGGAAGTTGAAGGTTCAGATTCGCGGTACATCATGTCGCTTACTACCGAACAATCCTCAAAGATGGATGGCTTAAAATTTATTCAGTCAAAGGAAAGGGTTACCTGGCCAGCTGACAACAGTGATCCAGCCATCTTCCCTAGCGACCCCAAGTTCACCTGGAATCTTGACAACTTCGGTCCGCTCTGGATTCCCAAAAAAGGGGTAACAATTAACCTGTCGCTCGAAAATCTTCCACTCTATAAAAGAATTATCGATGTTTACGAAGAAAATGATCTTCAGGTTAAGGACGGTACTATCTTTATTAACGGGACTCCCTCTTCAACCTACACATTTAAGATGGACTATTACTGGATGATGGGTGACAACCGTTATAACTCGGCAGACTCGAGGTATTGGGGTTTTGTACCGGAGGATCATGTTGTCGGAAAAGCATCATTTGTATGGCTTTCACTCGACAAAAACAAAAGCTTCCTGGCTAAAATCCGATGGAATCGCTTTTTTATGGGTGTTAAATAAAATAAACTCTTCTGAAGTAAAAGTCGGCATAGTTTATGTCGGCTTTTATTTTATCAATCAGTTTTGAAATCTATGCCATTATGAAACTATCCAGCAAATCCATTGTATTTTTCATTTCCCTTATAATATTTTCATCTTGTGTCACATCAGCATACATCACCGATCAGGAAAGTATTGAAAGACAAAAGGAAATGCGTAAGTACCGTACAGGAATTAATTTTGCTGAAGCCGGCGTATTGTTTGCTTCAGTAGTTGGTGAAGCATTTACAGGAGTAGGTATTTATACAGAGCCAACACCACAGTCATTCAGGAAAATGAGGCTTACGAATGTATCTAAAGATACCCTTTATATAAATATGGTAACCGATTGGCTATGGAAAGATTCGATCTACTGCGACATCAACGAAATTGTAATGCCCCCGCTCGAATCAGCAAAAGTGATTGTACCATTGGGTGCTGCTTACAATATCTTCTTCAGAACCGATTACAACGCGCCTGACGACGAAAAGGTTGAGATCAATACCGCTGTAACAGGCAGAATAAAACTAAACCCCGGAAAAGGAAAAACCACAGAAATATCAAGTAATTAAAAATTTATTGCAATGCAAAGAGGATTACTGACAGGAATTATACTAGGAGTGGCAATGACCATTTTTACATTGCAAAATTCGGTTAAAGTTGAAGTTAAATTCCTTTGGCTGAAATTTGAAGACGTGCCACTGGCGCTGATTTTGGTAATTTCGATCCTGATTGGAGTAATTGTAACCGCAGTTTTTGCGTTCATTGATAAACAAAGGCTGCAAAATAAGATCCGGAGGCTTCTCAATAAAATAAAAAAACTTGAAGATGAGACGGATGATGACGGTAAACGAAAAGAAGCAGGAGATTTAATCTCGGATGACGGGATGACCATTGAAGGAAAACCAGGACACAAATTTTTCGACGATTGATGGAAAATCAAAAGACAGAAGTTTTATTAAGCAGTGCTTATCTCGCCCCGATACAGTATTTTACAAAACTAATTAGTTATCCGCAGATTTATATCGAATATTGTGAAAGTTACCTGAAGCAATCCTACCGGAATCGCACGATCATCCTTGCGGCAAACGGTCCGTTACAACTATCTATGCCTGTTGCTGATGGACCCAGGGCAAAAGGGCCAATCAAGGATCTTAAACTCTCATATGATCAACCCTGGCAGCTCATGCACTGGCGTGGAATTTCGTCGGCCTACAATAGTTCGCCCTTTTTCGAATATTATGCCGATGATCTGTCACCGTTCTTTCACGAAAAAAAATGGAAATACTTACTCGATTTTAACCTTGAAATACAGGATACTATACTTAAGGCAATAAATCTTAATGCAGATATTAAACCGACTATCGGGTATAATCCTCAAGGCGAAGTTCCGGAAACAACTGCTGATTTTAGGTACGCCATCCATCCTAAATCGCTAAAGCAAAAAGCTGATATTCATTTTTATCCAACACCCTACACGCAGGTTTTTAACGAAAAATGGGGATTTATACCTAATCTAAGTATTCTGGATCTGCTATTTAACGAAGGACCTCAAACGGTCAGTCACTTGCAGGACTGCATTCGCTAATTTATTACTCAAACGTTAAAGCTTCTCTTTTATAAACTTATGGATGATTTCAGCATGATCGAAAGCCATCGGAGGCAATGAAATAATAGGGAACCAGTCGGCTTTGGCTGCATCGTCACCACCTTTAACATCGAGCGTTTCCTGAACTCTTCCGCAAAATACCGTTGTAATTGTTCGGTGACGAGGATCACGATTGACCGCATCGAACGTATAAAACTGGTTAAGATCAACGCCTTTTATTCCAGTTTCTTCAAAAAGTTCACGCTGGCACGCATACTTTAAGGTTTCTTCCATCTCCACAAATCCACCAGGCAGCGCCCAAACACCTTCGAAGGGTCCTTGCTTTCGTTGAATTAACAAAATCATCGTCTGACTAAAATTCTCTGCTACAAGTATAGCATCAACGGTTATTGCCAAACGTGGATATTTATAACAGTATTTTAGTTCCTGATTATTCATATTTCCAAATATTTTTAACAAGATAATCAAAATTTTAAGCAAACCAAAGTTAAGCAGAGTGTATTAAACCCAGGAATATGAAATCAACAGATCAGCATATTTTTCAGATATTACTCTTTTTGCTTGCTTGAGTTTCGAACAACAATATAGACCACAATAATAATGGCCATAAGGTAACCAATTATTTCAAGATGTCCCATAGTTTTTAGTAGTTAGTGATTAAAAATATATTTAAAAACAGCCACTTAAATTACCTGTCCTCGCTTATCAGTCGATAATGAGCCGTCGCATCAACCTCATCTGATGAGTATATCGCCCCGTATCAATATTGAATATTCCAAAATGATCTACATTATCGATCCGGACTTTACCGGATGAGTGAATAATTTTATTCTTTTCCCATATAACACCGACGTGAATGATGGCACCCTCCTCGTTATCGAAAAATGCCAGATCACCAGGCAAAGCTTCCTCAACAAATGTGAGATTTTCACCCAACATGGCTTGCTGAACGGCATTGCGTGGAATTGTCAGCCCTGCCATTTTATACAATACCTGGGAAAACCCAGCGCAATCAATTCCGAAAGGTGACCGTCCACCCCAAAGATAAGGAGCATTAAAATATTTAAGCGCATTCTCAATGATCACGACGCGTACTCCCTGCTGCGTTGCGGCGATACTGTTTCCCTGGATGCTATATGCAACTTTACCTATTTTAAAAGTATGTGTCAACTGATCGAAATGGGGCAATGAACTGCCGGCCACGATCAGAAAATTGCTGTAACCACCGGTTGGTTGGACGATATTAAACACATCAGTCGTCACAATCCGGGGGATCTCTGCCAATTTCAAAAAATCCTGTTCATCTATTTCATTGACCATCTTACGGTCAATCCAGCCTTCATAACCATCGAATGCAAGCTTTACCTGACACCATTTTGCATTCTCTTCATTTATCGTATAGTGCTCACCAAAAAGTATTTGAGTGCACATTTCGCTCTTTTCGCGCGGTTCTGACCGCACAGGAACAATACTGAGGTTGGAGATCCCGTATCTCATTAAAAAATTACTACTTTTGATTAATTCCAAATATACGAATTAATTAGATTCGACTTTGAACCTGATATAAGAGAAAATTTATGAATCTGAAAAAGAAAAATTGGTTTGAATCAGCAAGCTGGCACACGATTTACTTAACTTCATTATTTATAATCACAGCGGGAATCCTTTATTTTGCTCTGCCTCAGGAAGGAAGATTCCCTTATGAATTTCAAAAAGGGCGGCCGTGGATGCACGCCACACTAATAGCCCCTTACAACTTTGCTATCGTGAAATCGGATGAAGCGATTGGTGAAGAACGCGCTTCTTTGCTTAAATCATTAACTCCTTATTTTCTGTTTAAAGATTCAGTTGGTAAACAGCAAATTGCAAATCTATCAACTGCTATTGATGCGATCACACTCAATGAGAATACCAAAATTCTTTACTCAAGGATTATTAAAGACAAGGTACTTACCATATTTGAAAAAATCTATAATTCCGGGATCCTTGAACAGTCATCAAGCGATTATGCCCCCCTGTCAGGAAAAAGTGAATTGCTGATTGTTAAGAATAACCTGGCTGAAAAAGTTCCAACAAGTCAACTCTATTCGTTAAAAACAGCCTATTCAGAAGCAAATGCCAAACTTGATCTCCTCAAAAAAGGTGATCCGGACTTTAATAAAATCATAGAAAAGCTCCATGCGGAAGATTACCTGTCAGTTAACCTATCATTTGATCCAGATAAAACAGAAGGAGAAGAACAAAAAATTCTTGAAAACCTTTCAACCACTTTTGGTTTGGTGCAGGAAGGTGAACGGATTGTTTCGCAAGGCGATGTTATTTCACCACAAATCTATGTCATTATCGAGTCGCTTAAATCAACATATGAAAAGAGTCGAGGTGATTTTTCAAAATACTACCTGATAATTATCGGTAAGATGGTATTTATCATCATGCTATTACTAACGCTTTTCCTGTTCATCTACAATATTCGAAGAAAATTACTACGATCAAAACGCGACGTGACTTTTACGCTGCTTATGATGGTTCTGATGATCTTTTTTTGCCGGATCATCGTACTATCCAACAATATTTCAGTATACATTGTCCCCTTCACAGCACTTGCATTGATTATCCGCACCTTTCTTGATGCCCGCCTTGCAATTTTCGTGAATACAATTACAGCACTTATCGTTGGTTTCATGGTCCCAAATGGCTATGAATTTGTACTTCTTACAATTCCGGCGGGAAGCATTGCAGTGATCAGCCAAAACAATCTTCAGAGGCGCGATCAACTGATCCTCACATCATTAATCATATTTTTTGTTTACGCATTTACCTATATTGGAATTTCGCTGATCCAGGAAGCCAGTTTTGCCAGTATTGACTGGTCAATAATTAAATGGTTCCTGATTAATGCGGCCCTTACTTTGATCACCTATCTTGTGGTTTTTCTGATTGAAAAGTCTTTCGGCTTCGTCTCTGACGTTACACTGATCGAACTATCCTATTCGAATCAGAAACTGCTTCGCAAACTTGCAGAAGAGGCTCCTGGAACGTTCCAGCATTCATTACAAGTGGCCAATCTGGCCGAAGGGGCAATACTAAAAATTGGAGGTAACCCGCTGCTGGTAAGAGCGGGTGCCCTTTATCATGATATTGGGAAACTTACCGATCCACAATTTTTCACCGAAAATCAGGCAATTGGAATTAATCCTCACGATAATCTCCCTTTAGAAGAGAGTGCTAAAATAATTATGGAACATGTCAGTCGTGGAGTTGAACTTGCTCGAAAGCATAAAATCCCTGAGCAAATCATCGACTTTATCAAAACTCATCATGGTACCACTAAAACAAGCTATTTTTTCATTGAATCGAATAACAAGAATCGACTGGAAACTGACGAAAGTCTTTTTACCTATTCCGGGCCATTACCAGAAACACGCGAAACAGCTGTTGTAATGCTGGCCGACAGTATCGAAGCAGCTTCGCGAAGTCTCGATAAAAAAGACAGTGAAAACTTAAAAAAACTTATTGATACAATTTTCCAGGAAAAAATAGAAGCCGGGCAACTTGCTTATGCACCGTTGACTTTCAAAGACATCACTTTATTGAAAGAGCTTTTCCTTGAAAAACTACTCAATATTTATCATGTTCGGATTAAATATCCTCAAAAAGAAGCATAGAAGACAATCGTCTAAATTTTAATTTGCACGAATGTTGTAGTAAATTGCATTAAAACCTTTAAGGTTTCTGTAATTCAACAAAATTGTCTCCCCATGAAACGAATAATATATTTTTCACTTTTCTTGTCGTTAGTAATATTTGGTTGCAAAAAGGATACAAAACAAGAAATCGTTCAAACAATTGATCCGTCTGTACAATTTACAGCCAACACGTTTAACGATTTGTACCTGTGGTACGAATCGATACCTGTTGTCGATCTGACCTCCATTAAAACCCCAGATGAGTACATTAATAAAGTGAGATACATCAAAGACCGATGGAGTTTCACAATGTCCTATACCGATATGGTAAAATTACTCGAGAACGGTGAAACAACAGGTTGGGGCGCAGGTTTGGGTTTTGATGATCTCGATCTGCTACGTATTTTGTTTGTTTACGACAACAGTGCAATGGGCAAGGCGGGTATTAAGCGCGGATGGCAAATCAAGTCGATGAATGGAAAAACAATTAGTTCGATGAGTGATAATGAAGTAAATGCAGCACTTAACAACACAAGCAACACGTTTGTCTTAATTAAAAATGACGGTTCCGAAACGACTGTTCAATTGACCCAGGGAGAGATCGTTATCAATTCGGTACAATATTCGAATATCTTCACGAAAGGGCCTAAAAAAATTGGATATCTTGTCTTTAGTGATTTTCTTGGAAGTTCTGTAAATGAACTTAATTCGGCATTCGATGACTTTTCGAGCAAAGGTGTCACTGATTTGATTCTTGACCTTCGCTATAATGGTGGTGGAACACTCGACTGCGCCGATTCGCTTGTTGCAATGCTTGCCGGAAAACCAAATAAAGACAAAGTATACAACACGCTCACCTACAATAATAAGCATAAAAGAATGGGATATCAAAGTGTAATCGGATTGAAAAGCAATAGTATTCAATTGGACAAACTTGTTGTGATCACCACATCTTCAACGGCTTCTGCAAGTGAGTTGGTTATATCCGGACTAAAACCCTATATGAATATGAAACTCATTGGTTCAACTACACATGGGAAACCGGTTGGAATGAATATTGAAGGAGACACAAAACTGAACATCGCCGTAGCGCCTATTAGTTTCCGGAATGTAAATTCACAGGGATACAGCGACTATTTTGAGGGAATACCAGTTGACTTTGCGATAAAAGACAATGTAACACAGGATTGGGGTAATACATCTGATGCCAGTTTTAATGCCGCTCTTAATTATATTTCGCTTGGAACAATTGGATCAATTGGCGCAAAATCAGCAATCGTAACAGAAAGAATCATTTACAAAGGGACTAATCATCCGGTTGAAAATCTGTATCAATCAGGAAAAAAGGCGATTCAATAAAATGAACAAAATTTAGATTCATTATAAATGGTAATCAGAGGTTGTAATTCAAATCCTTTTTCTACTTTTCGGAGTTAAAATTCAACTATTAAATTTAATATGCAGACAACTAAAAAGGGACTTTTCCTTGCGCTTACACTTTTACTCTTTTCTGGCTTTTCGTATGCCGGAAATAAAGACAACGACGGCTATAAATTCCAATCAATTAAAGAAATACCTCACACTTCAGTAAAAAACCAGTACAGGTCAGGTACCTGTTGGTCATTTGCCGGAATGTCGTTTTTCGAATCAGAAATGCTTCGAATGGGTAAACCGGAAGTTGATTTATCAGAAATGTTTCTTGTAAATATGTGTTACCGCGACAAAGCAGTTAAATACGTAAGGATGCAGGGAAATACCAACTTTGGTTCCGGAGGAGTGCTTTATGATGATCTGTATGTTGCAAATACTTATGGACTTGTTCCTGAAAGCGCATATCCCGGAATAAAATACAATGAAGAAAAGCATGTCCATGGCGAAATGGATGATGTCCTACGGAAAATGGTTGAAGGGGTTGTTGAAAACAGAAATAAAAAAATAACTCCAGTATGGGATGAGGCCCTTAACAAAACAATCGACGCTTATCTCGGCATTGTACCACAAAACTTTGAATACAAAGGCAAAAACTATACTCCAAAATCGTTTGCTTCCGATTACTGCGGAATTAATGGTGACGATTATATCCAGATTACGTCATTTTCTCATCACCCTTTTTATCAGCAATTTATGCTTGAAGTACCTGATAATTGGCTTTGGAGTGAATTTTATAATGTTCCGCTCGACGAACTTCAGGAGATCGTAGATTCTTCGCTTGAAAAAGGTTACTCTGTCCTTTGGGCAGCCGATAGCAGTGAAAAAGGATTTGCGACAACTCAAAAAGGAATTGCAGTGATACCCGAATACACGCCGGCGAATATGGATGGTGCGGAAATTGCTAAATGGGACAGCCTTTCAGAAAAAGAGAAGGAATCGGCAATCTATAAACTTGACAAACCGGGAAAAGAAAAAATTATCACTCAGGAAATAAGGCAAATGGCATTTGACAGTCAGGAAACAACCGATGATCATGCCATGCACCTGGTCGGACTTGCTAAGGATCAAAACGGTACGATCTACTACAAGGTTAAAAACTCATGGGGAAAATACAATGATTTAAAAGGTTATTTCTATGCCTCGAAACCCTATCTGCGTTATAAAACCACTTCAATTGTAGTGAACAAAGCCGCTTTATCCGATGCTATCAGGAAAAAACTAAAATTATAATTCCAAGTCGTTTTAGATAATCAAATATTTATCTACTTTTGCGGCCAGTTCCGTACGCAATCTCTGACAGCAAACAAATAGACACTGTGAATATTGCGTTCGTTAATAATATTGTAAAAATCAATCATGATGGATCTGATTAAAATTGCAGAAAACGCGTTTTTAGGTGAGCCGAAAGAATTACCTACATTTCACGCAGGCGACACAGTAACTGTCCGTTACAAGATCATTGAAGGTGTCAAAGAGAGAGTTCAGAACTATAAAGGTACTGTAATTCAAATCAAAGGTGCCGGCACAACAAAAACATTTACTGTTCGCAAAATGTCTGGTAATATCGGTGTTGAAAGGATTTTCCCTTTCTTCTCACCTTTTATCGATGGCATCGAAGTTAACCGTATGGGTCGTGTACGTCGTGCACGTTTGTACTATCTTCGCGAATTGACAGGTAAGAAAGCCCGTATCAAAGAAAAAAGATTCTAAGAACAACGACTTAAAAAAAGGGTTCCTCAAAAAGGAACCCTTTTTTTTGTAATTTTAGAAAAAATTATCCTCTATTTATGGCATTTCTGACAACTGAAAAACTATTCACCAAACGATGGTTTCTCGACTACGGACTCATTACCATTGGATCTTTTATTATGGCTGTGGGTTTTGTGTTTTTTATTACACCACATAAAATAGTACCTGGTGGCATCTATGGACTTGGAATTATTGTCTATTACCTGACTAAAGGGATGACACTTTGGCCCGATGGATTTCCAATCGGTATATTTAACTTACTAGTAAACATACCACTAACCTATTTCGGAATAAAACTTCTAGGTCCCCGGTTTGGAACTAAAACCATTTATGGATTTGTTTCGTCATCCATATTCATGGATGGTATCACCTGGATGCGCGAAATTGGTGATGCTCCACTTGTTAATGATGTGTTACTCTCTTGCATTTTCGGAGGTGTTTTAACAGGCCTCGGGCTTGGACTGATATTTAAGGCAAAGGCTACATCGGGTGGCAGCGACATTATTGCTATGGTGATTACCAGGTATACGCGTATCCCAATCGGTCAAATGCTGATATGGGTCGATTCAGCCATAGTATTGGTTGCGCTGGCAGCTTTTAAAGACTGGCAAATACCGCTTTACAGCATGATCGTAATTTACATTACAGGCCGTGCAGTCGACCTGATTCTGGAAGGTGCCAATTACAATAAAGCATTGATTATCATATCTGATAAGCACGAAGATATTCGTGATAAAATTATTAACGATCTTGAGCGCGGTGGAACCTATCTGAAAGGAACCGGCATGTACACCAATACAGAGAAAAATATTATATTTACCGTTGTAAGCAGAAGAGAAGTTGCGATTCTTGAGGAACATATCAATCGAGTTGATCCTTTGGCCTTTATTACAATTATGGATGCCAGTGAGATCCTTGGCGAAGGATTTCAATCATTAAAACACAAAATTGAAGATCATTAGGACCAATTAAATGAGATATAAATCATGAAACACTCATGGTTTGGCGTTTCGCAAACATGAATGAAGATAATATGGGTGTTCCTTCAGACAATTAAAAAAACAAATTATCTACTGATGAAAAAGGTTATATCCTATTTCATATTGTCCCTTTGCATGTTACCGATTTCGGGATATGCTCAAAAAGTGGGATTAGTGCTTAGCGGAGGAGGTGCAAAAGGTCTCGCTCATATTGGAGTAATCAGAGCACTCGAGGAGAACAACATTCCAATTGATTATATTACAGGAACTTCCATGGGGGCCATTATTGGTGGACTTTATGCTGCTGGCTATTCGCCGGATGAAATGGAAACCCTTTTCAAATCAGAAGATTTCAAACTATGGTTTAAAGGAATTATTCCCCCAAGATATGTCTATTATTTCAAGAAACTCGATGAAAATCCCTCTTTCATCGATCTTGACTTTGCCCGAAATGAGGATAAAATGAAACTGGCGCTCCCGACTAATATAATCCCTCCCGGACAAATCGATTTTGCATTTATGGAACTATTCAGCGCTGCGAATGCTGTTGCCGAAAATAACTTTGACCAACTTTTTATCCCATTCAGATGTGTAGCAACCGACATATTTCTCAATAAACCCGTAGTATTTAGCAAAGGAGATCTCGGATTGGCGATAAGGGCATCAATGACAGTTCCTTTCGTATTTAAACCGATCGAAATTGACAGTGTTTTACTTTTTGACGGAGGACTGGTAAATAACTTTCCTTACGACGTGATGCATCAGGATTTCAAACCTGACATTATGATTGGGAGCTCAATCGAGTTTAAAGATAAAAAGCCAAAAAAAGATGATCTGAAACTTCAGATTTGGAATATGATGGTTCGAAAAACAAGCTACTTAATACCCGATAGCTTGGGAATCACGATTAAATCACCGGTTGATAATTTCGCTTTTCTAGACTTTGAGCGATTCGACGAAATAGAAAATGTTGGTTATAAGGCTGCTTTGGCACAAATTGAATCAATTAAATCACGAATAGCACGAAGATCTGATTATGAATTGCTCACCCGCAGACGTGAGGAGTACCGAAGTAAAAGTCCAACAATGGTATTTAACAACATCCAGGTATCAGGTGTTGATGGGTCACAAAGGTATTACGTGATACAGTCGATTCGTCATAAATCAAAAACATTTGATTTAGAAGAACTCAGGCGAGAGTATTTTAAAATTTTGGCTGATGATAAAATCAAATCGCTTTTACCTACCGCTGACTATAATAAGAATACAGGGTTTTTCGATCTGCAACTTAAAGCGGAGCAACAGAAACCACTTGAAGTAGGTGTAGGAGGTTACTTCTCACTTTCAGATATCAATCAGGGGTACATCGGTCTCGACTATCGCCTGTTCAACAACCTTCCGATTACATTACAGACAAATATTCATGTTGGTAAATTCTACAGTTCATTCATGGTAGGATCTAGGTTTAATTTTACAACGAAACAACCTTTTTCATTAGATCTCTATTTCATTAAAAACAGGTTCAACTACTTTTCAGGATCAACAGAACTCTTCTTTGAAGATAAACGACCTCATTATGTAGTACGTAATGATAATAATATTCAGTTTGATATTAGTTTTCCGGCTAAAACTACCTCAAAATGGGAAGCTGGAATAAGCTTTGTAAATCAATCAAACGATTACTATCAAACGATAAATTACACAAAGAATGACGAACCCGACCAAACCACATTTACGGCCGGAAATTTGCACGCACGTTTTGAGGAAAAAGCCTTTAATAAAAAACAATATCCAACAGAAGGTAAAATGTTTAAGTTCGAGGCTGCATATATATTTGGAACTGAAAAAGAAGAACCTGGATCTACAAGTGTGAATAATCCCGATTTTATGAAGGAGCATCAGTATTTTCAAGTGGCGTTATGCTATGAAAGGTATTTTAAATCTTCGAAATGGCTAATTTTTGGTATCGAAACAGATTCGTACTTTTCAAGTAAAAAGCTTTTTAACAATTATACCTCTTCTATAATTGCTGCAAAAGACTTCTCGCCCACTGTTAACAGTACCATCAGGTATTTACCGTATCTAAGGGCTAACAATTATGTTGCCGGAGGGTTAAAGGCAATCGTTCCAATTTCTCCGTCTACTCATATACGTCTTGAAGGATATTACTTCCAGCCAATTCAGGAGTTATTAAAAAAAGATAATAATCAGCCTTACTACAGCGATCAGTTATTTACTTCCAATCAGTTTATAGGTAGCGGCGGTATCGTGATTCACACCCCTTTCGGGCCAGCAAGTCTGCTATTGAATTATTTCAGCAGCAGCGATCCGAGGTTTTATGTGCAGGCCAGCTTTGGCTATTTGCTATTCAATCGTCACGAGAATTAAAATGATTGCTAACTTGCGCTAAAAATTGGCAGTAGCATGAACCTTCATTTCAGACTACTGCATTTGCAGATTGTAAAAGAAATGCCCAATACATTTTAAGTTGAAATGCCATGATTGATATTGAAAAACTTAATAACACCTTTGGTGCAGAAGGTAAAGTAATATTTGCCAAAAAGGAGAATGATTTAATTTATTTGAATGTCTCGAATAAATATGCCGATGCTGAAATATGTATGTATGGTGCACATGTAACGAGTTTCATACCACGTAATTCGCAAGACATCCTTTGGATGAGCCCCAACAGCAATTTTCAGGTAGGGCAGGCAATTCGTGGAGGCATTCCCTTGTGTTTCCCCTGGTTCGGACCACATAAATCCGATCCGCAGAAACCGCAACATGGTTTTGGACGCCTGATGTATTGGGAGGTGACTGAGACGGCAGTCAAAGCTTCGGGTGAAACGCTCATCAAATTGCAGCTTTGCTCATCAGATGAGACGAAAGCTTACTGGCCTTATGATTTTTGTGTCGGATTGACTGTTATAGTGGGACATACGCTTGAAGTCAGTTTGAAAGTTACCAATCTATCTGCAGAACCATTTGAGTATACCTGCGCCTTGCATTCATATTATAACGTCTCTTCTATTGAAAACATGACGATCACGGGGTTACAGGGGGCTAATTATCACAGCCAGCTCGAACCAGGAGCCTTTGTCCAGGAGTCGCCTGAAATAGAAATTCGGAAGGCTGAAACCCGGCACTATCATAACACTGAATACGACTGCGTGATTGAAGATCGCGTGTTCAAAAGGAAGATCCATATTTCAAAAACAGGTAGCAAGATTACAACAGTCTGGAATCCAGGGAAAGAGACTTGCTCCACTATTAACGACATGCCAGATAATGCCTACCTTCATTTTGTCTGTGTCGAAGCCGTCAATGCATTCGATGATGTGATCAAACTGGCTCCGAATGAATCACATACAACTTCAGCAATGATCGGGCTAGAAGAATAAACAACAACTTAAAAATTCTATCAATTAATAACGGGATTTTAACATGACCAATTTCATTGATGATGTAATTAATTAAAAAGCAATTTTTGGATTTAAATCTCCGTTTAGTGGCTGAAAATGACTTTTACATTTGAAAAGGAACCAGAGATTGGAAATGAATTATAATACTTATGGGCAATGGAAAGAATCTATCTTACTCATTATTAACGAATATGTAAGTCGTTGTCATGGTACTTTTATTGAAGAAAAGATGGGCAGTATTGCCTGTTTAAGATTTCAATAGCAATTCCAAAGCCATCCAAGTGAACGATTGCAATCCTTAAATTAAAGACTGCATTTCTGACAATTTAAGCTCATAAAATAACCGGAAGAAAATTCAATATACGAAGATTCAACCGGTCACTTAGCAAATAATTTTTTGGGGAAATCAGAATGATTATTCGTCGTCTTCCTCCTCAAATTCCTCGTCATCTTCATCATCCTCTTCGAAATCATCTTCATCCTCATCATCATCTTCATCATAAATGTTTCTGAAAGATG
The DNA here is from genome assembly GCA_038236995.1 of Bacteroidales bacterium. Taxonomy (GTDB): domain Bacteria; phylum Bacteroidota; class Bacteroidia; order Bacteroidales; family Prolixibacteraceae; genus JAAFHB01. Next base: position 9,417 of record JBBRZE010000073.1, on the reverse strand, counting down.
ATTTTCTATTCCCCTTCCTTCCTGGTTGATCCGCATATTCCATAGGATCACTAAATTCATCTCCGATGATACTTTCAGAAATTCTACTCATGGCTAATTTTCTTTAAGATTATTTTTTTCTAAAAATACAAATATATTTAACTGATGATAAAAATTAAAGTTTCATTTTTTGCTTAAATTGTGTATCCGTGAGTAGCAATTCTATTCGATAGGGAAATCGATGCTTTTCTACAACTCAACGTCGAAATACCACAATTCATCGATTGTTATTTTGAGGCAATCCGGCTTTATTTCACTTTTGTTTCGTTCAACATGAAAAATCAGTAAAATGAAATACTCCTTCATATATATCCTCTTAAGTCTGGTCGGATTGCAAGCATTTCCACAGACCGTTATAATGGGTAAAGTGACACAGGAACAAGGCGAGTCCTTACCTGGTGCCAATGTTTACTTGCAAGGAACTTACGACGGAACTTCGGTCAATGAAAACGGACAATTTATACTTAAAACAAAAAAAACTGGTCAGTTTGATTTACGCACAGAATTCATGGGTTACGAACCAGCCGTGCAAAAAATAGATCTGAAAGGCGATACAATTCGAATAAATGTTCAGATGAAAGAAGCATTTAACCAGTTAACTGCAGTAACCATTACAGCAGGAACTTTCGAAGCAGGCGACAAGAAGCAGGCTGTCACCATTACACCCCTCGATATGGTAACCACTGCTGGTGCCAAAGGTGATGTGTACGGCGCATTGCAATCACTTCCTGGCACAACGACCAATGGTGAATCGGGACGTTTGTTTGTAAAAGGGGGTGACAGCGAAGAATCTCAAACCTATATCGACGGTTCGCTTGTTTATGTTCCTTACAATTCAACAGCTCCCAATCTGTCGACGCGTGGCAGGTTCAATCCGTTTATGTTTAAAGGGACAATTTTCAGTACTGGAGGTTATTCTGCAGAATATGGTCAGGCCCTTTCGTCTGTTTTATTGCTTAACACGAACGATATGCCTGCAGAAGATCAGCTCGATTTGTCAGTTATGTCGATTGGAGTGGAAGTAGCAGGAACTAAATTATGGAAAAATGGCGCAGTTACCGGATCGGTGACATACAATAATTTAGCACCATATATGAATTTAACATCTCAAAATTACAATTGGATTCTTGCTCCAGAATCGGCAAAGGGTGTGGTAAGTGTCAGGCAAATGACAGGCAAAACCGGCATGTTCAAGCTTTATTCGAGTTTTAACAAAGACGCCTTTACGATCAATCAGGAAAACCTCGAACCTGGTGGAAATCCGTTTGATTACCATCTCGCAAATAGCAATTACTTTATGAATGCCTCGTGGAATGGCCACATAAGTGAAAAATGGGCGATGAATTCTGCTGCTTCATTCACGAACAACCAGGATGATATCCGTTTCGGCCAAACCATAATTGGAAAAAAGATTGTGGGAACTCATGTAAAGAATGTCTTTAACTACCTGTTCACCGAAAAATTTAGTCTTAAATTTGGAGGAGAATTATTTGCCAAAACATTTTCTCAAAATGTCAGGATGCCTGCCGAAATACACCCTAACAGCTTTATGAATAATACATTTGCGGGATTCACTGAGGCGCAGATTTACGCATCTTCAAAATTTGTAACCCGTTTTGGTGCTCGGGTTGAGTATTCGGAATATCTTAAAAAATTCAAATTTTCTCCAAGACTTTCAGCAGCTTACAAAGTAACCAATAACAGCCAGTTTTCGCTTGCTTACGGTTGGTTCTATCAAAATCCGGGCGATGATTATCTGCTCTACACCAACAAATTAGATCCGGAACGTGCCGATCATTATACTTTTAGCTATCAATCATTAGTCAATAAAAGGACACTTCGGATTGAACTATATTACAAAGACTATAAAAATCTTGTGAAGTCCAATGGTGGCGAATTTTACTTGCCATCAAGTTATTCTAATCTTGGTGGTGGTTATGCCAAAGGACTTGACCTGTTCTGGAGAGACAACAAAACCATCAAAAACGGCGACTACTGGATATCGTATTCTCACCTCGACACCAAACGCGACTACCGCGATTTTCCTGAAGAAGCGGTACCAACCTTCGCCAGCAAACACAATCTTTCGGTGGTTTACAAACATTGGATTAGTGGTTTGCGATCGCTGGCAGGAGTCAATTTCAAATATTCGTCACCAAGGGTATATAACAATCCAAATTCACCCGTTTTTAATAGTGAACAAATGTTGCCTTACCGAAGCCTCGATCTAAGTTGGAGTTTCCTTTACCGAAAAAACATCATCTTTTACGGTGCCGTAACCAATGTTTTAGGCTTTAAGAATGAGTTTGGACGGAGATATGCCAACACCACCGATGCAGGCGGAAACTATCCTAGCGCCGCCATTGAACCTGGCTCGAACCGGTTTTATGTTGTGGCCTGTTTTATCACGCTGACCCGAAAAGGAGATGCAAATCAGTTGGACAAAATCGAATAGAAATATAAAAATCAATCATGAAATAAATTAATCATGAAAAAGATCATCTTATCACTTGCAGTATTGTTTATTAGCTTCGCCTCTATGGCCCAAAAGCCAGAATTTATTCAGACAATGGGCGAAACGCTCGGTCAGTTTTCAACTTGTAAAAATGTAGCCGACTTTCAGGCTTTGGGCAACAAATTCGAGATGATAGCCAATGTCGAAAAAACCGAGTGGTTGCCTTTGTATTATCAGGCGCATTGTTACATCATCATGAGTTTTATGGAACCTACCGATGCTACAAAAAAAGACAGTTACCTTGATGTTGCCGAAAAGACGATTGCTAAACTGATTGAATTGGTTCCCAACGAATCGGAGGTGTATGCACTGCAGTCATTTTATTTCATCGGCCGCTTAGTCGTAAATCCAATGGAACGCGGACAGGAATTTAGCGGACGTTCAGCACAAGCTGTGGCAAAAGCGCTCACTTTAGACCCTGCAAATCCTCGTGCAAAAATGATGAAATTGCAGGGAGATATTGGTTCAGCACCCTATATGGGACTGGATCCTAAATCGTTTTGTCCGCAAGCCAAGGTTTTACTGACTGACTGGGACAATTTCAAACCGAAATCACCCATTCATCCGGCCTGGGGAAAAGATCAGGTAGAGGGAATTGTAAAAGGATGTCAGTAGCACAAGGTTAAAGGATAAAGGTTATAGGTTAAAGTAAAAGCCATAAGCAAAAATAAAAATCCGGGTTTTGGAGAAAGTTAGTTTCATCCGGAACCGGATTTATCTCTATTTTTACGAAACTTACATCCCAAAAATTGAACGTAAAATGTACTTTACTAAAGTCTGGAACAATCCTGTCACTGTTATTAAATTCATACTTGCCAATGCGGCATTGAGTATATTTCTGTTACTTTTTTTTATGACAGGAGGTCTAAACGATTGGCACAGTTTGCTAATCGGGTTTTGCTGGGCATTCAGCATCAGTTTTACCCAGTGGACAGGTTTACAATTTATACATGGCTATCTTGACCGACGAATTTCGTGGATAGAAACTCCTATAAAAAAGACAATCATTCAAATATTCGTTTTTATGGGGTATTCAATAAGTGCCTTTATCGTAGTTCAGTTTTTCAACTACTATATTTGGAATAATATTTTACCGGCAAAGGCCTGGGAATCGATCATAAGGTCTGTCCCTTACACGCTTCTGATTTCATTCATTATCTCACTGATATTTACGTCTATTGGGTTCTTTCATGCATGGAAAAGATCCTTAGTACAGGCCGAAAAGCTTAAAGTTGAAATGATGGCATATAAATATGAATCGCTCCGGAATCAGATCAATCCTCATTTTTTATTCAACAGTCTGAATGTATTGAGCGATCTGGTGTACGACGATCAGGCAATGGCGGTGAAGTTTATTCAGCAAATGAGTGATTTATTTCGTTATGTGCTCGACAGCCGCGACAAAGAGTTGGTTCCGCTTAAAGATGAACTTGAATTTATCCGTTCCTTTAGCTTCTTATTAAAAACCAGATTTGAAGATAAACTGATTATTGAAAGCGATGTGCAGGCAAATTCAGAAGATTATATTGTTCCTATGTCACTTCAATTGCTGATTGAAAATGCGGTGAAACACAATGAAGTTTCCAAGGCTTTTCCACTGCGGATATCAATTCATAAAAATAAAGGGTATCTTGAAGTTGAGAATAATTTGCAACCTAAGAATGTGGGTGAAGACTCGAAAAAAACAGGACTAAAGAATATTATTCAGCAATTTGCTTTCTTTTCCGACGAACCTATTGAAATTATCCCTTCGGAAGTGAACTTCCTGGTGCGTGTTCCCATTCTTAAATCGCTGGAAAAATGAAGACTATAATCCTTGAAGACGAAAAAAGGGCGGCCAACCTTTTGGAACGGTTGCTGACCAAAGTCGCCCCCCATATGTCGGTGGTTGCAAAACTCGAATCAATAAGGGATGGGATAAAGTATTTGCAAAATAATCCGGAACCCGACCTGATTTTTTCAGACATTCAGTTAGCAGATGGACTAAGCTTCGAAATTTATAATCAGGTAGCTGTACGCTGCCCGATCATATTTACAACAGCCTACGATCACTATGCGATTGAAGCCTTTAAAACCAATGGAATCGATTATCTGCTAAAACCTATTGGAGAAGAACGGCTTACTCAAGCCATCGAAAAGGCAAAACGCTTTTCACCGGGGTTGGCGCTCGAAAAAATACTTTCGGTTACAAATCAGGCTTCAGCAAAATACCACAAATCAAGATTTATGGTGAAGGTAGGAGATAAAATCAAAAGTATTCCTGTGGAAGAAATCATGGTTTTTTACAGTCAGAAGGCAAGTTTTATTCTTACAGCAGACAAACATACCTATTGCATTGATTATACGCTCGACCAACTGGAACCCATGCTCGACCCGGAGACCTACTTCAGGATTAACCGCAAATATATTGTCTCAATTAATGCCTGCACCCATATTCTGGCGTGGAGTAACAGCCGACTTCGCCTCAAAATTGACGGCACCGACGATCCGGATATTATTGTCGCCCGTGAACGGGTTCAGGAGTTCAAAAATTGGCTGGACAGGTAATAAACTTAAACAAAAGAGTTCCTGATTTAGGAACTCTTTTGCTTATTTTAAGCATCTTAAAAGATAAGATTAATCTAATAATTGAAAATATCTTTTAGCGCCAATTCATTTACAGGACCAACAGTTTTCAATTTCACAAGGTCAACATCTTTCTTGCTACCTACGATCATGTAAGTATACTTCATATCCTTAAAATGTTGATCGAAAAATAATTGTGTACTGTCTATCTTCGTATTTCGGGCAGCTTCGTAGTAATCTTTACGAATATCGTAATCAATACCCAGCTTTTTGTTTTGCAGCCAGTTCCAGAATATATTGCTCTTGATGATCCGCTCAGTCTGAATACTCTTTATCACACTCTCTTTTGCGATATTGAACGATTTCTCGTCAACAATCATCTTGGTGAACAAGCCATTCATCGCACCGATTGCATCCATCATTTTATTTGCCTGCGTTCCAACGTATCCGTAAATATAAAATGAATCCTCCTTTTTTGATGGACGTAAATAGTTGGCCCAGGCAGAATAAGCTAAAGCCCTTGCTTCCCTGATTTCCTGAAAAACAACCGAGCTCATCGAATTTCCATAATACTCATTAAAGGTGCGGGCATTCACCAACATTTTAGGATTAAATGGAAGATCGCGCGACATCATTACAATATCAACCTGTGATTTATCATAGTCAACAAAGAAAACATTGTTTTTATCGGTTACTTGCTCTACAAAAGGTTTTTCAACCGGGATGGGAACGTTTTCGGTGGTCAGTAAATGATTGGCCTTGATCAATGCAGCCGTTTTTACAAGATCAGTAGGTCCGTAATAAAATACGCGATGAGGGTAATGACAAAACTTGTGAATGATCTCAGTAAGTTCTTTTGGATCAATTGCCTTTAACGTCTCCTCTGAGAGGATGTTCGTAAAAGGTGAATCTTTACCATATTTACCAAAATTCTGAAGTGCATTTCCGATCGCATTTTGGTCCTTTTTCTGATCCTCACGCTCCTTTAAGATCCCTTCAACCAATTTATTATAGGCTTCTTTATCCGGTTTAGCCTCAGCAAGCAACTGTTCAAGGAGTTTTAATCCTGCTTCACAATTTTGGTCAAGTCCGCCAATTGTCACATACGACCGGTCATTTCCGGTATTTACATTCAATGAAACGCCCAGTTTATAAAGTTCTTTTTTGAATTGCTCAGCCGTGTACTTATCTGTCCCAAGATAAGGCAGATATTTTACTGCAAGGGCGAGTTTAGGATCGTGGTTACTTCCAATTTCAGTAATGTAATTTAATGAGAAAAGATCGTTGGTTGCATTAGGGATATAATCGAAATTTACATTTTCGTTCAATTTCTCCTCTTTAATTGATTCGGCATAATTCACAAAAACCGGATCCAGCGGAGCGACACTTTCACTAACAAATGTCTTCAGAAAAGCAGACTGGTTAGCACGATTGATAGCAATTGTGGTAATCAAAGGCTTTTCAACTTTCACAAGATCCGTGGCAACTCCAGTCCTTTTGAATACTTCCACGTAATTGTCTTTGTAATTTGCTTTGGCAAATTCAACAAGTTGAGCCTTTGTAATTTTTGAAAGCTGATCATTGTAATCAAGTTCAATCGCCCAATCTGCTCTTTTTATGAAGGCTTCCAGAAAAGTGAAAGCCCTGTAATTGCCTTCATTACGGCGTATCTTCTCCAATTTCAAATTATTAATGGTGGCCTGAATAAGCCAGTCTTCAAACTCTCCTCTTTTCACCTTTTCAATCTCAGCCAGAAGCAAATCGCGCACTTCTTCCAATTTTTGTCCCTGACGTGGCTTTCCAAAGAAGAGATGATAGCCGTAATCCATTTCGAAATTGCTCGTACTACCTGCCTGAAGCACTTTCTGTTGTTGATTCAGATCGAGATCTATTAACCCGGCAACCGAATTCGTGAGGATATAGTCAATCATAGTTACATATTTACGATCATCGGAGTGATAACCTTTAAACCGAAAAGCCAATTGAACCTGCTCGGCTTCAGGACCAACTACCTCTTTAACTACTGGTGATGTAATGGCTGCTTCTTTGGGAAATTCATTCTTTGGTAACTCTTTGGATTCAAATTTCCCAAAATTATTGTCTATCAATTTTACAGTCTCTTCGTAGTCAATATCGCCACTCAATACAAACACCATGTTATTTGGCACATACCATGTTCTGTAAAACTTCATGATATTCACCATCGAAGGGTTTTTCAGATGCTCCGGGAATCCAATGATATCGCGCCCCAGCGGATTGGTAGGAAACAGACCTTTCATCAAAGCGTTGTTCAAGCGCATATCGTCCATATCCTGATACATATTAAATTCTTCGTAAACAGTCTCCAACTCAGTATGAAAAAGCCTAAGAACAGGATTGTGAAAACGATCGCACTCCATTTCAACCCATTTTTTAAGCTCGTTGACAGGAATATTATTCATGTAAGCAGTTACATCATAGTTGGTGAAAGCATTTGTACTTTTTGCCCCGATTGATGATGACATTTTATCGTATTCATTCGGAATGGCAAATTTGGAAGCCGCCTGTGAAACCCTGTCAATTTCCTTATAAATATCCTTTTTCTTCGTGAGATCAACTTCAGCTTTGTACTTTTCGAAAAGATTTGAAATACTGTCTAACAGTACTTTTTCGCTTGCCCAATCGGTTGTTCCGAAATGATCTGTCCCTTTAAACATCATGTGTTCAAGATAATGGGCTAACCCCGTCGTTTCTGTAGGATCATTGATAGACCCGGCTCTTACGCCAATTAGTCCCATGGCACGGGGTTCGTCTTTATTGACTGACAGATAAACGGTAAGCCCATTTTTCAATGTGTAAATCCTTGTTTTCAACGGATCGTTGGTTACCTGTTCATACGAATAACCGTTTTTATCGGTTTTAACCTCTTTCGTATAATTAGCTTTTTTACACGAAAACAATACTCCCAAAAGGAGAAGTACCGGAAGGAATCGGATCGCTGTTCTCATAGGAAAATAAATTGGTTTGAATTATTGGTTAATAACGACGTTAAAAATAGTAATTTACTTTTAAACTAATTTACTCATGCTTAAAATATTGACGAATTAAATCGAAATAAGGTTGCGCAGTTAGTTAATGTGATTATTATAAAAAAGAAACCTGTCAGATGGCGGTCTGGCAGGTTTTGAAGAAAATGTGCAGGCTGTTACTGCACCCTGGGGTTCATACAATTGATAAAATCAATTCTTCGTTAATTGAGCAAATCAGGTCGCTTCAGCAGATTTGGATAATAGCTGGCAATCAGACCGAGTGCCTCTGCAATTGGTAAACCACCTTCCGAAATACTTTTCTGTTTTGCAAATTCATCCTCAGCTAAAAAGAGAGCATTAAGTGCAGGATCGTATTTCATATTTTTGCCCGTCACAAGTTGCACTCCGAAAGAAGTTTTCTTACAAACATACCGGACTTCGAGATTTTTTGAACGAACAACATAATCCCTGCAATTAGCTCTTTCATCCAAATTAATTAAAACAGTTTTTTGGGCTTTTTCATAAGTCAATTCAAACGTACGCAATAGTTCACCGTTCACACTTACCGGAGGAAGTTCTTTTATTTCATAAGTTCCTAAGCTTGTATTTGAGTTTCCTTTAAGACTAATTGTATTACCGGTAAGATCAGAAGCATTCGTGTTTATTACACCAAACGCAACAAGAAGAATGAGAAGTGTTAAATGTTTCATCGTGATTAGTATTAAGTAATTTTTAAAAGATATGATTTCGCTTCAAATCTATCAACTAGTATGCCAACAATTGTAATAAATTACTATTCAGCTGTTAGCAAAATTGTTTGAGTGAATTGTATTGTACGAAAGCGCAAAACGGCTGCCCACATACGCACGTTTATTGACTATATGTTAAATCCAAATATTGTCAGAACTATCATTCAAAATTCTGCCCCGACAATCCAAATAAGTTTGCAGAGATAGCCGTTCACCTGACAAATAGTCGTGGCAAAATACATTTTGTGAAAGAAGACGCTGCTTCCTTTCTTCCTTTGAATCGCTATTATTTGATTTGCGACTTTGTTTTGGGAATTAATGGCCATAAAATAAAAAAATCTCCTACTTTTGTGCCACAATAAAAATAACCAGCAGATCATTGCTTGTTGAATGACCAGGGAGAGATGTCCGAGTGGTCGAAGGAGCACGCCTGGAAAGTGTGTGTACTCCAAAAGGGTACCGTGGGTTCGAATCCCACTCTCTCCGCTGAAAAAGAGGTCTTTAACGAAAGTTAAATACCTCTTTTTTATTAGTAGAATTT
>JBBRZE010000072.1:0-30216 GCA_038236995.1 Bacteroidales bacterium | reverse complement strand
TGATAGTCTCAAACGCTCACTGCGTAAGCAAAACGAACTGGCTTTGTTTAACCCAGTGGTGCAGCAAGCCTATAATTCCAAATGGGTGGTTCACTGCGAACCTTCGCTCGCTGGCGCCGATCACGTAGTTAAATACCTGGGACAATACACTCATCGCGTTGCCATTACAAACCAGCGCATCCTCAACATTGCCGATGGTAAGGTCACTTTCATTGCCAAAGATTACCGCGACGGAGCTGTCAAGAAACCGGTAGCCCTCGATGGTGTTGAGTTCCTGCGGCGATTTACTATGCACATTTTGCCACGGCGGTTTGTTAAAATACGAAGGTTCGGTATTTATAACCACACCACAAAACGGAACCTCGAATTACAATTTGTACCTGAACAAAAACCAGACATTAACGCAGTAATAAAACGGCAGCAACCGCTCGAAACCAACGTGGAACGATTTGCCAGGCTGACAGGCATTAACCCTTGCCTTTGCCCGGTATGCAAAACCGGAAGAATGATTGCAATAAGGGAACTGCCAAGGATTCGATCTCCGGCAAGTTCTCTTTTAATTCAAATAATATCCCGATTTTAGTAAAACTCCAATCCAGCGCCAGCAGCGCACAGGGACTGGTATGCCCCAAAGTGAACAAAAACGGATAACCTGCTGTCGATAAGCGCCATTTTGATGATACCAATAAGCATGAAAAGCACAAAAACCTGCAATACGTCAATGAACGATTTTTCTATTTCGTCACTCTAAGTCTTCAACTAAAACAAAAAACAGCCAGTAAGTACATAGCGCCGATCCCGGCGGGTGTAGTTCAACACAGACTCATCGCTGGGTCTTGCAGACCGCTCAGAGTCCTATTTATTAGCGGCTATGCTTAGAAGATGTATTTGAAACGGGCTGGCTACTGATAGTTTATGAAAGTTAATAGCTCGGTAAAATAAATTTAACACGCAACTCAACAGCCAATTAATTAATCTCTTTATAGCACCTAAACTATAGTGCCATCATATAATTATAAACCAGCGTTCCTCCATAAAACCCCGTAATGCTGACAGAAACCGCTGCCAATCCATATAAAACTAAAGCAACACTCTTTAGGCCCGTATTCTCATTTTTTTTAGCCTGAAGTACAATACGCAGAATTGAAGCGGCCAGAAGTGTACCCAAGGTTATCCATGCGAACAGTTCATGGGTATTTTTTATTTCACCAGCAGCACCAGCCATTTCAGACGTGAATAATGTACCTGTTAACCAGGAAGTAATTGCTGAGAGTGTACCAAATATCAACAGGATAAATCCCATTCTGGATAAATAGATCTCTTTTTTGAAATACAGGGCCGCAATTTCGGCAATGAATCCAAAAACTACTAATGCAATAGGAAAATGCACCAACATTGGGTGAAAGTGGGTAGTGGAAATCATGATTTAAATATTTAGTGGTCTGATACCAAAAATAAATAAAATAATTAACTATCCGAAATAAAAAGGCCGGGAAATGAAATTCAAAATTTATTTTGCATATTAAATCATTATTACAACACGTAATTATATTTTTTGTTCAATTTTTTGTCGGGACTAATTTCAATGTTTCAGCAGTTTTGCATTTCTACAATTTTATTCTTATTCGTAAATTTATCGTCAGCTAAGAACCATCAAATCGTTAATTTGAAATCAAGAGTACCGTATTTTCTATTGACTTTACGCTCGTTTGCCCTATAACACGATTAATTATTTAGACAAAGAGATTTTAAATGAAAGCAGTAAGAAATATTGATAAAACAATAGTAGTTATCCGGAAAATGCTTTGAAGTTGATTACCTATTTACGACATCAGAATAAAACATCATCTAAAGGAAACGATTGCTTTCAGGAACGAATTTTAGGATACATATACCTGTCTGTCAATAGATTATTCATAAATAATAAAACATAGAAACGTCATATTTATTGAATTTAACCGCTGTAACCTTTTTAATTATTCCTTTTAATTCCACAATGAATAGTTTGACTTTTTTAGAGATGGACTCAAAGCTACAGCGAAGTTAATAGCCATGACTTAATTCTAATCTTCAGTTTGCGATTTTATAATCCTGGCTATTTCATGCCTTTTTAGTTTCCCGTTCGGGGTTTCCGGAAATTTTTCAATAAAATAAATTGCTCTTGGACGTTCGTATGGAGGAAGCAGTTCTGCAATTTTTTTATTAATTGTCTCAATATCGATAGGCTCACTTTCAATCACCAGCACCAATTTTTCTCCCAACTTCTCATCAGGCAATGTCGAAATAATAAACCGTCGGGGAATTGCAGATTCCAGCTTTTTCTCAATCTTTTCGGGCCAATATTTTATTCCGCCTGAAATGATCACATCATCCACTCTTCCCAAAATCCTGAAGCTTGTGGGTGAAAGAAGTTCCGCAATATCTTTGGTTTGTAATAGTTCAGCCAGCTTAGAATCAAGAATTTGCAAACATTCATTTTGACTGGTTGTGACTGAAATTCCTTCTAAACAATAGTATATATCTGAACGCTTTTCACCCGAAAGTTTACGAATGGCAATATGTGAAGCAGTTTCCGTCATTCCGTAAGTCGAAACCACACGATTGGTCAACCGGCTAATTTGTACTTCCAGATTTGCAGGAATGGAGGAGCCACCAATCAGAAGATTCCGGATATTTTCAATTTTTTGCCTGCCTGAAGAGCTTTCCAGTAGTTTAAAAACCTGGCTCGGAACCATTGCCCCGAAATCAAAAGTTTCGTTGATTAAAAGATCAAAATCAGATGAAGGATCAATCGTGATCAAATCCATTTGGCCAATGACCGCCCGAACCACAATCATCTTTCCGGCAATAAACCGACAAGGCAAGCTTAATAAAATCCGGTTTCCGGCCTGAAGACCAAAGTATTCGATGGTTCGGCTGGCACTTCGTTGCACCATGGTTTTTAGTAACCGGATGGTTTGTGGTTCGCCGGTGCTGCCTGAAGTCTGTGCTTCAATAAAATCAGAAGGAGAAAACCAATGCTGCAAAAATGAGAATAATTCGCGTTCCCATTCAGGAAGATGAGGAATTGAAAGTTTTTCTGCTATCAAAGAAGTCAATTCCTCTTCACTGTAACATCGCCCGTTTATCCTGATAAGGACTGACATTTCACACATCGGTAAAGGGTTTAAGATGCCATTCCCGTGCTGGTTTATACCAGAGTTGATCACCTTCAATTTGTAGCGGAGAATCAAAATTATTCGTAAAAAGCTGACCGGTTCCCAATCCTTGTTCCGATTTGATATTTTGTTGAAAAGTCCATTGTGCGATCGCATTCAACCCGATATTCGATTCGAGGGCTGAGGTAATCCACCAGCCAATTTTTTGTTTATTAGCCAGTTCAATCCAGTCTTCACAACCTGCCAAACCGCCATGCAAACTGGGTTTTAGTATCAGATATGCGGGACGAATGGTTTCAACCAGTTTTTGCATTTTTGATAGATCGAAAACGCCAATAAGTTCCTCATCAAGTCCGATTGGAACCGGCGACTGTTCGCAAAGTGCTGCCATTTCGTCCCATCGCCCGGCTTTAATGGGCTGTTCTATGGAGTGAATTTGCAAATCGGATAATCGTTTCAGGTTTTCGAGGGCAGTCTGGTACGAATAGGCACCATTACCATCCACCCTGAGTGTAATTTCCTCAGCCGAAAAATCTTTGCGGATCTCTTTCAGCAAATCAAATTCAGTCTCAAAGTCGATGGCACCGATTTTCATTTTGATACAACGGAATCCGGCGTCCAGCTTGGTGCGGATCTGCTGCTTCATAAATTCGGGTGTTCCCATCCAGATCAGTCCGTTGATCGGGATTCCCTGTTCTCCGCGTGTGAACGCCGATGGAAATAGGATTTGTTCTCCTAAGTTTTGCAGGTCTTGTAATGCAGTTTCAAGTCCAAAGCGGATCGACGGCCAGTTTTGCAGCTCTTCCTGAAATTTGCTGAAATAGTAAATGTTATCGCAAACCTGCTGCAATTTGGCACTTATTTTTTCCGGTCTTTCAATACTCAGATTTGGCAAAGGAGCACATTCACCAATGCCGGTGTTGATACCATCGGTTAAAAACAGGAACCAAACCTCACGCGTGGTGTACACTCCGCGCGAAGTGCCAGAAGCTTGCTTGAAAATCAGGGTGTATTTTTTGAAACGGGCTTTCACACGTTAAAATTTTTGTAAGACATTAATATTCAATTCGTATTTGCAATATCGATTCTTCGACAATACCTCAGGTGTGGAACTTGCATGAAAAATTTAAACATCCTATTTTTTGTTTGCCAGACCATGCTCATTTCATCTGATTATAATTTGTTTTAAAATTGCCCGATGGAACTCGCCAACGATATCATACTTCTGTGTGAGATATTACTCATGGCTCGTTTCATATTGCCAGGATTGTTCCAATTCCGAACAGCAAAGTAAACAACAATGTAGCAATCGACAATTTTTTCAGAAATGGGTCGAGTTGTCGAGGTTCCTGAATTTGGTTAATCTTTACAAGGTCACGGATAAAAAGTGGTGCCGTTAGAAGAAAAAGCACCTGGGTTATGGATTGGAACCGAAGTGCAACAAACAATAGGACGCTTAGCCATCCGAGAATAATCAAACTGGTGTGATAAATTCTGCTTTTGTCGCTTCCTATTCGCACCACCATCGTTTTTTTACCTGAATTCCGGTCATTTTCGATATCTCGCATGTTATTAAGATTCAGTACCCCTGTACTGAAAAGGCCGATGCTGATTGCAGGCAGAAATATTATGGAATTGATTTGATGGACGTTCAGAAAATAGGTGCCCACCACCGGTAATATTCCGAAAAAAAGAAAAACAGCTACATCTCCGAAACCGGCATATCCGTAGGGATTGCTTCCGGCCGTGTAGCGGTAAGCTGCAATCAATGCCACAATTCCGAAGGCAAGAAAAAGCAAAAAAGTAGTCCGATCAAGTCCTTTTGTTCCTTCCGCAACCAGCCAGATTCCTGCAGCCAGACTTAGCAAAATCAGAGTAACCATACCAACTTTCATTTCTTTCAAGCTAATTTCACCACTTTGAACCGTTCGTTTCGGCCCAACACGGTGCTGATTATCTGTACCCTTCTGCGAATCGCCGTAGTCGTTGGCAAAATTCGAGAAAATCTGTATTAACAATGCGGTTACAATGGCCAATCCGGTTATTTTGGTTTGGAAACCACCATCAAAATACGCCAAAGCAGATCCCATCAGAATCCCCGACATTGCCAATGGAAGTGTCCGTAAGCGAGCTGCTTTAATCCAACTTTTTACTGATACCATAATTTTGTTAACTCTTTAATTTTCTTTGTTATCTGTGATCCCTAATAGTAAGGGATTTACTGATATCAAGGAAACTTAGGATATTTTTTGAAATCAGGTTTCCGTTTTTCAAGGAACGCATTTTTACCTTCCTGTGCTTCTTCTGTGAGGTAATAAAGTAGCGTAGCATTCCCTGCAAACTCCTGAATTCCGATTTGTCCGTCGAGATCGGCATTTAATCCGAGCTTCAGCATTCGCAATGCAAGCGGACTGTGTTCCTGCATTTTTTGTCCCCATGCAACCACTTCATCTTCGAGCTGATCGAGCGGAACAACTTTGTTGACTAATCCCATCTCGAGGGCTTCGGCTGCCGAATATTGGCGGCACATAAACCAGATCTCACGCGCTTTTTTCTGACCCACGATGCTAGCTAGGTAAGACGAGCCCAATCCTGCATCGAAACTTCCCACTTTAGGGCCGGTCTGTCCGAAGATCGCATTCTCAGAGGCAATACTGATATCGCAAACCACATGAAGCACATGGCCGCCACCAATGGCATACCCGTTTACCATTGCGATCACCGGTTTTGGCATCGAGCGGATTTGCTTTTGAACCTCAAGGATGTTAAGTCGTGGAATTCCGTCTTCATCAATATAACCTCCTTTGCCTTTCACAGTCTGGTCACCACCAGCGCAGAAAGCTTTGTCACCGGCACCTGTCAATACCACCACATTAATTCGCTGATCTTCGCGGCATATCTTTAGTGCATCGCTCATTTCGTTCACTGTTGTTGGCCTGAATGCATTGCGGTAACGCTCGCGATTAATGGTAATCTTCCCGATTCCATCAAAAAAATCAAAGAAAATATCTTTGTATTCCCGAATTGTTTGCCATTCTCTGTTTGTGCTCATTGTATGTCGTTTTAGTTTTTAACTTGTTTAAATAGTTCCCGAAATAACCTGACATTCACCTCTTCATTCGTAAAAATCTCCAATAAAGCAACTTGCTGCTGTTTTTGGGAATAAAAATCATCCAGTGCCTTTTCAAGTTCTGATTCGTTTTCGGCCTTGAAATAATCCAGTCCGAATGCTTTGGCCAATACTTCCGCTTTGTGTGTATTTTCAGCTAAAAAATGTTCAGTAAAAGCTGGTGAGTCAGACGGACCTTTGATCATGCCGAAGATATTCCCACCACCATTGTGAATAACAATGATTCGCAAATTCGGTCCAATGTATTTATTCCACAAGGCATTCGAATCGTAGAAGAAAGACAGGTCACCCAAAATAATCGTATTTATTTTATCCGATTCACTGGCAAAACCAACGGCTGTCGATAAGCAACCATCAATTCCTGCAGTGCCACGGTTGCTGAAATAAATGGCGTTTTCAACCCGATTGTGGATCAATGCATACCGCACAGGCGAACTATTTCCCAAATGAATGACCGTATTGGCAGGTATTTTTTGTCGGATTAGATTAAAAGCTTTCAAATCACAGAATTCTATGCGCGCAACAAATTCATCGCGAAGATGATTGACCTTCGCTTCTTTGTTTTTCCACAATTGAAGGTAGCTTTCATCGATTTGCAGAACAAGATCCGAAAGTGCATAAAAGAAATTGACAGCCTCCATTTTGATAACTTTTGTGAGTGACTGGTAAGTGTCAAAATGTTCACCGGAAGGGCTCATATGCCAATGTTGTGCAGGTTTATTTTTCCGAAGAAATTGTTTAAGTGCCTTGGAGACAAACTGTCCTCCAAAACTAATTAGTAAATCTGGTTTGTAAGATTCGATGTTTTCATCCAGGATGCCGGCCATCAGCACATCGATGCTTCCACAAAACTGCTGATCCGAAAGATTTGACAAATGCTCATGCAGAACGACTGCTCCGGTTTTAGCAACCAGCTTAATCAGAATACTTTCCAGATCTTGATTGGGATTCAGCTGCCCTGCCAGGATCATTATTTTTTGCGACTGGTTAATCGTTTCAATCAGCCGAGCAAGTTCATTTTCTTCTAAACCATTTTTAGTTTCTGCCAGCTCAATATCCTTTACTTCCGGCAAATCCATCTGAACCAGTTTATGCAACGGTTCTTCGAGCGGAATATTGATATGCACGGGAGCGGGCTGTCCTGAAACAGAAAGATTCAGACATTCGTTCATTAGCCTTGCAGCAAACCAAAGTTCTTTTTCCGATTCGCCTATAGGTAAACTGATTTCCTTTTTTGTGAAATTCTGATAAATATTCTCCTGACGGATACATTGACTTTCAGCCTG
This sequence comes from Bacteroidales bacterium, assembly GCA_038236995.1. Lineage (GTDB taxonomy): Bacteria > Bacteroidota > Bacteroidia > Bacteroidales > Prolixibacteraceae > JAAFHB01. The sequence continues at coordinate 22,642 of JBBRZE010000072.1, read as the reverse complement.
ATCAATCCAGTAATCGGGACGATCAGCCGTGAGAATAATCAGCGGAATATTCTGGTAAAATGCCTCCGCAACAGCTGGAGTATAATTTAATGCAGCCGTTCCGGAACTGCAAACCAACACAACCGGTTTTTGTTTTGCCAATGCCAAACCAAGAGCAAAATAGCCAGCGCTGCGTTCATCAACAATATTCCGACAGCAAAACCCGGGTATCCCAGTAAACGTATTAATCATTGGTGCATTGCGACTTCCGGGCGAAATCACGATATCTGTAATTCCCCTTTTCAGGAGCGATGCCGCAAGCTGTTGAACATGTTTTTTATCTGAAATCATTCCGGTTCGGTATTAACTACATCCAACAACGTTTTGGCTTTTTGAATCGTCTCTTCCCATTCGCGCTCCGGAATTGATTTGGAAGTTATTCCGCCTCCGGCGTACAGGATGAATTGATCGCTGGTAATTTCCATGCAGCGTAAATTTACGAAAAGATTGACCTGTTGATTCAATTTCCATGGACCAAGATATCCGGAATAATATTTTCGGTCGTGCATTTCTTTTTCCAAAATAAATTCGTCGGCAAGATTCTTGGGTAATCCGCAAACGGCAGGAGTTGGGTGCAACTCAGCCACAAAATTACCGAGGCAATTTTCAATTTTTTCAGCCGGAAAAAAGAAAGAGGTTTTCAGGTGTGCTACTTTACCGCTTTCAAGGGTTTCCGGACCAGTAGTCCTGTATTTATGAATGTCGAAAAGGTAAAACAGTTCAAGCATATACCTTGAAACAAATGCCTGTTCTTCAATATCCTTGGTATTCCAACAGTAATCATCCAGGTCGTATTTACGGACTTGCGTTCCAGCCAGTGATACAGTTTCAAAGAACCCTCTGTCCAACTTCAGCAGCACTTCAGGAGTGGCACCCATCCAGACTCCTGTTGCAGGCAGATTGACAAGATATGTGAAGGCATTTGGTGTTTGATTGTGTAACTCATGAAAAATGCTTTCCAATGATCGCGAAGGCCTGTCAACAGGTATTTGCCTGGAAACTATCACTTTCGAAAGATCCCCTTCGCGGATGGCGGCAACTGCTTCTTCGACCGTATGGATATAGTCTTCTTTTGTGCAGATAATGCAATGACCATCTGCTTTTTTAACCGAATTAAATGGTTCGATATTACTGAAATCAAGTTGTTCTGCTGAATTAAAATCATCAAGATAAATGGCAGGCTTCAGAAGAATAACCGGGCAATTTTCTGTAATCCGAAAGGGTGCAAATACAAATCCTGCTTCCCCGTTTAGCTGATCAAAACGATGGAACTGGTTTACATCAGATGCATTACTGACTACAATTCCCATATGATTATCCATAGGGTTAAACCAGCATGCAAAAGCAATATTTTTTTCAATGAGTTGATCAAGAACCAAGGTTAAAGGGAGTTTATTTTCCATTACGTTTTACAATCATGTTGGTCACTCGTACGGTCGAAATTAGTTTTCCGGCTTCATCTTTTATTTCTATATTCCAAACATGAGTTTGGCTACCAGGATGCAGAATTTCAGCTCGTGCAAAAACTGTCCCTCCGGATGAACCACCCGTATGATTGGCGCTGACCTGAATTCCGCGAATATCAAATTCATCGTTTTCGACCAAAAGCATGGAACCGAGTCCGGCAACCGTTTCTGCCAGAGCGAGGTTTGCGCCTCCATGCAGCAGTCCACCCGGGCGGGAGGTTCGGTGATCCACTGGCATCGTGGCTTCGACCCATCCATTTCCAATGGCAGTAAATTGGATACCAAGGTTTTCAACCATCGTGTCTTTGACATACTGATTGATTAACTCAATTGGGGTATTAACAGTAAGTTTAGGAAACATCATCCTGATAAATTAAAAGCGTGAAATTAGAAAAATGCAGCGAAGCAGCCAATTTTATTCAGAAAATTGAATTCAGCTTTTAGGATAATACTGCTTACGGTATTGTGCCGGTGAGTAGGAAGTGACTTCCTTGAAGACACGTGCCAAGTGGAAGCGGTCGCAAAAACCTGACAATCTTGCGATTTCCTCAATCGGTTCAGCAGTATGATGAAGCAATATGCTCGTTTTCTGCACCCTTCTCTCTCTTACAAATTGTTGTGGTGGAATTCCGATTTCCTCTTTGAAAATACGGGCAAAAGAGTTGACAGCCATATTCGCTACCTTTGCTAACCTTTTATTAGTGAGTTCCTCCGAAAGATGATCCTCGATCTCCCTTAAAACATTCAGTATCCGCAGATCGGTTGTTGTAAGGTTCCAGAACTCTTTAGGAATTTGGCTCACTGCCAGAATGATGATTTTATAAATCAGCAGACTGGACTGCACCGACAATTGAACATTGTTTTGCTGAAGACTGAATGATAGTTCTTCCAGATCAGTTCGAAGATCGTTTGAAACTTCGAAAGAATACAATTGCGGAGCAATAAAATCGTACGGCATACCCAGGTTGAAATGGATAAACAAATGCAGCACAGTTCCTTCGCGCAACAAGTCTGTTTCAGTTTCCCCGTCTCCTACCCGACCCCCTTCAAGGTTGTAACCGGAAGGTGGTATCGTATTTTCCTTTAACCGGCTCGAGAAGGCAGTATAAGGCGGGATAAGAATTACCTGGTTTGGCGTTAATTCGATTGTTTTTCCGGCAAATGAGATAATTCCTCCGTAACTTTTATTCCAGTAAATCCGCCAGTATGGAAACGACATATTCCGGCTTTCCCAGTTCTTGAGCCACCAGAACCTGCAACACAACAAATTAATATTCAAACCCGAAAAGAGTTGAGGAATATTCGAGGGATCGCCTTTATCGGGGACATTGAAAAACTTCATTTAGGAAAGATAAAGCGGAATGAAATTAATATATACACAAAGATATCAAAAATTAAGGGAGTACTAAATATGGTTAATTTGCAGCAATTGCAAATATAACAACATGCTAAAAAAACAGATATGTGCTGGGAAGACAAAATTGATTATTTCAATTGATTCTAAATGACCACCTTTTCATGTTTAAAATATACACAAAAATGGTTTTCTGATCTATAGCATTTGAAGATGGCTCCAATTACATTTGACATGAAAAAAAACTTTTTATCTTTGCTTCCATACAAACTACTAATATGCTTAAAGGAATATCCCCTTTGATTAGCCCGGAATTGCTCAGCGTTCTGGCAAGAATGGGTCATGGCGACGAAATCGTACTGGCCGATGCCCATTTCCCCGGCGAAACTTTTAACCCCCGCATACTACGTGCCGATGGATTAAAAATTGCAGATCTTCTGTCAGCTATTCTACCCCTTTTTGAACTCGATGCGTATGTTGCTCATCCGATGGCGATGATGGCAGCCGTTAAGGGAGATTCGCTTGATCCACTTGTCGAGGAGGGATATCTGAAAAGCATTCACGAAACAAATCCCTCGGTTGCTCCAATTGAACGGGTCGAAAGATTCGCTTTTTATGAACGGGCAAAAAGCGCATTCGCAGTAGTAATGACCGGCGAAACTGCCAAATATGGAAACATCATTCTAAAAAAAGGGGTAACGCCAATTTATTAATCGGTTCAACTCACATACAAACTTATTATTTCAATATTTTCTTTATGGAAAAAATTAAAGCAAAAGTGGTTGAAGGTAAATACCTAATACCATTTATTTTTATCACAAGTCTCTTTTTCCTTTGGGGAATTGCAAATGATATGACCAATCCGATGGTTTTAGCATTTAAAAAGGTGATGCCTGAACTTTCAAATTTCGAAGCAGCGCTTGTTCAGCTTGCATTTTATGGCGGTTATGCCACAATGGCTATTCCTGCCGCACTTTTTATCCGAAAGTTCTCCTACAAAGCAGGAATACTTGTTGGGCTTGGCCTTTATGCTATAGGCGCTTTACTTTTCTATCCCGCAGCAGCTTACGAAAAATTCGGATTTTTCCTTGCTTCCTTATATATCCTCACTTTTGGACTGGCATTTCTTGAAACAACCGCTAATCCTTTTATTCTTGCAATGGGGAATCCCGAATCATCGACACGAAGACTTAACCTTGCCCAATCATTCAATCCAATGGGCTCCTTGTTCGGTATGTTGATTGCGCAAATTTATGTGATGAAGTTATTGAAATCGGATGACATTACCGCTCAGGCATATGCTGCGCTTCCATCAGCCGAACAAGCTGCTATTCGTACAAGCGATCTGGATCTGATCAGTATTCCATATATCGGGCTTGGCATACTGGTTCTAACTATTTTAGTGATAATGATTCTTGTGAAAATACCCAAAGTTCACGAACATGATGAAATATCAATACCCAAAACTTTTAAACTTTTGATAAATAATAAGCGGTACTACGAAGGAGTCATTGCTCAGGCTTTTTATGTCGGAGCCCAGATTATGTGCTGGACATTTATCTTTCAATACGTTGAAAATCTGAATACAGGGAGGGCAGAAACAGCTCAGTTAACAGCAACCTGGTACAATATGGCTGCAATGATCTCGTTTCTATCCGGTCGATGGATCAGTAACTATCTGTTGAAATATATTAAGCCAGCAAAACTGATGTTTTATTTCGCAATCGGTGCTTGTGTAATGACTTTGGGTTCCATTTTCATTGTTGGCATTGGCGGACTGTATTGTTTGGTAGGAATCTCTGTATTTATGTCGTTGATGTTCCCAACCATATATGGAATAGCGCTAAAGGATATGGGCGACGAGGCTAAACTTGGTTCTGCCGGACTGGTAATGGCGATTGTGGGTGGTGCGCTTACTCCTCCATTACAAGGATATATCTGCGATATCGGAGGAAGCGGCTATGCCGATGTGAAGTATTTTGGGTATGTGCCCGAAGTCAATATCTCGTTTGCACTCCCTTTAATCTGCTTTATTGTAGTGGCAATCTATAGTTATCGCTCCCTTAAATTGCACCTTGTTGATAAATAAGAATTCTAAGAAACAGATTTCAACTATTTATAACTAACGATCAAATAACACACGATGAAAAAGATCATGGTATTTTTATTTGCAGTGGTATTGGCTGTAAATGCTTTCGCCCAGACGAAACCCGACAAGATGGATTGGTGGAAAGAGGCTAAATTTGGTTTATTTATCCATTGGGGGGTGTATTCAGTGCCTGCCGGAGTCTATGATGGGAAAGACGTTGAAGGGATTGGTGAATGGATCATGAACCGTGGGAAAATCCCGACCGCCAGATACCAGGCATATGCTAAAGAATTTAATCCGGTGAAATACGATCCGGAAGCATGGGTGAAGATGGCCAAAGATGCCGGGATGAAATACCTGGTTATCACATCTAAACATCACGATGGCTTTACTTTATTCGAAACAAAAGCTTCAAAATGGAACATTGTTGAAGCAACACCTTATGGTAAAGATCTGCTCAAACCCCTGGCTGACGCTTGTCATAAAAACGGAATCAGGCTTGGATTTTATTATTCTCAGGCTCAGGACTGGAATAACCCGGGCGGTGCTGCCAGCGGAGGACATTGGGACAAAGCACAGGATGGTTCAATGGATGAATACATTGATAAAGTAGCCCTTCCACAGGTGAAGGAAATTCTTTCAAATTACGGGCAAGTGGATATACTTTGGTGGGATACCCCAACTGACATGACCAAAGAACGTGCTGAAAAATTTCTCCCTATCCTGGCCAAATACCCTAACCTGATTACGAACAACAGATTAGGTGGCGGCTATAATGGTGATACCGAAACACCTGAACAATTTGTTCCGGCAACTGGATTCCCGGGACGTAACTGGGAAACCTGCATGACAATGAACGATACCTGGGGTTACAAATCGAAGGACAACAACTGGAAATCGACGAAAGAGATCATCCAGACGCTGATCGATATTGTAAGTAAAGGCGGCAATTACCTGCTGAATGTTGGGCCAACTTCGGAAGGACTTGTGCCACAACCCAGTATTGAAAGATTGGCAGAAGTTGGAAAATGGATGAAAATTAATGGTGAAGCCATCTATGGAACAACTGCCAGCCCTTTTAGCTACCTTCCCTGGGGAAGATGTACTCAAAAAGGGAACAAACTCTATCTTCATGTCTTTGACTGGCCAAAAGACGGGAAAATATCACTTCCTGTACTCAACAAAATTTCAAGAGCTTACCTGCTTTCGGATCCGAAGAAAACGTTGAAAGTAGAAAAATCGAAGTCTAAGAATACGATTACACTTACAGGTAATGCACCCGACAAAATAGCTTCTGTTGTGGTGGTTGAATTGGACAGTGCACCTGAGGTACTGCCATTACCAACCGCGGGAAAGACAGCAACTGCTTCTTCAGAAAAAGAGGGCACTTCAGCTAAAAATCTCTTCGACGGAAACCCTAAAAATAAATGGCAACCCACTGCTGACGATAAAGATAAATGGGTAGAAGTCGATTTAGGAGAAGAAACAGCGATCGGCGCTTTCTCGGTTGTAGAGCCCTGGCATCCCTGGAATAACAACGGTCAGAAAATTGAGATTCAATACAAATCGGGTGAAAAATGGGAGGTTGCTTCAGCTGTTACCACATCCGGATCGGGTCATACTGCCTCTTTTGCTCCGGTTAAAGCCCGCTATTTCCGTCTGAAAATTGTTGAAGCAAAAGATCCGACTTTAAACGAATGGATTCTTTTCAGGGCAGATTGACCAACATCAACTAAGACACAATTTTTATAAAATATTTCTGTAATTTTCGCGTCCTGTTCCATTTAATAGGAATGGGACGCGATTATGATATAGAAGCACGAATAAAAGAAGATTAACCTATTTCAGCACAACCTTTCATATTTTTAAGAAAACTAAACGATTACCATGAAACTTCATCGCATTGCAATCACTATAATGTTGGTTTTTAGCGTACTGATTCTTCAGGCACAAAAAGGTGACTCAGATTTGAAGCATTGGCCCAAAGGTTCCTCCCCTACTGAAATTGGGAAACGAATCGATACTAAATTTTTAAATACGCCACACTCCCGATATGGGAATACCCACCCCGAAGTTCCCCCGACACAAATCACCTATCCGGATGTATGTGCGTGGCTTGGCGGACTTTGGTTCGCACAAGTGACGAATGATAAACCGATGCTCAATCAGCTAGAAGCACGTTTTAATCCGCTTTTCGATACTCAGAAAAACTTGTTGCCTAAACCCAATCATGTCGATAACAACGTGTTTGGTTCATTAGCGTTCGAACTTTACCTTCAAACGAAAGAAAAGAAATACCTCGATCTTGGATTGACTTATGCCGATGCGCAATGGACGCTTCCCGAAAATGCCAAGCCAGAAGAAAAAGCCTACGCAGACAAAGGCTATTCATGGCAAACCAGGATATGGATTGACGATATGTTTATGATTACAGCAGTTCAATCGCAAGCTTATCGCGCAACCGGCGATCGCAAATATATTGACCGTGCAGCAAAAGAGATGGTATTTTACCTCGATAAAATTCAATTGGGAAATGGACTTTTCTACCATTCACCCGAGGCTCATTTTAGTTGGGGACGCGGCAACGGTTGGATGGCTGTAGGTATGGCAGAAATGCTTCGCAACATGCCTAAAGACAATCCAAACAGAGCGAGAATCATGGAAGGGTACAAAAAAATGATGGCAGCGTTGCTGAAATTCCAGGAAAATGATGGCATGTGGCGACAGATTATCGACGATCCCGAGGCGTGGAAAGAGACATCCGGAACAGCAATGTTTACCTATGCGATGATTACCGGTGTTAAAAACGGCTGGCTCGACAAAAAAACATACGGAACAGCCGCCCGTAAAGGCTGGCTCGCGCTGATTACCTATATCAATAAGGACGATGAATTGACCGAAGTTTGCGAAGGCACCAATATCAAAAATGACCGTAACCATTATCTTCAGCGCAAACGCATCGTTGGCGATTTACATGGACAGGCACCTTTAATATGGTGCGCGACGGCACTTCTTCGCTGAAAAATAAAACTCCTGATTTTCCATACAGTAAAAACGGTTTCAAATAATTTTCAATCAACAATAACTCTTTAAAGAAAAACCAATGAAAAGAACAATCAAACAACTGGTAATCGCCATCGCCTTATTATTTTCGATGACTCAATTCGCGACAGCTGCCGGACGCGATTTCTATCAAATTCAGGTTTATCGGCTTAACTCAAAAGCCCAGGAAGCGCGTACCGATAATTTTCTGAAAATGGCCTATTTACCTGCCTTACACCGGGCAGGCATTAAAACTGTTGGGGTTTTTAAACCAATTCCGTCGGACACCATTTCCGGAAATCAAATCATTGTCTGGATTCCTTTAACCGCCCTTGATCAGTTAGATAAACTGCAGCTAACGCTCGCTAAAGACATGGCTTATCAGACAGCTGGTGCCGATTTTTTGAACGCTCCTTTTGACAATGTGCCTTTTCAAAGGAAAGAATCGATACTTTTAAAGGCATTTCCGGATGCTCCATCCTTTTTTATTCCGAAGCACAAAACAAAGCCTTCAGACAGAATCTATGAACTAAGAAGTTACGAAGGTCCTGCAGAAAATCTTTTTCGTCAAAAGGTGAAGATGTTCAACGAAGGTGGCGAAATCAAACTTTTTAAATCACTCGATTTCAATGCTATTTTCTATGCGGAAGTACTTTCCGGAAGTACAATGCCCAATCTGATGTATCTAACCACTTTTGCCGACATGGCTGCGCACGATGCACACTGGAACGCCTTCAGAGATCATCCTGAATGGAAAAAGCTCTCGGCGCTCAGTGAATATCAGCATACCGTCTCGAAATCGGTAAAATTGCTGCTTTATCCGACCGATTATTCAGATTTGTAACAAACATCATCCTTTAGGAAACAAATTGGGAACATCCCGGTTCAGGAAGATCCCTTAATTACTAAATAAATGTATTCCTGATCATTACAAATACCCGGAATAAATTATTCCGGGTATTTGTAGATAGTTGTGCAAAAATTCAGAACAGCCTGTAATAAAAAAGAACATCATTGTAAATAATTTATTTATCGGTAATATATCACTGATTTACAGCACTATTACAACAACCTCTGATTGTCTTTAATTTAGGTATTACAATAAAGAATGAAGAAATAGTTTGAACTTAGGGTTTGATTTTCTTTACTTTGCAAAAAATTTTAGAAGCACCAAAATCATCCTTCAAAAGTATGGAAGAGAATCTGGTAATCGTCGAATCGCCCGCCAAGGCCAAAACAATTGAGAAAATACTGGGAAAGGATTTCCTTGTAAAATCAAGTTTTGGACATATCCGTGATCTGGAAAAGAAAGATTTCGGAGTTGATATCAATAATAATTATCAACCAAATTATATTATTTCGGAAGACAAGAAAAAGGTTGTCGCCGAATTAAAAAAATGTGCCAAAACCGCAACCAAGGTCTGGATCGCATCTGATGAGGACCGTGAGGGAGAGGCCATCGCCTGGCATTTGATGGAGGTGTTGCACCTCGATCCTGCAAAGACAAACAGAATTGTTTTTCATGAGATTACAAAAGACGCCATATTAAAGGCAATTGAGAATCCCCGCCGCCTGAATAAAGATCTTGTCGATGCCCAACAGGCACGGCGCATTCTGGATCGGTTGGTCGGATTTGAAATTTCGCCGGTTCTTTGGAAAAAAGTAAAGCCATCACTTTCTGCTGGAAGGGTTCAATCAGTAGCCGTACGGCTTATTGTTGACAGGGAACGTGATATTACTAATTTTCAGAGTGTTCCTTTCTTTAGAGTAAATGCGATTTTTTTGGTTCCTGAGAATAACGGTAAGATTACGCAACTGAAAGCGGAGTTAAACAACCGGTTCGAAACAGCCAAAGAAGCAAGGGCATTTCTTGAAAAATGCAAAGGTTCGGAATTCACAATTGCAGATATTGTCACACGTCCCGCCAAAAAATCGCCTGCAGCCCCGTTTACGACTTCCACACTTCAGCAGGAAGCAAGCCGGAAACTTGGATTCCCTGTAGGTTTAACAATGTCGGTGGCTCAAAAACTATACGAATCAGGATTTATCACCTATATGCGTACCGATTCAACAACCCTTTCTGATACAGCGATACAGGCTGCTAAGAAAAAAATAATTGAATCATATGGTGACAAATATGTTAAAATCCGCCATTATAAAACAAAAGTAAAAGGTGCCCAGGAGGCGCATGAGGCCATTCGCCCAACCTACTTAGATCAAGAAGAAGTTAAAGGTACACCGCAGGAACAAAAGCTATACAGCCTTATCTGGAAGCGGACATTGGCTTCGCAAATGGCTGATGCCGAAATAGAAAGAACAACCGTTAATATTACGGTATCGAAAGCAAAAGAGATTTTTGTTGCTGCCGGCGAAGTACTCCGGTTCGACGGATTCCTCGGGGTATATATGGAATCATCGGATGATGAAACCAACGGTGAAGATGAGAAAGGAATGCTTCCGATACTTACGGTTCATCAAAAATTAGATCCGGAAGTAATTCAGGCACTTGAAAGATTTTCTCAAAAATCAGCACGATATACAGAGGCAAGTCTGGTCCGTAAGCTTGAGGAACTTGGAATCGGTCGTCCTTCGACCTACGCACCAACAATTACAACCATTCAGGCACGCGAATATGTGATCAAGGAGGATCGTGAAGGAACAGAACGTTCATTTCTAACGCTTACCCTTCGTGAAACAATAATTAGTGAAGAGGTTAAAACCGAGATCACCGGTGCAGAGAAATCAAAACTCTTTCCAACAGATATTGGACTTGTTGTCAACGATTTTCTAGTCAAAAATTTTGAATCGATCGTTGATTTTAATTTCACAGCGACGGTCGAAAAACAATTCGACGAAATTGCGGAAGGGCAATTGGTCTGGAATGAAATGATTGACGGATTCTATCGTCCTTTTCATCTGACAATAGAAGATGCGCTGAATAATTCAGAACGAGCCCGTGGCGAAAGAATGCTGGGAGATGATCCTGTTACAGGAAAAGCGGTATCAGCAAAAATCGGCCGGTTTGGTCCGTTTGTACAGTTGGGCGAAGTGGTTGAAGGAAGCGAGGAAAAACCTCAGTTTGCAAGTCTTCAGAAAGGACAGAGTATCGAGACAATTTCGTTGGAAGAAGCAATGAAACTATTTGATCTTCCACGCGATCTTGGAGTATTCGAAGACAAGAAAGTTATTGTAGGAATAGGCCGGTTTGGTCCCTATATCCGCCACGATGGTAACTTTGTTTCCCTGAAAAAAGGAATCGACGAACCAATGGAAGTAACGATCGAGCGCGCTATCGAGTTGATTGAAGAAAAAAGAGAACAAACAATAAAATCTGTTCTGAAGACGTTCACCGAAGAGCCGGATATCAGGGTTCTTGAAGGACGCTGGGGACCATACATCTCCTTTAAAAAAGGAAATTATAAGATCAAAAAAGGTACCGATATCGATGCGCTGACAGTTGCTGACTGCAAATTGATCATCGAGACCGAAGGAGCAAAGCCTAAAACGAGCAAACGGCGGGCGAAATAAGTTGCCGGGCGGCTTGTGAATCATCAGATATTTAGAGGAGCTAACCATTAATTCTGTTTCCTATGTTGAACGAACTGATTATACCGGCGTCAGCGTTAGAGGTTGTAAAACAATACGAAGGGAGCTCCGATCAGTTAGGGCATTTTCTGAAAAGTCAGGTCTGGGATGATGACGATCTCCCTCATGTTGCTATTTTAGGTCTGCCCGAGGGAAGAGGCTCGGGTTGCCATCCTGTTGCAGAAGCTCCCGATGCGATCAGACGTCATTTATACGCACTAACAACTTTCCCTCCCGAAATTAAGATTATCGATCTTGGTAATATTATATGCGGCAACGAATTAAAAGACACTTACGCTGCAGTGAAAATAGTTGCCGAAGAGCTCTCTTCACTGAATATCCCCCTGTTAATTCTTGGAGGAAGTCAGGAGTTGACTGTTCCACTCATTGACGGGTTCGATCAACCGGAATTTAATCTTGTAATTGTCGATGACCGGATTGATAACAATGTGAAAGAAAATAGTCCTGCCGACGAGTTTTATATTAATAGCCTGCCAATCGGAACATCTGTGAGGGTGATTGCCGGACAATCCTATTTTATATGTCAGCAAGAGCATGACATTGTCGCTGAAGGGTACAATGGTGAGATTCTGACTTTAGGTGAGATTCGTGCCGATTTTAAAGAGATGGAACCCTTACTCCGGGAATCGGATCTCGTTAGTTTCGATTTTGGATCACTGAAATCTTCCGAAGCTCCTGGTCAATACCGAATATCTCCGAATGGACTAACCGGAGAGGAAGCCTGCCAAATAGCCTGGTATTCAGGTATCTCTACAAAACAGACTTGGTTTGGACTTTTTGGCTATTCCCCAACATTTGATTCCACATCCTTTGGAGCGATGATGGCCGCCCAGATCGGCTGGTATTTTATAAACGGGGTTTCCAAACGACTTGATGAAGAACCAATTGACGAAGCTACAAATTTCGAACATTATCACATCCCGATTGATGGTTTAGACGAACCAATCTCCTTTTTACAACACCCGGTATCGCAGCGATGGTGGATGGAAGTACCTGATGAAAATTGCGACATTTTCCCTGTTAGAATCCCTTGTTCTAAAAAAGATTATCGTAAAGCTTGCGAAAATGAGATTCCTGAAAGATGGTGGAAATATTTCAGCAAAATATAATAAGTAAAGTTATATCTTTGTTTACGAAAAGGAGTCACCAATAAATGTGAAGCCGCAACAGTTACCGACCTGCTCATGAATGATAAAAACATAAATATCACTGATCGCAAAAGGCAACTATTGAATAAGGCTATTCTATTGTTGGTAATGCTAATTATTAGTAATTTTGTGGCGAATGCTCAGCAGGATCCGCAGTTTAGTCAGAACCGGTTTAATCAATTAACAGTAAACCCTGGCTTTGCAGGATCTTCAGGACTTATAAATTTTTCGTTATTAAATAGATATCAATGGGTTGGATTCCCGGGAGCCCCGGTAACAATTGTATTCAATGCAGATGCATCGGCTCATCTTATCGGAAAAAATGATGGAATTGGGTTATCAGTAGTTAATGATGTTATCGGATTTGAGAAGAATGTATCGTTTGGATTGAATTATTCTTGGAGGACGAAGTTAGGCAATGGTATTCTGGGCTCAGGTTTTTCCCTGGGGTTGATGAATAAAAATCTTGACATGGCGGACATAAACAGGTGGAGCGATTTTGATAATTTTAATTTGACAGATCCAGGACTTCCCCAAGGAAAAGCAAGCAGTATTTTGGTTGACCTGGGAGCAGGATTTTATTACCAGTGTAAAAATTTTGAGCTTTCACTTTCAGCCAGGCACCTGAATCAGCCTACAATGTTGTTCGATGAAACGGGCAAGTATTCGCTTCGAAGGCATTATTACATGAGCGGAAGCTATAATGTTCAGATGGCTAATGAGCGTTTTGAAGTGCTTCCTTCGTTCTTCTTTAAAACTGAAGCAACAACCTGGCAGGCAGACCTCAACATGACTGTTATTTTCGATAAAAGAATATGGGGAGGCGTGGGTTATCGGGTAAAGGATGCAATTATTTTGACCTTCGGAACAGAGTTATGGAACGGTATAAAATTTGGGTACGCTTACGACATCAGTACATCCTCATTATCAAGATATAACGCTGGATCGCATGAGATTTTTCTTGCATATTCAGTTTTATTAAACAAAAAACGTACGCATAAGTACAGAAGTGTAAGATTTTTGTAACTTTGGCGTAAAAATATAGTTGACCACAACATATTAAACGAACTATGAAGAAATTGATTTTCTTAGGTTGTATATCCTCTATCCTTCTGTTAGTCAGTTGCCACAAAGGTGGCAATGGCGAATTGACAGGCGTGGAAAAAAGAGGAAAATATTTTGAACCTTCTCCCCTTGGTATGGCGCTTATACCCGGACGAAGTTTCAATATGGGTCCGGGAGATCAGGATGTGGCTTATGCTACCTCTCCCACCCGAACTGTTGACCTTTCCACTTTTTGGATGGACGACACTGAAATCACCAATAATGAATACCGGCAATTCGTTTATTGGGTGCGTGATTCGATGGCCCGTACAATGCTATCAGATCAGTTCGCAGAATTTAAAATTACCGAAGATCGAAAAGGTAATCCGATTGACCCGCCTATACTCGATTGGAAAAGAAAACTCGACTGGCGCAATCCCGATTATAAAGATGCTTTGGAACCAATGTATTATGCCGGAAACGACAGAATCCTTGGAAGGAAAGAACTTGATCCAAGAAAGTTAAACTATACTTATGCTTGGGTTGACCTCCAACAGGCTGCCCGTCTCCAAAATGCTTATAACTTTCAAACCCAGAGTTATCAGGGAACTGTTAACGACCTTACCGGAAAAGTTGTTCCAATTGAAGGCCGCTCAAGTTTCATAATGACTGACGGGGTGAATATTTATCCCGACACATTGGTCTGGATCAGGGATTTTTCCTATGCTTTCAATGAACCACTCACAAACAAGTATTTTTCGCACCCCGGTTTTGATGACTATCCAGTGGTTGGGGTTAACTGGAAACAGGCGAAAGCATTTTGTATGTGGCGAACTAATTTCAAGAATGCAACTCTTGCTGAAAGAGGCGACTTCTCAGTTCAGGATTACAGATTACCATCTGAAGCAGAATGGGAACTTGCGGCAAGAGGTGGTTTAAATAATTCGATGTATCCCTGGGGAGGTTATTATACACGTTCTCAAACCGGCTGTTTTCTGGCTAATTTCAAACCCATGCGGGGAAATTACAGCGACGATGGAGGTAAAACGACTGTAAAAGTGGCTACCTATGATCCCAATGGATATGGCCTCTACGACATGGCAGGTAATGTGGCTGAATGGACGATCAGCGCTTACGACGAGTCTGCCTACAACTTCATGCACGACCTGAATCCGAACTTCGAACAAAACGCACTTCCTGATGATCCACCGGCTATGAAACGAAAAGTTATCCGTGGCGGATCGTGGAAAGATATCGCCTACTTTATCCAGGTTGGTACGCGTACATTTGAATATCAGGATACTTCCAAATCGTATGTTGGTTTCCGCTGCGTACGATCTACATTCGGTGATGAGTTTCAATCAAAAAAATAACAACAATTAAAAAAATACTGCTATCATGGGAATGTCTGAATTAACACATTCAAGTAAGTGGAAATCCTTCATGAATTATTGCTACAGCTGGGGAGCTTCTGTCGTTTTAATGGGAGCTTTATTCAAACTGCAACATTGGACGGGAGGAGGAACAATGCTTACAATCGGAATGTCAACCGAAGTGCTGATTTTCTTCCTCTCTGCATTTGAACCATCCGTCGAAATACCTGATTGGAAGAAAGTATACCGTCAGCTCAGACCTGACTATATTGCAATTGATGAAGAAGATGAAATTTCTTCATATCCCTCAAAGCAAAAATCGATTGACAATATTTTCGAAAAAGCTGACATCTCCCCTGATTTACTAGCTAAGGTAAAAAAAGGACTTATGGATCTTTCAAATGCTGCCAGTGGTATTGCTGATATCTCGAGTGCAACATTAGTGACAGACGAGTATGTAAAAAATATGTCTGGCGCGTCTGAATCAATGGCTTCTTTTTATGATGTCAATACCCGTGCCACCCATTCGATTGAAAAATCAACAACCGACCTGGTCCATTCTTATGACCAGTCTACCCAGATTTTATCAAATTCGTCCAGAAATCTTGCTCAGACATTTAACGATTCTTCGAAAAAAATTAATGAACAGCTTTCAACCACGGGTGATAAACTTGCACAATCTTATAAAAGTATAACAGAATTGATGAGCAAGGATCTGAATACGCTAAACGATCAGACTAAAACTTATAGTGCAGGACTTTCACATATTAACACAAGTTTATCTGCTTTAAATTCGTCATACGAACTGCATCTGCAGAATACCAAAAAGCTTTCCGAATCATCGGCAAAAGCCTTTGAAGGTTATTCCAGGATGACAGAAGAAGTCAACAATTCGCTGGAAGAAGCTCAGAAATACCGTAAACACACAGAACAACTAAATAAAAATCTGGAAGCACTTAACCATGTTTATGGGAATATGCTTGGAGCAATGAACGTAAAAGGTTAATTCGAAGATGGGAACTAAATACTGTCCGGAAGCCCCCAGGCAAAAGATGATCAGTTTGATGTATCTTGTGCTGACCGCAATGTTAGCGCTCAATGTCGACAAGTCGGTATTGGATGCCTTTGCCATGGTCAACAATAATTTCATGCAAACGATCGAAAATTTCACAGCTAAGAATCAGCGGGTTTACAACGATTTCAACAATGCTGCGCAGGAAAATCCGCAAAAAGCCGGAGAACTTAATAAGGAAGTATTAAAAGTAAAGGCGAGTTCTGATTCGCTTTACCGTTACATTCATAGTTTAAAGGAGTTAATTGTAAAACGTGCAGATGGACCAGAAGGAGATGTCAGGGCAATTAAGGCCCAGGAGGATCTTAATGCTTCAGCAGAATTAATGGTTACGAAAAAACATGGATCAGATTTGAAAGCGGCAATTGAAGCCTATCGCCTTTCTTTACTTGCACTAATTGACACTTCAAATACCGAATTAGTTGCGTCGATTAACCAAAGTCTCAACACTGACCCACCACCAAAAAAAGAAGGTAGCTCACCATCGTGGGAAGAGAGTAAATTTGAGGGATATCCACTGATTGCTGTTATTACGCTGATGTCAAAAATTCAAAGTGATGTTCGGAATGCTGAATCAGATGTAATCCATCATCTTTATGCACAAATTGACGCTTCATCCTTCAAATTTAATAAGCTTCAGGCGCAGGTCGTTTCAAAATCTGACTTTGTGCTTTTGGGTGGCACCTATGAGGCAAAAGTTTTTCTTTCTGCAGTTGATACGACCGTTTCACCCGAAATAATTGTGGGTGGATCAACTTTATCAAATGCTCCCGGAGAAAATGCAGGATTATATAGAGTTGGTACTTCGAGAGAGGGGAAAATCGAATGGAATGGTCATATTAATTACAAAAATCCGGAAGGCATCATTGTCTCTTATCCCTTTAAACACGAATACGAAGTTGCGAAACCCTCGATGACCGTTTCGCCAACAAAGATGAATGTCTTTTATGCCGGTCTAGATAATCCCGTTTCGGTTTCAGTTCCGGGGATTGCACCCAGCAATGTAAAAGTCTCTATTACGAATGGTTCGATCCAGCAAGGTGCTGAAGGATATATTGTCAGGCCCGATAAAATCGGAGTCTTATCGACAATTTCTGTCAGTGCAATAATTGATGGAACAACAAAAGAGATTGGCTCAACGCCTTTCCGTGTTAAGAGAGTTCCCGATCCTGTCGCCTCTGTAGCAGGTAAAACTGAAGGTATAATTACTAAAAATGAATTACTTGCTCAGCAAGGTGTGCTGGCTAAAATACCGGATTTCGATTTCCAGATGAACTTTACAGTAACTTCATTTGTCGTATCGACATCCAAAGCTGGTTTTGTTGTTGATAAAGCGACTAAAGGAAACCGGTTCTCGCAGGAGCAGTCAGACCTGATGAAGGGTCTGAACCCCGGAAACCGTCTGTATATTGAGAGCATAGTAGTAAAGGGAGATGACGGCTCAATCCGTAATTTGCCTGCCTTAAGCTTTAAAATTAATTAACGATGAAAAAATTATTATTGATCTTTACATCAATTCTGATTGTAACTGCATCACAGAATCTGTTGAATGCTCAGGTCATCGTCGATGGCGCATATACAAAGCGAACAACACTTGACCGCAAACCGGCTCCGCTTCCCAACGTCAGAGAGTCAGATGCAGTCTGGTCGAGGACCGTTTGGCGGATCATCGATTTACGTGAAAAAGCGAACCAGCATTTCTATTATCCAACCCGTGAAATTCAAGGCCGTTCCAACTTGTTTAATGTCCTGTTAAAAGGGATTGAAGAAAAGAGAATAACTGCTTTTGATGCCTCAGTGGCGGATAACGAATTCGAAACCCCGATATTTTACAACCAGGTAAAGTTACAATTTGGTGATTCCGTTAAAAGGATCAAGGTTACCGATATCAATACCGGCGATTCCCGTGATTCAGTTGTTACTTCAGATATTCCAACACACGAAGTCAAGCAACTAGAGATCAAAGAGGTTTGGTATTTCGACAAACAAACATCGACGCTTCAGGTGCGAGTTCTTGGAATTTGTCCGATCCGTGTATACAAGAAAGATCCAAAGGATAGCACGTTTGTCCGCAAAAGACTTTTCTGGGTATATTATCCTGAAATTCGTCCCCTTCTTGCCAAGAATGAATCATTGAACGGATTCAACGGAGCACGCAGTCTGAGTTTTGACGATTTGTTTCTTACCCGAAAGTTTGACGGCTATATTGTGAAAGAGGAAAACACCTATAACAACAGGTCGATTGAGCAATATGCTACCGGTGAATATGCAGCCAAAGAATCCGAAAGAATCAAAAACTCGATATTTAATTACGAGCAGGATCTCTGGGAATATTAGCTAATTATCAAAATTTATTTGATAATATTTAATGAGGAGAAGTACTTAAAGTGCTTCTCCTCATTTTTTTTGAAAAAGGTTTTGTCAATTTCGCCAATCTTAACCTACAGGCGGAGATGCAGTCTAATATTATTCAAGCCAGCTAATGTAATCTGTTATTCAAGCCAATCCCTGGGTTTTTCCAAAACTTTTAATAGTTCCGCTTCTTCACTTCCCACTTCGGGATGATGATCGTAAACCCATTGTACATGTGGTGGTAAACTCATCAGGATACTTTCAATTCTTCCGTTCGTATTTAATCCGAAAAGCGTTCCCTTATCGTGCACTAAATTGAATTCGACATAACGGCCGCGACGAATTTCCTGCCAGGCCCTGTTCGCAGGAGTGTAGGGGATTGATTTCCTTTTTTCTACAATTGGAATATAGGCATCGAGGAAACTATTCCCCACTTCACAGACAAAATTGAACCACTGCTGCATGCTCATCTGATCGGTGGCCTGGCAGTAATCGAAAAATAATCCGCCTATTCCTCTCGCTTCGTTGCGGTGCGCATTCCAAAAATAGGTATCACACTGTTTTTTAAAGATCGGATAAAACGCCGGATCATGCTTGTCGCATGCAGTCTTGCAGGTTCTGTGATAATGGAGTGCATCTTCTTCGAATAAATAAAAGGGCGTTAAATCCTGTCCGCCGCCAAACCATTGTTTGATAATGTTTCCATTCTTATCGTACAATTCAAAATAACGCCAATTTGCGTGAACCGTCGGTACCATCGGGCTTTTCGGATGAATCACCAGACTCAATCCGCAGGCAAAAAAATGTTCTTCTCCAACACTGAATACCCGCTGCATTGTTTCAGATAATTTCCCATAAACAGCTGATATATTGACACCCCCTTTTTCAAAAACGGCACCGTTTTCAATAATACGGGTCCTACCACCACCACCTTCCGGCCGTTCCCAGATATCCTCACGAAACCTGGCCTGACCATCAATTGCTTCCAAACCAGTAGTGATCTGGTCCTGAAGATTCAGGATATAGTTGTAGAATTTATTTTTCATTTCAATCAGATAACCTCCTTCACCTTCGAAATGTTTTCCAAAAAGACGAACCGGTTAGCATCCGGGCATAGGTTTTGCTAAACCTCCCGGTCAAATTTTGTTGAGTGGTATCAGGAAAATAAGGTTCTGATCATTTTCTCCACCCTTTCGATCTGGTGGATCTTGATTTCGAAACGGGAGAAGTCGACACCTTTATTATATTTTGAGAGGTAAATCTCTTTGAAACCAAGTTTTTGAGCTTCCGCAATGCGCTGTTCGATACGGTTAACAGGACGGATTTCGCCAGTAAGACCAATCTCACCGGCAAACGCGATCTGTTTACCAATGGCGACATCAAAATTTGAGGAGAGAATTGCGGCAATAACGGCCAGATCCATCGCCGGATCATCGACACGCAAACCACCGGCAATATTCAGGAAAACATCTTTCGTCATCAACTTAAACCCTGCCCTTTTTTCGAGCACGGCAAGTAACATGTTCATCCTGCGCAAATCGAATCCGGTGGCTGAGCGCTGCGGATTACCATAAGCCGCCGAGCTAACAAGAGCTTGTACTTCAATCAGAAAAGAACGCATGCCTTCCATCGTTGCAGCGGTGGCTGTGCCACTTAATCCATCGTTATGCGACGAAAGTAACATCTCCGAAGGGTTGATTACTTCGTGCAAACCGTCCTGCCGCATTTCGAAAATACCCAACTCGGAAGTTGATCCAAAACGGTTTTTCACCGAGCGTAGTATCCGGAAAAGGTAATTCCGGTCACCTTCGAACTGAAGCACCGTATCGACAATATGTTCCAGTACCTTTGGGCCGGCAAGACTCCCCTCTTTGTTGATATGGCCAATCAATATTACCGCGATCTGCTTCAGTTTCGCGACTTTCATAATTCCGACTGTGCATTCCCTGATCTGCGTAACACTACCTGGCGACGACTCCGCCAATTCGGTAGATACCGTCTGAATTGAATCGATAATCACGAGATCGGGCTTTTCGCTTTCGAGATGTGCCAGAATATTCTCGAGCGAAGTTTCGCATAGGAACAAACAATTCGATTCTTTACCATTCAAACGGTTTGCCCTCATTTTCAACTGCTGAAGACTCTCCTCTCCCGAAATATATAAAACTGTTAATTGTGTCAGCTGCAACGCAATCTGAAGCACAAGCGTCGATTTGCCTATTCCGGGTTCACCTCCAAGCAGTATTAATCCGCCCGGAACCAGGCCACCGCCGATCACCCTGTCAAATTCTTCGTTACCCGTTACAATCCGTGCCTGTTGGTCAAGATCAATCTCCGATAGCAGTAAAGGCTTTAAATTCCCCTTCGCCTGCATTGTGGAAGTGCTCTTCCTTTCGGTAACGATCTCCTCTAAAACGGTGTTCCATTCGCCACACACATTGCATTTGCCAGTCCACTTGGGAGACTGTGCACCGCAACTCTGGCAAACAAAGGTGGTTTTCGTTTTTGACACGTTTTTAAAGATTTAGATGTTGTGGGGACAAGTATGCCTTGTCTCTACAAAAAAGGCATTAAATAATCCTGTTTGTCTCCGTATCGGGAAATACAATTCTTGGTTTGAATTTTTTCGCTTCCTCAAAATCCATGGAGGCATACGAAACAATAATTACGATGTCACCCACCGAGACTTTCCTGGCGGCAGGACCATTCAAGATAATCTCACCAAGGCCTCTTTCACCCCGTATCACATAAGTTTCGAGTCGCTCACCATTGTTAATGTCGACAATCTGAACCTTTTCATTTTCAATAATATTGGCCGCATCCATCAGATCCTCATCAATGGTAATACTACCTACATACTGAAGATCTGCACCAGTGACTGTAACCCTGTGTAATTTGGATTTACAAACTTCTATAAACATTTTATTCTTAATTAATGTCTAAAATAATGTTATCAATAAGACGAACTTTCCCGGCATAAACCGCAATACAACCCACTTTTGTGCCAGGTTCGTCCCAGCTTTCGACCGATAGCAAAGTTGTATCATCTACGATTTCGAAATACTCGACCCGCAGCAACGGCGTTGCATTAATCTGGTTCACGACATATTCCTTTATCTCCGGCACCGTTTTTAAGTTGGCAAGGTATTTTGCGTCTTTGAGTGTCTGATAAATCTTCGGCGCACAATCGCGGTATTCAGGAAGAAGCAGTTTATTGCGCGAGCTCATTGCCAAACCGTCTTTTTCACGAATAATGTCGCAGGCCACAATTTCGATCGGAAAGTTCATTTGCCGGACTAAATCTTTGATAATAGCCATTTGCTGAAAATCCTTCCTTCCAAAAAACGCCACATCGGGAAGAACTATTTCAAAAAGCCGGCTTACAACCTGCGCCACTCCATTGAAATGTCCCGGACGAAAAGCCCCTTCCATCACCGTTTCAAGGTTGCCAAAACCGAATTTACGCGTATCAGGTACCGGATATACCTCTTCAACTGACGGAGAAAAAATATAATCGCAACAGGTCGTCGAAAGGAGCTTCATATCCGATTCAAGGGTTCTTGGATAATTTGCCAGATCATTTTTGTCGTTAAACTGGGTAGGGTTGACAAAAATAGAAACGACGACGATGTCGCACAAGCTGCCAGCGGTCTCAACCAGCGACAGATGACCCTGATGAAGTGCTCCCATCGTAGGAACAAACCCAATTTTAAGTCCCTTTGAATGCGCTGCTTTCAGCACATTTTGCAATGATGTTATTGTAGTATAAAGTTCCATTATTTTTTAAAAACAGAGTGCAAAGTAACAAAATATCTGAACACAATGAAAGACTCCAACCGCCTTCATTACGAATACAATCAGGCTAATGATTGAATATTCAGTATTTTTTATATATTTTTGCAGAATATTTAAGAAGTATAATGGAAAAAAAGAAGGTTTTATTTATCTCGCAGGAAATCACCCCTTACTTACCTGAATCTGAGATTTCGGAGATAGGGAGGTACCTTCCACAGGGTATACAGGAGAGAGGGAAAGAGATCCGCACATTTATGCCCCG
>JBBRZE010000071.1:0-30629 GCA_038236995.1 Bacteroidales bacterium | reverse complement strand
TTGATATTTAACCCCTTCGGGGTAAAAGAAAAAGGTTAAAGGGTAAAGGGTAAAGGTTAAAGGATGTGCTTTGCTGAAGCATTTATCCAGGCGTTGAATTGCCAGGCGCATGGATGATTTGATATTTTGCGAAACAGGCAGGTGCGCCGGGTTTAGTGTGCGTATCTTACCCCGGGTAACGCTCGTTTCACTCGCTCACCCGGGGTTATTGATATTTAACCCCCTTCGGTGGAATTATTCCGGCATTAAGCAAATTCCCAAACGAATTGGTACAGCCCCAAAAAAAGTTCCATTTTATTAATTGATTCCCCCGCATCTTTTTTAAATTTGAAAGCCTGATCTATTTGTTCAGGAAATCGTAGGACCAAACAGCATAAAATACTAATTCCGTCGTCATGAGAAAAATTATCATCCCGTTTTTATCATTGCTGATACTCTTTGGTATTGACCGGGCAGCAGCACAGGGACCATTTAATTCTTTTGAAATTGCCAGACTTCACCCGTTAACAAGCGACCGTCCGGCTCCCGATTTCTTTGAAGGGGCGTTACTTGGGAATGGCGCGATGGGAGTTGTGGTTACCACACGGCCGGATGGGGTGGTGCTTTATTTTGGTCATAACAACGTGTGGGACATCCGCATTGCGGAAAACAACAAAGAGAAAATCGGAACCTTCAAGGAGGTATTCAAACGTGTTAAAGCAATTTCAGATACCTTAAAGTTACTCACGCAGGATCCCTGGTACGACGAGTACAGTAATATGACGGCCGAAAACTACGGAAAACCTTACCCGCGTCCTTTTCCATGCGGCTCGGTATTGCTGGGTTTCGACCGCCGGAATGCTGAGATGATCGGCCATCGGCTCGACATCTCCAGCGGTTTGTGTGAAGTGTTTCTGTTGACAAAAGAGCAGAAAAAACTGACGTTGCAAATTTTCACCGATATGACCAAAGATCAGCTTTGGATGCGTTTGGTCGATCAGCAGGGTAACCCATGCGAAAATATATTTGACCGTGTAAGGGTGATGCCAGATCCTTCGACTCCGGAAGAATTTCCAAAGACCCAAAAAGAGGAAGACCTTGCAAATGGTCTCCTCTCCTTCCGACAGGTTTTGCCCTATTCAGAACCTGATAAATATGATGCAGCAAAAGGGAATCCAAAAGATAAAGCCTTCCGGCTGGTAGTTGCAATGAACACTCCGCTTGAGAAACAATCCCGGATAAATTGGGATGGCAACAAAGAGGAGATGTCAACATTGGAGGCAGGGCTGCAAAAGAAAGGCGGATTTGTTGGTTGCATCACGCTTCAGGAAGGGTTAAACAAGGATATTGCGACCGATCAACCGAAAGAAGAGATGCCTAAAGCAGCCGATCTGATTCTTTCGCAGCAAAAAAGTCAAAAGATCTGGAAAGATTACTGGAATAAATCGGGTGTAAAACTCGCCGACCAGTTTCTGGAAAGAATGTGGTATCACAATCTCTACTTTTTAAATTGTGCAACGAAAGATGGGGCAACCACTCCCGGACTGTTTGCCAACTGGAGCTACGACAAAATCGGCACGGCATGGCATGGCGATTACCATATGAATTACAATACCCAGCAACCTTTCTGGGTGACGTTTTCGAGCAACCACCTTGAGAAAAATCTGCCTTATGTCAATCTTGTAGAATCGTTGATGCCCGTCAGCAAACGATGGGCTAAAGAATATTACGAATTGCCAGGTGCTTATTTCCCGCACAGTGCCTATCCTGTAGATATGACAATGAACGCCTACCCTGTTCCGACATGGGGCTGGGAGATTGCCGAAACACCATGGGCAGTACAGGGATTGTGGTGGCATTACCTTTATTCCGGAGATACTGAATTTCTAAGGAAAAGGGCTTATGAACCAATGAAATTAGCAGTCGAATTCCTGGTGGCTTATATGAAACGACCGGAAGCGAGCGGTCCGCAGTGGAAAGATAACAAATTCCATATCTTCCCAACCGTTCCTCCTGAATTATACGGACTTCGTCCGGGATTCAAATACAATTACGATTGTAATGTCGATCTGTCCATGACAAAATTTGTCTTCAAAGCTTTTATTGAAGCTTCCAGCGTATTAAAGGAGGATGTAAAAGAGAATGCATTGCTCGAAGATGTGAAGTTGATTTTGTCCCGCTTCCCGGAATATCCCACCGCCATTTCTAAAAAGTACGGTAAAGTATTCGTTTCGGTTCCGGAAGAGCACGACCAGGTTGTTTACAATCTTCCGAATGCGTTGTTTACTGTATTCCCGGGAGAAGATCTTAGTTTACGTTCCGATCCGGATACAAAAGAGATTTTAAAAAACACCTTTCTGAATCAGCAGAATGAAGGTGGCAATGACCTTGTATTTATTAATCTGCAGGCAGCCAGGATCGGGATGCTCGATCTGGAACGTTTTAAGCGACAGGTCAACTATAGTCTGCTGCCCAACGGAACATCCTCCGACCGTGTGATGCAGGTGCATGGCCGTTACAGTGATACAACCCCTTACGGTTATATGGATAAAATGGGCGTCTGGTTTGAAAATTTTGCACTGCCTGTTGTTGTGAACGAATGCCTGATGCAAAGCTATGATGGCACCATCCGGATGTTTCCCAACTGGCCGATGGATAATGATGCAGAATTCTATAACCTGAGGGCTGCAGGCGCTTTTCTGGTAAGCGCATCACTGAAAAACGGACAAGCCATGAAGATTGAAATTTCAAGCACAGCCGGAGGTATTCTTAAAATAATTCTTCCCTGGAAAAGTGGCGGAACGATCATCACTGGCAGCGGGGTAAAACCAATTACATCCAATGTTGTAGAAATGGCAACGCAAATGGGGGAAAATATCATTTTCCAACCTTAATGGAATCGGATAATAACCATGCAGAATAGTTTAAGGACTGCTGAAAAACTATATAATTCAACCCGTTTCGGGTTGCGGTTCAGTAGTCATGCGAAAACCCCCAATAAAAATTGAGGGTCATGAATATTTATCCACCTTCGGTGGAATTATGCCGACATCAAGGAGATTAAATATCCTATCATCGAAGAAAATACATTTTAAATTCCTATATTTTTAAATCCATAGGATATGTATTTTGAAGTTCAATTCCAAACTCGAGGGGACTAAGTAGAATACATATTAGTAACAGAAATCAACCTTGTTACCTTTTTTAGAACATTTATCGGACAATTAAAGCGAAATCAGGTATTAACTTGCTCTTCCTGCTTTGGTCGCTTCGGGAACTTCAATCATTTTACCAGTTTTTACATCAAAGATGTAACCATATACAGGAATATTGGAAGGTACTAAAGGATGATTTTTAATTCGCTTTACATCTTCCAATACGCTCTGCGGCTGATTTTTGATGGTTAGAAATGAAATAAAGCCGGCTTCGTTTGAGCCACCCTCCTCTGTTAGGTTCTTCCAGCCATCTTTGTCGACAGTGGCAGTAGCGAGGCTTTTTGATAATAAACCTCTGATGATATCATCTGTGAATAGTTCCATTCCACAATCGGTGTGATGTATCACAAACCATTCAGCTGTTCCCAGTAACTTGTGTGAAATAATTAACGAACGTATCGCGTCGTCACTGGCCCTGCCACCAGCATTCCGGATTACGTGTGCATCCCCTTCTGAAAGGCCCGCATATTTAGCCGGATCAAGCCTTGCATCCATGCAGGTAAGAATCGCAAATCGTCTGCCCGGAGGCATAGGAAGACTCCCCTTTTCGCCAAAATCTTCCGTGTAATTTTTATTTGCAGCCAGCACTTCGGAATGCACCTGGCTATTTTCGCTTTGTATAAACGAATCTGTACTCATTGTTTTTATTTTAGGTGATTAATTACTAAAAAAGCCAACTTCTCTGTCGGCATTTGAAATTGAGGTGAATGGTGGCTTAAGCCAAAGCCGCCGCTTTAGCCGGTTCTTCTTCAAACTGATAAAGGACAGTTGACAAGTAACGTTCACCCGAATCGGGTAAGATAACCACAATCTTTTTTCCTTTATTCTCAGGGCGTCGGGCAACTTCCAGCGCAGCAAAAGCGGCGGCTCCCGATGAGATTCCAACAAGCAAACCTTCGGTTCTGGCCAGCAATCGGCTTGTTTCGAAAGATTGGTCATTTGTCACTTTAATAATTTCATCAATTACAGAGACGTTTAGTACATCGGGTATAAATCCTGTGCCAATTCCCTGGATTTTATGTGGTCCCGGATTCCCGCCTGAAAGTACAGGAGAGTCGGTTGGTTCGACAGCAATTATCCGTACACCGGGTTTTCTGGCTTTTAATACTTCACCTACACCGGTGATCGTTCCGCCTGTGCCGATGCCGGCTATAAATATATCAACATCGCCATCGGTATCTCTCCAGATCTCTTCGGCAGTGGTTGTCCGGTGGATTTCGGGATTGGCAGGATTCTTAAACTGTTGTGGGATGAACGAGTTTGGAGTTGCAGCAGCCAGTTCAGTGGCTGTTCTAATTGCGCCTTTCATCCCTTCGGATCCGGGCGTCAATATCAGTTCCGCACCCAGCGCTTTCATCAGATTTCTCCGTTCGATACTGAATGTTTCGGGTATTGCAATTATCAAACGATAACCTTTTGCAGCAGCTACAAATGCCAGGGCGATACCTGTATTCCCGCTTGTCGGCTCAATAATAACGGTGTCTTTATTCAGCAGACCCTGCTTTTCGGCGGTATCAATCATCGCAAACCCAATACGGTCTTTCACACTACTGGCCGGATTGAATGATTCGAGTTTTGCAATGATGGTTGCATCCAGATTGTGCTTCGTGTTGAAATTGGAAAGTTCGAGTAACGGGGTGTTTCCAATTAAATCGGTAAGGTCTTTTGCAATTTTCGACATGGTAAAGATGTTTTTGTTATTGCAAAGTTGACAAGAATGATCACCCGCCACAATACCTGAAATTATGTATTTTGTTATACCTATTTTATGGTATAAATCAGGAATATCATTTAATTTCGTGTTATCACAAGAATGGAATTTACAATTACATTTACATGTAAGTATTAGCCAATATATAATGTCGTATTTTTTATTAGCGATCCTGGCGTCATTGCGTGGATATTTTGGCACGCAGAGTCGCAAAGAACGCAAAGGAGAAAAATACATACAATGTACAAAGGCAATTATGTGATTAAAAATGATTATTTAAATGGAATAAATTAATATAGCTAAAACATTTTTTCAATATGACTGAAAATGAGATTTCTGGAATACTGGTGAATATCTTCTTTAAAGTTCACTCAAGTTTGGGACCTGGTCTTTGGAGTCGGTATATGAAGCGGTAATCTGCTATGAATTGGATAAAGCTGGTTTAAAATACACTCGTCAGCAAGGAATTCAGGTTTGGTACGAAGAAATAAAAATGGATTTAGGATTCAGAGCAGATATAATTGTTGAGCAGAAAGTTATTATTGAAATAAAATCTGTTGAAGCAATAACACCCGTTTTTTTTAAAACCCTTCTTACTTATCTTAAACTCACTAATAAGAAACTGGGATTATTGGTGAATTTTAATGTAGCATTGATAAAAGACGGTATCACACGTGTAGCAAATAACTTATTGATTCTTTGCGTACTTAGCGTCTTTGCGCGACCTAATCATTTTTTCACGCAAAGACGCTATGAGCGCAAAGTGAAAAAAAGGGTAAATCAATAATTCAATTCAAAATGTAAGAGCTTATATAATTCCTGTTACTTATTTGGCAAAGCTGATATATTTCCTTTTACCCAATCTTTACAGAGGTCATTGTTAATGAGCCCATCACCGCTTTATCGTTAAAAATGGTAACCGTTTCATCTTCTTTCTTCAGTGCTAATGTATAAATCAATGGCAGGTAATGTTCGGGCGTGGGAATAGCCAGTTGCACTTCTTTGCCAAGTGCAGAAAAGTTGATCAATTCTTTATGTTTGTTGGCAAGGATCAATCGTTTGAATGTATCGTTTGCCTGAATCGCCCAATCGAATCCATATTCCGGTTCATCAACTTTATCCCAGGCAACCATCCGCAGGTTATGAACGATGTTTCCGCTTCCGATAATTAATACCCCTTTATCACGCAGGGAAGCCAATTCTTTGGCCAGATCGTAATGGAATTGAGGTGATTGATAATAATCAAGGCTCATTTCAAATACTGGAATATCGGCCAGCGGATAGATATTTTTGATTACGCTCCATGCACCATGATCCAGACCCCATTTCTCATCCAGACCAACATCGGTTTTGGAAACGATACGTTTTGTTTCTTTTGCGAATTCGGGACTTCCTGGAGCAGGATATTGAACATCAAATAAAGCTTTGGGGAAGCCGCCAAAATCGTGGATCGTTGGAGGTTTGGGCATCGCAGTAACAAATGTCCCCCTGGTCTGCCAATGAGCCGAAATGCATAGAATTGCTTTCGGTCGGGGTAATGATTTGCCCAGCTCCCTCCAGTTTTGTACAAATTCATTTTCACCGATGGCATTCATTGGACTTCCATGACCAACAAACAATACCGGCATCCGTGTTGTGCGGCCACCTGAAGTTGCCAAATTATTCAGTTCCTTATTCATTGCATAAGCCGTTAATGGAAGAAGAATAGCTGAACTGATAAATGATCGCCTATTCATTCTGATATTATTTTTTTGCGTGTGTCATTTTTGAATGTTGAAATCACCAGCATTGCAATATAAAGCGATGCTGGTGATTTCGGATTGTTCTATGAATGATCAATTAGCGGATTTCACCAACTCCATATCACAGTTGATCTTCACCTCTTCACCAACCAGTACACCACCGGTTTCAAGGGCTGCATTCCAGGTTAACCCCCAATCCTTCCGTTTTATTTTTCCGGTGATGGAGAATCCCGCTTTTACATTGCCCCATGGATCAGCCATGATACCTCCATACTCTACCGACAAGGTAATCGGATGAGTAACGCCTTTAATGGTAAGGTTTCCTGTGAGATCAAAAAGATCATCTCCCAGATCCTTCAAGCCGTTTCCTACAAAGGTAATTTTTGGATACTTTTCAACATCAAAAAAATCGGCGCTTTTTAAATGCGCATCCCTGTCGGTAATTTCGGTATCAACAGATGCCGTATCCAATGAAAAAGAGATTACAGAGGTGGAGAAGTCATTACCTGCCGTGCTTACCTGTCCCTCGAATGTTTTAAAATTACCGAGTACATTCGATATCATCAGGTGTTTTACCTTAAAACCGATCTTACTGTGTGATGGGTCAATTGCCCATTTTGTTACTTCTTGCGTGCTCATATTACTTTTTTTTTAGTTGTGAATTTCTGTATTGAATTAACAATACAAAGATGCACGCATCAGCAAGGGAAGCGGTAACAGTATTTTGAAAGGTTGTGGTACTTTTAGGTAATAATGCTCCTTGTCATTTCGCGAAAACGGCTGGGCGTAATTTCCATTTTGGTATGAAAAACGCGCGTAAAATATGATTTCTCGCTGTATCCCAGCTCATAACCAATCTCCGATACCGTTTTATCGGTGTGTAACAGCATCCGTTTCGCCTCGATTAGTTTTCGGGTTTCGATAATTTCCGATACGCTTTTCTGAAAATTGTTTCTACAGAGCGTATTTAGGTTACGTTCCGACATTTTCATTTTATCTGCATAAAACGACACCCCTTCATTTCGGGCATAATTTTTTTCCAGAATTTCGAGGAAAGTATTAAATGCCGTAATCTGTGAAGTTTTTACCATGTTTTCGATGGGTAAACTTCTTTTCCGTTCCGCATCAATCATCGAAACCAGTCCATTTACGAGGTGGCTAATCGTTGTAAGATCAATGAACTCCTGACCTGATTCTGACTGGATGACCTGGCAAAGACTTATAAACCGGTTCAGGCAAGTGCCGGAAGACAAGGGAATATTCGTAGAGGTAAAGAAATTGGAGTAAAAGTTCAGCTTTGAATCGGGGATAAATTCAGTTTTATAATTGATTACCCATCCGCGCATACTTTTATCCGGTAATAACCGGTGCATCTTTCCCATCGATATATAGCAGGCAACGGGCGCATTTACGACTTCGTGCTGAAAATCGATAAAATGTTCCATGCTGCCTTGCGTAACAATGATCAGCTCTTCAAAATCATGAAAGTGAGACTCGATTGTCCTTGATGCCAGATCCTCAGCGAGTTCCTCTGTTATCTCAAATATGCGGAATAGTTTTTCCATGCATTACGAAAGTACAAACATTTTGAATGTAAACTGCATATGCGTTTAATCGGACTCTCCTGATGCAATTCACAAAACAACACTCCAAATTTTAACGAGAAAAATATTCCTATTTATAAATGATTGTTGTTTAATCAGAAAAGCCAATCAATCGGACATATACACCTATCTACATAAAAGCTTAACACATGTTATCAATTTCTTTACAATTCGTTAACCTAAAAAGTTTGGTGGATAGTTCCGTGAGGCTTACATTTGCATTACATTTTTTTTCATAAGTTTAGGTTTAGTTAGGTTAGTTAGTTTGGTTAGTTTTAGTAAAAGGATGGAGCCGCCCGGTTTCATCCTTTTCAATTTAATAAGATTGCCAATCGCTAAATAATTATTGTTCAAGGTTCAGAAATAAGTGAACGAATTCCATCAGCCCATATTTGATACCCTTTTTCAGTCGGATGACAGAAATCACCGGCTATTTCACGTGGTAAAATCCCGTCGGACGTAAGCATCTTTGATTCAATATTCACGAAAGTAATTTTCTGATCTTTGGCAAAGGCTTCGAGTTGGTTGTTGATCTCGTTGATCAGGATCCGGCGCGGATGCGTAGGACTTTCCTCACGCGGAAAAACGGCCATCAGGATGATTTTTGCTCCGGGAACTTTGGACCGGACCCGCAGACAAACAGCATGGATCCCTTCGACAATTTCTGATGCCGTGTTCATCCTTGCATTTTGAGTCTGGCTCGTGTTGTTGGTGCCGATGTTGATAATGACCGTCCGCGGATGAAGCCCGTCGAGTTCGCCATGATCGAGGCGCCAAAGGACATTTTGGGTGCGATCCCAGCCAAAACCGAGATTCAAAACCCGGTAATTGCCAAACAACGAATCCCATGCTTTAGGTCCATTCGGAATTCTTGGTTTCCCGTCGGCGTATTTCAATTTGGGTTCTCCTCCCCAGAAATGGGTAATGGAATTGCCAATCAGCACAATTTCAGGATTGATAGAATCCTTTATACGAAGCACATCTGAATGGCGGACCCACCAGTCGTAGCTGTCATCTTCAAGTTTCGAAACAGGTACGATAGCTGTATTTAATGGAATATCTGTATCCAGCGATTTGTCACCCATCAGTTCCGAAAGCAGAGGCTCCATCGCTTGTGCCCAGGCTTTGGCACCGGCAGGTGTAGGGTGCAACCAATCTCCCATCATTGCATGATTGATTGATCCATTCATATTCAGAAACACATGGTTTACATCGCAATAGAAAATATGCTTTCCGTCGGCAAGCTTCGATACGATATCAGAAGCACGTTCGAGAATTAAGCGGTGCGAAGTGGGATTCGGCCCACCGTAACAACCAGGGAAACAGCGGAGCACAATAATTTTGGTATCGGGAAGTTTTTCACGTATTAGTTTTACAATCGTCTCAATTCCTCCCGCCAACTGACCGGCAGTATGGCGCGTCGGATAATTTTTCTCATCGACGTTATTGGTTCCAATTTCAACGATTACCACCTTCGGCGATTGCCCATCGAGTTCGCCGTTTTGGATGTTCCAGATCAGGTTCTCGGTTCGGTAACCACTGGTGCCCAGGTTCAAAGCTTTACGTGGTGCAAAAAACTGGTTCCATACAGGTTGATATTCAGATTTTTCAAAATTGTGCGTAATGGAATTGCCAATGAAAATCAGGTCGAATTTTTCTTTTGCAACAAGCGCTAATTTCTCCTCGTGACGTTTCTTACCATATCCTTCAACCGGAACAGCGGCGGGATTTGGACCTGCGGAAGGTATTTCCGGTTTAGCTTCCAGAAATGTTTTTAATAGGCTGGTCAATTTAGATTTACGGTCCAGTGTATTAATACTCTTACCGGAAACTTTGGCACTATCAGTCAACAAATAAAAAGCTGCCTGTCCATCGTACCCCTTCCATGTTTTGGTGTATTCCTGACAACTTTTAATCCATGCACTATCTTCCTTGGTGGAAAATGAAGCAAAAAGCCTGGCAGTTGGATGAATGGGGGGCAGTATCGCCGGAAATACATTGCCAAAATTGGTTTCATTCAACGAGGATGGATTGATAAGTATCAGATCATCCAGTTGTTCCTTATCGTTTAGTTTTTGGACCACCCGCGCAGCAAGATGTCCTCCCGATGAGAAACCCATAATTCCGAAACGGTTTCCACGCAATCCGAGCTCCTGCGGACTTGTCTTAAGAAGCCGAAAAGCTTTCAGCGCATCGATCAATGCCAGATCGTTCGATTGTGAGTTTTTGGAAATATGGTATTCAATGATGGCAACATCAAAGCCTTCGCCATTGAGAAACAAGGCATCTTTATTACCTTCACTATTAACTTTCAGCATTTCATATCCACCACCCGTAAGTAATAAGATGGTTCCCTTGGAAGAATTTGCCTTTGAACGCATCAGGTGCAAGACCGGAGAATTTAACTGGTGGGTATTTCCATCAGCACCAACCGGGTTTCCTTTTGGCAAAGTTTCGCCGGAGAGGGACACATAGTTTGTTAATGCAGGGTTTTTCTTCTGCCCGGTCTGGGCCTGCCCATCGGTTTTAATCACAATCCAGAACAACAAAACACCAATCAATGAGCGGATAAAGATTTTTTTTATCATTTTAAGAATTTCAAATTGAGACCATCATCACTTAACCGGAGCTAGCTTTCCGTGTAACACAACTGGCTGTTTATCTCCGGTATTAACAACGACTTTAAAGATATACTCAACACCTGCATCGAAAAGCTGACCGCAATTCAGATCAACGGTTGTCTTTTCCCAGGGTTTCAGACTGGAAATCTTTCCTGCGGCAACTTCAACTTCCTTGTCGTCTTTAGTGAAGTATATTATAAGTCCTGCAGTTTTTGATGCTACCTGACCAAAGTTCTGAACCTCCACTTTTAAATTGAATCCACTGGAATTGGCTGCGATTACCGGCAACAGCGGCGAAAGCAGCGGCTCAATGAACTTAACTCCCGGCAGGCGTGCATACCCGAAAAGAAGTTTTCCATCACTTGTTTTGCCCAACATTTTTGCAGCAAATTCATCATCAGGAAAATTGTTACCAACTGCATCAAACGTAACAACCAAGTCAGCTCCCATCTTTTCTGTTTTAATCATCTTGCCACCTTTCCCATAATTCACAGCCTCGGGTTCTCCAAATTGCAACGTGCTGATATCAATGTCTGTTTGAGGATTAAAACCTTTCTCAGCAGCTATCTTAACTTTGATCGTTTTCGTATTGGCAGTAATCGGCTTTTTGTCGAGAATTGTAAGTAAACGACCTACGGCAAGTGGGATACCAATGTTCTTTGAGCTGTGGATATCACTTGCTTTATCGAATTTCTTCTCAACATCAATTACTGCAAAATTGCCCTGTGTTGCCCTCCCGTATTTGTCCTGGAGGATTTTCAGCCGCTCATATTTCCACCAGCCTTCAACAGTTCCGTCTTCATGTTTTGAAACACCCGGCAGGTAAGCTTCACCCGATTCAATTTTCCAATGAATACCGTCTTTCGAGCGCTCATAGACAGCAATACGACCGAGCCAGTCGTTTACAATCAGGTTGTACTGAATGTTGTCGCGCCAAACCACGGGATCTTCGAAATTTCCCGGCCTTTGCGGATAAGCGCGTAACGGAATGATCTTTTTTGCAGAATCAATCCGGGTTCCTGTAACCTGGTTATAGGCAGAAAGTCCTGTCTGGCTGAACCATTGACCGCCTCCGCGACATATCATCAAATACGATCCATCTTCGCGCCGGGCAAAGGTAAAGTTTGAATTGCCTTCAATTAGTCGCCGGTCACGGTTCAGGAATTCGAACTTCCTGTATTTCCAGGGTCCATTACAACCATCGGCCATATAATATCCATCTATCACATAAAGAATATATCGTCCTTCTTTGAGCTTGAATATTTCCGGATTATGCCCCTTCCCAATTGTATCTTTTACTACAAACGGCCCGAACGAATTATCGCAAACAGCATTAAAAACGGTGGAATTCGGCCATTCATTGTGTCCTTTTGGCGAACTTTCGGGCCAGCCACATACATATAGATGATACTTACCATCTTCTCCCAATATTATATTTCCTCCCCAGAATGACCACTTTCCGTTTTCGATACCATTGTCGGTGTAACGGGGCAGCACATTATCCGCGCCCCATGTATCACGGGTGAACGACCGCAAATTAGGCATTGGCAGAAACCTGTCCATAAACCGGCCTCCGAAAACCAGGTTGCTCCACTCCGCCGGGCGTGATCGTTCTGTTGTCTGGGCATTGGCTTGAAAAACGAATAATGTGATCAGCGCAAAAGACAAAATTTTCAATCTCATTATATTGGGGTTTATTGGGAAGATTAAGACTTGACAGGTTTTTGAAACCTGTCAAGTCTTGTTTATCAAAACAAATTTATAACTATTTAAATAGCTGTTGCGTAAAGTAATAAAAATCACTTTTCCATACCTTGAAATCGTGTACCCCCGGTTCGACGTGCCAGATATGAGGCACTTTATTTTCTTTCAAATAGATATGAAGGCGTTGACTGAAAGAGATCAAACCATCATGATCGCCGCAAGATATCCAGAGAAGTTTCAATGATTTGGCCGTCTCCGCAGGATTTGGAACCAAAACTTCAGGCGTTTTTGTATTTGGAGCAGATGAAAATCCGCCAATCCAGGCAAAAGTGTTAAGATTGCCCAAACCGATGTTCAGTGATTGTCCGCCACCCATTGAAAGACCAGCGATTGCGCGGCTTTCGCGTTTTTTAATAACCAGATATTTCGATTCAATAGATGGAATCAGGTCATTGAGCAAATCTTTTTCAAAAGTGGCAAACGACTGTGCTTTTTCTGGTTCAAAAACATTCCCTTCCGCCCGGTCGTTTTTCATGGCTCTTCCGTTGGGTAGCACCACAATCATGGGTTTGATTTTGTTCCCGGCATACAGGTTATCGAGAATAATTTCGGGATGGCCGTTGTTCAGCCACTCAAACTCATCGCCACCAATTCCGTGAAGCAGGTATAATACAGGATATCTTTTGTTTTTATTAAATCCGGGAGGAGTGTAAATCAAGGAAGTTCTGATTGTACCAACTGTTTTCGACTGGTATTGGATGGTATCGATTTTTCCATGCGCGATGTTTTCACGATAAAGATCGTAACCCTCCGGTGCCTGCAGGAAAGCTGGTTTATCATCATCAGCAAGAACAATCGCTCCCGACATGTTCCTGCGGGCCCCCTGCACGGATTGATCTCCGGAGTTAGCCGGACTGGTCTTATTTACAGTTTGAGCAGATAACGTGGGACTGATACTTATAAATAGTATCGCAAGCAGGATTAATGAATATGATTTTATTATCATGAGTTTTGTAAGTTGTTTGAAGATATTCTAATGAATAAGTCATACAACAGTACCTTCTGACAGTGTTTGTTTGCATGACTTATTCATTAATATCAGATGATAACAGAACCTTATTTCTCTCTTTTCAATATCATCTCTGTATCACCCATTGGAGTTCCGACAACCTTCATACCGATGGTATCGTCTTCCTTTAGAACACAATTGTGTTTGATCGTCATGTCGTTAAATGACACATCGAATGAAAATACCTTTCCTTCAATTTTTGTATTTGAAATTGGCACATCGCCATTGGGTGTCTTCACAACTCCGGTTAATTTATCTCCTTCCATTTTAAAAACGAAAGTCATTTTCATTTCACTTCCATCAGGTCCACTCATACTCGTGACCCAGTTTCCATCAATACCTGCAGCAAAACCTGTTGTTGCAATCAATAAGAATAAACATACCGATAAAATTGTCTTCATTTTTTAATTATTAAAGGGTTAAAAATTATCTCTTTACTGAAATCCGATAAAGTCCGGAGGCATGATGCCTGATGACCGGCGAAAACTCCTTACTAAAACTCCCTAAACTTTTATTGCTCCAAACATCCTTTATCGTGCAATTCCCGGTGATGCCAATCTGTTCGAGGTTTACAGGTATTTTGATCGAATCAGTATTCACAGCATCCTGCGCATTGAAAAGAGCAAGGAATTTATCCCCAGTTTTTGGATCATTGGCAATCCAGGCAATCAGATCGTCGGTTCTGAAAAGTTGCCTGTTATTCTGACTGTATTGATTAATGTAGAGCACATCTTTGTTGGTCAGTAAAGAAAGGGTAAATCCATCGTTGTCAGGCAGATTCCCACCAAACATTAAAGGCGACCGGAAGATGGAGAAGAGCGACATCATCGTCATCTGCTCATCTTTCGAAAGTGCGCACATCCGATTATCGCCTCTTTCGGCCCTGATGCCAATCCTGCCAAGCGGAAGCATATCTGCATCGGGAAAATGCCCGTCGCCAATGTAGGGCGACCAACGGTTGCAAACTTCGAAATGTTCCTTCAGCTGTTTCCAATTATCCCAGAAGTCACCTACAATGCGCCACATATTGGCATGATTTATTACATGTCCGGCATTCTCTATTGGTGTTTCACCCGGTGATGTACTTAAAACGATTTTACGACCTGTCTGGTCAATAGCTTTCCGGATCATTTCGATTTCACCCTGGTGATAAGGAACCGAAAGATCATCTATTTTTATAAAATCGAGTCCCCACGAAGCATAAAGATTAAAAAGTGAATTGTAATAAGCCTGTGCACCTTCTTTTCCTGCAATAACTGTGTACATATCTTTCAACCATGGACATTGAAGTTCGGTGCTATAGATATCCTGCGCCCTGGCGTTACTTCCAAGTATCGGCGTGTTCTTTTTGACTGCTTCTACCGGAATGCCCCGCATCATGTGCATACCAAATTTAAGTCCTTTACCATGAATATAATCGGCCAGCGCTTTGAATCCCTTGCCATTGGCAGACGATGGAAATTTCAATGGACTCGGTTGTAACCGTCCGTATTCATCCATCACGTAAATGGCATCTTTCTCGTTATAGCCGTGCGCTTTATCATTCTCGACATACCACCGGATATCAACCACAATATATTCCCATCCCGATTTTTTGAGATATTTCGCCATATAATCGGCATTGGCTTTTACTTCGTTTTCTGTAACCGTCGGACCAAAACAATCCCAACTGTTCCAACCCATTGCCGGTGTCGGAGCCCATTTCAGAAAGGCCAGACTGTCGGACTGAAGTTTGGATTGGGCATTTGAAAACCCGGCAATTAAAAACAAGAAAATGGCAAGAAATAGTCTTCTCATCGTTATTTGGTTATAGATATTGAAATTACCCCTCAAATCTCAAGATTAAATACCAAAGTACCAATAGCGATCATGGCTTATGCTGAACGCAAAGCTTTGCAATTGGAGAAAGCTGTTGTCAAACATGTTTCAATTACCAATACCTCTCCTTTCCAATCAGTAGCTCGCATAATTAAAATCGGTTCTATGACGTATCTTGATGGTAAAATTTCCAACCAGCTTTCAAATGGTTTATGAAATGAGCGGCTGGCTATTGGCAACTTGCAGCCGGCATGATATTGCTAACTATTTGGCCATCGTCTTTATATATTTAAGACAACCTCCGTTTTTTAGTACGCGAGTCTGCCAGTCGCCAGCTACTTACAGACAGCAGCATTCATTACAAAATCCAATTACCCATACTAAACGTCATAGCGCCTAAAATCTATTCCTGAGAGTAATGTCTAATTCAAAAAATAGTAATACGCTTACGAACTGTTTAGTTAATAAATTGCAGATGGAGAAAATAATTATCCTTTCGGACAAGATGTTTGTTATAAGGATGAAATAGATTTTTAATTAAAAATTCAATTGCAACAATGAATAAACTTAGAGTCATTATAACAGGCGCCACCGGAATGGTGGGTGAAGGCGTTCTTTACGAATGTCTGCAGCACGCCGATGTAGAAAAGGTTTTGGTTATAACCCGCCACCCGAGTGGTTATTCGCATCCTAAACTTACAGAGATCATCCACAGCAATCTTTCCGATATTTCATCATTGAGCGATCGCTTAACAGGTTATAATGCCTGTTATTTCTGCCTTGGTGTTACATCACTTGGGAAAAACGAAGCTGAATACACAACGTTAACTTATACGTTGACAATGAACTTTGCCAAAACACTTGCAACCCTCAACCCCGATATGACTTTCTGTTACATTTCGGGAGCAGGTACTGACAGCAGTGAGAAGGGACGAACCATGTGGGCACGTGTGAAAGGCAAAACAGAAACCGATTTGATGAAATTGTCCTTTAAACAAGTATATAATTTCCGTCCGGCAGTTATCATCCCATTTTTACCATTGAAGCCCTCACAAACTTTTTACAAAACCTTCAAGTATATTGGTTGGTTATTGTATTTGATGAAAGTGATTACACCCAATTATATTGTAACCCTGAAGGATTTAGCTGCAGCCATGATTAATTCTTCATTAACAGGATATTCCAAAAACATCCTGGAGGTAAAAGACATTAAGAATCTGGCCAAAGCAAATAAATGAAGTGGTTTATGTACGTAACAGCATCAGCATTCGTTCTGTTTTCAATAGCTGCTTTCGTTATTCTACAGCAATCCAAATTCGGGAAAATGCCATCGGGTCATCGCCTGGAGCGGATTGAAAAATCACCTAATTATAAGGATGGTTCATTTCAAAACCAAAGCATTACGCCTGTAATGACTGAAGGTGTTAGTTATTTTGCAATAGGTAAAGAGTTCTTTTTTGGCAAAAGGGAAAGAGTTACACCGGTTGATGTAATACCATCAGTAAAAACCGACCTGATACACCTGGATAAAAATAATGATGTTTTGGTGTGGTTCGGACATTCCTCCTATTTCATGCAAATTGATGGCAAAAGAATTTTAGTTGATCCGGTTTTAAGTGGCAATGCCTCCCCATTTTCATTCTCAGTTAAAGCATTTAAAGGAGCAGACCCTTATTCAACAGCTGATATTCCTGAAATCAATTACCTCTTTATTTCGCATGATCATTGGGACCATCTCGATTATCAAACGATCGTGGTATTAAAACCGAAAATCAAAAAAGTGATCTGCGGACTTGGCGTAGGAGAAGATTTTGAATACTGGGGATTCGACACGAATTCAATTACTGAAATGGATTGGAACGACCAGATTGCATTGGACGATGGTTTTGTTGCCAATGCTGTTCCGGCAAGGCATTTCTCTGGTCGTGGATTCAGGCGGAATCAAACACTTTGGACTTCTTTCGTTTTACAAACACCTTCCATGAAAATATTTATTGGTGGGGATGGTGGCTATGATAATCACTTTTTAGAAATCGGGAAAACCTTTGGACCAATTGATTTAGCCATTCTGGAAAACGGTCAGTACGACAGCAATTGGAAATACATTCACATATTGCCCGATGATCTGATAAAAGCGTTCCGTGATTTAAATGCCAAACGTCTTTTCGCAGTTCATTCTTCTAAATTTGCATTGGGTAATCACCCTTGGGACGAGCCTTTGAAAAAAGTCGCAGCACATAGCAAAGAATTAAACATCCCATTGATAACCCCCATGATCGGTGAACAGGTAAACCTGAAAGAGAGCACACAAAAGTTTTCGGAGTGGTGGAAAGGCATTAATTAACCAACAAATCGGTGATGATTAGGAATGAGGAAAATTGCAACTCGTAATTGTATGCCCCGATCAATGAATAATAAAGCCAGACAATCAACTTATTGCGTATATTATTCTTTTGATGCAAAATCTGACAGAAATTCAATATTTTCGGGGATTCATACTGCTACTTTAACCAATATCATGAGAAAACTAATTTTATCAATTTTCCTGATCGGGATTCTGAACATCAACTCACACAGTCAGAATACGAATCATTCGTTTACACTTTCAAAAAGCGAATTCCTGCTCGATGGAAAACCCTTCCAAATCATTTCCGGCGAAATTCATCCGGCACGCGTTCCTGCTGAATATTGGCGTCAACGTATCCAGATGGCCAAAGCAATGGGATGCAATACAATTGCCGCCTATATTTTCTGGAATTACCACGAATCGGAACCGGGAGTATTTGATTTTCAAACAGGGAACCACAATATTGCGGCGTTCATCCGCATCGTTCAGGAAGAAGGGATGTTTCTGATGTTACGCCCGGGACCTTATGTTTGCGCTGAATGGGATTTTGGAGGATTACCCTCTTATTTGCTTCGAATCCCTGATATCAAAGTACGTTGTATGGATCCGCGTTACACGGAAGCTGTTGAGCGCTACATCAAAACGCTCGCACTTCAGGTAAAAGAATTGCAGGTTACCAAAGGCGGTCCCATCGTGATGGTGCAGGTTGAAAACGAATATGGCAGTTACGGGAACGACCGGACCTATATGAAATGGCTTCAGGAAGTATGGAAGAAAAACGGCATAGAAGTTCCGTTTTATACATCGGATGGGGCAACACCTTTTATGCTCGAAGCCGGATCGTTGCCTGATGCGGCCATTGGACTCGACCCTGCAGCCAACGAAGCAAACTTTGCCGAAGCAACAAAAGCCAATCCGAATGTTCCCTCTTTTTGCAGCGAATTGTACCCCGGATGGCTCACCCATTGGGGCGAAAAGTGGCAACGCCCCGATACCGCCAGTCTGATAAAGGATGTCAAATGGCTGATGGATAACAAAAAATCATTCAACTTTTACGTGATACATGGTGGTACAAACTTCGGATACTGGGCAGGTGCCAATGCTTTTAGTCCGACTCAATACCAGCCCGATGTAACAAGTTACGACTACGACGCCCCCATCAACGAAATGGGACAAGCCACCCCAAAATACATCGCGCTACGCAATTTATTGGCAAAGTATCAACCTGCCAAACACAAATTACCGGCGATTCCTGCTCCGATGCCGGTGATTGAAATACCAGAAATATCGTTTACCGCCACGGCATCTGTCTGGGATAATCTTCCGGAAGCGATTCTGACTGCTCAGCCAAAACCGATGGAAATGTTTGGTCAGAAAGCAGGTTTTATCCTATACCGAACGAACCTGATCGGTCACAAAAAGGGAAAACTACGCATTACTGAACTGCACGATTACGCCACGATCTTCCTCGGCGGGAAATACATTGGCAAACTCGACCGCAGCAAAGCTGAAAATATCATCGAATTGCCTACCTCAACCTCAGCAAATCCACAACTTGACATTCTGGTTGAAGGGATGGGACGCATCAATTTTGCGGAATACATGATCGACCGCAAGGGAATTACCGAGCGCGTGTCACTCAACGGAATGACATTGATGGCCTGGCAGGTTTTCACACTTCCGTTCGACGAATCGTACGTAGAAAATCTAAAATTCACAACAGCAGCCGCTTCTCAACCCGGGAACTTCTTTAAGTCCGAATTTCAACTGACTGTAACCGGCGACACCTATATTGATGTCAGTCAATGGGAAAAAGGGCTTGTCTGGGTAAATGGTCACAACCTCGGTAGGTATTGGAATATTGGTCCCCAGAAAGAACTGTATTGCCCTGCCACCTGGTTGAAAAAGGGAAAGAATGAAATCGTGATTTTCGATATGCATTTGCAAAGCCCAAAAACCGTGAAAGGGACTAAGAAGCTAAGCGACTAAAAATGAATCGCCGGGATCGCAATAACTTTGATACTTAGCGTTATCGTATTGCGATCCGGCTTTGATTACACACATTCGTCTGTTAAGCATGAAAAAAAATACAATCCGGCTTCATCCCATCGGAAAAGAACTGCAGGTTAACGATCAGACGCCTTTGATTGACGTGCTCCATGAATTCGGCATTGAGTTTCCATGCGGCGGAAAAGGGACCTGCGGAAAATGCAAGGTGCGATTGCTGGATGGTGAAATAGCTATCACTGAAATTCACCGGCAAAAACTTGAACAACTTGGTCTTGCATCCGATTGGCACCTCTCCTGTTTCAGCCTTTGCACAAATGACATCACCCTCGAAATTGAACAGTTTAATCACCTGATCCTTGCTGACGAAAGCGAATTTGATTTCTCGCCCCGCGAAGGATTTGGAATTGCAGTCGATCTGGGTACCACAACCATTGTTGCTCAACTGGTCGATTTATCATCGGCAAAAGTGTTGGCAGTCGAAACGATGCTGAATCCCCAGGTAAAATTTGGAGCCGACCTGATTTCAAGAATTCAGGCTTGCCTGGATGGAAATGCAACCGAAATGACAACGATCGTCCGTTCATCAATCGGGACGATGATCAGGCTGATGCTTAAAAAATACGATGTAAGAGTTCAAAAAGTAGTCTTGGTTGGTAACTCAGCGATGCAGTTAATTTTCAGCAACTGCGATGTTGCACCATTGTCGGCCTATCCTTTTCATATCAACAATCCGGGACTAAAAACATTCAATCCGAAAGAACTGGGATGGGATTTCGATGTCAATGAAAATGTGCAGTTTTATCCCTCGATCGGAAGTTTTGTGGGAAGTGATATCCTTGCCGGTATTGCAGCAACCGGCTTGCATCTGAAAGAAAATTACACCGCGCTGATTGATTTAGGTACCAATGGCGAAATTGTGTTGGGCAATAAAAACCAGGTCGTTTGCGCCTCAACAGCAGCAGGCCCCGCTTTCGAAGGAGCCAATATCTCAATGGGAATGCGGGCCGTTACGGGAGCGATCTCTTCGTTGCACCTGGTGGACGGAAGCATAGAAGCCAGTGTGATTGGAAATACTGCCCCAAAAGGAATCTGCGGAAGCGCATTGATTGATGCAATTGCGCTACTCCGGAAGATGGAACTGATCGGCATGTTTGGTGAAATCAATTCAGGAGAACCACAAATAACAATTGCAGGGAAAGTGATCCTAACCCAGCGTGACATCAACGAATTTCAGCTTGCAAAGGCTGCCATTGCTGCCGGACTAACGATTTTAGCAAGGACACTTTCAATCGATCTTACTGATATTGAAGAAATATACATCGCCGGCGCATTTGGCAGTTATATCAACATTGAAAATGTGGTTGCAACCGGAATGATTGAACTCACGGCGGATAAAATTCATAAGATGGGTAATACAGCGCTGATCGGTGCAAAAATGTTCCTGTTTTCCGATATGGGAATTACAGATAAAATACTTGCAAAAACAAGACACATCAGTCTTGAAGCCGATCCCGGTTTTCAGGATATTTACGTCGATAAATTGCTGTTCCCGTGAAAAGCCTTTAATTATTGCAGGAAATAAACAGATCAAAAATTTCGATTTCTACCTATTTTTTCATAGGTTTGTCACTCCGTTAAGGAACACGAAAATTTGCCATGGGCAGAAAACACCTTATATCAGAATAAAAAAAATGGAAGAGATTAACCGCAGATCGTTTGTAAAAAAGTCGGGAGCAGTTGCCGGAACAACCCTGGCTGCCTCAATGATTCCATGGACCGTTAGTTGCAACAGCCCTTCGGATAGAATCGGTGTGGCGCTGATTGGTTGCCGAAGCATGGGATTCACCGACTTAAAAGCATTTCTGGCTGAAGATAATGTCGATTGCATTGCGTTGTGCGATGTTGATAAGAAGATCCTCGAAGAAAA
Organism: Bacteroidales bacterium; assembly: GCA_038236995.1. GTDB lineage: Bacteria > Bacteroidota > Bacteroidia > Bacteroidales > Prolixibacteraceae > JAAFHB01. The sequence continues at coordinate 8,882 of JBBRZE010000071.1, read as the reverse complement.
GGCAACTGAAGTTGAAAAACTTAAAAGCAAACGGCCACAGGTTTTCGCTGATTTCCGCAAATTACTTGAATTAAAAGAGATAGATGTTGTTATCATCGGAACTCCCGACCATTGGCATGCCTTAATGATGGTGATGGCACTCGAAGCTGGTAAACATGTGTACGTTGAAAAGCCAATGGGTCACAGCATCGAAGAGTGCCTGATGATGGTAAAAGCGGCTGCAAAGTATCCGAAACAAATGGTACAGGTCGGAATGTGGCAACGGAGTTCGAAACACTGGTTCGATGCATCGGACTATGTCCAGTCAGGAAAGCTTGGCGACATCAACCTGGTCAGGGCATGGATCTACAAAGGAATGGGCGAGCCAGTTCCTGCACAACCCGATGGTACTGCACCCGACTATGTCGATTACAACATGTGGCTGGGACCTGCCCCGCTGCGTCCTTTCAATAAAAACCGCTTTCATTACGACTTCAGGTGGTTCTGGGATTATGCGGGTGGCGCAATGACAGACTGGGGCGTTCACTTACTCGACTTTGCCATTTATGGAATGAATGCCGGTTATCCCGAATCGGTCTCACCGGGCGGAGGAAATTTTCTGAACAAAGGCGTAATTGAAACACCAGATATTCAACAAGCTTTATATAACTATCCCACCCATACGATGATCTGGGAATGTGGTTTGATTCCTCGTTTAGGGCCATACGGAATGCATCATGGCGTTTCCTTCACAGGAACCAAAGGGACATTGATTGTCTCAAGAAACGGCTGGATGGTGAATTCAGAGTCGAGCAACAAGGATAGTAAAAAATTCATTGCTGATGTTCCGTTGCAACCTGCCATCGGCGGATTAAAAGAACATGTGCAGAACTTCCTGAACGGAATCAGGAAAGGTGAAAAACTAAATGCGCCTGTTGAGGTGGGCGCCAAAACTGCGATCATCTCTGAAATGGGAAACATCGCTTACCGTGCCGGAAACCTGTTACATTGGGATGCCGCCAATATGAAATTTACAGAAGAAGAAGCGAATAAATTTACGAAGGTTACCTACCGCGAACCCTGGAAACTTCCGGTTCTCTGATAAAAGTATATTGAAATTAAAAGAAAACCATCTGATGTAAAAAATTGGATGGTTTTCTTTTTGACTCTATTTAGGGTCTGCCTAAAAACTCCGTGAGGAGTTTAATTTTAATAACCCCAGTGTAGCTTGCGGAACCGGGGGGTGAGAACAAAACAATTCCCCAACCCCGAAGTGGGTTGAACATTAATATAATATACTGTAATGGCAGAAGTTTCGCTATGCGGCGCATACAGCAGTTTATTTCAATTTAGCTTTGCAGATGCGCCTTTTCTGTCGTTTTATCGCTTTCCCCGGGTTGCGTCGTTCCTCCTTACCCGGGGTTATTAATATATAACCCTTTCAGGGTTTTAGAATTGACTCGTCGCCTCTTCTCCCCTTTTCCTCTTCTCCCACTCGCCTTTTCTCAAACAAAGCCTTTTCTCAAACAAAGCCGCTTGAAGGGTTTGCAACCGCTTCAAGGGCCGGGTCTCCTTTTCTCCCACTCTCCTTTTCTCCCCTTCTCTCTCTTAAATTCTACCTGATCGAGAACGAATAACTTCCGGACTTCAGGCTCATGAAGTTTAAGCCACCTGTTTGCGTAACTATTTTAACTGATTTATTTTCTGACAATGCCTTCCCGCCTTCCAAAATCTTATCCCCTTTCAAAGATAATTCTGCGGTACTGTTCGGAGGTATCGTTACATGGTATTCGATCTTTTTACCTGATCTTTTCCACGAAGAGACAATCATTCCATAAGGTCCCTGGTGGCTTGCTTCGAAGCTGTTAAGCCCCTTCACAAAATCGGGTTTCAGGATCACATTTTTAAATCCAGGCTGCTTTTCGTCGGTATACATTCCTCCCAATGATTTATAAAACCAGGCGCCAATTTCTCCAAACATGATATGATTCAAAGAGATGTCTGACTTCGAATCAATCGGCCAGTTCTCATACAAAGTAGTTGCCCCGTTTACAATCCACCATCCCCACGAAGGGAAGGTTTTCTGCAAAGCCACTTCATAAGCAAGATCTGCATAACCATTAGCACTTAATGCATTCAGGATAGTCTTTGTCCCAAGTAAACCGACGTCAATGTGTTTTCCATCAGCAATCACACGTTTTGCAAGATTTTCTGCCACCTTGCTTCGCAGTTCCTCAGGCACAATTCCCCAATGAAGCGGTGCACTCAATTCTGTCTGGAAGCCGCTTGCATAGATTCCTGTCTCTTTGTTAAGGTATTTTGAATTAATTGCATCTTTAATCTTTAATGCCAACGCATTGTACTTTTCAAAATCAGCTTTCTTACCCAATAGATTAGCTGTCTTGGCAAGGATGGAAGCATCCGTATAATAGAAGATTGAAGATGTCAGCTCTTTGGACGAAACCGATTTAACCGGAATCCAGTCCCCTAACCCCCAATCAGTTAATCCGGAAGGACTAATCTGGGTAATATGGTCGACATAACGTCTGATGTTGTCATAACAAACGCTGAGTACCTTTGTATCACCATAAAACAGGTAGATATTCCAGGGGATGATTGCAATTGTACTGGTCCAGTCGGGACCATTTGCCCAGGTGTATCCCCATCCGCTCGTCGGGATGATGGCGGGAAGGATGCCATTTGGTTGCTGCTCATCGCGATGATCAGCCATCCATTTTTCGTAGACTGTGATACCATCGAAATTGTAGAGACCAACTTCTATAGCGGTGTGAGCATCGCCGGTCCAGCCGTTCTTTTCGCGTTGCGGGCAGTCGGTCGGGTATCCGAATAAATTCGACAAATAGGAAGCATTGGTCGCTTTCCAAATCTTGTTCAGGATTGAATCGGAGGATTGAATATGCCCTACAACGGGAACATCGCTGTGCATAAAATAGCCGGTCAGACTTTCCAGCTTCAGTTCAACAGGTTGGTCACTGGTTACCTCAACATACTGAAAACCCTTGTAATTAAAGGAAGGCTTAAAGGTCTCCTCCCCTTCTCCCTTCAATGTATAGATATCTGTTCCAAACGGATCAAGCTGATCGGTAGGGCGATAATGCGCATCAATATTCGATTGATCGACCATTCCGTCTGCAAGAAGCCGCTCTCCATGTTTTAACCGGATAATTGTTCCTGCAGCGCCACTCACTTTTAACTGACTAACACCTGCAATATTTCTTCCCAGGTCAAAAATATAGTGTGAATCGTTTATTTTGTTCATCTTCTTAGCAGGAATCACTTCCACATCCCTGATTGGCTGAAGCGCCTGGGCAACAATATTTTCGGATGGAGTGCCGACAGGGATTGAATTTTTCCATTTTGAATCATCAAATCCTGTTGTATTCCAACCTGACTGTGCCAACCTACCATCAACATGTTCTCCAGTATAAATGCTGTTAAAGACAACCTGGCTCAATGCTGTTTTCCAGTCGGTTCCGGAAGTGATGGTCTCCTGTGAACCATCTGAATAGGTGATCCGGATGTCCATACAAAAACTGGGACGTGCCCTCCATGGGGCTTCGTCAAAATACCAGACAGCCGTTGACTGGTGATTGTACCAACCGTTTCCCAGCAAAATGCCGACCGCATTTTTCCCCTCTTTCAGCATTTTGGTGATATCATGCGTAAGGTAGAGCGTCCGGCGATCGAAACGTGTATACATCGGATCGAGCCGGTGATTTCCAACTTTCTCACCATTCACATACAATTCAAACAATCCGGCCACCGCTATATAGGCCCTGGCTGAAGTCACTTTCTTAACAGCAATAAACTCGTCCCGAAAATAGGGTGCAGGTTTTAACTTGATATCACGCGTATCGGAGATCCAGGATCCCTTCCAGTTTTCCATCTTCATCATTCCGGTTTCGAAACTTGCCGGAGCAGATACTGAAGATTGATTTCCTGCTTCATTGTAAACCTTAACACTCCAAAAATAGCGTGTGAAAGGCTCCAATGGCGAACCGTTGTATTCAACAAGCATGGCGGAGGAGGTGACTTTCCCTGTTGACCATTTATCGCCAATGCCGGAACTTACTTTCACTGAATCAGTTCCTACTAATAGTTCGTAGGCACTTTGAGAAGCCGCGCGTTGGTCATCCACCATCATCCACGTCAAACGGGGCCTGTGTGAATCGATACCGATTGGATTTACAAGGTATTCGCATCGCAAATTGCCGGTTTCGGAAACAGCAAGCGTAATTTTTTGAGTTGAAAGCAAAACTGCCAGCAAAAGAACAAGGTGTAATGTAATTCTCATATACTTATAATAATTAGTACGGTTTTCCAACTTCAATAATACCCATTTTTTAGGTATTATCTGCAAATCGCGCTGAGAAAACAGAAACATAAATTTGAAAAGTGATATTGACTAAATCCCGCAATGTCACCAATCAATTTCCATCATATTCTAACGCAATCTTAACCATTCTGTCCTAAAATCGGCTACATTTGCTGATAAACCATATAAAGGGTAACAGATAGCATTTAATTTAACGTCAGCTGACATCATGGAGGAAAAATCTTTTTCGGTTCAAAAACAAGGATATGAGGTATATTCAGTCATTCACGCACATAAAAACTATGAACTGAATTTAATGACGTCTGGACGAGGTAAAAGAATAGTTGGCAATAACATATCGTCGTTCGAAAACAATGACCTGATTTTGATAGGCCCCGATCTGCCTCATAACCGGGAATTACTTGAATCAGAAAAAAGTAATCCTCCCGAATGCCTGATCCTCTCTATTTCTGAAAACCTGGTCAAAAATAGTTTGATTCAGATCCAGGAACTTGAATCCATACACAATCTTTTTGAGCGGGCATTGAGTGGAATCGCGCTTAAAGGTGAGGGTGTTAAACTGATAGAACAACAAATGATGCAGTTGGATAAATTGCAAGGTTGTGACAGCTTTATTGCGCTGATTAAGTTATTAAATAGTTTGACAGAATTTGATGTACAGGAAATACTATCACTTACACCAGAATTCACCTTGAGCAATTATAAAGATCTGGATCAGGTTAAAACTATATATGATTTTGTCCTGCGAAATATTCAGGAAACGATCTCGCTTGAAACGGTCGCGGGATTGCTCCATATGGCTCCGGGATCGTTTTGCCGTTTTTTTAAGAAGAGAACCGGAAAATCTTTTTTGCAATACGTTAAGGACGTCCGCATCAGCACAGCATCTAAAATGTTATCCGGCACAGAGAAACCCATCGCTCAAATAAGTTTGGAAAGTGGATATAACAACCTCGCCAATTTCAATTTCTATTTCAAGAGCATCATGAAAATGACCCCTTCGGAATACCGAAGAAACTTCAGATAAAACTTTTGTGATAATTTGTTAAAGTTCTCTAATTTTTTTAGGTACTTTATAAAATATTTAAATATCTTTACGCACATTTCCAAGATCATTAACTAACTTATCTTTTTATTTAAAGATGAATTTATGAATCAGCCAACTAAAAAAGAAACCCGGAACATTTCATCAGCAGACCTGAATAAAATCAGGCAGAAAAAAAAGTTACTAAGTTTATTGCACACGAATGGATATACGTCGGCCTCTGAACTTGCCAAATCGCTTAAGATAAGTTTGCCAACCTGTATTGTATTGCTGAACGACCTGATCACATCAGGTTATTTGAAGAATATCGGAGTTGGCGAATCAAGCGGAGGACGAAAACCTTCCCTTTATGGATTATCAGAAGATGTCATTTATGTAATAGCCTGCGATTTTGCCCGTTACTCTGCGAATATGGCAATTTTCGATTGCTATAATAAGTTTGTTACACCGGTTTCACAAATTGATACGAATATTGATGATCCGCAATTGGCAGATAAATTATACGAGGCAGCTAAGAAACTGATGGCTGATCACGGTATTCCCGAAGAAAAAGTACTTGGCCTGGGAGTCGATATGCCTGGTCTGATAAATTCGAAAGCCGGCATAAACTATACAATTAAAGATAAAAAGCATCAGAACATCAGTCGCGATCTGAAATTGAAGTTTAACAAGTTGGTTTACATCGACAATGATGCCAGGATGCATGCACATGGCGAATTTCATTTTGGAGCAGCAAAAAAATACAAAGAAGCAATCATCATTCATTGGAGCTGGGGACTTGGGCTTGGAATCTTCGTGAACGGGCAGCTTTACAGTGGGAAGAATGGCTTTGCAGGTGAATTCTCACATATTCCGATGGTTGAAAATGGAGAGTTGTGCATTTGCGGAAAACGTGGATGTCTCGAAACGATTGCTTCCTCAAACACAATCATGAAAATGGTAGCGCAGGGATTCGAAGACAAAGTAATTTCGTCGCTGATCAATCAGTTTCAGGATCATCCCGAAAGAGTTACACCTGAAGATGTTATTCTTTCGGCACGCATGGGTGATGAATTTTGTATTGCAATCCTGAACGAAGTCGGTACAGCAATGGGTAAAGGGCTTTCCTACATCATTCAGTTACTGAATCCGGAAGTGATTGTCTTAAGCGGACCACTTTCAAAAGCCAGGCAATACGTCTTATCACCAATTCAACAATCCTTAAACCGTCTCTGTCTTGAGAAGATTTCGGAAAGCACGCCAATACTTATTTCTGATATGGGTGATCAGTCGGCGCTACTGGGAACTTCGGAGATGATCTTCCAGAAGGTCTTCACTGAAATGAATATAACACAACAAATTATGCAGGAAAGTGAAGCCTGAAATTTGAATAACAATCTATTTAATAACATCAAAATAACACCTTAATATTTCGACTATCTTCCGTATATCCAAAGCAGCTGAATAACCTTAGTATCCCACGTTTTGCAGCAAAATTGTGGGTTCCCTTCGTAAAAAACCGCAGTTACGAAGTTGAATATTAACATTCTGTGGTATAAATTATCAATTTAAAATTTCAAGTTAATTTAAAATTAGAGACTTATGCGAAAGATTTTACTTTTGGTGGTCATGTACATTTCACTGATAGGGAGTGTAATGGCCCAGCAAACGGTTTCGGGAACCGTAGCCTCCGAAACAGACGGACTTGGTATACCAGGGACCACTATTTTGGAAAAAGGGACGACTCATGGCGTTCTATCCGATAATGATGGAAAATATTCCATCAAGTTGACTTCCGAAAAAGCAACGCTTGTTTTTTCATTTATCGGTATGAAAACCGTTGAAGAAGTTGTAAACAACCGCCCGATTATAAATGTAAAAATGGCTTCTCAGGATATTGGTTTAGAAGAAGTTGTTGTTACAGCTTTAGGAATCAAGCGCGAAACCAAAAAACTTGGTTACGGAGTAACTGAAGTAAAAGGTGAAGAACTGGCCAAGGCCAATACCACCAACCCGGTACAGGCTCTTCAGGGTAAATCAACCGGATTGAGCATTGGTTCTTCCGACGGTGGTTTGTTTGGGAACTCGAAGATTCAGATTCGAGGTGTTTCCGTATTGAATTCAAATAGTAACCAGCCTATTTTTGTGGTTGACGGAGTTATTATTGAAAACGGGATTTCGAATGAAAGTGCCGACTGGGCCGGGAATGCAAATGACTTTGGGAATCAGCTCAAAAACTTAAACCCTGATGAATTTGAATCAATTTCGGTACTAAAAGGAGCAGCATCAACAGCTCTTTACGGTTCACGTGGTATGAACGGTGCTATCGTGATTAAAACCAAAGATGGCGTAGGATCAAAAGGAATTGGTGTAACAGTTAACCAGAGCGTTGGTATCGACTATGTTTATGCACAACCCGACATCCAATACGAATACGGAACAGGTGCACTCGCCGGCTATGTTGATTTTGGTGAACAAGATGCAAACGGCAGGTATTACCAGTTTGCCCCAATGACTCAATATTACAAAAATGACAAAGGGATGATGACAAAAATTGGTCACCCATGGCAAGGGACTGCTTATGGACCAAAATTTGATGGAAGAGAAATAGAAGATTTCGACGGAACCATCACCAAATATCTTCCTTCAAAGAACAACATGAAAGATGCTTATAAAACCGGTTTCAATACAAACACATCGATAGCCTTAAGCGGAGGAAATGAGAAAGGAACATTTTATCTTTCTGATTCATACAACATGCGTAAAGGAACTTCCCCTTCCAACGAATTCAACAGAAATTCGCTTTTATTCTCGGCTTCGTACAAACTGGCAAGCTGGTTAAAAGCTGAAGCGTCAATATCACATACCCTATCAAATCCTAAAAATCCGGGTAACGACCTTTCTGCATCATTCCTTGACGGTAACCTTGAAAACTGGTACGACACAAAAAAATGGAACAAACGCGATATTTATCAGGCACCTCACGGTGGTGTTCCATCATCTGCCTATGGCGATAAATATGCCAATGTACCGAATAACGGCCTTTGGTTCAACTACAATTTAAATTCAAATACAAGGGAAGAGCAGGTTGTTCGTCCGATCATTCGTTTAACCGCGAATCTGGCCAAATGGATCTCAGTAACAGCTGAAGGTAATATGAACTATTATACTATTTCGTCAGAACAGAAAGATCTGGGTACCGGCTATGCCAACGAAGGTGGTTATTATTCATTGGGAAATAGTACAGACAGAAGCCGTACAGCAAAAATTACAGCAAACCTGAATAAAGACTGGGGTGATTTTACATCTAACCTGATCGTTGGAGGTGAACTTTGGGATCAAAGAAAAGAAGAAACGCTGGTTAAAACTGACGGAGGTCTGATTGTACCCGGACGATTCTTTCTTGGAAACTCTAAAAAAACATTAGTATCATCAGGTAGTATTAGTAATACCAAGCAAATTAATTCGGTCTATGCCTTGTTAAATTTAGGCTGGAAAAATCAATTGTTTGTTGACATTACG
>JBBRZE010000070.1:0-30793 GCA_038236995.1 Bacteroidales bacterium | reverse complement strand
TGTATTGCTTGTCCATTTTATTCAAATTTGCAATTATACTTCTCTTTTGACAAATTTGACATTTGGGACAGATTGTCTAACAAGTCAAATTTGTCCAAAAGTTACACAATTATTAATCTAATGTCAACTAATTCTTTCATTTCTTTTTATCCTCAGAATATCTATAACCTTACATAACCTTTTAATGTGCCGCACTTTTGGTCTTCGCTTTTTCCGAATGGGCGAATTGTGTATGCTCCAATATTGGCTGGAATAATAAACACTTCGGCATAATTGACCACAAACGGTTCAAATGCATTCAACGGACTTTCGACGATCACCTCATCACCTTCAACAAGGCAAATCACATGAACGCCACCATTTGTATGATGTTCTACCTTTTTTGTGAACCAATGTCTGCGCGTTTCAATAAACTCGCGTTCGTGCAATCCGGTACTTTCCTCCACCCAGCCATCGCCTTCAGCGACTACCTGAACATGGTTTATCAGGTTAACTTTTGTCCATTGCGTCGTCCGATCCCACTGAATGTTCTTTTTCCCATGCTCTATATTGATTGGCCGAGGTTTTCCATCCATTCCCAAACGGCCCCAATCCCAAAGTTTGAAGGTGAAAATATAGGGTGTGGCACTGATTTCGAGAACCATACTGTTTTTTCCGGAGCAGTGTACGGTTCCGGCTGGAATCAGTACATGATCATGCTTTTTCATTGGCCAGGTCTGGACATGTTTTTCGGCATCGAACGGTTTTCTGCCTGCCTGTGCTTCTTCCAAATCGGCCAGCATTGCTTCCGGATTTACATCTTCACGCAAGCCAATGTAAACTATCGCATCCTCTTCCGTATCCATCATATAATAGCTTTCATCCTGCGTGTAATGCATCCCGAATTTCTCCTGGATATATTCAGTGAGCGGATGGACCTGCAAACTTAAATGGCCACCTTCCATCGTATCCAGAAAATCGAATCGGATCGGGAATTCATCGCCAAAACGTCCATGAACCGGATCACCAAGCAACTCACGCGGATGTCTGAATACGAGGTTTATGGATGGAATTTCGATGATGTCTTCACCAAATTTCAGCAAGAGGCTGTTTTCCTCGGGAACACAGTTGAAGCACCACGCGTAATTGGGAGCAGTGGCATCAAGATTGCAAACCTCTTTCATCCATTGACCACCCCACGGCCCGGGATCAAAAAACGGTACCACACTGAACGGTTGATTGACTGCGTTTTCCATTCCTTCAAGAACCGCTTTTCCTTCAACCATTTTGGGCTGTCCGATTTTGTTTGTGTCGAGCAGAAAATCCCACTTGTCGAATAAGGTCTTTTTAAGCCGGTCGCATACACGCCAGTCCACAAAATAACCTTGTTTGTAGAGCAGCATCCAATCGGTGGTATCGCGGTTTTTTACACCCAGGTTATCAATCAGGTGTTGCCGCATCCGCAACTGAATTTCCCATCGGGCCATGTCGGCATATACGAGTAAATCGGGTTTTGGACAAAGTAGTGCCGCTCCGCAACCATAAATCACGATCACTCCTTCTACTGCTGACTCAATTTCGGTCTGAACAGCAGAAACCTTATCCGAAGCAAAAAAGGGATCCATCGTCAATCGTGTCAGGAAACCAAAAATACGATCGTTGGTCACATCCTGAAATACAAGCTTTTTGATCTCTTCTTCCGGCAGCATAAAATCCTCTGCCATAATAAACCGGGTATGATTCAATCCATTCTTCAGATTGGTAATCAATTCTTCATGAATAACGCCCTGGTAGGTTTCGACAACCACAATTTTCTTCTTCCCTCCAAGTGCCTCAATCTCTTTATTTAATCGGGAGCAAATTGCTTCCCAACTATTTACGACCTTGAACTGATCGTTCTTTACCTCCACAACTGGAAGATTATTGAATTTTGAAGCCTTTTTTAAATATTTCATTTTCAATTAATTTATATTTCCAAACAGACACATAGTTTACAATTGTGGTTTTATTACGTTTTCTATGTAGCTATTTATTTTACTCTTATCTGCAGACGATCGCACCAAATAGTCAGCGCCGTACAGCGCTGCTGAATCCGGGAATCTGGCTTCAACGAGTTTTACTTTTCCCCATGGTGTCCAGGCATGTTTATTTACATTCTCCTGAAGGATAGGTAGAAATACCGATGCACTTTTCATAATACCACCACTCAGAATAATCATTTCCGGATCGAAAGCATGAATCATCGTGATGATTCCTGCCGACCAGACCGACAAACAATGATCGAGTACCTCTTTAGCTACCAGGTCGTTGTTTTCCGCATGAAGAAAAAGCGCTTTAAAATCAAGTACTTCTTCTTTTTTCATGGCGCTATTATCAAATTTTGGGTGATCTTTCAACAAAGAAGGTAAGCGCCAGGTGGATGCTTCAGCTTCGACACACCCTTTGCCTCCACAGGTGCAGGGAGATCCTTCGTGGTTCACTGTAAAATGTCCGCCCAGGTTCCCGGCCTGGAAATGTTTGCCTTTCAACAATTGTCCGTTGATAAGAACACCAGTACCAATTCCGGTTCCGATTGTCATCATCACCAGATCGCGGCACTCTTTCCCTGCTCCACACTGCCATTCGCCCAACAAAGCCATGCGGGCATCGTTTTCAGCAAAAAGCGGCCAGTTCCATTTTTCCAAAGCCCAGCCAACCAGATCTATATCAGGACCATCATCGTATTTTTGATTGGTCGAAAGAATCCGGTTCTTTGAGGAGTCAACCAACCCTGCAAAAGAAAATCCGATACCCAGCACCTCTGATGCCGACAGTTGATTGGTTTGAAGCATTTTATCAATCGTTTTTTCTAACTCCGGAAGCTGCGGTTTCAATCCTGAAGCCGATTCTGCTTTGATTTCTGTCCGGTCGATCAATTCACCGTTATTCAATAACCCAATTTTTATAACCGTTCCACCCAAATCGATTGCAATTGTATGTTTCATATTTTAATTCTTTATGTAGAGACTCAAAGCCTTGCGTCTCTAACTGTGCCATAAAATTTTGTCCCTATCTTTTATTCTACCCTGATCATTACAACTCCCCATGCCGGGATCTCTATATCACTATTTATTTCCTCTGTTTTATCTTCACCCGAATTCGTTAGCCAAACATGTTGAATAGGTTTTTTTTCTGAAATAAGTTTGGTTTTAACCGGTGATTCGGAGGAATTGAAGAGGGTTAACATACGTCCTTTGTGATTGTCGCAAGGTTTGAAAGCTGTTACGATTACCTGTGACTGATCAGGATAGATGCCCGAAGTTACCGGAATATTTTCTGAAGCCAGTTTTACAAGTAATGGCTGACTTAATCCAATGGCGTACTGCGAGTTTTCGCTGGAACTGAATTGTTTGTGAGGCCAAAGTGCATACCGGAAAGTAATCAATCCTTCCTGGTAAGCCCTGTAGTTGGTTCCCCAATGATTATTAAGAGCCCATGAAAACAGTGTCTGCGTTGGTTCGATGTGTTTTCTCCAGATGTCCGGATTGGTTTGCGATCCAAGCATAACTGCCGTAATTCCACCCACTTCGAAAAGAGGAGCATCCAATGTAATCAGCGCAACGCCACTTCCCTGATTGGAAACGTCTGCCCAACGATTTGCCGTCAGCCAGTTTTTACAGGCACTAGGTATCTGATCTTTTTCGGGTTGCATCACACCATAAGGAACATCCAGTTTCACAATACCGTTGGGTATCTGAAATGGGAATGCGAAGTTCACACTTTCCTTTCCTCCTGTTTGTGCATATTTCCAGTCACCTGGTTTTGGGTTAATCCGGGCACGTTTTTTATCTAAAATGTTTACCAGTTCAACTTGTTCCTGACCTGCCAATAAACGCACTTCACGTACAAGTTTGTAGCAGGCCGGTGCTTCTGATTCAATCAAAAGTGAGGCAACGAGTGGCCCTTTTTCTTTGACAGATATCTGAACCTTATTTACTCTCTGAATGTCGTTTATTTTATCCGATTCAAGAAAAGCATAGTCATTCAAACCATAGCCTGATGAGGTATTTACAAAGTTAATGTTGTTGGTAGCTACAGATTTTAATTCAGCTATAGCGCCTGTTTGGGGATCGATGCGTAGCGAAACGAGTCCGTTATCGATCGTTGTTCCCTGAATTTTTACAACACCTTCGGTAAAGGCTTTTCCATTGGAAATCACAAATCTTTTTGTAGAATAGGGGAGAAGTGATTTTACCAGAATCGCCAATTCACCTGTCGAAAGTCGTTGCGATGGAACCGGCTTTTTATCAGAATTCATCACGCGGTCGCCGGTAGTAGATAAAGAGACAGGAATCAACACAACTTCAGTACGTGGCCATGAACTTGTATTGTATACATCGATGGTCGTGATTAAACTGGTTTTGTCATTTAAAACCAATGCATTATCGAGTAAAAGATGCGATTGTTTATCGGCGTCAAGCGCATACGATTGTTTGATGTCCCATTGCTCTTTGGTCATTTTATTTTCAGGGTCAGTGAGGCTGCACCATGCCCCCCATGTATGCTCTGAGTAAAGCAGCACTTTTTTCCATGCTTCCTCAAATTTTGCAACAGGGTAGCTTGATGGATCTTTCATTGCCCATAACGCTTCAGCTTGTGACAGGCGGTCGGAACTGGCCCTGTTCATACCTGTTTCGAGTGCAGAAGAGCCGGCACCATCTTCCCAATAAGGTGTCCAATCGCCTTTTACACTTTGTAACTGACTTCCAAACTTATTTTCGAATGCTTCAAAGGCTTCACTCGTTGAGGAGATAATAAACTTAGGATAGGTGTATTTTGAATTCCAACCTTTTACAAATTCAGGTATTTGGGGATCGGGTTCGGCATTGTCACCATGACCGCTCCAGCGAAGGTGAGCAATCTCGTACGGATAGTTAGTGCTATCCAGCTGATTTGCAAATTTCTCCACAAACTCGGGTGAAAGTTTTTTGATCATGTGCGATAAGGCGTATCCTTTTAGTGGTACCCAAACCAATACTTTTTCATTTCCGGATGGTGAAACCCAATAGAATGGTTTGTTTTCCCATTTGACCAGGATGTCGCCGATACGATCGAAATAGTTGGGTGCCGTTGAGAAATATTTGATGCCTGCTTGCGACATCGCTGTTACCGTGCCCCAGGTCTGACCGGGAATATCGCTTGTCATGGCAGCGGTAATCGGCACCTTGCATTTTTTTGCCAGTTCGGTGGAGAATTTAAATAGCCTTGACAGCTCCTCCGGGCGGCACAATCCAGTTAAAACATTCAGGTACATGCCGTTTAACGCAACTTCACCACGAGTGACCGCATCCAGAAATTCTTTCTTCTGCGTTTCGTTCATTCGTTTGAGGTATAAATCAGCAGCCCAGCCAACTTCTACGTTCCAGACAAAACGGGATCCTACGGGATATTGAGCGGTTCGTTTGGCAATCTCCATACCTTTCACAAGATTTTGAACCTGCTTGTCTTCAATCGCCGTTTGAATTTCGGTATAGCCAATATCGGTATGCGAATGATTCAAAAGATAGCATACCAGTTTTTTCACGGGTCTCAAAATAACCTTGGTTTGATAGGCAGGCAGTCCTTTGGATTCAATTTTTAATACAACATTTTGTTCGGTTGAAACCGCTTTAACGGGAATCTCAATACTGTTTTCCCCTTTTTTAAGGTGCATCGTAAAAGGTGCGTTCCCATCAACATATGCGACAGCAAGGCATGAATCTCCAGCGTATTTTGCCTTTACGAGAATCGGCTGGAATTCCGTGCTGTTTTTCTCCAGAAGAAATGGCAAGGCCTTAATTCCGGTAATTTCAAGTTTTTGATTTGACGGCTTTTGGGCTACAGAAACAGATGTCATCAGACACATTGCTGCTAGGACGATGATAGCCAGATAATTAAATCGTTTGTTTCTCATTGGTTAATAATTTGTTTTTAAGGATAATTTTCGATTTATATTTTAACCGCACCTCCATGCAGTTTAATGGTTCATTTTTCACAATCTATAAGTTCAGGTTTACCATCAATCTCAAGTAATCGGGATGAAAATCCGTTCGTGGCAATCTCCTGATAATCATGACCTGCATCCGAGGGCCAGCAAGCACCAACGACAAGGTCTTCAGAACCTGTATTAGCCAGCCGGTGCGCAATTTCACCTCCAATGTAATGAAGACTTCCGGGATAGACTTCTTCGGCCCAGGTATTCCGGTCACGGTCCATCAGCATCAGCATCCCTTCTCCCTTAACACCCCAGTAAAATTCGGCCCGATCAGATTTTGAATGGAAATGGCCTTTTGTCGTAAAATATTCGTTGCCAATTTTTCCCGGTAGTATGGTCGAAGTACCAAATGAAAGTCCACCCTGAGTGCCTTCATCAACAGGCAACCATGATTGAACGTGATAAACAGTCGTTTCAGGCGGGATCAATTTTACCGCTTCCTGATCGAGAAAGATAGAAGCAATATCTTTTAAAGCCCGTTCCTGGCAGATAACGGGTTCGCCTTTCAAACTAAAATCTTTCAAATCCAACTCAACGGGAGACCTTCGTATTTTTAGATGTTTCATTGAATTTTCGGATTTATATTGAAATACATATAGCTGGCGGCCTGACCGATTTTCAGAAACCTTCGGCTGATAACTCGTTGCCCGTTTTCGGGCGTAAATTCAGCAACCAGAACGTAACCACCAATTTGTGAAGGCAATGTCAGCGAAACAGGAATGTCAGTTCGCAGGAAAGATTGTAATCGTACAGGAAGGGTTTGTTCCGAAACGTATTTCCCGGTATTATCAATCAACCTGATTTTTACGGTTCCTGTAACCGGAGATCCAAAATTATTAATGCCGGCCAAATTAAACAGCATTGTTGAGCCTGGCTGATGAGGTTCAATAAATTTGGTGTATCGTTCGTCTGTCAGGTTAATAAAAGTGGCCGCGGGTGCAAAGGCATGCTGAAACCAGTCAAGTGTAAGAGTTGGCTTCAAATCTTTGATATTGCCCGAAAACCAGTCGCCGGTGTAACCGTAATTATTGGCCAGGTAGCAAAATGCCAGAACGCCTGCGATGGAAGGTTCACTTCGGAGCCACTCGGTTTCGAGCTGCATCCAGTAAGCCTGCAATTCCCAATTCTGTTCGGGGGTTGAATTCTTACCCAAATAGTAGTCAAAAACATCAACTGTTAATTTGCTTGGTTTCCCGTTGCGCCAGAGCCATATCCAGCCATATTCGTTCACGAGTTGTGCAGAACCTGATTCCTGTATATTTCGTAGGATTCCGGGTTTGAAATCAAGGTTTCCAAGCGGGTAAAAGTCTTTGCCTGAACCAGGTTGCATACTACTGATTCGTCCCTGATAGGGATGGGGTTCGTCCATTTCATCGAATGTCATTTTATCCCCTGTCATATAACCGGCATCCCAGACGCGTGTCGGATCAAGCTTTTTCAATTCCGGAATCAGCGTGTTGCCAATATAATCATCCCAGTTTTCGTTGATCGCATCCCAAATGGCGATGCTCGGATGATTTCCGTCGGTCCATACCCAGTCGGTATATTCCTTGCGAATCTGATCATCCCAGCCATGATTCTGCCAGTAAAGCCATTCATTCTGAAACATCAACCCATTCTCATCCGCAATGTCGTACCAAAAATCGGGGGCAATACCCACACAAATACGCATCATATTCCAGTTGAGTTTCTTGGGATAATCAACCAGCAATTTCTTCACCCATTCTTTATCCCAAACCAGGTTACCGCAATCCGGATCCTCGAAAAAGCGCTGAAGCGTAACATTGGTTCCCCGCAGGATGATTTTTTCACCGTTCAGGTAAAAGAACTTCCCCTTCCGTGTGAAATCGCGCATTCCAAACTGTTTGCTTATTTCATCTGAAACGCCTTTGTCTGTTTTCAGCGTCGCTTTTGCCAGATAGAGGAAAGGCTGATCGGGCGACCAATTTGTAAACGCTTTAACGGGAATCTCCATGATCGCCTCGGAGAGATTGTCGCGTTTGGCAGCGAACCGGCCACTCCTGACGGCAACCACTTTCCCGGTTAGTTTTTCAGCAATCGAAATATCAAGTGTCACTGAATCACTCATCGCGTCGCCATAAAAAATCTGGGCGGGACTTAAGTTTCTGATCTGCGCCTTAATTGTGATTTTTTTCCCGGCAACGGATGGCAACACCAGCAACCTGTTAACACGCATTTTTCCTGTAAATGAAATTAAAACATCATCCCAGATTCCCGGAAGATAGTGCTCTTTCTCCTTGTCTGTTCCGCCAGCAGCTTCGCCTGGTAACCAAACCCGGTCACCAACTTTAATCAGTATTTCGTTTTCTGCATCATATTTTAACGCGTTCGTAACAGGAAACTCAACCGGCGTGTAGCAAGCCATTGAGGTTCCCATGTCAATGCCATTCACATAAACCTGCGTCACATACTGGCTTTTTTTAATCGTGATCATTCCCTCTTTGCCTTCCAGATCTTTGGAAATAAAAACCGATTTCCGGTACCAGCTGTACCGTGGGGTGTAATCGATGTTATACAGATTGTGCTGTTCTTTGGCTTCTACCTTGTCTGCACGTTTAAAGAATTTGTCGTAATCCTCGATTTTGGGTTCCGCCATATGCACAAGTCCCGGAACAGGAATGGTACGTGTGAATTTTACAGGCGGAAAAGCGTTGATTGTCTGATCGAATTGCCATATACCATTCAAATTGATCACTGTACGTCCCTCTTTGTTAGAAGAACTTGCCAGGAACGGAATACAAACGAGCACAAGAAATAGAATTCGTTTCATAGCTTAGTCGTTTTATAATGAGGCTCTTTTATTTAGCAGAAAAGGATTGTCAATTTTCAGCTTCTGATGGTTGAGGATCATTTCAGCCATACTTTTCCCCATCTGGGCAAAATCGGTAGAGATGGTCGTAATTCCTGAGGCAACAATGCCTTTCAATGGTGCCTCGTTGTAAGAAACAATTCCCATTTCAGTTCCCAAAAGAAGTTGTTTTTCAATCGAATAACGGACCAGAAATTCCAGATCGCGGTCGTCAACCACCACGAACGCATCGCCCGGGTTTATTTCAAACGATTTAATATCGCTCACTATTTCGCAGGGAACCGGATGTTGCCTGCAAAAATCGCGGAATCCTGTGGCGATGTCTTTGTAATGCGATTTAAGATTGCGGATCACCAGCACCAGCCGCTTGTATTTGCTGACGAGCTGAATATTGTTCTTTAGAATGCGGTAAATGTCGCGTTCGAAATCCTGACATACATAGGGATAAATATCGTTATACGTTTTTCTCCCCTGATCGAGGATAAACACTTTATTGGCAGGCAATTTCCCAATCAGGTTCATTGCTTCAGGATGATCGACAGGCATAATTACATACTCGGAATACTCCCCGACAGCTCCATCAATGATTGCCTGGAACATTTTCAGGTTGTTGTGGTGAAAAAAAATCTGTTCACTGCCATCTTTTTTAAGTGCCTCTTTAAACGAATCGTACAAATCCTCCTTATACGCTGTAAGCCGGTCGAAGACGAGCAGAACATTGTGTTTGAAGCCGGTATTTTCGTTCTGAATATAATAACCCTTCCCAACCTGTGAAGTGATGATTCCTTTGGATTTCAACTCGTTGTAAGCCATCAGAACCGTATCCTGCGAAAGCCCGTATTGTTTGCAAAATTGGTTCAGCGATGGGATTTTATCTCCCTTTTTCAAGTCGCCTGCTTTGATCTTTAGCTGAATCGCATCGATAATCTGCCGGTATTTAGGTATCGGAAGATTGTCTTCAAACTGAATATCAATTGTTTTTCGCATTGTCGAACCTCTGGGTAGTACTATGCAATAATAGTAAATATTTAAATGCAATATATCAGCGGGTTGATATTTATCTGATTTAGTTTGTCAGGATATAACCAGTAGTATCTGAATGAGATTCCATGATATTCGGTGCCGGTAACCGGGCAGCAGGGAGCTGATGAACGTCAGTTTGTCATTGGCCCGGTTCCGTAAGGAAAAAACAACTCCCCGCAGGCGGTTGTCGCTGTCTCGCAGGCAAAATGCCATCCCTCGCAAGCACTTTTCCCTATCTCGCGAGCAAAATGCAGTCTCTCGCAAGCCGTTTTCATGATCTCGCAGGCAAAATTCAATTTCTCGCAAGCAGATTTCATGGTCTCGCAAGCAAAGTTCAATCCCCCGCAAGCAGATTTCATGGTCTCGCAAGCAAAGTTCAATCCCCCGCAAGCACTTATCTCTGTCTCGCGAGCAAAATGCAGTCTCTCGCAAGCAGTTGTCACTGTCACGCAGGCAAAATTCAATCTGATTTTACATGATTTGTGGACAAAACATTGGCCAACCTATTCCTTCTTTCGAAGCTTCGAATAATTATGAGAAATTTTCAAAAAAAACTGTAACCAGTTAGTATCCTAATCCGTAAACGCAATAAACTCTAATTACTAATAAAAAAAATGTAACATGGACTTAAAAGGAAAAACTTTTTGGGAAATGGAAAAAGAGGCCATTGCCTACGTACGAAAATCCGAAAATGTGTGGTCGAACAAGTCAACCATTGCTGCTACTGTTGCAAATGTTATTGGGAATGAGCAGGAGTTGGCTGCTACCTTTAAGGCGCAGGATGCGAATGATCCCGGTGGTCATATTAGCCAGAAAAACGGGATGTTAACCATTTTCTTTAAGAAGATTTATAAGCTCAGCCGTAAGCTCTCCTATTATGGTAAAAATTTAAAAGACAGCGTTTTGTTGGATGATGTTACGATTGCTGAAACCGCTTTTGATCATATGGCGGAGAAAAAGGCTTTAATCAAGTGCAATACGATTATCAAACGTGGGAATGAATACCTCGATAAAACTGCAGCTTATGACGTTACTGCCGTTGAACTTGAATCTCTGGCTGCCGAACTGGCCGTTTTGGAACAGCTGCAGCCAACGATTGGCCTGATCTTCAACGACCGCAAGAGTGCAACACGATCAATTAAAGATTTGAAGCGCGAGGCGCGTATTGAGCTTGACAAGCTGGATGACGCCTTTGAAGGGATGATCAATGACAACGATTTTATAGATGGCTGGTTTGCTATCCGCAAAATAAAAGGGCGTCATCAGCCTAAAGAGAAGGGTGGGGATGAACCGACCGCGGAATAATTTCCGGAAGGGAAGGTTGAATTAAATCAGGAAAGGTGCCGGCAGCTATTTTGATCTCCGGCACCTTTCTGAATGAAGAGGGTTATTAAAACGCTTTCATCTTCTCAAAAAAATACCACTTTCAAACGAAGGTTGAGCGCTGATTATGATTTTTATATTCTGAAAAGGCGAACCAGAAAAAATAATTTAAAGTGGGAGTGAGAGATATGGATTTTTATGCATCGCACAAACCAAAAGCAGGAAGGTAATTGCATTGCCGGAAAATAAAATAGTTGAGGCTATTTAATTCTATCCGGATTCTGGTAATTGCTGAACAAATAGACCAGGTAAATAATTTTCCCGGAAAGTTCATAAAAGATGGTCGTATGAATACTCAAGACGGCTTTTCTCAATCTTGGATTGGTTTGAGATATAGGAAATATTTCAGGGTTTTGAACAATGAGATCCAGTTGTTTGGTCAACTTGTGTTTGAATTGGCCGACTTCTTTTTGTGTCCACCTTTCTTCCAGATAACCCAGGATCGACGCAAGATTATCAACGGCCTCTCCAGTCCAGAAAATTTTGTAATCAGAGTCCATATTTTGTCTTTACATCTTCATGGGCTACGACTTTGCCAGCATCTACATCTCGTAAGCCCCTGTATATGCCTGATTTCTCCTGATCCGATAAAAGGTTCCACCAGTCATCATCCTGCTTATTGGTTGATTCTTTGACAATTTTCAGGTAATTCAGCGTTGCATCATCTTCCAGATTAGCCACCCATTCAATTAGTTCGAGTTTTATTGCCTTGTTTCCCATGATGCTATTTTTCAACAAAGTTATAAAATGTGTGTGAAATTTTTACCGATAACGGAAATATTTGTTCCCAGGTAGAAAGTAGTCCTTTCCAGGCGAGGAGCCTAACTTAAAATCATGCGGAAGCGGGTTTATTAAATGCTTTTGTTATCTCAAAAAAAATACCACTTTCAAACGAAGGTTGAGCGCTGATTATGATTTTTATATCCTGAAAAGGCGAACCAGAAAAAATAATTTGAAGTGGGAGTGAGAGATGTGGATTTTCCTGCTTCACACAAAAACTAAAAGTTGGAAAATAGGCACAAAGATGTTGTGAGAGAACGTTTGATAAGTCAAAAACAATCCTGAAGATGTTCTTGGTTTCCATAGTTCCGTGGATGATATTGAAAAAGAGTTAATATGATATTTCTACAGTAATCCTGAATATATTTCCATTTATAATTCATTATATTACAGATGAACAACACAAAAACGTGATTGTAATCGCTGTTTTACACACCTGCATGAATCCTGAATGGTGGATGTAAAGTAGAAAATAAATATTGCTATCAATAGAATAAAGGATTAACGTGATTGCAAATTCCAAATCTGCCAGCTGTTGACCCGATTTTCGAGTCAACAGCTGTTGATCATTTATTTTTTATCTGATAAACCCGATATTTAATCTACGAATATCAAAATTTAAAATACTTCTCTCTTATCGGAATATCCAATAAAGCGGTAGCAGCATTATCTCCAATAATCTCTTCTTTTTCGGGATCCCAAGTCAGTTTTGATCCTGTTTTAATGGAAATCAATCCCAACTGACACATTGAAATTGTCCGATGGGCCGTTTCAAGTGGTTCAAGTGACGGTTTACCAGCTTTTATCGCGAGCAAAAAATCCTCTTTGTCACTAGGTAAGTCTTGTATTTGTAATTCATTTACTCCAATCTTCGAATCAAGAATCTCTTGTGAGCTGGCACTAAGCTTGTCAGGATATTCTACTTCTATCCAGCCATTTGTACCTTCAAAACGAACATATGGACGTTCGATCTTAAAGTAAACCTCTACACCATCGGCAAATTGATATTTGATATCAAAACGGTTCATCGTGTTCCACAGCCCTTTATCGAAATCTCCTGAACCTTCAATGGAGACAGGTCCCGTGTATTCGGTATTGTGTCCCCATTGGGCAATTCCCATCAGATGGGCACCCCAGTTTGAGATCATACCATTACAGTAAGTATCCACCCGCATCCAACCGGGTCTTCCATATGCTTTAATAGCATGAACTCTTTTTTCGGTGTAGGGAGCCTCAAAAGCAGTCCCTAACCACATATCGAAATTCAATTCTTTTGGAATTGGCATAGTGGGCTGAGGAGGTAGTGCCGAGCCATTTATTTCGGACGGAACAGCAACGTAAATCCGTTGTATTTTTCCGATCCTTCCATTGCGGACCAATTCAATGGCGCGTGAAAACTTTGGTAATGTTCTGAATTCACTGTCGTTTCGTGTGATTACTTTATGTTTTTTAATCGCTTCCACCAATTTTCTGCCATGCCCAATACAGGTTGAAATTGGCTTTTCGAGTGAAATATGCTTTCCAGCCCGGGCAGCTTCAATCGCCATTGGAACATGCCAATGGTCCGGTAAGGCGATCATTACTGCGTCAATGTCTTTGTTCCGCATTACATCGCGATAATCGTTGTAGCTTTTACAACCGTTATAAGATGTGCCTTTTTGTTTAGAGTAATCATCATTCACTTGCTTTACCGCATTGGCCAATCGCCATGAGTCAAGATCACAAACTCCGACTAACTGGGCATTTTTTGATGCCAGTAATTGCGGAATATTTGGAGCTATCGATTGACGGCCGCATCCAATAACGGCTACATTAATACGGTTCGATGGTGCTGAATTTCCAAATACGGCGGAAGGGAGTATTGTTGGAATGGTAAGTGTTCCAAAAGTGCCGACGGCTGCATTCTTCAGAAAATTTCTTCTTGAATTCATAATTTTCAGGTTATTTAAGTTGTTTGATTTTTAGGTTCCGATAATGAATAATACTGCCATGATCCTGCAACAATATATATCCCTTTGATACAACACCGTAATCTTCTACATCCTTGAATTTACTGGCTGCAATCTTTGATTTAAAGTCGGAACTTCCTCGATTGTATTCCAATATTTTCTGTCCGTTTAGCCAATGTTCCACTTGATTTCCATTACTAACAATCTGACTTTCGTTCCATAACCCGATCGGGCTTGGGCGTTTGTCAGGCGAAGCAGGGTAAATTTCGTAAAGCGATCCAAGTGTGTGATAATCGTTGGCTTTCATCTTACCCTCTATCATCCATGAATGATTTTTGTCGTCAAGTATTTGGTATTCTAAACCGTAACCATAGCCTTTGTTAGTTCCAACACCCTCCAGAACAAAGTATTTTAAGCCGCTGTTACCCCCCTTGGTTTCCATTCTCCATTCCCATTTCAAGATAAAGTTGCTGTATTGCTTTTTGGTAATAATATCACCTCCGTTGCCAGACTCAGCACCACCTTCCGCACAAGCAATCAGATCCCCGTTTTCGACTTTCCAACCGGTTGCAGGGAAAGATTTCTGATTTATTCCTCTCCAGTTTTCAGTATTTTTTCCGTTAAATAAAAGTTCCCATCCGGATTTCTTTTCTTCATTGCTAATTGTATTGACCTGCATCGAATATCTCTTCTTATAGATTTTCCATGCATCACTGCTTTGTAACAGATATGTTTCTGGCGCACCTTTCAGATTATAGCACTGCAGTCCAACGGGTCCCGTAAATCCCTTGTCGGCCAGTATTTCAATAAGACGGTAAGTATCGAAAGTTCCTTTCCCCAATGGCTGGATCAGTCGGTCCCAGTCCATATTCTTTGTATCACCACCATCCGCACCGCAAATTGAAACAGCAAAGAGTTTCGGAAGCGTAAGATTAATTACTTTTTCCAGATTTTCTTCCGAATCTGTTTTAAGAAAATGGCAAAGGTTAAAAACTGAACCAACATTATCGCGGTTGATTTTTTGAGCCAGACGATAGGAATCCTCCACCTTTTCAGCAACTAATCCAACGTGATGATAGATGGCAAGGCGAACTCCGTATGGTTTTGAATAATCAGCAAGTTCTTGTACTATCGGAACTATTACATTATCTGCAGTTTCATCCGAAGGTTTATATTTTTCAGAATGGATATGTACCCAAAGAATGATTCCTGTTCCTTTCAGTTTTGGAATTACCTGTTTCCAATCCTGCAGGTATGGTTCTTTCTGATCAATATCTATCTTGACATAATCGGCATATATTTTTAAACCTTGCTTATCAAGAGCTTCTTTGAGTTCCATAATTTTTGGTGTCTCGCGATGTTCGATGCCATCGAAGCCGTATTTTTTCAGAATTGAAGCTTGTGTTTCGAAGGGAATAAAGTCAAGCCCCTGTTTATTCATAGAGTTATTAAAAGCAAAAAAAGGATTTTTTAGTATTCGTTCCTTTGGGCCAGCTATCGCATTCAGGCATAATGCGAGAAGTAGCAAGATGATCAGATTTGAAGTTTTCATATTTATTGATTTTCTAAATTAGTATTTACCATATTTCTGTAGTGTATCCCACATTGCCCAGAAGTTTTCGGGCGAAACATCATCCTGAATGTTGTGTACCGGTGCAAACACAAAGCCACCGCCGGGAGCCAATATATCGATGATGCGTTTCACTTCATCGGCTACCTTCTGTGGACTTCCGTTGTTCAGTGTTGATTGCGTATCGACACCACCACCCCAAAAAGTAAGTACGTCTCCAAAATCCTTCTTCAACTCCTTTAAATCCATTCCTGCAGCCGTGAACTGAACGGGATTTAGAATATCTAATCCGGCATCAATCAAATCGGGTAATATTTCACGAATTGCGCCACAACTATGCATAAAGGTTTTTACATGGGGTAAACGCTTTTTTACATGGGTGAAAATGGTTTTAAAATGAGGGATAACCATTTGCCGTAGTTGATCCGGATCAATAATTGTAGTGGCCTGCGAACCTAAATCGTCAGCTTCCGAAATGACTTGTATTTTAGACTCATTACCTGTTTCAATGGCCCAATCGATTATCGCGTCCCAATATCTGAGTTTGTCTTCCACAATACGGTCGAACAAAGCTTCCACACCATCGGGATCAATCATCGTATCCATAAACCAGTTTTCGTAGCCACGGATGCGTAGACTGTTTTCGGTCAATCCGGCTGTATTTCTGTCGGCTATTCCGCAGAAATCACCAACCCTTCCTATTTGCTCGTTCAGGTTGAGCCGAAGTATTTTTATGTAGTTGTCCCAATCTGTTTGAGGAATCAAATGCAAGGAACCGGATAACGAATCGGCTTTTTCAATCGGTGAATAAGTCATGTGAAAATAAATATCATGTCCTTCTTCGAATTTCCAATTACATCCATAAAAATCAGTTACTTCAGTTGTATGTCCATTCACCCGTTTTGTATTTGAGTAATCGGTAATACGCTGAGCCCCTAAACGTCTTGTATCTGACTTTAGTAAAATCAGATTTTCCTCGCTTGGGGTAACTATTTGCTGAATTGGATCAATCTTATAGTCGCCAATTTCAGTAGAAAGTCCGCGAAACTGCATTGCCCGTAAATAGGCATTTTTCGTAATTGCCGTTACTGTAGTTCCTGCCAGATCATAAGGAATACAATCGGGCTCTTTATGATTAAGTGTCGTTTGAATTCTTTCTCTGCTGTTCATTTAAAAATCCTTTAAATATTGATCGTTTTTATTTTTGGCACTAACAAGTGAACCATCAGCAAGGCAATAAGGTATCCTGATCCGGCAACTGCAAAAGGGATAGAATAACCATCAGGTCCAATATTCTGTAGGATTTTGCCCACAGAAAAGGCAACTATTGCGCCTCCTACCGCTCCTGCAAAACCCCCAAATCCGGCAACCGAACCTATCGCTTTTTTTGGGAAAATATCAGACATCAGGCTAAATACATTTGCAGACCAACCGCAATGACCTCCTGCAGCAAGGGCAATTAATCCGACTGCGAGCCACAAATTAGTGGTATGTGGTACAAATGCCACAGGTACTGCGAAAAGTGCACATGCCAATAAACTGAATTTGCGACCCTGGTTCAAACTAAACCCCATTTTCATAAATTTCGATGACAGCCATCCGAGGAAGATGCCCAAGCCCCATGATGCAAGGTAAATAGTGAAAAAAGGCAACCCGATATCTTTAAGGTTTACGCCGAATTTCTCATTAAGAAATTTCGCCCCCCAGAAGAGGTAAAACCACCAGATTGGGTCAGCCATAAATTTAGCCACGGCAATTGCCCAGGCTCCGCGATGCGGAAGGATATCTTTCCATCCGACTTTTTTTGTATCGATCTCCTCTACGCTGTCAGAATTAATGTACTGAAGTTCTTCCAGTGAAACGTTTTTGCTCTCTTCCGGACGTCTGAAATACTTTAGCCAAAGAATCACCCATATGATGCTGATCGGGAATGTCCAAAGGAATCCAACCCTCCAATTGTTAAACCCAAGTACCAGGGGTGGTATGATCAAAGGTGAAAGAATTGTACCCATATTGGAACCTCCATTGAAAATTCCAACCGCGAGCGCCCTGTCCTTTTTTGGAAACCATTCGGCAACAGCTTTAATAGCTGACGGGAAATTTCCCGATTGGCCAACTGCAAGGCTAAATCTTGCCACAGCAAACCCAATCCATGATCTGGCTAATGCATGGCCAAGGGCCGCAATGCTCCAGATTCCGATTGATATAAGGTAGCCTTTCCGGGTACCGATAATGTCGATCAATCGCCCCATCAAGATGAAACAAAGGGCGTAGGCAATCATAAACACACTGTTGATGATTCCGTATTGCTCCTCCGTCCACCCAATGCTTTTCTGAAGTTCGGGAGCCAATATGCCCAATGCTGAACGATCAATGTATAGAATGGTAGTAGCGATGAAAAGTAACCCAAGAATGACCCAGCGAAAGTTGGTTGTTAAACTATGGTTTTTAAGCATACTAAAGGGAGGTTCTAAAATATGAATTTAATCTTATTTTTATGAAAGACTTTAGCAAATGGAAAAATCAGGCTGTAAATTCAAACCATTTTTAGTTGTTACTAAGAATGCCTGATTTAGGTATAATTAATTCGATATATTGCTGTTCAATTTCAGAACCTCCCTGATGATGATGATTACGAAAATATTTATCAGTTACGATCAATCATCCAATTATTTTTTTGTGGTTCTGATTACACCCCTAAAATAACCAATTGATTCAGCAATGCCCATAAAGGGATCGCCCATATCTTTCTCGTGCTCTAGACTGCAAACGCCGGTATATCCAACTTTACGAAGCATCTTCACAAAAGCAGGAAAATCAATGATACCACGGCCAACTTCGAGTGAGTAACCGAGCTTCGTAGCTCCGGTAACATCTTTAATATGAATGTCGAATACACGTGATTTGTATTTTTTAAGGTCAGCAACCGGATCTTTACCGTTGCGTGTGTCATGACCAATATCCAAACACATGCCAATCCGTGGATCGAGGTCTTTCACATGATTCCATACATCTTCAGCATCAGGATAGGTTGCAATATCCGGTCCATGAAGGTGGATCGCATAATTGAAGCCATATTCTTTTACTTTTTTGTCGACATATGGAAGCAAATCATAATTAGGAACCCCAACTATCAATTTTACCCCTACCCTTTTGGCATATTCAAAAGCATTGTCGATATCCTTTTCGGATTTCATATAAATCGGACCAACCGCATAACCAGTTACCCCGCTTGCCTTTAGTTTTGCATGAAATTCAGCGATTTGTTCGTCAGTACTTTTTAGCGGAAGGTGAAAATCTTTGATGCAAAGATAGTGCACATCAACTCGTTTCATTGTCTCAAGCGTTTTATCGATGTCGAACTTGAGAAATGTAAATCCTGCCATCCCGATTTTAAATTTTTCGCTTGTTTCAGGAGGAAGCTGCTGGCCGGGTCGCACCACTTGTGCTGTGGCAACGGATGCACTAACAGCCAATAATACAATAACTAATAAAATGATTGTTCTTTTCATTTGTAAATTATTTAATCTACGGTAAGCAAAAAGGAAATTCATTAAAATTTAAACTTTATAGTATTGTTCCCATCCTTTACGGGGAGGAAGTCCTACCAAAAGTTCGTTCGCTAATCTATTGTTTGTGATGTTCTTGGTATCTCTGTTGAATTCAAGTTTAGTGTTCAGCTTTTGTGCCATCACTCCCAATGAAAAAATCTGGCTCAAAGGACCTGCGATTTCGAATGGTGAACGGGTTTTCTCTTCACCTTTACAGGCTTTCAGAAAATTAGCATAATGGTTCGAAGGACTTTTAGGAACTTCAGGAAGTTTGGACGCCATTTCTTTTGCTTTTTCAGCAGGAATAATTGATAAGGTACTGCCATGCGAACCACCTTTAAAAGTAAGTTCCTTGCTGTAAATGATCTTTCCAGGATTCAATTTAGCAGGCTGAATCTTTCCAACGCTTGTTGGTGGAATGTTTGGATCTAATTCGGATACGCCATAATCTTCGGGCACCTGCGGAATATTGTTGACGCCATCGTACCATGTGATATCGAGCGGTGGCATGTTTCCACGTTCAGGAAACCTGAATAATATTGTAGAAGACATTGGATAGAAAAATGGATTGTGTCCTTCCGCTTTTAACATGCTAATTTCGTAAGGAAGTCCCAGGTCCAGAAACTGGTGGGCGGTATCGATGATATGAGCACCCCAATCGCCGAGCGCACCCAAACCAAAATCGTACCAGCAGCGCCATTGTCCATTGATGAAGTCCTTGTTATAGTCATGCTTTTGAACGACTCCCGACCAGATATCCCAATCAAGTGTTCCCGGAATTGGTTCTGCAGGCGGGAAACTTTTAATATTGGTATCCCAGCCATGCCATCTGCGCGGAGAGTTCATATGGGCAGTGATTGCGGTAACATCCTTTATAATACCGGCTTCGGTCCATGCTTTAAACTGGAAATAGTTTGCATCGGAATGCCCCTGGTTTCCCATTTGGGTAACCACCTTCGGATATTTTTTAGCCGCCTTCATCATCAGCTCAATTTCGTTGAAAGTCCGGGCCATTGGCTTCTCTACGTAAACATGTATTCCCAAACCCATTGCCATCATTACAATCGGGAAATGCGAATGGTCGGGTACTCCAACGGAAACAGCTTCAATCTGACTCCCCATCTTGTCGAACATCGTTCTGAAATCCTGGAAGCGTGGTACATCCGGGAATTTTTCGAGTACTTTATGTGTATGTGGTGCACCCATATCGACATCGCAAAATGCTACTATGTTAGCCAGGCCTGTGTTAAATAAGGACATAACATCCGAGCCGCCTTGGTTTCCTATCCCGATACAGGCCAGATTAACCCGTTCGCCGGCACTTGCCAGTCCTGATGCCGGAGATGTTTTGGCAGAAGCTTTGGTCCAAATCGTAGGAAGTGCAGTTGCTGCCGAAAGCAAGAGTGCATTTTTCAAAAACGATCGGCGTGAATTTTCATTTGAATTCATTTGCTTATTTTCTTTAATATTATATTCGTTTTAAACATCAGTGGAAACATTTCTGTTATCCACTGATGCTAAATTTCAAGGAAAGATAATCTAGTATAACCACCAAGTAATGTGATGATTGATTCTTTTTTTCATCTGTTCGCCAGTTTTGCTAATAACCAGGGTTTTGAGGCATCACAGCATCAATGTTTAGATCAATCTGGCTTTGAGGTATGGGAAACAGAACATTATAATCCTGAATATTTAATCCTGGATTTTTAGGGTTATTATTATAACGTCTGACTCTTTCGACCAGCTTGCCCATTCGGCGTAAAGTAATATTTCGGAACTCTTCTGCATAGAGTTCTCTGGCCCTTTCATCGAGTACGTAATCCAAATCTGCTTTTGAAGCGTCAATTGGCGTAGCATGAGCCCTGTTTCGGATTGCATTAATATCTGCTGCTGCAAGGTCTTTCTTTCCTAAACCTACATAAGCTTCAGCACGAAGAAGTATGGTTTCGGCAAGGCGAATTGCATATACATCTTTATGATTCGCTCCACCACCCGACCGGGCGGGATCTGTAAAATGGTGACCAGGGTCGGCATGCTTCATAAAGTATGGATAAATATACTGGCAGGTATCTCTTAAGGGATCTCTTGAGCCTGCAGGATAAAGTTTGAAATCGATTTTTTTCTTATTAAAGGCTGAGGCTGGATTGTCGTAATAAAAGTCTCGTTTTATACTATGTTTTGCATTACGGATATCGTTTTTCCAATCACTTCTCCATATATCATAAGCTGCATAATTAGTAGGATGAATCCATGATACCGGACGACCTAAAGTATCAGAGTATCCTGTATATTTACCAGCATAGAGTTCACCTCTGAAAGCCGGAAAGCCATCCGGAGTATTGCCCATTCGGAAATAGGCTGGACCCCAGGCTCTCTCACCTGGAAACTGACTACCGCCGGTAACAAGAGGCTCAATTTGAATTACCCATATTGATTCCTTATTTTCAGATAAGTTTTGATTTCCGTAAGCAAAGAGGTCTAAAAATACATCACCTGAACCAAATACATCAGTGGTTGATCCGAAACGATTCGTCATCAGTGCATATTCGCCTCCATCAATTACTTTTGAAGCAGCATCTACTGCCAACTGGTATTTGGCTTCTGTTATGTATAGTTCACTCATCATGTGGTAGGCAGCAGCCTGCGTTATCCTGCCTGGCCCTTCTTCCTTACCCCGTTTCGGCAAATTTGCAACTGCAAAAGTGAGATCTTCTTCCATCAGCTTGTAAATTTCTGCTTTTGGAGCTCTGACAAAATCAGTTTTTACAGTTTTAATCACATCTTTTACAAGTGGTACGTCTCCATAAAATGTGACGAGAATGCGATAGGCATAAGCCCTGAAAAACATTGCTTCGGCTAAATATTCATTTTTCTTAGTTTCGCTTGTCCAAATATCAGGATTTGATGTTTTGATGCTTTCAATTAATACATTGGCTCTTTGAATAAGTTGGTAATTCCATGTCCAGATATTGCTCATGTTGGCATTTGCAGGCGTCAGATAAGTTACATAATTGCATAAAAAACCTGTACTGTTAGGATCTTCGCCATGAAAGGCGACGTCCGTTCCTAAACTTCCAAGCATCATGCATATTTCTTGCTGAGTATTTTCGGTATACCATGAATAACGAACTGTAAAATGCAATCCGGAAATTCCCTGCTGAATTCCAGGAACGGTGTTAAAGGCATTTTCAGGTGCAAGAAAATCAAGTGGTTTCTCCTTTAGCACATCTTCAGAGCAGGAGGAAAACATTAAAAGCGGAATAACGGCAAGCAATATGCACTGTCTGCCAAAAGTATATAAATATTTTTTCATTGTTTTTTTTAATTTTGAGTTCATAAATGTTAAACTGAAAATTTTGATAGTTTAGAGTGTGATCCTAAAACCTGTGGTAATGTTTCTCATAAGAGGAAAATCAGTTGTAGAAGTAGTAGCTCCGACCTCTGGATCCCAACCTGACCATTTTGTCCAGGTGTAAAGATTCTTACCGGAAACGAAAAACTGGCAATTGGCGATTTTTAAACTTCTGAGTAATTTAGGGCCAAAGTTGTATGAAAGGGAAACATCCTGTAATCTTACAAAGCTTCTGCTTTCGTAAACTCCACTCGCTACGGCAGGGGAATTATATACTCCGGTAGCATTATTTACACCGTTGTCGGGTGTCCAGTAAGGACGAACCGCGGAAGCGTTAATCCTGTAGACATTATCAGAACGCCAGTCGACATTTACAACAGAACTATTATTTTCTAAATAATAATCATTACCACCCTGTATTGAGTTTATAAGGAAAGAGAATGAGAAATTATCGTACGATAATAAATTATTAATACTGAAACGATAATTAGGTGTCTTATATCCAATTATAGTTCTGTCAGCATTTGGTTCAATAATTCCGTCTTTATTCTGATCGACATATTTAAACTGACCTGGATACCAATTTGCAAGGCTTTTGCCGCTGTAAAGTTCCTCTTCGGTCCAGAGACCTCCTGCCATTTTATAATCATAAAGAGCACTTATTGGTTCCCCGACAAACCACGAATTTCCAACATCCTTGTCATTTGCACCACCGTAAAGTTTGGATATCTTATCCCTGTTTAACGAAAATATGAAATTCGTTGTCCAATTTAGACGACCAGTTAGATTGATCGTATTTAATTGCAATTCAATACCTTTATTATCGATTGCTCCGATATTGGCCCATATATCGGGATATCCTGCAGCAGGTGGGAGGGCTCTTTTAACTAATACATCTGTTGTTTTAGCCTTGTACACATCAATAGAACCTGATATTCTGTGATCTAAAAATGCATAGTCCAGACCTAAGTTGTAAGATGATGTTGTTTCCCATCCCAAATTGGTATTACCTAAAGTGTTTGGATAAACAGCTATGGCTGTAGTGGCTCCATAGATATAAGCATCGGGTTTCATTGTGGAATAACTTGAATAACGGCCGATACCCTGGTTTCCATTTTTCCCGTAAGATGCCCTCAATTTTAAATAGACTGATGTCATATCTTTAAGAAATGATTCTTCTGAAGCCACCCAACCAATTGAAACTGAAGGAAAGTTGGCAAACTTATTGTTTGCTCCGAAACCAGAGAAACCGTCTCGCCTAATGGTTGCAGTCGCCATGTACCGGTTTTTGTAGGTGTAATTTGCACGGGCCATGTATGAAAGGCTGTTTTCTTCCCATGCTGTCGACGCAACTGTCGCAACAGTACCGAGTCCCATATTATTGTAACCTAAAACTGGATTATCGAAACCCTGCGCATTGAGCGTTGAACTTTGTGCATTTCGATTTTCGCGGCTGTATAGCAGGGTTGCATTCACCTGGTGATTACCAATAGTTCTGAGGTAAGTAACAATATTGTTTACAATTGAATTTCTCTCCTCATAGGGATTCTTTATTGCCTGACCTTTGTTTCCCGAACCTTCCGGAACTGTTACCGGATAAAAGGTGTTATTGTTTCTTGTTAAATATGTCGTTGAATAATTCAATTCGTAGGTCAGCCCCTTTACCCAGGGAACAGTTATCTTACCACTACCTACAAGAAAAAGGTTATTTCTGATATCACTATTGTCGATATATAAATTATTTAAGGGGAATGGCATATATGCTTCTCCGGTAAGATACATATCGTGACTTGGTTGACCAATCTTATTATTTGCAAAAGGGCTGGCGACCCTGGCTGATGCAAGACTGGCTTCAATTCCTGAATAATCGCGATAGGAGTATGACGAAATTAATCCCAATGTAAACCAATCGGTAATTTTGCTTTCAACATTACTATTCAAAGTGATTCTTGAAAATTGGTCGTTCATTTGTATTCCTTCTTCCTTGGCATATGATGCTGAGACAAAGTAATTGCTCTTTTCAGTTTTTCCTGAAAAGCTGAGGTTGTAGTTCTGAATTGGCGCTATTCTTGTAATCTCATCAACCCAGTTTGTTTCATTTCCTGCAAGGTAATTATCCCTTTCTTCCTGTGTGCGCAGACGGGCAGCTACAATATTACGGTCAGTAATATCAGGTCGTACTGGTTTTCCTGTAGCGCTTGTTGGTTTTGTTTTATACCAGGTATATAAATTTTGCTGATAATAATAATCGACAAGTCGTTCTGCATATTGCTCGCCGTTCATCACTTTCATCGGATTATTTGTCATATCCTGAAAGCCATAAGACATGTTAAATGAGACAGATGGCTTTTCTGATTTACCTTTTTTTGTGGTGATCAGCATTACCCCATTGGCAGACCTTGATCCATAAACTGCGGCAGAACTGGCATCCTTTAGAATATCTACTGATTCGACATCACTGATATTAATGTCCGCGATGTCACCATTATATATGATACCATCCCGCACAATTAATGGCCGGTCACTTGCAGATAGTGAGGTTTGACCTCTTATCGAAAGATTAGGTTCTGTACCTGAAAGACCGGATCCCTGGACATTTACACCCGCCGATACCCCGGATAATGCTTGCAAAAGGTTTGTGTTTGCAGGTGCAGCCTTGTCTCCCAATGAAACTCTTGAAGAAGACCCGGTTAAATCGCTCTTTTTCATTGTTCCATAACCAATGGCCACTACTTCTTCGATGCCTGTTGCTTCATCGGCAAGTTTAACATCTACAGTTGATTTGCTCCCGATAGCAATCTCCTGCATCTTCATACCCACAAACGAAAATTGCAAAATTGCATTTTCAGGAAGATTAGTAAGTGAATAGCTTCCGTTATTATCGGTAATAACTCCTGTAGTGGTGCCTTTTATTACAACAGCAACACCCGGCAAAGAGCCTCCATATGAGTCTGTTACCTTCCCGCTAACCGATTTTTTTTGCGGTTGTTGACTGCTCGATTCGATTGTTGCTGATTCTTTTGGCACAATCATAATCAACTTGTCTTTTACGGTATAAGTCAGGTTTTCTGTTTTCAGAATCTGATCGAGCACTTCAAAGATCAGAGCATCTTCAAATTCGCCACTTACTTTCTTCGAATTTTTGATTAATTCATTTTTGTAAAAAATCGAGAAATTCGAATTTTGTTCAATTTTACTGAATACGCTTTCCAGTGTCTCTTTTTCAAACTTCAGATTCAAACGGGTCTCCTGTGCGTAGGAGTGCGCCGCGACCTGGAAAAGCGGAATAAGCAACAATAAGGTCGTTAATTTCATAATGTTAAACATTTTTTTAAGCACAAAACATCGCCGATGCCCGTGCTTCGGATCATTTTTTTCCATACTTTTACTTCGATTTAATTGTTAATATTAATTCACATTACCCGACGTCAGACGAGTTGCCGCTCAGCTGACGTCTTTTTTTAGTTAATTCACAGTAATTCTAATTTTTCTTAATTCGGTTTTTTGATATTGTATTGGTGTATAAACTTTTATTGCATCGAGTACCTGCCAAATGGTCTCTTCGTTTTTAAAGGTTCCCGTGAAGTTGACTTCCTTACAAGTTTTGATATCAAGCGTGATATCCACATCGTACCAATTCTCGAGTCGTTTCATCAATTCTGATAAAGGAATATTCCGGAAATTGAATTTATTATCGACCCAGCCTGAAGACTGCGAAGTATTCGAATCAATAACCTGCATCTTTTGATCTTTTAATATCAATGCTTGCCCCGGATTGATAACCTGGTGAATATTATTAGTCTGCACATTTACTTTTCCTGTCAACAGGCTGATTTCCTGCCGTCCAAATTCATCGTAAGCCATTACATTAAAGGAGGTACCCAGAACCTCGATCTCGCATTTGCTGGTTTTTACTACAAACGGAGCATTCGCATTGTGGGCGACCTTGAAAAAAGCTTCGCCTTTCAATTCTACCTGCCGGTGTCTGGATGAAAACGAATGATAGACTAACCTTGAGTTGGCATTGAGCCATACCTGCGAACCATCAGGAAGTTTCACGAGTGATTTTTCACCGCGTGGTGTCTCAAAAACCAATTCCTCCTGTTTAATACTGTGGTCTGAAAATAAATAGGTTAAAGCACTTCCGCCGAAAAGACCGACGATTAATATTGCGGCAATGGATGCCACACGAATCCAAAGTCTACGCGTAACCGGCATTTTAATAGTAGTAGCGGTAGTTTTATTTATCTGGTATTCCAGACGATTCCAGTTTTTTCGGCCTGCTTCGTCCATTTCGGGATTCAGGTTCCATTCCCGTTTAGCCTGTTCAAAGTATTCATGGTTAGCGTCAACCTGAAGATAATTCGTCAGCAGTTCGTATTCACTTTCAGTGATTTGCCCCCGAAAGTAGCGGTAAATTATATTTTGATATTCCTGTTGGTTCATTAGTTTGTTTGGTACTCTTATACTTTAACTAAAAAGAGTGCAGTTTACCCATCATTGGAAAGCGAATATTTTTCAGAAAAATTATAAGTTATTTAATACCAGTGCAATCAGTGCAAGTGGCAGTTCGTCTTTAAAATTTCCACGGAACGATTGCAAAGCGCGGTTCAAATGCCGTTCGACATTTTTAATGTTAATTCCCAGCTTTTCAGCAATCTCTTTATTCTTTAGACCGTTTATCCGGCTCAGTGTAAAAACTTCGCGGCAACGATCGGGAAGGCTTTGGATAGTTTTTTCAATTTTGGTTTTAAGTTCCTGTTCAATCAATACATATGGTTCGTTTCCGATAAAATCGATCCGGTACAATTCTTCGTATTGGGTAGAAATCTGAATCTTCTGCATCCGGTTATTCATCACTTTGAGGTGCTTGATGTAATCGATGCATCGGTTACGGACCAGTTTAAACAGAAAGGCTTCAATATTCAGGCTTTCGATCGTCGCCCTTTTTTCCCAGACTTTCATAAAAACCTCCAGCACAATATCCTGCGAAATACCATCATCTTTAATGACCTTCCTTGAAAAATCGTTAAGCCGGGGAAAATAGACCGCAAATAAGAGCTCAAGCGCTTTCTGATCATCAGCTTTTGTCCGATCAAAAAGTTCGTCTGCTTTTGTTCTGCTTTTATCATCCAATTGAAGTGGCATGTTTGGTAGTTCTCAAAACGATGGTAAATATAGTAATTCAAACGGCTCATCAGGATCCATCGCAAAATTTAGTATTTTTTGTGTCAACCGCAAATGGGCCACCAAGCTTTACTTAAAATCAAACAGATTTGGGACAGCTTTATTGACAGAAAATATGCAAAGTCGTTTTTGCATTAACGAGCTTCGACCTTTATCTTTACTTTCCCCCATTTTACCAGCCGGTGAATCGGCATGTATGTTTTAGTCTCGTAGTGAGATATGAATTCTATTTCGTGTCCTTCCGGGCAATTGTCTGCAATTTTCACAACCGAACTGAGCGTATAACCATCGGGCCAGACAGCTTGTAAAACTTCATCGATCAACTTTTCGTCACCGGCAATTACATAAGGATCGTCGCTAAATAGCCTGAGGCGATGACCGTTTTCGTAGAGCATGATTTGTTCCCCTGCTGAAACTTTTCCGTCTCCGTTTCCTGTTCCGTAAATTGAACCAGCAACAGCAGGTTTAACATTCTTCACTTGCCCGGAAGCAGTTATCCGTTGGCCGTCATCAACCTGAATATTTGTAAAATACGGTACGTCATAGAAAACGGGAAGCAGCAAATAGTCCTCGGAATTCACTGTATCATATTCCATCACCACTTTAATCCGAAGCATTTCGGGCGAACCATCGGACGGCGGAGTTTTATTGCAGTAAATTTTGAAGGGTTTAGTTCGGAAGATATGTTCGTTTTCCGGCCAATTGATTTCCTGTTTTGGATTTGGAGTAGTAACAGAACTGTCAGCACATGAAATTGATACATTTAATGGTCCTTTAGGTCCGGTAACTCCGGCACGTTTAAATAGGCTGATTGATAATTCACTTTGTTTATTCGTCCGGAGATATTTCTGGTTTTTTGGAAACTGGTAACCTATCGCTGCGAAACCGGGTTGTTGTCCTTTCTTTGAAATACCGATTTCAACCCCTTCACCACTCAATTGAAAATTTAATCTTCCGTTCGGATCAGCAATCGATTCGAATGAAGTAAGCTGCTTTTCTTTTTGATTGAAACTTCGAATTTCATAAGCAGCGTTGGGTACATAAACCGGCGCAGTTGAAATTGCGGCTTTGATGTTTTTAAGTGCGGGACCTTCCGGAAGCCACTTTTTTGTGTAAAATCCGAAGCCGTTCACATCCACATTCCGAAGGAACAAAAAACCAGGTTCGTTTTTATTGCTTTTCACGGAATAGCCCCAAAGTGTAAAGTCAGGGCAAAGGTCATAATGCGACCAGCTTGGATTTAAGGGAGCAGGTTTCTCAAACTGGTTGGTTACAAATCGAATGGCAGATTCAAATACTTTCGTTTCACCCGGATCATCAACTTTGTGACCACCCGGTAATTTATGGTATTCGTAATTTTTCAATCCGCTCCAGGTAGCGCCCTGGTTTACTTCATCATTGAGTCCGGTCATCTGACATGAATCGCGGTTATGAAAAAGGAGTCCGACATCACGCAGATTATCAAAGGTATACCTATTCTGATAAAGTGTATGATTATCAGGAAGACCGATGAAAAATTCAGGACTTCCAACCATATTCACCGCGGCAGACACCCAATC
Organism: Bacteroidales bacterium; assembly: GCA_038236995.1. GTDB lineage: Bacteria > Bacteroidota > Bacteroidia > Bacteroidales > Prolixibacteraceae > JAAFHB01. Next base: position 1,617 of record JBBRZE010000070.1, on the reverse strand, counting down.
AGGGTATTTCCCGGCGATGTAATTCGACATGATTCCACCCATGCTGAAGCCGATGATTCCCCGGTGATTACGGTCGGTTAAAGTTCTGTAAGCTGAATCAATACAGTGAACCAGTTCAGGGAAATAATCTTTCATCTGCACGTTGAATTTTACATCCGCGTGGTTCCCAATGTTGTAGGGACGGGGTTCCGACTCATCCATATTTCCATCCCACATCACGAGGATAACCTGGTATTTATCTACCAGTTCTCCCAGTTTATCGTATGCTAGTTTGGCACTGTCATCCTTGTAATACCTTCCTCCCCAGCCATGGAAGAAATAAATCACCGGATATTTTTTATCGGAAAGCTTATAATTATCAGGCAGATAGAGTCTGTAAGTTTTCTGTTTGCCAAAAACCTGACTGTAATGCGTGATGTCCTGAAAGGGTTGTGCTTTCAGACTATAGCAGGCACAAAATAATTCTAAGATTAGCAGGAATAACAGAAATACTGATTGTCTTATTCTGAAATGATTTATCGTCATACCACAGGGTTCATCCAGATCAATTGTTTTTCAATGTTGTCGTTTAATTTATAGCGCTTTATATGGTTTGAAAGGGTTTCTCCAATAATCTCAATCTTGCTTAAATCTCCAATTCCCATGCCTGTCTGGTTACAGAAATTCAGGTAGCCTACCTTGGCGAAGTCGATTCCCATCAATTCAATCGCAACACGATCGGCAGCCAGCCAGTCGGTACTTGCAACGCAAACCCGGTGATCGACTGGTGTTCCACTGTTCGGACCGTTTCCTTCCATCCCTTCAAAACCATCAATCAAAGCAAGATGGGGATGTAAATGTTTGGAAAGCGCGTAAAGATTATAGTTGATTCCCCTAAATCCGCTGCCATGAGCTATTGCCTTGTCACTTTGGGCTCCTGGTTTTCGATTTGAAGTCCAGCTGAATCCGGCATCTTTGATGGGGGCGCCAAAGACAATATTCTTCAGCGAAAGCGTAGCCAACACACGGTCGTGCGTTTTCATTCTTGCAACAGAAACAATATAGGAATCAGGATCAAGCAAGACGTGTGACATCCTCATGGCATGTGGCCGGAAGTCTTTTTCATCAAAAACATGCAGTAGGTCATAAGGTTGCTGATCGAGGTCGACCAGCTTAACCGGGTATTTATTCACCAGTCGGAAATAGCCGTAATTGTCGAAACCATCGAAAGTTGGTCCGTTTGCAGCCGATTCTGCAATAATCACATTATCAAGCTTCTTAATTGACTTTAGAAATTCCAGAACTCCTTCGAGCGTATCGACATGCGTCGAAGTCAACGGAACATTTGTTAGTACGTTGTTGGGTTTGAGCACTACCCGACGATTCCCGATCGCATGCCGGATCTCTTTTGCAAAAGGCTCCAGTGCACGAAATGCCAGATCGGCACGGTTATCGCCGGTAGTCAGCGCAACTGATGTCTCTTTTTGAACCTGTTCCATTGAACCGGTAAAAGCAGATAGTGTTGATATTCCTGATACTGCAATTGAACCAATTACAGATGTTTTAATGAAATTTCGCCGGGTAAATGTGCTCATTGGTAGTAGTTTTAATCGAAGATCGAACGTACAAAATTTAGTT
>JBBRZE010000069.1:0-31078 GCA_038236995.1 Bacteroidales bacterium | reverse complement strand
TTTTGAAGAAGTAAAATAATTACCCCCTATATATAAATTGAGAGCCCACTTTTTAAACGAAGCGGGTTTTCTTTTGTCTATCGTTTAACGGAATTAATTGTTCTGTAGCCGATTAATTTGTCATATCTCGATGAAAAGTTGCGATAATAAACAAAAATCTGATAATCGTTTTCAGTTTCCACATAGCTTCCTTCTAACAGTGTGTTGTCGATTTTATTACTGCCATTTTCGACATAAACATACTGATAATCGTAAAACCCTTGTTTTAATAAAGCCGTTGCTTCATAACGTTTCGATTCAAAATTCCACTTCATTCTATTTGCCGGCTGGCATTGCCAGTCAGATAATCCACCGAAAAAATAGACTTCCCCACCTAATAATGGTTCCGGCATTTGGAGCGAAAAGTGGACTAGTATATAATCTGCTTCAAGGTCCGAATCCGTGACCCGGTCGTTCTTTATAAGGTAGCGGCCATTCAAATCGCTCTCATTACTGTAATCACGTTCACGACGAATCTGATCAGTTCGCAATTCAACATGATATGTTGGATTGATAAATTCGATGTTTACTACCCCCAATCCGTTCATACGGATATTTTTGGTGTCAAAATTCCGAAATTCGTTTCCACCTGCGAACACATTCTCGCGACTAAGGTCATAGCTTAATTGATTTTCTCTAACGAATAATGGTTTAAGATTTGTCAGACTATTATCTGATCTCGAATTTTGGGTGACCACCACTTTAACCTCAGTTCTCGGATCCTGCATGCTAAAACGGGAATAGTCGATAGTAAAGTCTACCTCCTGATCACGACCTTTATATCCTTCAAAAGTTGCTTTTTTAACCTCTCCACGAACGTCTGTTGAGGGTTCAACGATATAAAAACGACGTGTCAGCACGGGGGCACTCCTGTTTCCCTCGTCAAAAACCGTCAACAAGTAATTCCCGGAAATACGAAAACGGACATTTTCGTTCGGGATCGATAACAAATAGTTGGTATATCTGGAAGTGGTACTAACCGAGGCGGCATAATCAGTAACCGGATTTTCAATAAACCCTTCCATATATTCCGACTGCACTAGCCTTGAAGGATACCATTCCGAGTCACAATGAGTTATTGTATAAACAAAATTTGTTACACCTTCAGCCAATTCATCAAATTTCAACAGTAATCGTTGATCGGCACCGAGATCAAGGACGGGCTGGGAAAAATCCCACCCCTCGCGAACAAATTGAACCGATCGGATGTTTTCACGAAAAATGCCATTCTTTAAAGGTCCTGATGGCGCATTGACGGCAGTTGCATTACTTGTCGACGCAATAATATAAAATGCCAAAATGAATACATTAATTTTCAGCTTAATATTGAAAAGCAAATTTTTAAGGGACATATCATTTAGATTAATAATGAATTAGACAGCATTAATTATCTGAAATTTGTATTTAATTCTTAAATGTATTATTTAATTCATTGATTTATTGTTTCTTCACACCAAAATATTTGTTTACACATTTATTTGGATTAAAGGTTCGATTACCTACTTTTGCCCTCAAAATTAATACCATAAGTTATAATGTCAAAAGTTATCAAGCTAAAGAAAGGATTAGATATTCAGATTAAAGGCGAACCCGCTAATAATCTGGAACATATCGGCATGCCTGAGACATTTGCCATCAAGCCAGCCGATTTTCAAGGACTCGTCCCCAAACTTACTGTTGCTGTCGGGGATAAAGTAAAAGCAGGAACCCCTTTGTTTTTCGACAAATACCAGCCCGAAGTTCAGTATGTATCTCCGGTAAGTGGTGAAGTAATCGCAATCAACCGGGGTGAACGCAGAAGGATTTTGGACGTGGTCGTAAAGGCAGAACGCGAGAATCTTTCAGAAGATTTTCTCAAAGCAGATCCGCAGAATCTCAGCAGTGATGTAATCAAGGCCGAGTTATTAAAATCAGGGATTTGGCCGGCGATAAAATCGAGGCCTTTTGGTATTGTCGCACGACCAACAGATCAGCCAAAAGCGATTTTCATTTCCTGTTTCGACAGCTCTCCTCTTGCCTCGGATTATGACTTTGTATTTAAAGATGAAGCCATTGCATGGCAAACCGGAATTGATGCGGTGTCTAAACTAACAAAGGGTAAAATAAATCTTGGACTGTCTGCTAAAAAAGAGAATAAAGTTTTTTCGCAAACCAAAGGTGTTGAATTTACTACGTTCAACGGACCACATCCTGCTGGCAATGTGGGAATTCAGATTCACGCCGTTTCACCATTAAACAAAGGAGAAATTGTATGGACACTAAAACCTCAGGATGTTATCATGATTGGCCGGTTATTTTTAACCGGAAAATACGATTCATCAAGGATTATTGCACTTGCAGGATCTGAAGTCAAGGAACCGAAATACTTCCATTTTTGGTTGGGAGGATCACTGTGTGGATTACTTAAAGGGCGTCTCGAAACGAAGAATGCGCGGATCATCAGTGGTAATGTCCTGACCGGAACCGCTGTTACCTCCAATGAATTCCTTGGATTTTACGATACGATGGTTTCGGTTATTCCCGAAGGAAATTATTACGAAATGTTTGGCTGGGCTTTGCCAGGTTTTGGGAAATTCAGCCCTTCACATACCTTCTTTTCTTGGTTGGGATCCAAAAAGAAAAAATATGTGCTGGATGCTAATACGCACGGCGAGGAACGCGCTTTTGTTCTTTCAGATGAGTATGACAAGGTACTCCCGATGGATATTCTTCCCGTCTATTTGTTAAAGGCAATTCTTGCAAACGACGTTGATGGAATGGAACAGCTTGGCATATATGAAGTAATCGAAGAGGACCTCGCCCTTTGCGAATATGTTTGCACATCAAAAATAATGGTTCAATCGGTCCTGCGAAAAGGAATTAATAACATGATTAAGGAGTTGGGTTAAAAATATTCCTTCTACTGAAATAAAAAACAAATTATTTTCTGATGAAAGCATTAAGAAATTGGTTCGATAAACAAAAGCCCCACCTCGAAAAAGGGGGGAAATTCCACATGTTTAAATCTGGTTTTGGAGCAATCGAGACGTTCTTGTTTGTTCCAAATCATACAACTAAACAGGGAACACATATCCGCGATTATGTAGATTTGAAGCGAACAATGTCAATTGTGATTGTTGCGCTGATCCCTGCATTGTTGTTTGGGATGTATAATGTAGGATATCAGCATTTTATTGCTACAGGACAGCAACCCTCTTTCTGGCCGGTCTTCGGATTTGGTTTTTTGAAGGTTCTTCCAATTATAATCGTTTCGTATGTAGTTGGATTGGGGATTGAAATTGCAGCAGCTCAGATGCGAGGACACGAAGTCAATGAAGGTTATCTTGTTACCGGTATGTTGATTCCGATGGTTTTGCCTGTTACTACCCCACTTTGGATGGTCGCAATTGCTGTCGCCTTTTCAGTAGTTTTTGCGAAGGAAGTATTCGGAGGTACCGGAATGAATATCTGGAATCCTGCATTAGTTGCACGGGCATTTCTTTTCTTCGCCTACCCATCACAAATGTCAGGCGATTCGGTATGGATCAGTTTGGGAGACAAAGCGATAATTGATGGTTTTTCGGGAGCAACCCCACTTTCGCAGGCTGCCGCCGCCGCTGCAAAACCAATAGCTGAAGTGGCATCAAATCATGGAATCTCCTTTTCAATGATGGATATGTTTTTGGGATTTATTCCAGGTTCAATCGGAGAGACGTCGAAACTGGCTATTTTAATTGGTGCTGCAATTTTACTCATTACAAGGATTGGAAGCTGGAAAATTATGCTGTCAACAGTCCTGGGTGGATTATTTATGGGAACAATTCTGAATATCTTCGCAGTCAATTCGTACATGGCTGTTCCAGCATGGCAGCACCTGATTATGGGGGGCTTTGCGTTTGGAGCTATTTTCATGGTCACCGATCCGGTCTCCGGCGCGCAAACCAGTCGTGGAAAATGGATTTACGGATTTCTCATTGGTGTCTTCGGTATTCTGATCCGTGTCGTCAATCCTGCCTATCCCGAAGGAATAATGCTCGCCATTCTGATCATGAATATGTTTGCCCCACTGATTGACTACTATGTTGTTCAGGGGAATATCAAGCGCAGACTCAAACGAGCAATTGTTAAAGCATAAATCTTGTACAATGGATACGAACGGAAATAAATATACGATTATCTACGCTTCTGTAATGGTTGTTGTAGTGGCAGTTATGCTGGCAATTGCGGCAACGCAGCTTAAACCTTTTCAGGATGCCAATATTCTGATTGAGAAAAAACAAAATATCCTCAAATCAGTCAATATCGTGGCAGACTCAAAACAGGCTAACGACTTATTTAAGAATACAATAAAGGAATTGTTTATTGTGAACAGTAAAGGGGAGCGGGTAGAAGGGGATGCTTTTAAGGTAGACCTGAAAGTTGAGCATTCAAAACCTGTTGATAAGCGTCAACTGCCAGTTTATGTAGCAGATATGGGTGAGCAAGGGAAAGTTTACATAATTCCACTTCGAGGTGCAGGTCTATGGGGTCCAATCTGGGGATACATTGCGCTTAAATCGGATATGAAAACTGTTTACGGTGCGAACTTCGATCACCAGGGAGAAACTCCAGGTTTAGGTGCGGAAATAAGCACAGATAAATTTCAAAAACCGTTTATCGGGAAGACCATTTTTGATCAATCAGGGTTATTCACTTCTATAATTGTAGCAAAAATTGGTGAAAAGTCAGATCCGGCTCACAGTGTCGATGCGATATCCGGGGGGACGATAACAAGCAAGGGACTACAAAAAATGCTTCATGATGATTTGGCAACCTATCAGGAATTCTTTAACACATTAAAAAAGTAAGATATGAGCGAAAAAGAAGGAGTTTTTTCGAAAAAGAACTTAAAATTACTCTCCGATCCACTGAGTAACGCAAATCCGATTACGGTACTGGTTCTTGGTATCTGCTCTGCACTTGCCGTAACAGCACAACTGAAGCCAGCAGTGGTTATGGCGTTATCTGTCACAATCGTAACTGCATTCTCCAATATGATTGTATCACTTATTCGGAATACAATTCCCAACAGAATACGTATCATTGTTCAGTTGGTCGTGGTAGCGTCATTGGTCATTCTTGTCGATCAGGTACTTAAAGCGTTTGTTTACGATGTCAGCAAGCAGCTCTCAGTCTTTGTTGGATTGATTATCACCAATTGTATCCTGATGGGACGTTTGGAAGCATTTGCCCTTGGGAACAAACCATGGCCTTCGTTCCTGGATGGTATTGGTAATGGGGCTGGCTATGGTTTAGTCCTGGTGATCATTGCGTTTTTCCGCGAACTGCTTGGATCAGGATCGCTTTGGGGATATAAACTTGTTCCCGAAAGCTGGTACATTGCAAACGGTGGTTGGTACTCCAACAACGGAATGATGATTCTTCCTCCAATGGCCCTGATTATAGTAGGGGTAATTATATGGATCCAAAGAAGTAAAAAACCCGAGTTAATTGAGAATTAATTTCGTAAAGTAAAAATTCAGCATATGGAAAATTTCCTTAATATATTTATCAGGTCGGTTTTTCTGGAAAATATGGTTTTTGCCTATTTTCTTGGAATGTGTTCCTTCCTTGCCGTTTCAAAATCAGTTAAAACTGCTACCGGGCTTGGAATAGCCGTAATCTTTGTTCAGACAATTACTGTACCGGTCAACTATTTGCTCGATAATTTTTTACTTAAAGAAGGTGCTTTAAAGTGGCTCGGTGAAGGTTATGCTGATGTCGATTTAAGTTTTTTGAGTTTTATCATGTTTATAGCCGTAATTGCTGCAATGGTTCAGTTGGTCGAAATGGTTGTAGAAAAATTTGCCCCCGAATTATACAATAGCCTTGGCATCTTTCTCCCGTTGATTGCAGTAAACTGTGCAATTCTGGGAGGCTCATTATTCATGCAGCAGAAAGAGTTCATCAATATAGGTGAAGCAACAGTATACGGAGTAGGTTCAGGAACTGGCTGGTTTCTGGCAATTATTTCGATAGCAGCAATTCGTGAAAAGCTCAGGTATTCGAATGTTCCACCTCCGTTGCGCGGACTCGGAATATCATTTATCATTACCGGTCTTATGGGATTGGCATTTATGGGCTTTATGGGAATTAAAGTGTAATATTCCGAAAGGACAAACAGTGTAAATTTTATTGAATAATGATCATATTAGCAACAACAACTACAATATTGATCGCCGGAGTCGTGATCTTCCTGCTGATCACCCTGCTTTTGGTGGGAATTCTGCTTTTTGTGAAGACAAAACTTACCCCCGAAGGGACAGTTGTAATTGATATCAATGAAGGAAAATTATCTCTAGAAGTAGCTCCGGGAAATAGTTTGCTCTCTACCCTTGGAAACAATAAAGTATTTCTTCCTTCAGCATGTGGTGGAAAAGGAACCTGCGGAATGTGCCGTTGCCAGGTAAATTCTGGTGCAGGATCTATACTTTCTACGGAAACCGGATTCTTTTCACGTAAAGAACAAGGTGAGAATTGGCGGCTAGCCTGCCAGATTAAGGTGAGGGAAACTATCAAAATGCATGTTCACCCGGAGATTCTGGGGATCAAAAAATGGGAATGCACAGTTTCTTCAAATGAAAATGTCGCAACCTTCATTAAAGAATTTATTGTCAATCTGCCGGAAGGCGAAATTCTTGAGTTCAAATCAGGGGGATATATCCAAATTGATGTCCCACAATGTGAGGTCGATTTCAAAGACTTCAACATTGGTGAAAAATTCCGCCCTGAATGGGAAAGAAATAAGATGTTTGGTCTTAAAATGAAAAATCCGGAATCAACTTACCGGGCTTATTCAATGGCCAACCACCCGGCCGAAGGGAACATTGTGATGCTTAATATCCGTATTGCAACACCTCCATTCGATCGTGTTAAAGGTGGTTTTATGAATGTAAATCCAGGTATTTGCTCTTCGTATATCTTTTCACTTAAACCTGGTGATAAGATTACTATTTCAGGTCCTTTCGGCGAATTCTTCCTCAAAGACAACGACAATGAAATGATGTTCATCGGTGGTGGTGCGGGGATGGCTCCTATGCGTTCGCATCTGTTTCATATCTTCCATACATTAAAAGAGAGAGATAAAAAAGTTACTTTTTGGTATGGAGCCCGTTCACTGAGTGAAGTTTTCTATTTTGAAGAATTCACTGCTATCGCAAAAGAGTTTCCTAATTTCACGTTCAATCTTGCGCTTTCAGATCCGAAACCTGAAGATAACTGGACTGGAATGAAAGGATTTATTCATCAGGTGATTTACGACAACTACCTGCGCCTGCACGATGAACCAGAGGAGATTAATTATTACATGTGTGGTCCGCCGATGATGAATACGGCTGTTTCAAAAATGCTCTACGATTTGGGCGTTCCCGACGAAAATATTGCTTTCGATGATTTTGGCGGTTAACGTCTCCCCCCAAAAAAAATAATTCAGGAAATCCTGTTCTGGTAAAGGGCAGGATTTCTTTACATTTGTAAAAACTGATCTCTGATGATAAAACAGTTAATTCTTCTTTTGCTGGTCATATTCCCTTTCGCTTTTCTTTGCGCTCAAGGTACCATTAATCAAACCGATAAAGAGGGGCATAAACAAGGACGATGGATTGGCAAATATACCAATGGTTCGATCCGCTACGAAGGTTCGTTTAATGATGATAAACCGGTTGGTGAATGGAAACGGTTTCATGAGAATGGTAAAATAAAAGCACAAATGCACTTTTTTCCTGACACGGACAAAGCATTAGCTGAGCTTTTTGATAATAACGGAATCCGTTATGCAAAAGGAATTTACATAGGTGCAAAAAAAGACAGTACCTGGAATTATTACAACAACATCAGGTTAGTTGGACAGGAAAATTTTTCGGGCGGAATAAAAAATGGCAAAGCACTCACTTTCTTCGAAAACGGTATTTCTGCTACTGAGTCTAATTGGAACAATGGGTTATTGAATGGAGTAAGCTGCAGTTTTTATCCCTCCGGAAAGAAGAAGACTGAAATCATGTTTCTGCAAGGTAAACGCGGTGGATTAAGCCTGGTTTATTACGAATCGGGCCAGACCGAGATAATCGGGAAATACATAAACGACCTATCGGATGGAGCATGGAAATTCATGGATGAGAGCGGAAAGGTAAAGTATGAATTGAATTACAAAGCAGGTATTCTGCTGAACCCTGAAGTTATTGATCGTATTCAGGCTGATGAATTCAAGGCTTTCGACCGCGCAAGAGGGACATTGAAAGATCCGGAAGATTTTAGTCAAAGTCCTGAAGAATACCTTCGTAATTAACGCTTCTTTCGGTCTATTCTGTCCGAATTGTGATAATAGCTGATTACAAGTGCAACTACCTGGTTATAATTCTTAACCCCTTCTTCAATATTGTTTGTTTTCAGATAGGCATTATTCGCTGCGGTCTGCACTTTGTCAAGCGTGTTGTTCCGCAGTCCTTGCCAATGACTACGTTGGAACCTTAAATCCTGTATTACAGGTTTATCTATTTTCTGGATAAAGTCTTTAACATCTTTCATCTGCGATGCATCTGATAAAAAGTAAACCAACAGATTCACATATCCGGAATACTGCAGACGATGATCATTGGACGTCATACAAATTACGAAAGCAGCAAGATTGGCTTCGGCCTCGTTTGTAATTCCAAACTGGTGCGCTTTCTCATGCGCCAACACAAAAGGATACTCCATCGGAAGCAGGTAGTAATTCAAATGAATTTCATTGAAGAAAGGACCAAAATAACCACTTACACCCGATTTCGCGAAAAAAGAACTGAAAAGCATTGTCTTCGGTCGTCGGGAACCGTTGGGATAATTAATTCCGAGTACATTGCTATTTTTTCGATAGGAATCCTCAACCAACTGGTCAATAGCTGGATAATCGGCAGGTGAAACCGAAACATAGTTTGAATTGGTATGCGAAATAATTGAATCGAGGATTGACCGGAAAACTGCTTCGTCAGGTTTTTGTTTTTCCCAGCTAACCCGCGTTTCAATTTTGGGTCTGAAATAGTTAAAGCCCCATACAAAGTAGAAAAAAATATAGAGTATGGCAGCTGATTGTAATATCCTCAGGCCATACCATCTCCATTTCACTTTTCTGAAAATAGCAAGTACCAGTCCTGCAAACAACAGTGCAATAGTAAATATCCAGAATATATCCCATAACGAAAATGGAACCAGGTTACTCAGCCCGGAGAATAATTTAGCGATGAACGGATAAATTCCTGTTGAATAATAATGATCAACAAAACGCGGATTATGAACAGCAAGTCTGACACTTATGAATACAAGAAGCGCAAGAATAAATGGCCATGTGATGAGAATAATCTTACGTATATCGCTTTTGGAAAGTCTTATGTTTATCATTTTCATGCTTTCGCTATAACAGAATCAATTCAACCAATTCCCTTGATAAAGAAAAGGTGGGAGAACTGGTATAATATTTGTTTGTAAAACTACGAAATGAATACCAATGTTTAACTTTGAAGATGATGAATGAACGACTTAAATTGTCAGAGCTAAACGGATTAGTCAAAAAAGCTGTAAGTGAGGCGTTCACTGCGCCTATTTGGGTGATTTGCGAAATCTCCGAATTAAAAACAAACCGCAGTGGACATTGCTACCTTAACCTGATCGAGAAAGAGGAGAATGGTGATGCCATTGTTGCCCAGGCAAGGGCTACAATTTGGTCGTACACCTTCAGGATGTTGCGTCCGTATTTTGAGTCAACGACAGGGCAGCAATTGACCGAAGGACTTAAAGTTTTGGTAAGTGTCTCGGTTGAATTTCATGAATTATATGGATACAGTCTGAATATCCGTGATATTGATCCAACTTATACCTTGGGCGATATGGCACGGCGCCGACGTGAAATAATTGCCCGATTGCAGTCAGAAGGTGTAGCCGAAATGAATAAAGAGCTGGACCTTCCCCTTGTTCCGCAAAAGATCGCTATCATTTCATCATCGACGGCTGCCGGGTACCAGGACTTTATCGATCAGTTAACCAATAATCCGGCAGGATATCATTTCGATCTGAAACTTTTTCCGGCCATCATGCAGGGAAATCAGGCTGAATCCTCAATTATCGGGGCGCTTGAGCAGATTTATCTTTACGAAAATTTTTTCGATGCCGTGGTAATCATACGCGGCGGGGGGTCGCAGGCCGATCTGAGTTGCTTCGATAATTACAACCTCGCTTATTTTATCACACAGTTTCCTTTACCGGTAATCACTGGGATTGGTCACGAAAAGGACGATTCAATTGTAGATATGGTAGCACATACCCGGCTAAAAACCCCAACAGCAGTCGCCGAGTTTTTGATCAGCGGTGTGGCTCAATTCGATGTTCATCTTGATGAATTAAAAAAAAGTTTCGTAGGTATTATCACCGATTTAATAGCAGAATCAAAAAATGATATAGAACAAATTACACGGATGATAGCACCCCTGACGCGCGAAAAGATTTCGAAAGCGAATAATCGACTTAATCAAACGATTTGGAAATTAGATAATTCTGTAAAAGTATTTATACAAAGCCGGAACTATCAATTAGTACGGAAAGAAGAAACCGTTAGGCACGAGTTTAAGTACTTCGCACAATTGCAATTAAGAATGCTTGAACGAACGACCAGAACACTTTCTGGTACCCTTCAGAAAATAGCAATCGCTAATCAAGGTCAACTGACACGCAAAATGCAAAGATCTGAAACACTGTTCAAAGGTGCAATATCTGATAGACGGCATTATCTTGAACTTTCGTTGCAAATGGCAAAGCTTACCGATCCAAACAAAATTCTTGCCCGTGGCTACTCTATAACTACCTATAAAGGACGAGCACTAAAAGATGTCAACATGGTGGATAATTTAGATTTAATAGAAACAAGACTTTTCAACGGTCAAATAATCAGTGAAGTAAAATCGATAAAAAAGTAACTAAAATGAATGCAAACAAAAAAAATGGTTCGTATAAAGAGGCGATTACCGAAATTGAAGAAATACTCAGGCAACTTGAGAATAACGAGTTAGATGTTGACGAACTTTCAGAAAAAGTTAAAAGAGTATCCCAATTGGTTACTTTATGCAAAGAAAAACTTCATAATACGGAGCAGGAGATCGATAAAATACTCAAAGAGATGGATAATAAGTAATTTTATACTATAAATTGAAAATTATCAACATTTATATGTGTTTGTTATAGAGGTTTTTAATTACGACTTATATTTTCAGCGCATAAATTAAATACATAAATGTTATTAATATGAAATAAATTATAAATGTCATGATATGCTATTTATAAATATTGTAGTTTTAACGTTCATAATAATTGAAATAATATGACAATGGCTGAATCAAAAATTGATTTTACGTTTGATAACCTTCATTTTTCTTGCGAAGGTGATAAAGATTGGGTGGGATCCCAATTGAACGAGGTACTTAGTCGTATCCCGGGTCTGAATAAGCTTGAATTATCTGCAAAATCCGAAAAGGTTAGAAATTCTTCAATTCATGTTGTAGCAGAAGATGATTTGATATCGCAAACCCAGGTTGCTGAATTAAAAGAGAAGGGCAAGCGGGGTCGCAAACCTAAAGTTGCAACCGAACTGTTGGTTGAAGATCCTTCCGGCGATCCGTTATTCGATTTTTTAAAAGAAAAAAATGCAGATAAGAACCAGGTGAAGAAGTTTCTTGCAACCGCGGTTTATATGCACTCACAAGGAGGCGAAAAATTTTCCACACCTATGATTTCAAAGGCATTGAAAGCATCTTCAATTGAGAAGTTGATTAATGCAAGTGATTGCCTTAACAAAAATGAGAAAAAAGGATTCTGTATTAAAGATGAAAAAGAATTTATTCTTACTGATACAGGTATCCGATCGATACTCGGAGATATACAGGAATAATAAAAAAACCCGCAGACAATGCGGGTTTTTTATGCTTGCTAGTTTCTAATCTATCTGTCTAATCGTCGCCAGTTAGAATCCGACACTCAGACTAAAAATAATATTAGTGCCTGCCTGTGGAAAATAGCCATCCATCTTATTTCGTTTCCCTTCATACAAATAGGAATAGACCCAGGCATTACTTTCATATTCCTCGTTAAAGATATTATTCACCAGTAACCCAATCTTTACCTCTTTAAAAAGTTTTTGGTTGATTGTGTAATCAAATTTCAGGTTGTTGACAAGATAAGCATCCAATTTCCGGTCGTTGCTGGCCGAATTGTCGATATACTGTTTCCCGACGTAATTTGAGAGTAAGCTGATTTCAAATTTATTAGATGGTTTGAATGAGAGAACGCTACTCGCTGTCAATTGTGGTGCAAAAGCCAGATCAGTCTTCCCTATCACATTTGCCTTCAATCCACCGTTATCCCAGTCTTCGACATATTCGGTGAAATCATAGATCTTATTGCTGCTAAAAGTAGCAGTTCCATTCCAGTTAAAGTTCTTTAGGAATTTTACACCTGCCATTATTTCAATTCCTTCACGGTAGCTTTTATCAACATTGGTCATAATGGCAGCGCCAACATCATTGATCTGACCGGTGAGAATTAACTGATTGTTGTAATGCATGTAATAAAGGTTGGTTCCCAACATCACATTCGATGACCTGAATGTATATCCCATTTCAAAATCATTTAAAGTCTCGAAAGTTGGTTGTTTCCCGGCAGGATCAGCGTCTACAAAATTGTCACGGTTTGGTTCACGATTTGCGCGTCCAAAACTCAGGTGGGCTTCCTGGTTAACTCCAGGAATATAGAATAGTCCCAATTTTGGGTTGAAGAAATTAAATTCATGATGCTGTGTCAGGTTGCGCAGTTTTGCATCAATTCCGCCAATTTCATAATTGATGTAACGGTACTGAAGATCAGCTGTTGCATTTAGCTTTTCCGCAAGCTGAACATTGTACCTGGCATAAATATTATAGTCTTTCTTGAGTCCGGTGCCGCGGTACCATTCATGATTATATTTTGCATCACCGGCGTTCTTAGCCCAGATTACTTTTCCAAAGTGATGACCGTCGTAAACATTAGCACCCCCTCCTATATTCAGGGAATGATTCCCCTTTTTATAATTGATAGAAAAGACCAACCCGTAAAAACCGTTATCCAGCCACTTGCGGCGGATCAGATCTGTCGTTTCAATTGTAACTCCATTGATCACTGGTGCAGTGAGTTGATAATCTTTATATTCCTGATTCGTTTCATACTGCTCGTAATAACCACGACCATAAGTATAAAATGCCGCCGCGTTCATGTTCAGATACGAATTGAACTTGTGCGAGAAATGAAGTTGGTAATGATCTTGCTGGTAATGGTCGACCTGGTTCGCGTAAGTATATAAGTTATAAGTACGACTATCCGAATTGATCATATTCAGTGTCTGTTCAGGCGTGTACAGATAGTGTTCTTCATATCGCTTCATTCCTTCAAGATCGTTGTTAAGTCTCACGGAAGGAACGCCATTCCACGACTGATAGGTTTCTTCGAATCCCGAAAAGATGGTCGCTTTCAAAATGGTATTGGCCGTAAAATATCCTCCCGAGATAAAGAACGATTTAAGATCGGAAGTACCACGGTCGACAAATCCTGCTGAAGTTATTTTCGAAAGCGATACATCGACAGCAAATTTTCCGTTTAAAAGCCCTGTTCCGGCCGTCAGGTTGTTTCGGAAAGTGCTGAACGATCCAACAGAGGAACTATAAGTGGCATTCGCTTTGGGATTTAATTTGCTGGTTTGTAAATCGATTGTGGCTCCAAAAGCACCTGCTCCGTTTGTTGAATTTCCCACACCACGCTGGATCTGGATATTCTCAGTTGAAGCTGCTAAATCGGGAATATCAACAAAATAGGTACTGTGCGATTCTGCTTCCGACATCGGAATTCCATTGATCGTCACGTTAATCCTGTTCAGATCGGTTCCTCTTATCCTAAAATTGGTATATCCCACGCCATTGCCGGCATCCGAAGTGGCAACAAACGAAGGGGTGTAATTCATCAGATATGGAATATCCTGTCCAACATTCGATCCCTTAATATCCTCTTTCCCAATATTTGTGTGAGCGACAGGTGATTTCTGTCCTGCGCGTGAGGCGGATACAAGCACCTCCTCTGTCAATACACTTGTTGGCTCCAATACAATATTCAGATTTTCGGAACTGCTAAGATTCAGTTCTTTACTGAAATTATGATACCCGATAAAAGTAACAACCAATGAATATTGACCTTTTCGAAGGTTTGAAAATTTAAAATCTCCATTCACTCCTGCCGTGGTGCCACTAAAAGTGTTACCCAGCATTACATTCGCACCACTAAGTGCCTCACCCTTTTCATCTTTGACAACTCCTGTGAGCGACAATTGCGCGAAAACCATTACCGCAAGCAACTGCAACACTAAAAACAATCCAATTCGTTTCATCTTTAAATACTTAAAATGGTTAATAAATAACCAATGAGGCAGGTAAATCCTGTTCGCCATCCCTGCACCGGCATTGTCCGGATCAGGTTCGGTGGGTATGATCTCAGCCCGTAATCTTAAGGCACCCCATTGCGCAATACAACACAAAAAATAAAATTCACTGTAAATCAGCAAATCCAAACTTAATTGTGAAACTTTAAGGGGAACTATTAAAAAGAAACTAATTTTTCATTTTCCCTTTCCGGCATTACCCGGACAGGTTCGATGGGTTTGATCTCAGCCCGTTTTCTTCAGGCACCCCTTATGATTTCGGTGGCAAAGCTAAGTGAAAAAAAGTTAAAAAGTGCTTCTCTAACTGCGAATAATTTTCGCCTTGCCCAAAAGAATTATCAGAACAAACTATATTTTGTTGAATTTCAAGGTTGTCAGGTCCTCATTGAACCACAGCGATATTGCTTTTCTTCATCCAGTCGAACAGCGGTTTCATCCATTCGTCTGTAGGCAAACTCAAAACAAAACCATGGTTGCCTGTCGGATAAAGGTGCATTTCTGCCTTCACTTTATTTCGGATCAATTCCTGGTAAAAGCGAATACTGTTGTCTACCGGTACCACTTTGTCGTCGCCTGTATGTGTCAGCCAGGTTGGAGGAGTATTGGCGTTCACATGCAATTCATTCGAAAATAGATTTATCTGCGTTGCATCGGGAGATTTCCCCAATAAATTTTCGCGCGATCCTTTGTGGGTAAATTCATCTGTCATACTGATGACAGGATAAACCAGAATCATAAAATTGGGTCTCAGGCTTATCTTTTCGTCATTGGGGATATATGATTTGTCGAAATGTGTTCCCGCGGTTGAGGCCAAATGCCCTCCGGCTGAAAATCCCATAATTCCGATTTTTGCAGTATCAAGTTTCCATTCCGCTGCATGTTGACGCACCGTTTTTATTGCTTGCTGGGCATCCTGTAAAGGCCCTATCGATTTGTCAATCATTATTGAATCACTGGGTAAACGGTACTTCAGGATGAACGCTGCAATACCTTTGCGTACAAATGCCTCTGCAATGTTGGTTCCTTCGAGGCGATAACTTTCCATCCCGTATCCGCCACCCGGGCAGATGATTACGGTGGCCCCGGTGGCTATTTGCTGATCGGGAAGATAAACCGCCAAGGTTGGTACCGCAATACTTCGATATCCGATTAACAGCCCATCGCGCTCCATCTTCACTTCTTTCATCGGATATGGTTTGCTGTTTGGGATGGCAGCCGGGTATAAAGAAATGATTTGCTGCGCCTGCACTTGCAGGGAAACGATCAGGAATAAAATAAAAGCTGTTTGTCGCATGGTTTTAAGGCTTTAGTTTTTGAGGTTTTTATTCAGGTCAGGAACAATGTTTTTCATCGCTTCACTGACATTGATGTAATTATTCAAATCTTTGAGTGAAATAACCGTAAAGTGATGATCGGCCAGGTATTGCAGGTGCTCCTTGAATAATTCGGGCGGTGTATTCACCCAGGGATGCTCAACATCGGGTACGCCGTGAATTGTCAGGACTACAATCTTGTCATTTTTGGCTTCATTAAATGCCGCGGTGATCTGTTGTTTATTCGTAGCATTCATCGCCCAACTTGGAACAAGCAACGGATAATCGCTGATTGGATCATAAGCCCTGCTTCCTCCTGCACGTGCGAATTTGTACCCATTCTCTATCAAGGTTTCGATGACTGGGGTACTGAGACTGTAACCGGGATATGCAAAGTTGGATGGCTTTTCAATTCCCAGTGAATCACATTTCCTTTCAATGTAATTTAGCTCTTCAATCAGCTGTGCTTTCGTAAGATTGCTGACAGCGGCATGTGTCCGGGTATGATTAGCCACTTCAAAACCCATTTTACTGAGTTCTTTTATTTGCCGCCAATTCATATATATCAGGCTATCCTTCTGTTTTGAAGGGAACTCGCAAACAAAAAAAGTGGCACCAAACCCGAAATGCTTTAGCAACGGAGCCACAACCGAATATTGGCTTGCTGTGGCATCATCGAAAGTGAGCACAACCAGGTTATTTGGTATAGTCTTTTTCAAAACCTGGGAATATCCTGAAAAAGAGATCAAAAGCGTTATAAGAAGAATGCTGATTCTCTGCATGCTAAATTAATTCTGATGTTCTTTTCATAAACTTCGAGTTGTTTTTTTTGTCCTGCAATTATTTATCTGTCTCCTGCGATTTGTGTTTTGCTTCCTGCAATTATTTATTTGTCCCTTGCGATTTGTGTTTTGCTTCCTGCAATTATTTATCTGTCTTCTGCGATTTGTACTTTGCCTCCTGCAATTTGTTTTCTGTCTCTTGCGATTTATATTTAGTCTACTGCAAGTTAGGTGTTGAGACAACCTGGTAAACCATTAGCTTAAAGGTGCAGAAAAACAATGGATTAAATGATCCGTTTCACTTGCATTGCTCCTTTAAATCGTCTTTGACCATGATTTCCCATTCATCTTTCAGTATACTTAAAACAATGCTGTCGCGCCTGGTGCCATCGGGGCGAAGACCTGTACTGCGCAAGATGCCCTCAACCTGGCAGCCTATACTTTTCATCGCAGCAATACTTGTTTTGTTCTGACTGTCAGCACGAAATTCGACTCTTTCCATTCCCATCTTTTCGAAAGCATATTCCAACAATAGATATTTACAGTGCTTGTTTAATCCTGTTCCCTGAAATTGTTTGCCATACCAGGTATAACCCAATAGCAAACATTTATTCGACAATTGAATATCGTAAAACCGCGTGGACCCGGCGTACTTTTTCGTAAGTTTATCGAATACAATAAACGGATATTCTTTTTTTGCCTCCCGTGCTTCAACCGCGTGGTTCAAATATTTTTTTAAGCTATGTTCATCTGAAGCCTGTTGCAAAGAGTATTGCCATAACTCAGGTTCTGTCAGCGAAAACTTTAAAAGATTTTCAAAGTCAGTGTTTTCCAATGGACGAATCAGAACCCGCTCGTCTTCTAAAATTATTTTTTTTGTGAATTCAAAAATTGGAGTGTTAGTTGTTGTCATTTTCTACGGAGGAATAAATTGATTAATATACTTCTTTGTAAATTTAAGGAAAAGAAGCCATTTTATCAAACCGGTAAGTCCGCCTTCATTGCGTTCGCTAAAACCGTGTTCAACCTGACTGCTTTATTGACGACTTTTATAATAATTCCATTCTTATCAATTATAAAATGGGTGGGATACATCTTTACTTTTAAAGTTTCTTTCAAATATGATTCTTGATCCGGAACAGTGGCGTAGTTAAAGGGCTTCTTTAGCAAGAACGCTTTTAAATCTTCTTCGTCATTAAAAGCAAGGCTCACAAAGACAACATCATCGCGGTTATTGTACTGATTTACAAGTTCATTCAGTTCCGGAAATTCGGCAACACAAGCTACGCAATTGATGAACCAGCATTTCAAAACGACAACCTTCCCTTTTGTATTCTCGTTGGTATACAATCTTCCGTTCAGATCTGTAAAACTAAACCCTGGAAATTTCTGACCTTCCATTTTAAAATGTTCATACTCTACAACTGAAGTATTTTTTATTGCGGCTGATATGTCTTTTGGAGATTGCTGGCTGATTGGAAATAATTTGTAAATCGTTTTGGATGCATCATTTGATATTAGTTCTACAGGAATGTATTTGCCGGTGGTTAGCTCCTTCAGAAAACGTTCTTTACTTATTTCGTTGGATGAATAATCGATAGCTGTAAATTCCAAGGATAAATTTATCTGTTGGTTATAATAACTCCACCATTTCGTAAAATCTTTTTGCAGGTTTATAACATTAACTGTTGGTTCGGTGTCACCCGCTTTTTCAGTACATGATACGATTGCAACGAAAGATATCATGATCAGAAATAAAATGTTTCTTTTCATTTTCTTTAATTTGGGTTTTCCAATGGCTTTTAGCAAATCAGCGAGATGCAAATCAAGTTCCATATTACTTTTCGTAAACTTACATAATTTGTCTTAATTCAAAATCATTAAACCCTTGCTTATTTTACGAATTAATCTGTCGGTATATCTGTTCTAATTCTTTCGAAGACGCGTCGCTCCATTTCTTTATCATATTTTGTGATGGAACTTCATATCTTCGTACTTGTTTCAATCTTAAAATTGTGTGCGATGTTTCATTTGTATATCACGCTGGCGTATATTCTTCCCAATATTTATGTCTTTTTCCGCATCAGGCATCTTTTTATCAGTAAGGGTTACAAACGTTTGTATTTACTTATATATCTGCTTTTAATTGCCTTTTATCCCCTTGTGGGACTTCAGAGTGGCGGCGAAATGAGTTCAATCATGAAAGTGCTCACAACCATCTCGGGTTATATTCTTCCCTTTTATCTTTACCTCTTCCTTGCGGTTCTTCTGTTCGACCTGTTTCTGTTGCTCAATCTGATGGTCCGGATGCTGTCTGCCGAAACGCTGCATAGTTATCCCTCCCGGTTTATTACCCTCTCGGCAATGATCCTGTTATCCATTAGTGTGGTAGTTGCCGGTGCTATCAATTTGAATACCATACAAGTATCTAAATATGAAATTGAGGTACCTGCAAAAAATTCTAAGATAGATCACCTGCGGATTGCATTTGTGGCCGATTTTCACATTCAGCAGACGACCAGCTTAAGTTTTGTCGACCAGTTTGTAAGAAAAGTAAATGCCCTGCAACCCGACATTCTGCTTTATGGTGGTGACATCGTTGAAGGCGACAGCGAAAACGAAACCACTGCGGCTGTTGAAGCAGCCTTGAGAACGATTGCGACAAAATACGGAGTGTACGGCGTGGTGGGGAATCATGAATTTTATGGAGGACAGGAGCAGGGGAGCTTTTTCAAAAGGGCCGGAATAACACTCCTTTGCGACACGATTGTAAAGATCGACAGTTCTTTTTATTTGGCAGGAAGGTATGATCAGCACTTCGGAAGACGTAAAACCATTCAGAACCTGTTTAGGAGTATCACCCCTGATTTGCCCTTAATACTGATGGACCACCGGCCTACACAGCTCCAGGAGGTTAGCAGGATAGCTGTAGATGTTCAGTTTTCGGGGCATACGCACAATGGACAGATGTTCCCGCTTAACTACATAATTCACAACATGTATGAACTTAGCTGGGGATACCGGAAAATACGTAATACCAATTTCTTCGTCACAAGCGGTTTGCGTTTATGGGGACCACCGGTTAAAACAGCAGGCAAATCTGAGATCATGTTGGTCGATATCACATTTAAATAACCTCCGAATAAAAGCGCGAAATCCAAATTCACTCCAGCATAAATAAATTATCCAATTATTAGAGTAATGAACAAATGTTCATTATATTTGCTGCGAAATTAAAACTGGAAAGAATGAGTCACTTCGATGGTGTAGCACGGACATGGGACGAAAACCCTGTTCATATGGAGCGTTCAATAGCGATCGCAGCAAAAATGGAGGAGATGCTCCCGATCACAAAACGAATGAAAGCGCTCGAATATGGCGCAGGAACCGGCATTCTAAGTTTTCTGCTTAGCGAAAAACTGGGTTCTGTCACAATGTTAGATAACTCGTCGGAGATGGTGAAAGTGATGGAAGAAAAGGTCTCATTCCGTAAAGTGGTTAACCTGTTCCCCCGGTGCTTTAATCTTGAACATGAGTCATTAGATCAGTCTTTTGATCTGGTTTTTAATCAGATGGTGTTGCATCATATTGCAGATGTAAGGTCAATCTTCGCTAAGTTCTTTAACCTGATATTACCCGGGGGATATTTGGCCATTGCCGATCTTTATCCAGAAGATGGTTCTTTTCATGGTGAAGGTTTTGATGGTCACTTGGGGTTCGATCCCGAGGAACTTAAGTTACAGCTTCTCGAAGCCGGATTCAAAAATGTTGTTTATGAAGCGTGTTATTCTGTAAAAAGAGCCTCAGCTGATGGCAATGTATTGTCTTTTCCGGTTTTTCTGATCATCGCTTCTAAATAGGTAATGGCCAGGCCAAAACTAAAAAGGACCATGCTGAATCCACCTGTAATGGAGGGATTCAGACCATTTGGAATCGCAGTGACCGATCTCGAGCCGGTTGTTCTGCTTTATGAGGAATACGAAGCAATGCGGCTTACCGACTATCGTGGATTAACACAACAGGAGTCAGCTGAACAGATGAATATATCGCGACCAACCTTTACACGCATTTATGAAAAAGCCCGTCGCTCTATTGCAAAAGCGTTTGTAGAAGGGAAAGCCATATTCATCGAAGGGGGCGATTACCATTCGGATGATTTCTGGTACCGTTGCGATAGCTGTTTGAAGTTAAATATCAGCCAGGTAGAATCGAATCAATGTCGCTATTGCGGATCAGGTTCATTACGCAGGTTGAACGAAAAACCGAATGAATGAAAATTGATGATTATCAGGGAGATTGCATTTGTATAAATTGCGGGACAAAAGTCATCCACATTCAGGGGAAACCATGTCGTGAGGAAAATTGTCCCAAATGCGGTAAAGTTATGATGCGCGAAAACAGTTATCATCACCAGTTATATTTAAAAAATAAAGGAGAAATCAATGATGAAAAAAATAGCAGTCCCGACAAGGGACAATGTTGTGGATGACCATTTTGGTCATTGTCAGTTTTACACGATTTTTACAATCGGAGATAAAAATAAAATTGAGAAGCAGGAGATGCTTCCTTCACCTGAAGGCTGTGGATGCAAGAGCAATATTGCTTCGGTATTTCAGCAAATGGGTGTAACGGTCATGCTTGCCGGAAATATGGGTAATGGTGCATTGAATGTACTCAGTGGTCATGGAATTACTGTTTTTAGAGGTTGTACTGGCGATGTTCGGCATGTTGCTGAAGCCTATTTGTCAGAAGCCATCAACGATTCGGGTGAAGGTTGCCATCTTCACGCTGCAGACAATCTATGCAGCCATTAATCATTCATTCAGGTTGCAGTAATAGATCCGATTACACATATTAAAGAAACTCTATATGGAAGATAACGGGGTAAAGAAATTGTATGACCAGGATTCACTAAATGTGATGCGTTCAGCCGAGGATGCCTATGTGCGCGGTTCAAATCGATTGGAGGAAATAAAAAACTTTGCGCGAAAGTCTGGTATAAAGCGGATTGGGATTGCACACTGCGTTTCGATGCCACGCGAGGCTGACGCTGTCAGCAAGTTTTTGTCCGATGAATTTCAGGTGTTTAGTATTGATTGCAAATGTGGTCGCATCACAAAACACGAGATGCTTGGCTGCGAAGGCGAAAGCCTGATGTGTAATCCGGCGGGTCAGGCCGGATTTTTGAAAGATCATCACACAGAAATCAATATCTCAATGGGATTATGTGTCGGGCACGATATGCTGTTTAGTCAGAAATCTGATGTAGCTGTCACGACGCTCGTAGTCAAGGACCGTGTAAATCACCATAATCCGATTGCAGGAATCCGATCGCTGATTGATCCGGAATAAATAAGAATCCTGTAAAAATGAGAGTGATTGTACTAATCGACAATAATCCCGATCCGGAGGGGAAATTTCTCACCGAACATGGGATCAGCATTTATTTTGAAGCCGACGGTTTAAAATGGTTGTTCGACGTGGGTGCATCGCCTAATTTTGGGATCAATGCACGTAAAATGGGAATTGATATCGAAGATGTTGATTGTCTGATTCTTTCCCATGCGCATCGCGATCATACTGGCGGACTGGAGTATTTTCTGCGGAAAAATAAAAAAGCACGTGTCTTCATGGCTCCTTTAAGCAGCGGCGAATTGTTCGTTTCGTACCGCAAGCAAATACATCACGATATTACAATCAATCATCAGCTAGTAGCTGATTTTGCCGATCGGTTTATCTTTGCCGACCGTGACCTCAACCTGTCAGCAAATGTTATTCTAATCCGGAATATCCCGAAGATTGACCCGCTCCCAAAGGCCAACTGCCTGCTATTTCAAACGGATGGTAAAGTGGAACGCAATGATGATTTCAGGCATGAGATCGCGTTGGCAGTCAGGGTTGCAGATGGTGTGGTACTCTTTTCAGGTTGTTCACATCATGGCTTGCTAAATATTTTAAGAGCCGCATCCCAAACTTTCAAAGATGCCCAAATCATCGCTACAATTGGTGGAACGCATTTGCTCGACAGTGACTGGTACAGTGAGTTTGAAACGCCGGACGAGATTACCGGTATGGCAAACAGGATGATCGGCCAATACCCCGCGATGAAACTTATTTCAGGACATTGTACGGGAAGTCAGGCACAACAACTATTTTCGGAAATCCTAACTGATCGTTTTGAACTTTTCCATAGCGGAGCAAGTTATATATTCGGCTAGATGATTATTTGAAAACTCTATATAGAAATTGCATCTAATCATGTTTTTTTTGTAATTTTCAAAAGTTCAGATTTTGAAGAAAAAGTATTCCTGACACGTAAACTTTGCTTTCGGAAATAATTATTTGGATGGTGGCATATAACAGGAAAAAATAAACAATAAGATCGGATTATTCTACAAGTGAGTTCTTCAAATGGATTTGTAAGTGCGTTGAGATAAATAGCTTAAAAAAGATCATATCCATGAGTGCAGCAAATTATGACGACTCTTCGAATCTTCGCAAAAAGGCCGAAGAATTGCTGAAGAAGAAACCGGTACAAATGGCTTCACATCTTTCAGAAGCCGAAAAACTTGAAATGATTCACGAGCTTGAAATTCGTAGGATAGTGCTGGAATTACAGCTCGAAGAAATCCAGCTCGAATTATCTGTTGCAGGCAATGCTAACCAACTTCACGATATAGCATCTGCTGATCCTATTTCACCTCTCCCCCTCAGTGGCCAAATTATTGATATTACCCGAAAGATGCAGGGTGAAGAGGCATTGCTGAACACAATGGCCTTAACCGATGCCACCATCGAATCGATACATAACGGTATTATCGTGATTAATCAGGAGGGGAATATCCTTAGGACCAATGGTAGATTCGCGGAGATGTGGCATATTCCGGGTGAGATTCTCTCGTCGGCTGACGACAAAATACTATTGGGATACATCCTTGAACAGCTTGCTGATCCCGAAGGATTTATTGCAAAGGTCTCCGAAATGTATTCAAAACCCGATGCCGAAAGTGTAGATATGATATACTTTAAGGATGGTCGTATTTTTGATCGCATTTCGAAACCCATGTGCCTAGGTGGGGAGCCGATAGGGCGAGTATGGTCCTTTCTCGATATAACCGAGCGGGTTCATGCGGAACAGGCATTGCTGGAAAGTGAAGCAATATATCACCATTTGGTCCTGAAGTTACCCGATGGTGTGTATAAAAGCAGCCACGAAGGAAAGTTTATTGACGTTAATCCTGCCATGGTTTCGATGCTGGGTTACGCGAGTAAAGAGGAACTAATGGCAATTGATATTAAGAAACAATTGTATTTTGAGCCGACCGACCGCGAAAGCCTTATATTGCAAGAAAGGCTTCAAGAAACAGGAGTTTACCAGCTTAAGAAGAAAGATGGCGCTGCGATTTGGGTTGAAGATAAGGGATGGTATAACCTCGATGAACAGGGTAACATACTTTCGCACGAGGGAATTATTCGGGATATTACCGAACGCAAACATGCAGAAGAGTTAATGCAATTGAGTGAGGAGCGATACCGGACGATTGTCGATAATGTTGGCGAAGGTGTCGGATTCGTAAACGCAGATGATCGGTTTGAATTTGCAAATATTGCTGCGGAAGAAATTTTCGGGGTCAGTTCCGGTGGCCTGGTGGGTTTGAGCCTTGAACAGTTTGTTTCGGCGGAGCTGTATAGGTCTGTTCAGAAAGAGACTGCGCTTAGGATGAAGGGAATTAAGAGTGTTTATGAACTCGATATCCGGCGCCCGAACAACGAAATACGGACAATTATTATCACTGCAGTTCCGTTAACAGACAAAGAAAAAGGTTTTATAGGAACCTATGGCGTTTTTCGCGACATCACCACACGAAAAGAAATTGAGAAGAAATTGAAGCGGGAGCAATACCTTTTGCATACCCTTATGAATAATATTCCGGACCATATCTACTTTAAAGATTGTGAAAGCCGGTTCATTAGGATCAACAAAGCCCATGCTGCATTATTCGGTTTAGGTGATCCGGAGCTGGCGATTGGCAAAACTGATTTCGATTTTTTTACAGAGGAACATGCGCATCAGGCTTACGAGGATGAACAGGAAATTATCCGGACAGGACAATCGATCCGTAAGGAGGAAAAGGAAACATGGGACGATCGTCCTGACACATGGGTTTTAACAACAAAAATGCCGCTGACGGACAAAGACAATAAAATAATTGGCACATTCGGTATCTCAATGAACATTGATGAACGTAAAAAGGCGGAAGCAGAAATACAGCTTAAAAATGAGGAACTCCTCAGAATCAACTCCGAAAAGGACAAATTCTTTTCTATCATTGCCCATGATCTTCGAAGCCCATTCAATGGATTTTTAGGACTAACCGAGATAATGGCGGAAGAAATCACGACTATGACCATGGCAGAAATTCAAAAATATGCCATAGTAATGAGAACATCGGCTACCAATCTTTACAGTTTGCTTGGAAACCTGTTAGAGTGGTCACGGATGCAACGGGGCTTAAGCACTTTTGCGCCTAAGTCGTTTCTGCTTATGCAAAAAATTTTGGAAAGCATGGTTTACGTACTCGAAAGTGCTGTTAAAAAAGAGATTTCAATCAGCTACGATATCCCTGAGAACCTGGAAGTTTATGCCGATAAAAACATGGTTGGCGGTATCATCCGGAATTTAGTATCCAATGCGGTGAAATTCACGCCCAAAGGTGGG
Organism: Bacteroidales bacterium; assembly: GCA_038236995.1. GTDB lineage: Bacteria > Bacteroidota > Bacteroidia > Bacteroidales > Prolixibacteraceae > JAAFHB01. Next base: position 5,731 of record JBBRZE010000069.1, on the reverse strand, counting down.
AATATCACCATTTCGGCAAAGTCGGTTCACGGTAACTTAATTGAGATTTCTATAAAAGATAGTGGCATTGGAATGAATACGAACATGGTTGATCATCTTTTCCGTCTTGATATAAACACAAGCCGCACCGGAACCGAAGGTGAGCACAGTACAGGTTTGGGGCTGATCCTCTGCAAAGATTTTATCGAAAAACACGGGGGGAAACTCTGGGTTGAAAGTGAAGTAGAAAAAGGAAGTACTTTCCGGTTTACATTGCCAGGCAAAAAGAAACGACCATAGAATATAAAAGAGCAATCAATTACTATTTTCTGCTCTGCTACCCTCAAAAGGGAGTGATGTGGGATTTAAACCTGCTTAATCTGATGATATGTTTATTTTTAAACAGCCGTAAAGAAAATTGACCACAAAATAAAAGATGGTTATTTTTGTGCAACTTATTAATTTTTTACATAACTTTCAGGCGTACAATTTTTTGAAAAAGAGTGAAATAACTAATTAATCTTTTTATGAAACGGGAGAGCAAATCGGAAGCCGAACTAACCCTTCGCCAAAAGGCAGAAAAGCTGGTTAACACAAAAACATCGAAAAACGTCCCGAGGTATTCTCAACTCGAAGCAATGAAGCTCGTGCATGAGCTTGAAGTTCATCAGATTGAGCTTGAAATGCAAAATGAGGCGCTCGAACTTGCAAAAATAAAGGCAGAATTAGCTGCCGAGTTATATGCCGAGTTATACGATTTTGCACCTTCGGGTTATTTTTCACTATCCAAAGCAGGCGATATCAACGAACTGAACCTTTATGGGGCGCAAATGCTTGGCAAAGAGCGCTCGATGTTGAAAAAAAGGAGGTTTAGTTTTTTTGTTTCGGACGATACCAGGCCGGTCTTCTACTCATTTCTCGGGGACCTGTTTAGTAACAAAATCAAAGAAACATGCGAAATAACCTTGTGGGCTGAAGGCAACCCGCCAATGTATGCTCATCTTACCGGCATCGCGACCGACAATGGAACGCAATGCCTCGTAACAGTGGTTGATATCACCGAAATAACGCTGGCAAGAAAAGCGCTGCAAGAGCGCGAAAGATTTTTGAAAGATGCACAGATGATTGCCAGGCTTGGAACCTATTCTATTGATCTGTTGCTTGGTAAATGGATCAGTTCCGAAGTTCTTGATCTGATTTTTGGGATTGGCAATGATTTTGACAAATCAGTCGAAGGATGGGTTTCAATCCTTCACCCGGAATATCAGATTATGATGAAGGATTATTTTCTGCATGAAGTAGTATGCGGCAGAAATACATTTGATAAAGAGTTTAAGATTATCAGGCAGCATGATAAGGAGGAGCGATGGGTTCATGGAATAGGGCGGCTTGAATGTGATAAAAATAACCTGCCTATTTCAATGGTTGGGACAATCAGAGATATCACAGAGCAAAAACTGGCGGAAAAAGCCTTAAGGGAAAGCGAAGAACGACAACGTTTTATTCTTGAATCATTGCCAATAGCCATCTACTCTTCACCTGTTGATGCGGATTTTGATACAGCGTGGATTAGTGGAGATGTAAAGGATATTACCGGATATGAAGTCGAGGAATACCTTTCCGAAAAAGACTTCTGGCGCAAACGTCTTCATCCCGAAGACAGGGAGATGGTTTTAAACGAATTTGCAAATTTTCCGGTAAACGGAGAAGCGTTTCTTGAATATCGCTGGAAATGTAAGGATGGTCAGTATCGCTGGTTCATAGATCGGTCTGTCCTTGTGGAAAATGACTCCACTAAGGAATATTTAGGAGTTATTGTCGATATTAACGAACGGAAAAAGGCGGAGGAGGCGCTGAAAGTGAGTGAAGCAGCACTTAGCCGTCAAAACGAACTTTTTTCCTTACTGCTGAAGAATCTCCAGATTGGCGTTTTTATGGTGGAGGCGCCATCAGGCAAGCCATTGATAGCAAATGAGATGGCATCAAAACTTTTGGGCCGGGGAATTCTTCCTGATGCATCCAGACACAACCTGGCAGAAGTTTATAAGGCTTTCAAAAAAGGAAGCCGTACACCCTATCCTCCCGAAGAAATGCCGATCCAGTTAGGGATTAACGGCAAGTCGGCGCATGTAAACGATATGATGGTTGTGCGACCTGATGGTACTGAAATATACCTCGAGATTTTTGGCTCTCCGGTTATTGATAACCAGGGGCATATATGGGCGAGTCTGGTAAGTTTTTTTGATATCACAGAGCGGAAACGGGCAGAGGAAGAAATACAATATAAAAATGCCGAACTTCAACAAAAAGATGCCGAGAAAGATAAATTCTTTTCCATCATTGCTCACGACCTGCGCGGCCCGTTCAGTGGATTCCTCGGATTAACAGAGATATTGGCCGAAAGTTTGCCACTCATGACGCTGGAAGAGATTCAGCCGATGGCAATTGCCATGCGAAATTCTGCCGCCAATCTTTTCCGCCTTTTGGGAAATCTGTTAGAGTGGTCGCGCATGAAAAGAGGTCTGATTACTTTTTGCCCGGCAGTGTTTTTATTGCTTCCGAAATTATCGGAAAGTTCTGTTCTTGCGATCGATGCTGCCAACACAAAGAACATATCGGTTAGTTTTGATATCCCCGAAAATATAGAGGTTTTTGCCGATATCGAAATGGCGAGCGCTATTATACGCAACTTGCTGACCAATGCTGTAAAGTTTACGCGCAAGGGTGGAAATATACTTGTTTCGGCAAAACCGATCTCCGGCGATAGGATTGAGATTTCCGTTAAGGATACAGGTATTGGTATGAGTAAGCATGTAATTGATAACCTTTTCCTCCTCGATGCCAATATAAGCCGGAAAGGAACCGATGGTGAGGCAAGTACAGGCCTTGGATTGGTGATCAGTAAGGATTTTGTTGAAAAAAACAATGGGCAATTGTGGGCAGAGAGCGATGAGGGAAAAGGAAGTACATTCAGGTTTACACTTCCCGCGAGGAGTTGAAGAAGTCCGAAGTCCGAAGAAACCCCTCATCTGACTTCTTACTTCGGACTCCGGTCTTCCAATTTTTTTTCGTAACTTTCGGGATTATAACTTTATACATTCGCATCGAATTCCAACAAGCAATACAATGAATACAAAAAAGCCAAACTCAAAAGAAATAGCAAAAGAAAAAAGGAATTCAGATATCGATAATATTGATTTCCCCATTGTGGGCATTGGTGCCTCGGCAGGCGGGCTCGAAGCATTGGAGCAGTTTTTCGGAAATATGCCAAATAACTGCGGGATGGCATTTGTTATTATTCAACATCTTGATCCTACACGTGTTGGAATTATGCCGGAACTCCTGCAACGGATTACTCAGCTGAAAGTGGTGCCGGTAACCGATCGGCTAAAGGTGAAGCCAAACTGCTTATATGTGATTCCATCCAACAAAAGCATGTCGATGCTGAATGGCGCGCTGTATTTATTCGACCAGGTTGAAACGCACGGCCTACATCTGCCAATCGATGTTTTCTTCTGTTCGATGGCCGAGGACCGGAAGGAGAAAAGCATCGGAATTATACTGTCGGGGATGGGTTCCGATGGCAGCCTGGGTCTGAAAGCCATTAAAGAAAAAAATGGTGCTGTGCTGGTCCAGGAACCGGACTCCGCCAAATTCGATAGCATGCCCCGAAGCGCCATTCAGTCGGTAGTCGTTGATGTTGTGGCGCCTGCCACCGAACTACCCGCTAAATTAATTGCGTTCCTTCAATTTATTCCGAATGTTAAAGACGATATTGAGAAAGAGGTTATAAATGAAAGCAACCTTGAAAAAATTATCATTCTGCTTCGTGAGCAATCGGGTCATGACTTTTCATTATATAAGAAAAATACGCTGTTCAGGCGCATCGAAAGGCGCAAAGGGGTTCATCAGATCGATAAAATCAATAACTACGTCCGCTTTTTACAGGTAAATCCGAAGGAGGTAGAGATACTTTTCAAAGAGTTACTAATTGGCGTTACGAGTTTTTTCCGCGATACTGCTGTATGGGATATGCTCGGAGGGGAGGTTCTCCCGGCTTTGATCAGCGATTTACCCGACAGATACGTTTTACGCGCATGGGTTACAGGCTGTTCGACGGGTGAGGAAGCTTATACGCTGGCCATTGTATTTAAGGAAGTGGTTGAAAAACTTAAAAAGCACAAAAACATTAAGTTACAAATATTCGCTACCGATCTCAACACCGATGCGATTGAGATCGCCCGTAAAGGGTTTTATCCTCAACACATCCATACAGATTTAACGCCTGATCGGCTGAACCGGTTTTTTACGGCCGAGGCCGATGGTTACCGGGTGAATAATGCTATACGCGAAATGGTGGTGTTTGCCCATCAGAACGTCATCAAAGATCCCCCTTTTACCAAACTCGATGTTCTTTCGTGCCGCAATATGCTTATTTATATGGAGACGGAATTGCAGAAGAAAGTAATAGCATTGTTTAAATATAGTCTTAATCCGGGTGGAATTATGTTGCTGGGAACTGCGGAAACACTAGGTGATCATAGTGTTGGTTTCGAAGAGCTTAACTCAAGACTTCGGATTTTTAAACGTACAGTCACCTCTCAGCCTCCTGAACTGATTGATTTGCCCAGCTCCTTATACCATAAGAAAGCAACTGTATCCGAAAATAAGGTGTTACCAGTAATTGTTGAAAACATCCAATACCTGGCTGATCAGATATTGCTTCAGAAGTTTGCTCCTGCCAGTGTAATGGTGAACAGCAAAGGCGATATTATTTACATTACAGGCCGGACGGGGAAATACCTCGAACCGGTTGCTGGCAAAGCAAACTGGAATATCCATGCTATGGCGCGCGAAGGTTTGCGGCAGGCATTACCGGGTGCTTTTCGTAAAGCATTGCAAAACTTCCACCCTGTAGTCGAGCGTAATATTAAAATGGGGTCAAACGGAGGCACTCATTTTGTGGACATTACTGTACAGTGTATCGAAGCCCCCGACTCCATCCGCGGCATGGTAATGATCGTATTTACAGATGTACCTGCGATGATTGAGATTGAAAATCCAGGCCCCATAACAGGGAAAAGAGGTTCATCCGGGCGGCAAAAGGAATTGGAGATTGAATTGCAGCGAAGTCATGAAGAGTTTCGTAGTATTAGTGAAGAGATGCAAACGTCGCAGGAAGAATTAAAATCGATCAACGAAGAGCTGCAATCGACCAACGAAGAGCTGCAATCGACCAACGAGGAACTCACCACGTCGAAAGAGGAGATGCAGAGTCTGAACGAAGAGTTACAAACGGTGAATATTGAACTTCAAAGCAAATTAAGCGATTATGCACGGGCAAACGACGACATGAAAAACCTGCTCAACAGCACCGAAATTGCCACCCTCTTCCTCGACAAGGAATTGAATATCCGCAGGTTCACCGATCAGGTAACCAAAATATTCAAATTGCGGATTGCGGATGTTGGCAGGCCATTCACCGATCTGGTAACAGATTTACAGTACCCCGAAATCGACGACCACGCACGGCAGGTCATTAAAACACTGACCACCGTCGAAACATCAATTGCGACACGCGACGAAAGGTGGTTTAAAGTCAGGATTATGCCCTATCGTACACTCGACGACCGCATCGACGGACTTGTGATCACCTTTTCGGATATAACCGTTGCTAAAACATTAGAAATAAAACTTCAGGCAGCCAATGATGCGCTGCGGAAAAGTAAGGAAAAAGATAATTGAAGGTTTC
>JBBRZE010000068.1:0-31235 GCA_038236995.1 Bacteroidales bacterium | reverse complement strand
TTTGTCGTTTCAAAGGGAAATGGAGATGACTATTTATTATGAAGGCATTGACATTGGAACGAGACGTGTGGATTTTTTTGTTGAAGAGGTGATAATGGTTGAGCTAAAAGCGCTGATAAAACTTGAGGAAGTTCATCTTGCACAGGCGATGAATTATTGCCAGGCATACAATCTACCTATTGGACTTTTGATTAATTTTGGATCGAAAAGCCTGGAATTTAAGAGGGTCTATAATGTAAACCACCCTGAAAACAAAGATTACATAGCCAACAATCCTAAAATCATCAATTCTTAAGAATCATAATTCTGACTATTTTTGCGAGCAAAGGCGTGGTACATCCGTAGTACGTGTGTAAACCTTATCAATGAATAACTTGAGATAAGTTTGCTATGTGCCATTTACCATTTTCTTATTTGTGAAATGAAACCCTCTTGAGCAAAAGCTTGCCATAGAAGATAAAAATCTAAGATGGTTCCATATGACTACTATTCGTAATGCCCAAACTAACTAAACCGAATGATTCAAAATATTTATCCCAATTGACGAATCGAAATGTATTTGTGGCTAATGTTTTGGCACCTTTGCCATTGCCGTATTGTATCTTTCAATAATTTCTTCAGCCTTTTCTTTGGTCAAAATGCCAGTAATCGCATCTTTTTCAATATTTGTATCATGATCTTGCGCGTCAGTAATTCTGTCATAAAAATCGCATGGTTGTGAAGGCTCGTCTGATCTATCTTGAAATTCCGAAAATATTTTATTTGCATCCACTTTTTCAAGTTTTCCTACTTTAACTCCACTGAATTCACTTTCTTTTCCAATTCTATCTCTGAGATTATCAGGAAATTTCGAATATTGTGTACCCGAGGAATTTACACCTTCAAAATTGGCCTTAACTAAATTATTACCCAAATTGGCCCCTTCAAAATGTGTTTTATCCAAATTGGCACCCGTTAAATTCGCCCCTAAAAATACCGCTTCCTCAAAATGAGTGCGTCTCAAATCTGAACCCTCCATAAATGGCTTGAAAAATGTTCAATTCCCTAATTTGTCAAAATTATTTTCATAAAATTTCAATTTTTGAAACTTTTTGAATTAGAATTCGAATAACAACAAATAATTATCTTCCTGGCCCTTCGTGGCCTGCTCTTTATAGCATCATAACACTGCCTTACGCTATTTTGTGAATAAATTATTTTTTTTGAATTTTAAAACAATAATTGAAATGCAAAATTTAACTAGTGCACAAATTTCAGATGAAGACCTCCAGGAGGTACTTCAGGCAATTGCTTTAATTAAGCAAAAACTTCCGTTTTTGCAGAAACTCTCCAAACGTGCTAAAAAATCGACTTCAATGTTAAAAGACAAACGAATTCCGTTTGCCAACAAAGCGCTCGATTATGCAGAACGTGTACCTAGCCTTAGTCCAAATCCCGAATTACTCGCGGAGGCTCAAAAGGATAGAGTTTTATTTGAACAACTCCAATCGGTGGACCGTGAAATGCAACAATTGAGCGAAATGATTACTGACACCCGCATGTTGGCAGGTGCCGAATTGTACGACTTCTCAAGGATTGTTTACAAGATGTCTAAAATCGCGTTGTCGCTTGAGAAGCCCGGATCACAAAGTATTGTCGATAATCTGGGTGAACTCTATGCAAATCAGGGGAAACCGATTGTTGAAAAGGTTGCCGCATTGGCTTAACAAAACTAAATCCCCGAAAGACCGGGCAGTGTAAGGTGTTCCGGGGATAATTTAAAAGCGGAATGACTGAAAAATAAAAATAGTTTATTTGAGGTCAGAAGAGCTGATTTAAGGTCAAAATATAAACTAACGATGTCGAAAGGAAAACTAGTTTATTAAAAATGAAAACTATAGACATCAAAACATAAACTACCCGGGTCGAAATGAAAACCAGTTTATTAAAAATGAAAACTACTGACATCGAAACCTAAACTACCGGGGTCGAAATGAAAACCAGTTTATTGAGAATGAAAGCTAGTTTATTAAAAAAGAAAACTCACCTAATAAAAATGTAGAAAGCACTCGTGTCATGCAATTAGAGAGTTGGAATCTTCCCAAATCGAGAATTCCTGGGAGTAAAACTTTCCTGATTTCGGAATAAACGATCTAAATTTATTTGATTACGCATATTGGATCGGGTGCACTGATTTGTACAACGAAGGAATTTAAGAGTGGCTCTAACCTAAACCACCCTGAAAACAAAGATTATATAGCCAACAATAATCCTAGAATCATCAAATCCTAAGAATCATAATTCTGACTATTTTTGCGAGCAAATGCGTCTTTCTTCTTTAATTCCTTCGCCAAATGCAAACGCTTTTGCCTTTATTTCAAATTCAGTCCTTTTTATTGTCCCAATTTTACCATATCGGCTGTAAGGATGTTCATCAAATGTTGTGACTAATCCTATTTTGAATTAAAACCAGCATTTTAATATTATTTGTGAAACCTATTTGGGGCAATTCGTGTATAATAAATCTTTAAAAGCATTTAATGGTAAGTAGAACAATTTTTCATTTTTACAAACCATGAATTTTTCACTTCAAAATGAATTTTATTCTCAGATTAAAACGCTGATTGAAAGTTCACGTACAAATGTCTATGAATCTGTCAATTTCGCAGAGCTTCAAACTTACTGGCAGATTGGAAAACGTATTTTTGAAGAAGAACAAAAGGGCAAGGGACAGACTGATTTTGAAAAGGTTCTGATAGAAGTTCTTGGGTCGCAATTAGTCCCGGATTTTGGAAACAGTTTCGATAGTAGCAACCTGGTTTATATGCGGCGTTTTTTTAGCACTTTCCCGGTTTTGAATACGCTGCGACCATTATTGAGTTGGTCCCATTATCGTTTAATTATTAATATAGAAGAAGAACAAGCACAAATTTTTTATATGAACAAAGCCGCAGATAATCATTGGAGTGTGCAGCAATTGTCGCAGCAGATTGAGTCCCGATATTTCCACTGGACACTTTCAGTTAAAACGAAAGAGTTAGAGAATGAGGAATTACGTGAAGAGGATTTACATTACGAATCATCCGATTTTATCAGGGATCCTTATTTACTTGGCTTTTTAAATATTAAGCCATTCAAGCGTAACCTGAAGTTTGAGCTGGAACGTGCTGTATTAGATCGGATTCAGGAGTTTATGCTTGAACTGGCCAATGGGTTTTGTTTGGTTTCCCGACAAAAACACCAGCCAACAGAGCAAAATGAGCATTACCACATCGATCTCGTATTTTACAATTACCTGTTACGCTGTTTCGTACTGATAAATTTCAGATTCGGTGCTTTAACCGATGAAGATGCGCTGGTAATGGATCGTTATACCCATATGTATGATGATAAGTTCAGACCAAAAAATGATAACCCTACATTTGGAATAATCATTTGCTCAAATAATGGAGAGACAGATGTAACATTTGCCTCTCTGAATGAGAAGGACCAGCCATTTTCAACACTATATCAATTGGTTATTCCATCAAAAGAAGAGCTTTCAGAAATTGTATCTGCAGAAATACAACTACAAATGAGTGAAAATTAACGTTAGGCGTTATATTCAGTATCACTGCATTTTAACTAAACCTAAATTAAAAAAGACAATTTAGCATTTTTGTAAAATCAAGGATGATTGGCCTTGGCGAGGTTTTATTTGCATAAACTTATAATTATATTTTTTTAACTATCCAGTATCACCCTGATAAATGGTGTATTTATGTTTCTATCCAGCGAGAAATTTAGTTTCGCGATCCGCCACCCGCAACAATAGTCTTTCAAATATGTTATGTCCATGTATAATAATATAACAAAGATGACACAACAGATAGTATTGAAATCAAGACCATTGGGTGTTCCATCCCCTCAGAATTTTGAAACAATAACCGTTGAAATTCCGAAACTTACGCAAGGAATGGTTCGTTTGAAGGTGCATACCTTTTCAGTTGATCCTTATTTACGGGGCCGAATGAGCGATGCCAAATCGTATGTACCGCCATTTGCAGTAGGCAAGCCAATTGTGGGAGGGGGAGTATCCCAGGTAATTGAAAGCATGGCGGAAGGATTTAAGGTTGGCGACTTTGTGCTGGGAATGATTCCATGGCAGGAGGAAATGGTCATTGATGCAGCTGGTTTGCAGGTGGTTGATGAAAAAATTGCTCCGTTAAGCTATTACCTTGGTATCCTTGGAATGCCTGGCCTTACTGCCTATTTTGGTCTGCTCGACATTGGAAAACCTCAAAAGGGTGAGACGGTAGTGGTTTCCGGGGCTGCCGGTGCCGTGGGAATCGTAGTCGGACAAATTGCTAAAATCAATGGCTGCAGGGTTGTAGGTATTGCCGGCGATCAGAAAAAAATTGACTACCTGATTAATGAATTGGGGTTTGATGCTGCTATCAATTATAAAACAGAAGTAAATATAGCCGGGGCCCTTGCTGCAGCCTGTCCTGACGGGGTAGATGTCTACTTTGACAATGTGGGAGGTGTGATTTCTGATGCCGTGATTTCACAAATTAACAAAGGTGCCAGAATCATAATTTGCGGTCAGATATCGCTTTACAACGCAACATCACAACCTGTTGGTCCACGCATTCAACCTACTATACTCAAACGAAGCGCATTAATGCAAGGCTTTATTGTAAATAACTATGCTTCAAGATTTCCTGAAGGATTTAAAGCTTTGGCAAGATGGGTTGCCAGTGGACAACTTAAATATACAAATACCACCTACCATGGTTTTGAAAAACTCCCGGAAGCTTTTATTGCACTTTTCGAAGGAAAAAATCTCGGTAAATTAATCGTTGAAACGAGCCTTTAATAGTTTTTCCTTATACCTGTGAATTACTAAATTGGCGAGTACTATCCAGTAATTAAAAAATAAATTAGAAACAGATAAAGTGGAATAAAATAATTTATAAAAGTATTGACTATGAATAATTTTGAATTTTTCAATCCAGTAAAAGTGATCTTCGGAAAAGACCAGCTTGCTAAATTGGCTCAACACATTCCGGTGGAAAAGAAAGTCCTGATGATCTATGGCGGCGGCAGTATCTTAAAAAATGGTGTGCACGCTGCAATAAATGAAGCATTGAAAGGCTATACTGTTATTGAATTCAACGGAATAGAGCCTAATCCAAGGTATGAAACAGCAATGAAAGCAGTTGAACTGATCAAAGCTGATAAAATCGAATTTTTGCTCGCAGTAGGTGGCGGGTCAGTAATTGATGCCACCAAATTTATTGCGGCAGCTGCACTGATCACTGAAGGCGATCCATGGGACTTGTTGGCAAAACGAAAACCTGTGAAAGCAGCGTTGCCATTTGGTGCTGTACTTACTTTGCCGGCAACAGGTTCTGAGATGAACTCGGGTTCTGTTATGACACGCGAAGCAACCCACGAGAAGTTTGCATTTTCGAGTCCGTTAACATTTCCTTTATTTTCATTTTTATTGCCCGATGCAGCTGCAACACTTCCCAAACGCCAGGTCGCGAATGGTGTGGTTGATGCCTTCATGCACACGATGGAACAATACATGACTTATCCGGCCAATGCACCTTTGCAGGACCGGTTTGCTGAATCTATTTTGCAAACTTTGATTGAAGAAGGTCCAAAAGCTTATGCAAATCCAGCTGATTATGAGGCGATGTCGAACCTGATGTGGAGTGCAACAATGGCATTGAACGGATTGATTGGCTGCGGCGTTCCCCAGGACTGGGCAGTCCATATGATGGGGCATGAGCTAACTGCCAGTTTTGGAATTGATCATGCACGGACGCTTGCTATTATTGCCCCGAGTCATTACACATATAACTTCGAAAGCAAAAAGGAAAAGCTGGCGCAGTATGGTGAACGCGTATGGAAAATCACCACCGGAAGTTCAGATGAAAAAGCGCGTGCTGCAATTGAAAAAACAGAAGCGTTTTTCAATTCACTCGGAGTTGATACTAAACTGTCGAAGTACACGGCTGACTTTAAAGGAACTGCTCAGCATATTTCGAAACGTTTTACCGATCGTGGCTGGGCCGGGCTGGGTGAAAAACGAAGCCTAAAACCTTCGGATGTAGAAAAAATTGTAGAAATGAGTTATTAAAAACTGAAAATGGATACCATTATAAAAGTATTAATCGTCTTAACATCACATGGTGAATTAGGAAATACCGGTCACAAAACCGGTTTTTGGATTGAAGAATTCGCGGCACCATATTATGTGCTGGCTGATGCTGGTGTACAGATAACGTTGGCTTCGCCCAATGGAGGCCAACCTCCTATTGATCCGAAGAGTGAAATGGCGGATTCACAAACAAAGGCAACGCACAGGTTTGACAGCGATGGAGCTCTCAAGGATAAGCTGGCTCACACAATCAAACTGAGTGAAGTAAAAGTTGAAGACTATGATGCAGTATTTTATCCCGGGGGACACGGACCGTTATGGGATTTGGCAAATGATAAGACTTCTATTGCACTGATAGAAACTTTTTATAATCAAAAAAAGCCGGTCGCTTTTGTTTGTCATGCTCCCGGAGCATTGGTTAAAGTTAAATTACCAAACGGGGAACCGTTGGTAAATGGTAAGGAAGTTACTGGATTTTCGAATTCAGAGGAAGAAGCAGTACAGTTAACCAAAGTTGTCCCATTTTTATTGGAAGATGAAATGACAAAGCTGGGCGGTCATTACAGCAAAGGGGCTGATTGGGGATCGTACGTAAAAGTTGATGGTCTGTTGATTACCGGTCAGAACCCGGCATCTTCCGAAGCTGCTGCTAATGAATTGTTGAAAATGTTGAAGCATTAAGTTTTAATTATAAGAGATATATTATATTTAAAACCTCGATTCATGCTTTGGGTCGGGGTTTATTTTGTCAAATTTATTGTGAGCCAATTTGATACCTTGATGGAAAACATTCATGATGTTATACGATCCGGGCAGAATGACCGCTTTAGACAGGTAGCCAAACAAAGATGATGACAAAAAAGCCTTTGGTGTATTAGGTAGTAATGAAGATTTGGTGATGTATTTTTGATTCAAACAGTGTAAAAATATTTACATTATTAAGTAGATGTGATCTAATATGGTAAAATATATTTACTTCTATGAAAATAAATCATCAACTGACATTTTATTTTAATGAAAACAGTTTACTTTTACGCTGCGCAATTTATGATGGTTATTCACCGTAGGTAATTTTCAGAAACAGTTGGAATGCATTTGAATATATCTGTTATAACTGCCTTTCATAATTTAAATCGTCAGTATTCGCTTATTTTAATATATATCAATCACATAACAAATCAAATGATGAAAATTAAATGCATCTCTTCATTTCTGATTGTCCTGTTACTTGCCGGATGTCAGAAAGACACGACACCAACCACAACACCCCAACCCGGCGACATGAATACTTCCGAAGGGAGTATCGTTATTGGTGATAAAACTTTTGATGGACTTAATGGACTTGTATTTGGGCAGATTTCTGCATCAGGGCTGAAATCCGGTGCGTTGGGAACGTGTCCTTTAGTTACGGCTACGCTAAATGCATCATTTCCAGTTTCAATTACATTCGATTGGGGAAGTGGTTGCACAAATGCCGACGATGGAATTATACGAAGCGGAAAGATCACTGCTTCAGTTTCCGGCATGATGAACATGGCCAGTTCTGTTATAACATTTACTTTTACTGACTTTGTCAGCGATGGAAACAAAATTAGCGGCGTCCATAGAATTACCTATATGGGATTGAATGCTGTGAATAACTGGCCCAGATATTCCATATTCACAGAGGCGAAAATAGAGTTTCCTGATAAAAAATTTATCACTTATCGTGCTGAATATGTCCGTCTTCATTCTGAAGGATCTGATACTCCATTAATTATTGCTGATGATGTATGGCGTATCGAAGGTAATTCTTCGGGTACGACACGAGAAGGCGTTGCCTGGACAGCCAGCTATCCCAGTGCAGTAGTTAAAAAAGCTTCATGTAAATGGTTTTCAAGCGGATCAGTGCTTGTAACTCCTGCACGAGAACCTGCCCGCACGATCAACTTTGGAGATGGGACTTGTGACAATAAAGCAACACTTACAATTGGTGATAAGACGATCGATATTCTGCTTTAACCGATCAGATACTGATAGAAGAGAGTGCCATGGAAATTAATTCTGTGGCACTCTTCAATTTGATAGCGGTAGGACGTTATCAAACAGCGATGGTTTATCGATTCTAAATTATGCTGAAAGGTTGTCGTTTACGATTTGAATGTCCTTAACAGTTTGGAACATATCGAATTCTTTATATATTTGCCGCCATTATCTTTAAAAACAACCATGTTTTTCTTTGGAGCCTTTTCCGGAAATTTAATTTACCTGATTCTTGCCATCTCATACCTGGCAGGTTGCTCTACATTGGCATTCCGAAATACTGAAGATAAAACTGAAGATCTCAAATCTTCTGAAGTCTTATCTGCTCATAATAAGTATGATAATCCTTTATCTGAAAATTCATTCCAATATTACACCACTATTTCAGACAATTCTGATCAGGTACTGACTGAAGCTATTTCTTTACAGCCACCTGTGATCCCCGTTCTGAAAGTTCTCTTCATTCCTCCTCCTTTATCCGGTGAGTTTCACTTTTCGGGTTCAGCCCTTTTCTCACGTCCTCCTCCGTATTCTCTTGTATAAAATCGTTTTGCGAATTGGATGATTGTTTTACTGCGCCCTGAATATTAATTGTTTAATCGCTTTGGTTGTCAGTAACAGTTTCCAGTGATTACTTTTTTTAATTTGATTTACAAGGGATAAGATATGAAGTTATTTCCGGTAGTTGTGCTGCCATTATTATTATTTTTTTATTCAGGTCGGGTTTCAGCCCAAATATTACCTGCTAATACCGACACCCTTACAATCGGTGACGTAACATTGGATGAGATTACCGTTAAATCACCCAAAGAACAGACAAGTATCAGGCAGTTACCTGCTTCCATCTCGATTGTCACCTCCAAATTGCTTGAAAGTTCAGAGGTGAATTCGCTGAAAGATCTCTCTTCGGCAATTCCCAATTTCTTTATGCCCGACTACGGCTCAAAGCTTACTTCACCGGTTTATATCCGGGGAATTGGTTCCAGGATTAACTCACCTTCAGTCGGGATCTATGTCGATAATGTTCCGTATTTTGAAAAAGCAGCATTCGACTTCGATTTTTTTGACATCGACAGGGTAGAAGTACTGCGCGGTCCTCAGGGAACATTGTATGGCCGAAATACGATGGGGGGAATCATCAACGTTTTTACCAAATCGCCGCTAACCGAAACGGGCTCAAAAATAAAATTGTCGGCAGGAAATTATGGAAATTACACAGCCGGCATTAATCATTACGGACAAATCGGTAAGAAGGTCGGTTTTGCAGTAAATCTTTCAGGTGTTCACCGTGACGGATTTTTCACGAATCTTTATTCAGGAGATAAGGTAGATAAAATGAATTCCGTTGGCGCCAGGGGCAGACTAATCTGGAAGATTTCGGACCGGATGTCACTTGAAAATATTGCGAGCTTTGAACACAGTAATCAGGGTGGATATCCATATGCGCTTTACAAAGACTCGCTTAAAGATAACCAGCAGATAAATTACGACCAGTACAGTTCATATCTCCGAAACATGTTTTCGGATGCAGTGGTCTGGAACTATTCCGGTAAAAAGATTAAAATTCATGCGACTTCGAGTTTTCAGTTGCTGAATGACAATCAGTCAATTGATCAGGACTTTACTCCTGTGAAGCAATATTTTGTGGTTCAGGAGCAGGCCCACCGTATGTTTTCGCAGGAAGTAGTGATGAAGTCGAATCAGAAAAAGAAATATGAATGGCTTGTTGGAGCATATGGTTTTGTTCAGCTTTTCGACAATAGTGTTGAAGTGAATTATTATCCGACAAAATCGGATTACATTAAAGGTTACGATCACCGTATTTCGGGGGGCGCCTTTTTTCACCAGTCAACATTGAATAATTTTTTAATTCCACATCTTTCTTTAACAGCCGGTGTGCGTCTTGACCTCGAAAAAGACAAGTTAAATTACACGTACGATATATTGACCGCCGGCGCGTGGGTAAATAAAATTGATACGATCTATCCTTCGTTAAACGGAACCAAAGTACTTCCTAAAGTAACGTTGAACTATCAGGCAGGTAATTCCACTTTTTATGCGACTGTTGCAAATGGCTATAAGACCGGGGGTTTTAACTCGACGTTTGAACGTCCGGAAGATCTAACCTTTGATCCGGAGTACAGTTGGAATTATGAGTTGGGATGGCGTGCACCACTTTTCGGTCATCGCTTTTATGCTGATGCTGCCCTTTTTTATATCGACTGGAAGAACCAGCAGATTTATCAGCCTGTTCCCAGCGGCAGAGGTTCGATGTTGAAGAATGCAGGTGAAAGTGAAAGCAAAGGTGTTGAGTTTTCAATGAGAATGGCACCGGTAAAAGGATTTGAAGCCAACGTCAGCTATGGTTATACAAAAGCAACCTTCCTGACTTATATGGCCAATAGCACAACCGATTACGCAGGTAATTTTATTCCTTACGTTCCGGAACAAACGATTGCTTTTTCGGGTAGTAAAACCTTTCAGTTCAGGCAATCAATGATTGAATCGATGCGAATCAGTCTCAATTACCGCGGTACCGGTAAGTATTACTGGAGCGAAAAGAATACAGATTACCAGGATTATTACGGACTACTTGATGGAAAGATTACTTTTACAAAAGGTGATTTCCAATTGGAATTCTGGGGTAAGAATATTTTTGATACTCAATACCAGGCGTTCTCATTTGAAGCACTTGGAAATCGATATGTTCAACCGGGCAGACCAACACAGGTCGGTGTTAACCTGTCGTTAAAATTTTAATTAATGAATCGCGCGAAACTCGATAAATTCTTTGTCCTTTTCAGCTTATACATAGCTCAATCGGTACCGATGAGCTTTTTCTCGACCGTGGTACCGGTTATCATGCGTCAGGAACACTATTCTCTTCAGTCAATCGGACTGTTGCAGTTGATAAAGCTTCCCTGGATTTTAAAATTTCTCTGGGCACCGTTGATCGATCGCAATGCAGGAGGAGATCTGAAGCAATACCGGAAATGGATTATCGGTTCAGAGTTGTTTTATGCAATTGTAATCATTGCCATCGGTGTACTCAATCTTCAATTCGATTTTAAATTGATCATCGTACTGATGGTAATTGCCTTTGTTGCTTCAGCAACACAGGATATTGCCACAGATGCCTATGCAATTTTGATCATGAAGAAAGAGGAGAGAAGTTTTGGGAACAGTATGCAATCATCTGGCAGTTTTATCGGAGCGCTGGCAGGTAGCGGTCTATTACTGATCGTTTACCATTTTTTCGGTTGGACGATGTTACTGCACTGTCTGGCACTTTTTGCATTAATTGCCCTCATTCCGTTAATGCTCTACAAAAAACGGGAGCCCGTAGTTGAAAAGAAGGGTAGTGTGATTCAAATGAAAGATCTTTATCTCTTTTTTGCTGCTCCAGGAATGGCAAAACGCGTTTTTCTGCTTGTTTTTTACTATTCGGGAATCATCGGAATCCTTGCAATGCTAAAACCTTATCTGGTAGATTTGGGTTATTCCATCAAGGAGATCGGATTTATGTCGGGAATTGTTGGCACTTCGGTTGCAGCCTTGTCATCATTTTTAGCTGCTTTTCTGATCAATAAACTCGGCCGGCATAATTCACTGATTGGTTTCTCGTTTTTAAGTATTATCGCCACCTTTTATCTGTGGATGATCTCACTGGGAACTCCAAATACACCGATGATTTATTTGGGTATCATTTTAATATGGGGCACTTACGGATTACTCACTGTTGCCATTTACACAACATCAATGGATCATGTGAGACCAGGCAGGGAAGGGACCGATTTTACACTACAAATTGTGATTACCCATCTTAGTAGTCTGATTATTGCCGTTATGAGCGGAAAACTGGCAGATAGTATTTCGTACAGCGGTTTATTTCTGGTTGAAGCGACATTAAGTGTTGCGACATTTATTTCGCTGTTTTTTCTTTATCGTAAAAAAAGTTTATCATGATAATTCCGGAACATTTACTCGAAAAATACAATTCACCAGTACCGCGCTACACAAGTTATCCGCCGGCCAACTACTTTACTGAAGAAGTCAAAGAAAGTCAATATATTGAGGCAGTGAAGGATTCCAATCACCGAAATCCGAAAAATATCTCAATCTATATTCACATCCCATTCTGTAAAAAACTTTGTTTTTACTGTGGTTGTAATGCGTTACCATTAGCTACGATGGAAGCGATGGAAAATTATGTAACGGCCTTGAAAGAAGAGATCAGAATGGTCGCTGCTCTGATTGACAAAGGGCGCAAAGTTTCTCAAATCCATTACGGTGGCGGGACACCCAATGTGTTACCTGCTGAATGGATTGCGGAGATAAATGAACTGATTTATTCGTTGTTTCAGCTTTCAGATAAGCCCGAAATTGCGATTGAATGTAATCCGGCACATTTATCTTTCGATTACATCGATCAGCTTAAAAAAGCGGGCTTTAACCGGTTTAGTATTGGGATACAGGATTTTAATAAAGATGTATTAAAAACAGTTAACCGCGATCCTTCTGAACTTCCTGTTGGTGATCTGCTTCAGAAGATAAAATCAGGATCAGAACATATAGCTGTTAATCTTGACTTTATATATGGATTGCCTGGGCAAACTGTCGAAAGTTTTCTCGATGCAATCCAAAAGGCTGTCGCTCTGCAGCCCGACAGGCTCGTCACTTTTTCGTACGCGCATGTTCCATGGGTGAAAAAAGCACAGAAAGTTCTGGATAAAATAGGTTTACCTACCAGTGAATTGAAAATGAAGATGTTTTCAGTATCACACGACTTTTTATTGGCCAGTGGCTACAAATCAATCGGTCTGGATCATTATGTGCTTGAAAGTGATGAACTTTATCAGGCTTTACTAAATAAGAGTCTGCATCGCAATTTTCAGGGTTATTGTACCCGGCAGACAACAGGACAAGTCTATGCATTCGGAGTATCGTCAATTAGTCAGCTCGAAAAAGGATATGCACAAAATATCAAATCGGTGAAAGGTTATATCGAATCGATCAATTCGGGACATTTACCCATTGATAAAGGTTATCTGCTGACCGAAAATGAGATCATTGTACGTGAGGTGATTAACCAATTGATGTGTAATACGCATATTAATTGGAAAGAGTTGGCTGACCGTCTGAATATTTCAGAAACAGTTGTTAAAAATGCAATTACCTATGACTGCACAGAATTAAAGAAGTTCGAAGATGATGGCATTCTGCTATTGACCGAAGAGGGTCTCCAGATGACGGAGAGTGGAACGCTTTTCATTCGCAATGTAGCGGCATCCTTCGATCCGCTCACAAATACGCAGTCCAAACAGTTCTCTAAACCGGTTTAATTATGGAAGGTAATCTCAAGTCAAATGTTGTTATAATTGGTGCCGGATTAACAGGTTTGGTCACTGCTCATTACCTATTGAAAAATGGGATTGGCGTTAAAATCGTTGAAAAGAACAGCCGGCCTGGTGGTGTTATACAAACAATCAGAAAAGAGGGCTTTACGATTGAATCAGGACCAAATACGGGCGTAGTCTCACATCCTGAGATTGTGGAGCTTTTCGAAGATCTTAAAGATGATTGCAAAATTGATATTGCCAATCCCGAAGCTAAAAAAAGGTTGATCTGGAAAGACGGAGAATGGCATGCTTTGCCATCGGGATTTCTTTCGGCAATTAATACACCTCTCTTCACGCTTGGTGACAAATTCAGGATTTTAGGTGAGCCTTTCAGGAAAAAAGGAACCAATCCGAATGAAAGTATAGCAGATCTTGTCATTAGAAGAATGGGGAAAAGTTATCTCGATTATGCCGTAGATCCTTTTATTTCAGGAATATATGCCGGTGACCCCTCCAAATTGGTAACACGTTTTGCAATGCCTAAACTTTATAACCTCGAACAAACTTACGGCAGTTTTATTCGTGGCGGGATAAAAAAAGGTTCAGAACCTAAGGACGAGCGGACAAAGAAAGCAACAAAAGAAGTGTTCTCTGCCAAAGGGGGGCTTCAAAACCTTATCGATGCGCTGGTAAAAAGTATTGGCCACGAAAATATTTTCTTTAATTGTTCAGACGTTACGGTAAGTCCAAATAATAAAGTATTTAATACTTCCTTTTTAATGGGAAGTATACCTGTAGGTCTGACTTCTGAAAAAGTTATTTCAACAGCTGGTGGAAAAGAGATCGATTCTATATTTCCTTTCATTGGGCAAGAACAATTGAAGGCAATCACGCAATTGGAATATGCCAAAATTGTTCAGGTAGCACTTGGTTACCAGCAATGGAAAGGGATAGATATCAATGCTTTCGGAGGACTTATACCTTCGAAGGAGAAGCGCAAAATCCTGGGGGTATTATTTCCCTCATCGTTCTTCGCAGCACGTGCGCCCGAAGGTGGTGCGCTGCTTTCTGTATTCCTTGGCGGTATGAAGCATAGTGAGTTTTATTCCCTCAATGACCAGGAGATTCAATCATTGGTTGAAGAAGAAATTGGAGAAATGCTGAAAATAAAGGGAATAAAGGCTGATGTGTTGAAGATTTTCAGGTATCAGTATGCAATTCCGCAGTACACCGCGGCATCGGAACAACGATTAGAGGCGATCAGTTTTGTTCAGAAAAACTATCCGGGATTGATCCTTGCCGGGAATATCCGCGACGGAATAGGTATGGGAGACCGGATCAGGCAGGGGCGCGCCATTGCAGAAGAAATCATTAACAAATAGAAAATGGATCAGACAGCTGTAATTCTTGTCAATGTGGGGACACCGGATTCACCGGCCGTTGTCGATGTGCGTAGGTATTTATTTCAGTTTCTGAACGACAGACGTGTGATTGATCTTCCATGGCTTTTGCAAAAAATACTTGTGAACCTGATTATTGTCCCCTTCAGAGCGCCAAAATCGGCTAAGCTCTATCAAAAATTATGGGACGAAAAGGGGTCGCCACTTTTATACTATTCGGAGCAGGTAGCAGAGAAACTTCAATTGCGAATGGGGGGTAACTATAGAATCTACAATACCATGCGCTATGGCAATCCTTCACTCGACAAGATATTAAAGCAGATTGAAAATCAGAATTATAAAAAGTTAATTTTACTTCCGCTCTTTCCTCAATATGCCTCAGCAACCACCGGATCCGTTTCTGAGTTTGTCCTGGCGAAAATAAGTCATTGGAATGCAATTCCTGAACTTCGGTTGATCAACCATTTTCATGATCACCCTGCTTTTATCGATGCTTTCGTATCGCAAGCAACAAGCTATGAAGTGGCTAAATGGGATCATGTTATTTTTTCGTTTCACGGTTTGCCATTACGCCAAATCAGTAAAGTCCATCCAGAAATAGATTGTACAGAATGCCTTTGCAAAACACAATCGATTGAAGAAGGCAAATTCTGTTATCAGGCCGCCTGTTATGAAACGGCAAGGCTGATTGCCGGAAAAATAGGTCTCAAGACCAGTGATTATTCTATTTCTTTTCAATCCCGGCTTACAAAAAACTGGATGACACCCTTTACAGACGTGGTATTGGTTAAAAAGGCGAAGGAAGGTATTAAGAAAATTCTGATTTTTGCCCCTGCTTTTGTAGCAGATTGTCTTGAAACCAAGGTTGAGATCGGAGATGAGTACAAACTTCTTTTTAAGAAGCAGGGTGGCGAAGACTTACAGCTCGTCGAAAGTCTGAACGATCACGATAGCTGGATCGAGGGTTTAAATCAGATAATTACTTCTGCAAAGTAAAGACTTAATTCGGCTCATTTAGAAAAGTTATTGGAGTCGCTATAATTAGATTTCTGAAATATAGCTGTATACAAGCTTTTATTTCGTCTATAGATTTAAGCGAAATTATTCCATATGTTACCATTATTCTTTTACCGGAATGTGTTACCTTCATCCCCTGACGTATGATTCAAAAAATTCAATTGAATAAAAAATAATGGTTCATATCAAGATTAATGGTCACGACATTGAAGTTGAAGCCGGAACCTCGGTTTTAAAAGCTGCCGAAAAGGCTGGAGTTAAAGTTCCTGCAATGTGTTACAACGAAGAATTAGGACATTTTACTTCGTGTATGTTGTGCCTCGTAAAGGATGCCGCGAATGGCCGCCTATTTCCATCCTGCTCTGTTACTACCACCGAAGGAATGTCAGTAATTACTGATGATGAGGAAATTAAAGAGGCGCGACAGACTGGTCTGGAACTGCTGTTGAGCGAACATGTTGGCGATTGTGAAGGCCCTTGTCAGGTGGCATGTCCCGCGCATATGGATATTCCGCAAATGAACCGATTGATTGCTGCCGGCAAATTTGATGCGGCATTGAAACTTGTAAAAAAGGATATTGCATTGCCTGCCATTTTAGGACGGATTTGTCCTGCACCATGCGAAGGTGCCTGTCACCGCAAGTCAGTTGATGCGTCGGTCTCCATTTGTCTGCTAAAACGATTTGTGGGTGATGAAAACGATCTTCATCCTTTTGAACCACTTCCCTTAACGGGAAAAAAAGTGGCTGTGATCGGAGCTGGTCCGGCCGGATTGGCTGCAGCCTATTATTTACAGCTAAACGGCTATCAAACTGTATTATTCGATAGGAATAGCCTGGCAGGTGGTTTACTTCGTACCGATATTAAACCAGAAATTTTACCAGTCAATATTTTAGATAAAGAGATTAAAACCATATTTGATACAGGTGTTGTATTTGAAGGTGGAAAGGATATTAATGCAACAGTATTCCAGAATATTAGAACTCAATATGACGCTGTAATCATTGCAACCGGAGTTCTTGATGATGAAATCAGGAACTGGGGATTAGCGACGAATGCCAAAGGTATTGATGCAGATCAAAACAGTTATGAAACCTCGTTAAAAGGTGTTTTCGCAATCGGCAATTCACTGCGTTCTTCAAGGCTGGCGGTTCGTTCTGTGGGACAAGGTAAGGAGGTTGCATTTTCTGTTTCCCAGTATTTATCGGGCGAAGAGCCCAAAGGAGAGCCGCGTTTGTTTAATTCGCGCTTTGGCAGGTTGCTCCAGGAGGAGATTTCAGAATACCTGAAAGAATCGGTTCTTCAGGATAGAATTTCTTCAGACAGTATAAAATCAAAGGGTTATACAAAAGAAGAGGCGATGGCGGAAGCCAGACGATGCCTTCATTGCGACTGCCGGGACATTGATAATTGCAAATTAAGGGTCTTATCGGGGAGATACGATGCGAATCAACGCCGGTTTGCCGGTAATGCAAGGAAAACAATGACGAAGCACTTTGCACATCGGATTGTTTACGAACCATTAAAATGTATTAAGTGCGGAATCTGTGTTCGAATGACCGCCAAATACCAGGAAAAATATGGTTTCTCCTTTATCGGTCGCGGGTTTGATGTTGTAATCGGAGTTCCTTTCAATGAATCGGTTGAAGCCGGATTGGCCGAAACTGCCGAAAAGGTGGCGAAAGCATGCCCGACGGGAGCATTATCTGTAAATAACAAATTATGAGAGTATTATACCTGATTTTATTCGTCTTGATTGTATTTGAAGGTGCGAATGGCCAAAATTCAACCTCCTGGAACAACTTTCGCGGAAGTCAGGATCTGTTAGGAACCACAAATGTGAACTTTCCGGAGAAGCCAAAGAAGCTTTGGAATTTTAAGGTTGGTGATAACATTAAATCAGCTGCAGTAATCAGTGATGGAAAGGTGGTTATTGGTGCAACAGATGGAATTATTTACTGTCTCGATCTCAAAGGTAAGCTGGTTTGGAAATACAAAACAGAGAATTCGATTGAGGCACCGGCCATGATTCTGAACGGAAAGGTTTATGTCGGTAACCTTGATGGCAATCTATATGCTCTCAAACTTTCGGATGGTTCATTGATCTGGAAATACAAAACCGATAACCAGATTATGGGATCAGCAAACTTTTGGAAATCAGAATCTAAAACATCTTTAATTGTAGGAAGTTACGACTATAATCTTCACTGTGTTGATGCCGAAACAGGTAAAATGCGCTGGATGTACGAATCCGATAATTTTATTAACGGCGCGGCTGCCTGTTTCAACGGTAAAGCGATTTTTGGTGGCTGCGACGGTTTCCTTCATGTTATTGACATTAACACCGGTAAATCGGAGTCGAAAATCAATGTGGCGACCTATGTTGCCGGTTCGTGCCCGGTAAGCGATAAAATGGCCTATATTGGCGATTACGATGGCAAGTTTTCTAAAGTAGATATTCAAACACAAAAAATAGTCTGGAGCTGGGAAAACAAAGAGGTACAACAACCGTTTGTTGCTTCAGCGGCTTTATCAGGTGATAAAGTTGTAACGGGCAACCGCGATAAGTTTGTCTATTGCTTCGATAAAAACACCGGAAAACTGCTTTGGAGTTTCAACAGCGGCAACCGTGTGGAAGCATCACCTGTCATCATTAAAGATAAAGTGATGATAGCCAATATGCGTGGTGATTTGGCTCTACTAAAATTAACGGATGGTTCTGTAATTTGGAAATACGAAATTGGAAATTCGATTCTCCATAACCCGGCTGTTATCGAAAACCTGATGGTTGTTTGTGCTTTAGATGGTACCGTTTATTGTTTCGGCAAATAGTACGGATCTTAATCAAAATGGGTGGCAGAAGTCAACCATAATCGAAAATAATTGTTTATCAAATACATAACAATTAAATTATTCGACACCGATGAATATTGTCCAGATTATTCCAGGCTCAGGTGGCAGTTTTTACTGTGGAAACTGCCTTCGCGACAGCAAATACGTTGTCGCGCTTCGCGAACAAGGTCACAAGGTGATTAAAATCCCGATGTACCTGCCCATATTCTCCGATGAACGCGATATTAAAGATATTCCAGTTTTTTATGGTGCTGTAAGTATCTATCTGAAACAGCTTTATCCTATCTTCCGTAAAGCGCCGCTTTGGGTCGAAAGATTGCTTAATTCAGGACCACTCCTTAAAATGGCTGCTTCAATGGCCGGATCAACCAATGCAAAAGGTCTGGAAGAGATGACCGTTTCGATGCTGCTGGGTGAGGATGGAAAACAGCAGGAGGAACTGGAACGGTTGGTCGATTGGATGGCAGTTCATTGCAAGCCTGATGTCGTTCATATTTCAAATGCATTGCTGCTTGGTTTAGCGCATCGGATCAAAGAAAGACTAAATGTTCCCATTGTCTGTTCGTTGCAGGATGAAGATGTGTGGGTAGATGCAATGAAACCTGTATTCAGGGATCAGATCTGGAAACTGATGAGCGAAAAGTCGAAAGATGTGGACCATTTTATTGCCGTCAGTGATTTCTTTTCAAACGTGATGAAGGAACGGATGAAATTGCCGGCTGAAAAAATTCAAAGTTTGTACCTTGGCGTTGATCCGGCTGATTACGAGTTTATTCCAATTTCGAATAAGGGAAGAAACATCGGTTATATCTCACGGATGTGTCACGAAAACGGATTTGACATTGTGGTTGATGCCTTTATTCTCCTGAAAAAGAAGGCGGGTTTTGATGATGTAAAATTGATTTTGACTGGTGGTTCAACGGGAGCCGATACTAGTTATATCAAAGGGTTAATGAAAAAATTATCACGCGAAAACCTTAATGATCAAGTAGAAATCATCGAAGATTTTGAAGAAACGGGAAGGAAATCATTTTTCAGTAAGGTTTCAGCGATCAGTGTGCCCGTCAGGAATGGCGAAGCTTTCGGAATGTATTTGCTTGAATCAATGGCTTCCGGAGTCCCGGTTGTTCAGCCTGCGTTGGGGGCATTTCCCGAAATTGTCAAACTGTCGGGTGGTGGAATTATCTACGAGCCCAATACACCTGAAACATTGTGTGATGCTTTAGCCGGATTGCTCTCTGACCCCGAAATGCTGAATGGACTGAGTGTTGCTGCCAGAGAAGGAGTCGGAATCAATTTCAATATTCACGATCATGCAAAAGAGATGATTGAAGTTTACCAGAATTTACAAGTCAAATAATTTTTTAAACATCCTATTTCAACTAACAAAATGATTCTCCAGTTAAAAAATATTTCCAAAGGCTACGGCGATCCATCGAAGAGTAACTTTAGAAAAGTACTCGATGGACTTAATTTAGAAGTTGATACAAATCAGAAGATTGCAATTGCCGGACCAAGCGGGTCGGGGAAGACCACCTTACTTAACCTGATCGGTACGCTCGATCAGCCCGATGCAGGCGAGATTTTCTTCAAAGGGAAAAAGATTACAGGTTATTCGCAGGAAGAACTGGCCCAATTCCGCAACCGCGAACTGGGATTCGTATTTCAGATGCACCACCTGTTACCGCAATGTACGTTGTGGGAGAATGTTCTTTTGCCCGTTTTGCCGATCAAAAAAGTAGTTGGCAAGGATGAAAAAGCATGGGCCGAGCATTTGCTTCGGAAGGTGGGAATCTGGGAACAACGGTTTCAAAAACCTTCTGAACTCTCGGGTGGGGAATGTCAGCGGACGGCTGTTGTGCGGGCATTGATCAACAAACCACAACTGATCCTCGCCGACGAACCAACGGGGGCACTTGACGAACAAAATGCCAATAATCTTGCTGATTTATTGAATCACCTGAGTGGCGAAGAGGGCGTCTCTCTGGTAGTTGTGACCCATTCGTCAGAGCTTGCATCACAAATGGACAAGGTATATCACCTTAAAAACGGGAAGTTACAATGACGCGTTTTAAACTGGTATTCAATAGTTTTACCCATTATTTTAAAGCTAATCTGCTTGTAGCTATTGGTGTAGCTATTAGTACGGCTGTGTTGACAGGTGGCTTAATCATTGGTGATTCGGTCACATTTAGTCTTGAACAGTCCGCATTCTACCGGTTAGGTAGCACCACCCACCTGGTTTCAACCGTAGACCGCTATTTCCGTTCAGAACTGGCCGGAGAACTGGCAGCAAAAGGCGGATTTGACGTGGCACCTGCATTAATTCTCGAAGGAATGGCCGTAGCCGATGGCGGTGAGGAGCGCGTTAATAAAGTTCAGATAACAGGAATTGACGACCGTTTCGAAAAGATTGCAAAATCAACCATCTATCAAAAACTAACCGGAAACGAGGTTATCATCAGCGCAAATCTGGCGGAAAGACTTGGACTTAAAAAAGGGGATAGTTTCCTTGCCCGGATCAAAAAAGCGAGCCTGATTCCGCTGAATGCCCCTTTTGTATCGGATGCC
Source organism: Bacteroidales bacterium (assembly GCA_038236995.1). Classification (GTDB taxonomy): domain Bacteria; phylum Bacteroidota; class Bacteroidia; order Bacteroidales; family Prolixibacteraceae; genus JAAFHB01. The sequence goes on along the minus strand of JBBRZE010000068.1, from coordinate 9,903 downwards.
GAGACAAGTGTCTCTTTTCAAGCTACCGTCAAAGCGATTGCTGATCAGCATACATTGGGATTTTTTAACCTTAAAAATTCACAGACAGCGCCTTACAACCTCTTTCTTTCCATCACGCAACTAAACGAACTGATGAAGTTTGACGGGAAAGCCAATCACCTGCTGGTTTCAGCAACAACCCTTAATGATCAACAAATAAGCAATTTGCTTGACGAATGTTTTACAGCGGAAGATGCAGGACTCAATGTAAAAGCAATTCCGTTGGCGCACGAGATGGAGATCACCTCCGAACGGGTATTTATCGATGAACAGATTGTAAAAGCTTTCGAACCGTTCAAAGAATCACATCCTGTTTTGACCTATTTTGCGAATAGTTTGGCGTTTAATGGCAAGTCGACACCTTATTCATTTATTTCAACAATCGACGATATCAACTTAAAAGACAACGATATCATCATCAACGACTGGGTTTCATCCGATTTGAATGTGAAGCAAGGCGATTCGCTTACAATAAAGTATTACGAGATTGGTCCTTTGCGTCAGTTAGTCGAAAAAGGAACATCATTTGTCGTTAAAGCGGTAGTGCCGATTGAAGGAAAGTTTGCCGACAAAGACCTGATGCCTTTTCTTCCGGGGATGTCGGATGCCGGCAACTGCCGCGACTGGGAAGCTGGGGTTCCAATCAAACTCGATGCAATCAGGGATAAGGATGAAGCTTACTGGAAACAATACAAAGGAACACCCAAAGCGTTTATTTCGCTTAAAAAGGCACATCAACTTTGGGCGAACAGGTTCGGAAACTATACGGGTATTCGTATCAGTGAAAGTGCTTTTTCAGACAAAGAATACCGTTCTCTTTTTGCTGCATCTATAAAACCAGCCAATCTGGGTATAATGGTTACGGCTGTCAGGGATAATGGGTTGAAAGCTGCCCGAAATGGTGTCGATTTTAGCCAGTTGTTTCTGGGACTTAGCTTTTTTCTGCTAGTGGCAGCGCTGATTTTGACCGCTTTGCTATTCCTGTTGAACCTCGAAAGTCGTCAGTCGCAGATGGGGACACTTCTGATGTTAGGGTTCACCAGAAGTCAAATTCGTAAGCTTTTGCTCTCCGAAGGGGCGATTGTTGCCCTTGTCGGGTCGCTCTTCGGCCTTGTGATCGCCGTTTTTTATACTAAAATGATCTTCCTCGCGCTTAATTCACTTTGGTGGGCAGTCGTTCGGACATCGGTTCTGGAGATTGAAATCAGGACAACAACGCTTATTACAGGACTGGCAATTAGTGTCTTTATTTCGATATTGACGATTATCTATTCGGTTAACAAAAGTTTTAAACTGCAGGCCATAGAATTGCAGCGGCAACAGGATCAACCGCAAAAACCACTGGTAGCGACAATTAAAAAGTGGTTAATGATCATTTCACTTGTCGTGGCAGTTGGATTAGTCGGTTTTCAGTTGATGATTTCCAAACAGCAGGGAGCTGCACTCTTTTTCATTTCAGGAGGTTTATTATTGATGGGTTTATTGTTATTGGCTGAAACTTCTTTCCGGCAGAACAGAAAAAAGGTTGTTGAAGATTTTTCTGTTCGGGAGTTGAACAGGCGCAACAGGTCACAAAACCTGAGCCGATCGCTAACAGTGGTCATTTTATTTGCATTGGGAACATTCCTGGTTGTTTCAACAGGTGCCAACCGGCAGGATTTACTGTCGGGTGCAGCGGATAAAACGAGTGGAACCGGTGGATTTCAATTTTTTGCGGAAACTTCGATACCTGTTCTGTATAGTCTGAATGACAAAGACCGTCGTTTAAACGAAGGGATTACTTCGGAGTTTAGTGCGGTCCAGTTTAGTAAGATGGATGGAGATGATGCTAGTTGTCTTAACCTTAACCGTGTTTCTAATCCTGCAATTCTCGGCACTGATCCCGAAATGCTGAAAGGTCGGTTTAGCTTCGCGACATATAGTCCTGAAATTAATACCGATAACGTTTGGGAAGCTTTGATTGAGCCACTTAGCGATGGCGTTATTCCGGCTATTGCTGATCAGACCGTAATTCAATGGGGGCTGGGGCTTAACATTGGGGATACGCTGAAGTATCGAAACGAACTGGGTGATACCTTGCGCCTTAAACTCATTGCCGGATTATCACCTTCTGTTTTTCAGGGATATGTATTGATTTCGAATGCCAATTTTCTGAAGAACTTTCCAACAAGTTCCGGTTCCAATATTTTTCTAATCGATGTACCGAAAGATAACACGAAAGCAACAGGGGAGGAGCTCCAATCTGTTTTCCGCGATTACGGTTGGGAGATGACCACAAGCGTACAAAGATTAATGGAATTTAATTCAATTACCAATACCTATCTTTCGATCTTTCTTGCTCTTGGTGCATTGGGCTTGATCCTTGGAACTGTAGGACTTGCGGTAGTATTGGCACGGACGATCCTCGAACGGAAAAAGGAGATAGCAATGATGCAGTCACTAGGATTTACGCGTAAACAAGTAGTTGGTTTACTGATCCGTGAATACATTACTTTGCTTGTCTGGGGTATACTGATTGGATTTATTTCTGCGGTGGTAGCTGTACTTCCTAATTTCCTTACACCAGGTAGCGACGTCTCATTTATGACCGTTCTGCTGATTGTATTGGCGATACTTGTAAACGGAGTGATTTGGATTGCAGGGCTTTCATGGCTTGGACTGAGGAAGAAAAGTTTGGTTGTCGATTTAACAATATAAGCACAATATTTATTGTAAAAAAGCGAGCAGTTCTTTGATTTCTTTATCGGAGACACTTGACCATTCCGATTTGTCGTAAATTGTAAGCAGGTAAACAGTTGTTTTGGTAAAATGTACATGAGTTATAACCCTTGCACCACCAGATTTTCCTTTCCCTTTTGAAGCTATCGCCAAGCGGATTTTATAACAATCTAAGCCAATAGGTTTTCCAAATGTAGGGTCCGTTTCAAGTGTATTGACTAACACTTCCAGTTCATGTTTTAACGATGGGAATTTTTTAAGAAGTCGTCTGGTGTGTTTTTTAAATGTGTCTGAAACTTCAACTTTAAAGTTCATTGAGGAAATCTTTAGCCGATTGCAGTTTTATTTTACCTTCCTTGGCAAGCTTCACCTCCTCAATGGATTCAATTAAATCGTACATAAATGTTTTTTTATCCCTTAGCTTTTCAAGTTCTTTTAAGTCATTCTGTATTTGTTCCCAGTCTTCGATCGGAAGTTGTACCGCGTTTTTATTGCCTTTTTTATCTGTTATATATTGTAAGTTCATAATTTTCAATTTATAACTGGTCTTTGGAAGTCAGTTTTATTCCTTGTTATCAATTTTCATTTCAAATATAATCAAAAAAATGAAATACAGAGCTGCCTTGAATCTGCAGACAAAAATCCCACAGATCAAATAAATCCAAATTTCTACAGAATTTGAGATTACTTTTGAATAAAAGAAAATACAGTGAAGATTCTGGTAATTGAAGATGAAAAAATGCTGTGCGAAACAATTGTATCCTACCTCGAAGCGGAAGGTTATGTTTGCGAACATGCTGGCACAGTTGAAATAGGCACTGAAAAAATCAACCTTTATGAATACGATTGTATGCTCGTGGATATTGGTTTACCCGACGGTAACGGGCTTATGCTGGTTCGGGAATTAAAGAAATGTCATCCTGGAACCGGAATCATTATCATTTCTGCCAAAAACTCATTGGATGATAAAGTGATAGGTCTTGATTTAGGAGCGGATGATTACCTGACAAAACCCTTTCACTTGTCGGAACTCAATTCCCGCGTTAAATCGTTGTTGCGTCGAAGAAAATTTGATGGACAGAAAGAACTTATCATCGATAAGATCAGAATACTGACAGAGAAGCGACAGGTTTTCGTTCAGGACGAACTGCTCTCAATTACAAAGAAAGAATTTGACATGTTGCTGTTTTTTATTTCAAATCCGGGCCGCGTCCTTACCAAAGAATCGATCGCCGAACATCTCTGGGGCGATTTTGCAGACTCCGCTGATTCGTTTGATTTTGTCTATTCGCATATCAAAAACCTTCGCCGGAAATTATTCGAAAAGTCGGGAACCGATTACTTCCGCAACGTGTATGGAACTGGATATATTTTTGAATTCTGAATATTAATAGTTAAACCACATAGTTAATTTTAAATCGCATAGTCTCATAGAGAACATAGGAAAATTAAAACAAAAACCATGTGACTAATGTGGTAATTCAAAAAATCAAAACATGAAACTTCAAAATAAGATAAACATCCGCTTTATTCTTTTCACATTGCTTGTATTTTCAGCAGCCGGGGTGGTTTTTTATTTTGCACTTGGTCGTGTGGTCGATCAAAATATCAGGGAGATGCTTAATTCCAGAAAGACAAATATAATCCTGTATTTGCAACATGCTGATATTGAAAATATCATTCATGAATCTCCGGATCATACAATTTTTATCCAACAAATTGCGATGACAGAAAAGCGCCGGGTTATTTCAGATACACTGGCATATGACCTCGACGAAAAGCAGTTGATCCCCTACAGGAAGATGGTATTTGTAACAGCTGTAAACAATAACTGCTTTGAAGTAACCATATTGCAGTCATTGCTCGAGTCAGACGATTTACAACAGATCATCTTCTGGTTCATGGCCAGTTTGTTTGTCCTGATCCTTCTCACACTATTCGTTCTGAACCGATGGTTATCGGAGAAAGCCTGGAAACCCTTCTTCAGGAGTTTGTCATTATTGAAGTCATGGAAAATCAGCCAAAAAGGTCATGTCCGATTTGATCAAACAGGAATTTCAGAATTTGACCACTTAAACAGCACTTTGGAGGAAATGATCCAAAAGATGCAATCCGATTTTATCAACCTGAAAGAATTTACCGAAAACGCTTCGCACGAGATACAAACGCCTTTGGCCATTATCAAATCTAAACTCGAACTATTACTAAACGACAATACGCTCTCCGGGCAGCAGCACAAAAGTTTACACGAAGCATTTGAGACAGTCAACCGTCTTTCTAAATTGAATGATGCATTACTGCTCCTTTCAAAAATCGAAAATCGGCAATTTGTCGAAAAATCCGAAATTGATTTTTGTAAATTGATAAAGTCGCGGATGGAGTATCTCGAAGAATTGTTTGCACTGAAGCAAATTGAATTATCGGTACAATTAGATATTCCGGTGACTATTTCGATTCACCCATTGCTCGCTGATATCCTTATTAACAACCTTTTAAGTAATGCATTGAAGCACAATTCCAATCACGGAAAAATCTTCCTTTCTTCCGGAATTAACAAGATTTCCTTTTCCAACACAGGTAAATCACTGACTATTGACCCTTCAAAGCTCTTCAAACGATTTATTAAGAACAACACTTCGGAAGAATCAACTGGCTTAGGTCTGGCAATCGCTGACGAGATTTGCAAAGCGAATCATCTAATGCTGATTTACACCTATCAGAATGATCTTCATAGTTTCACATTGAGTAAAGTAATTGAATAACAGGTAATCGCCCCAATCCAAATTTCCTACAAACTTAGGTCCTAATTTTGCCACAGAATTTATATTTCAGTAACTTATTCATAAACCCGAAGTATGCTTTACAGGCTTTTAATACTATTCTTATTTGTTGTTACTTTTTCAAATCTTTCAGCGCAAAAACAGTCAAAAGGAACAATCACCGGGATTATTGTCGATAATCAAAGCAAACAACCCATCGAATTTGCAAATGTTGTGATCCAAAAAGAATCGGATAACACACAGATAAGCGGAACTGTAACAGATGCAAAAGGAAAGTTCAGTCTTAACAAAATTGCTTATGGGAAGTACAAAATTGTTTATAGTTTTATCGGATTCGAACAACAGGAAACGCCTGTTTTCACGATAAATGAACAAAACCGTTCGATCAATGCAGGAATACTTGGGCTTTCGGTTTCGAGCCAGGAAATAAAAACTGCTGTTGTTGTTGGTCAGCGGTCAACTTATACCAACACAATTGACCGGAAGGTATTTAATGTAGGAAATGATGTGATCGGGAAAACAGGTTCGGTAAGCGATCTGATGCAAAACGTACCATCACTTTCTGTTGATATCGACGGGAATCTTAGTTTGCGTGGCTCCGATAATGTGATTGTACTGATCAACGGAAAACCATCAGCGATGATGGGAACCAATCGTGCGGCAGTGCTCCAGCAAATGCCAGCAAATTCAATTGAACGAATTGAAGTAATCACCAATCCATCAGCAAAGTTTAAGCCTGATGGTACTTCCGGAATTATCAATATCGTACTTAAAAAGAACAAAGGCCTTGGGTTGAATGGAACAATCATGGCAAATGAAGGAAATGACGATCGCTATAATGGAAATGTTGCAACCAATTACAATACGGGTAAAGTCAATGTTTTCGGGTCATATAGTATCCGGCAGGACGACAGGCAGCGATATACGCTCGATTCACGAAAACGTACCGATCTGGCAACTAACATTGTTGATTATACCAATATGGACGCTCAGGAGAAGGCCAGACCAATTTCAAACATCATCAACAGCGGAATTGATTTTAAAATTAACGATCACAACCAAATTGGAATATCGGGTAATTACAATCATCGTGATCAAAACAAGGCTGGATTAACAAATACCCAAAATGAAGATCAAAATCATCTGATGACGAAAGATTTCGACCGCATCCGGATCGATCCTGAGTTTGAACATAGCTTTGAGTATACGGCCAATTACAGGCATTCATTTGAAAAGGAAGGACATGAGTTGACTGTTGATTATACTTCATCTTCTCAAAAAGAACAGGAGGATAATCATTACACGAATTTTTTTAGGATTCCGTTTCAGCCAACCACCTACGACAATACTCTGATTAAACAGGATGATAATGAATCGCAATTTTCGGTTGAATATTCAAATCCCTTGTCAGAAACCAATAAGTTTGAGTCGGGTTATATTCTTGAAACCAGGAAAAATGACCTGAATTTTTATGGCGAAAATTTTAATCCTGTATCAAATGACTGGGAAAAAGACTTTGTAAAGTCGAATCAATTCATTTACAATGAAGATATCCATGTTTTCTATTCCACCTTCGAACAGAAGTTTGGAAAGTTTGGAATTCTTGGAGGCTTGCGCGCTGAACAGGCAATGGTAAAGTCACACCAGATAACAACTGATAGCCTGCTCAATAATAACTATTTTAAGCTATATCCTTCGCTCCATTTATCGTATAATATGGATGATGCGCATGAACTTCAATTGAATTACAGTCACCGCATACGCCGGCCTGAAGGGGATGACTTGAACCCTTTTCCTGAATACCAGGATCCTTACAACCTCCGGATTGGCAATCCAAGATTAAAACCCGAAGAAACTCATTCTCTTGAATTTGGATATCAATATAAAAACAAGTTGACAACAATTACGTCAGCACTCTACTACCGTTATACGTACAATGGAATGACCAGCCTCACTAAATACCTGAATGATTCAGTTTTGGTCACCACACGGTTTAATCTTTCAAAAAGCAGTTCTGCAGGATTCGAGTTTATTGTCGCCACTACTTTAGCCAAAATCATCAATGTCAATTTTAGTTCAAATACTTTCTATAATACGATTGATGCTTCCAGTTTAGGGTATAGCAGCAATAAATCGAATATTTCGTTCTCGTTAAATCTTAATTCGAGCGTCAATCTCACCAAAAGTACCATGGCGCAATTCACCTCCAACTATGTTTCGGAAAGATTGACGCCGCAAGGCAAACAGTTGCCATCATTCGTGATGAATATGGGGTTTAGGCATGAGTTCTTAAAGAAAAAAGCAGCCTTCATTTTTACGGTATCCGATGTATTCAATTCATTGAAAAACAATTCTGTGCTCGATACGCCTGAGCTTTATCAAAATGTAATCAGAAGACGAAGTGCGCGAATTATTTACGCCGGAATTAGCTATAACTTCGGAAAACAACTCAAAAAATCAAAAGAAAATACGCTGAAGTTTGATAATCAATTGTAATTCAATGTTGGGCACGTAGGGACATGGAATTAGGCATGCCTTGTCTCTACAAGGCGGAAATCTCCTAATTTTCTACAATATCAGGTTGTACATTTACAATATTAACTTTAAAAATAAAGAGGATGAAAAAATTTATCACATTATTGGTTTGTTTGGTTTTCGTTGCTTCAAGTTTTGCTCAAAAGCCTAAGGAAGAAACTCCTGCCGCAGCAAAAGCAGCATTCGCAGCAAAATATCCGACAGCAGAAAAAGTGAAATGGGGTGTCGAAAAGCCAGGTGAATTTGAGGTTGAATTTACGCTGAACAAAATTGCGACATCTGCCTTGTACGATGCTGCCGGAAAGCTTCTCGAAACCGAGGGCGAAATGAAAGAATCACAACTTCCACAAGCTGTAAAAGCCACAATTTCAAAAGATTTTGCGGGTTACAAACTCGATGAAATAGAGATTTCTACTGATGCAAAAGGCTCCGTAACCTACGAAATGGAGGCTGTAAAAGGAAAAAATAAACTTGAGATCAGTTTTGATGAGAATGGAAAGCTACTTTCAAAGGAACCTTTGAAGCAAGATTAGGAATAATCTGTGAGCGATTAGTCTTAAAATAATTACAAGTTATGATTGATAGGCATCCCAAAATTCGGGGTGCTTTTTTTTGATTATAAGTGCCCGGCTCTTTTGGTCATAGTCTGGCAGCATAAATGAACCTGTCTTTTAGAATTTTGGCTAAAGCCAATCAGGGCATTGATTTTTCTATTCCTCCAGCTAAAGCTGGAGGAAATTCATGATTGCCATCAAAATGAATTGCAATTGACTTTTTGAATTGCCATTGGCTTCAGCCAGTGGATTAAAAAAAGAGATTACAGATTGGCTTTAGCCAAATCATTTTGTTACACAGGCGAAAATGTATTGAAGATATCCCTAATTTAACCACTACGACCGCAAGGGATTGTACAAGGTTTACGAAGAGCTACGAATTCAAATAAACTCGCTCCTAACTCCTCTGATTCTTATACAACAGCCTTAACATCGAAGGATATACAATCAGTAACAAAGGCAGCGCAATGATAAAACCTCCGATTACTGCAATTGCCAAAGGCTGATGCAACTGAGCACCGGTTCCAATGCCGAGCGCAATGGGAGAGAGGGCGATGATCGCACCCAAAGCGGTCATTAGTTTGGGTCGAAGTCGCGTAGAGATTGCATAAACAATCGCACCATCGGGATTGGAAGTTTTCAGGGTTTGCTGGAATTGCAGGAAGGTAAAGATCGCATTCTCGCCGATGATACCGATGATCATGATAATACCCGTATAACTTCCTACGTTCAGCGGAGTAGTTGTAATGTAGAGGGCAATCAGACTTCCGGAGATACCAAGCGCCGAAAGAAATACAATCATCAACGCAATCTTAAACTCTTTAAACAGGAATAACATCACCGCAAAGACAAGTAAGATGGCGGTAATCAATATCATCATCAGTTCGCTGAACGATTTTTGCTGCTCTTCGTAAGCTCCGCCGTACGTGATATGATATCCCTGTGGAAGATTTACTTTCGATTCAATCTGATGCTTTAATTCGGTCATTACACTACCCAGATCACGGTTATCGAGTCGCGCAATAACAGGGATCATCGTCTGCAAATTCTCACGTTCAATCTCCGCACTCCCTGCATCGACTGAAATATGAGCTAATTGTGAAAGCGGCTGAAGTTTGCCGTTTGGAAGAAAGACATAACCATCTTTGATCTTTTCGAATGAGGTATTTGCCGCATCGGGATACAGCATTCGCACCGTCGTCAGTTGCTCTTTCTCATAAATATTTCCGACCGTTACCCCTTCGAGTTGCGTTTGCAGCTGATTCTGGAAATCGGCT
>JBBRZE010000067.1:0-31382 GCA_038236995.1 Bacteroidales bacterium | reverse complement strand
TGACCATATTCACCAAAAGCGCCGACTTTCACCCCTTTCGTTTTCAGAAACGGGATAAGTGCATCTTTGTAAAAACCGTCAATTTTGGATTTTGCGCCACCATTTTTAAAATGATAAACTTTCCATTCATAGATTTCTTTTTGAGCAGAAGGTGTAGCCGGCGAAGCCATTACGGTGCCTGTTGCTGAAGCTGCAGCAACAACAGCTGATGCTTTGATAAAATTTCTTCGTTCCATCGTAAATTTGATTGTTTGGTAATGATTTAATTTCCCACTAAAATATAAAATATCATTGTAAAATACCAGTGAAGTAGAAAACTATTTGTGCGCACTCAAATTAACATTCATATATGCAGAAATATGAATATATTTGTCCGGTAAATAGAAAATCATAATAAAACACGTTTATGAAAATGAAATTAAATCTCTTGATTATGCTTGCAGCAACGATCATGCTGTCAATATCATGTAAGCAAAAAAATAAAGTCGACAAAAATCTGGCGCCAAATGTCCATGAAGTTACCGCCGAAGAGGTGATACAATCCAGTAACTACACCTATGTCCGGGTTACTGAAGATAGCAAGGAAAACTGGATAGCTATTTCAAAGAGGGAAGTGGAAACCGGTAAATCGTATTACTACGAGCCAAGCATCGAAATGACCGATTTTGTAAGTAAAGAATTAAAAAGGACTTTTAAGACCATTCTTTTTGTCGACAAGTTTAGCGATCAGCCAATTACAAATGTTAAACCTGCCATGGATAATTCATCAAAAGGGAACCAGCCTGCAGTTGCTAAAGAAGGAATTAAGGTTGAGCCAGTTGAAGGTAGTATCACCATTGCTGAACTTTATGCAAAAAAAGATGCTTATGCCGGGAAAACTGTAAAAATCAGGGGTGAAGTTGTGAAATTCAACGCTGAAATTATGGGAAAGAACTGGATTCATCTTCAGGATGGAACCAATAGTAATGGTTCCTTTGATATCACCGTTACAACAAGCGATGTTACAAAAGTTGGCGATGTAGTAACTGTTGAAGGTTCTGTTACACTGAAAAAAGATTTCGGAGCCGGTTATTTTTACGAAGTAATTGTTGAAAACGGGAAAATGGTTCCGCAGATGTAGTTTTCATACCATCAACGATTTAGATATAAATCCCTCATCGTATTTACTTTGAGGGATTTTTTTATTACTGATTTTTGTATTTTAGCCCGCTATTAGCGAACAAATATGAAAAATGTCCTTCCGTTTAAGGAATTATCACAGGCAATTGATGGTGAATTTTATACCGACAATATTCATCGTATTATTTACTCCACCGATGCCTCATCCTACCGTGAACTACCACAAGCGGTTGTTCTTCCACGGCATAAAGAGGATGTAATCAAAGTCCTTGCATTTGTCAGGGAACATCATACCTCAGTAATCCCGCGCGGTGCCGGGACTTCACTTGCCGGACAGGTTGTTGGTGGCGGCATTGTGATCGACATTTCGAAATACATGGATCGAATGCTGGAATTCAACAAAGAAGAACGTTGGATTATCGTTGAACCTGGCGTAAATCTTTCCGAATTAAATATCTACCTCAAACCATATGGCTTACAATTCGGCCCCGAAACTTCGACCACAAACCGTTGTCGATTGGGTGGAATGCTTGGAAATAACTCCTGCGGCCTCCGCTCACTTATCTACGGAAGCGTACGTGAACATGTACTTGAGGTGCACACGTTGCTGGGAGACGGATCGGAAGCGGTATTTGGCCCGCTGACCAAAGCTGAATTCGAAGCCAAATGCGCGTCGGATCCCAATAAACTTGAAACAAAGATATATCGTCAGATCAGGGACGTCCTCTCGAACGAAAAAACCCGGAATAAAATCACAGAAGTTTATCCGGAAGCAGCCGTCGCACGCCGGAATATGGGGTATGCAGTCGATTTTCTGATGGATACTGATCCCTTCACGGATAATGGCAAAACCTTTAATTTTTCGAAATTGCTTGCCGGCTCCGAAGGGACGCTTGCTTTCACAACTTCCATCAAATTAAATCTGATTCCATTGCCACCGAAAATTAAATGTGTGGTACCTGCCCATTTTTCGTCGCTCGAGGAGGCACTTTATGCCAATGTAATAGTATTAAAGCACCATCCTTCGACGATTGAACTGATGGATGACATCATCATGAACTGTACAAAAGAGAGCCTTTCGCAGCGCGAAAACCGCTTCTTTATCGAAGGTGATCCCAAAGCAATTCTGATGATAGAATTTGCAGCAGACACGCGTGAAGCGATTGAATCGGCTCACGCTGCGATGGTAAAAGAACTCACCGAAGCAGGATACGGCTATCACTTTCCGCTCATTTTCGGTGACGACAATGTGAAGAAAGTGTGGGAACTCCGTACGGCCGGATTAGGTCTTCTGTCTAATATCCCAGGCGATAAAAGAAGTACAACCGTTATAGAAGATACGGCGGTTGTACCCGAAAAGCTACCTGCCTATGTTGCCGAATTTAAAACTATCATTGCGAAATATGGACTGAATTGTGTCTTTTATGCCCATATCGCCACAGGAGAATTGCATTTGCGGCCGTTATTGAATCTAAAAGATCCGGAAGATCAGAAAGTTTATGCCTCGCTTGCCCAGGATGTTGCAGCACTTGTCAAGAAATTCAGAGGTTCACTTTCTGGTGAACACGGTGACGGAAGGTTACGCGGATCGTTTATCCCGTTTATGTACGGAGATGAGATCTATAACCTTTTCAAGGAGATTAAAAAGACATGGGATCCCTGGAACGTGTTGAATCCCGGAAAGATTACCGATGTTCCACCTATCACCCAAAACCTCCGGTTCGAACTTACAAACCGTTATCCCGAGATTCCAACATCAATCGATTTCTCCTCATCTCATGGTTATCTGCGGGCTGTGGAACAATGCAATGGCTCGGGCGACTGCCGAAAATCGGAAATCATTGGCGGGACGATGTGCCCGACTTATATGGCAACGCGCGACGAAGATAAAACAACGCGTGCCCGTGCCAATATCCTGCGGGAATTTATGCACCATTCCGACAACGCGAATCCACTGATTCAAAAAGAGATCTACCAGGTACTCGATCTTTGTATTTCGTGCAAAGGTTGCAAAGGGGAATGTCCTTCGAATGTCGATATGGCCAAAATAAAGGCCGAATTCCTGCAGCAGTATTACGATGCTAACGGAATTCCGTTCAGGGCAAAACTAATCGCTTATTTGCCGCGGTTGGGAAGGCTGGCAATGGCGATGAACCCGCTCACGAACTTCTTTCTGAATCAACCATGGATTAACAGCCTGATCGGTTTTCACCCCAAGCGGAAAATCCCCGGGTATTCCAAACAAAGTCTGCGAAGCTGGGCCGGGAAACAATCCTGTAAAGCTGGTGTTAAGGGGAAAGTTTACCTGTTTGCCGATGAATTTACCAATTACCAGGAATCGGACATCGGTATCAAAGCGATTCTGCTGCTAAACCGTCTCGGGTATGAAGTGGTGATTCCAAAACATCGCGAAAGCAGCAGAACCTTCCTTTCAAAAGGACTGGTCCGCGAAGCAAAGAAAATTGCGACAGATAATGTACTGTTGCTGAAAGATATCATCACATCAGAGACGCCACTTATCGGAATTGAGCCTTCTACGATTCTTACTTTCCGCGATGAATACCCCGAACTGGTCGATCAGCAATTGCAGGAAGCAGCTGTTGAACTGGGTAAAAATGCGCTCTTATTTGATGAGTTTTTTGTCCGCGAAATGGAGAAAGGCAATATCACATCTGAGCAATTCACCCACGAGAAACGCGAGATTAAGCTCCATGCCCACTGCCAGCAAAAGGCGGTCGCCTCTTCCCTACCAACACGACAAATGCTTGGTTTGCCTGAGAATTATGCGGTACAGGAATTGAAAACAGGCTGTTGCGGAATGGCCGGATCGTTCGGGTACGAAAAGGAGCACTACGATCTCTCGATGCAGATTGGCGAGATGGTTCTCTTTCCGGAAGTTCGTAAAAGTGCCGGTTCAGTTACAATTGCTGCGCCCGGAACAAGTTGCCGGCATCATATCAAAGATGGAACTGGCAAAACGGCGATTCATCCGATTGAGGTGATGTTTGAGGCGGTAATAAAAGAATGAAAAATAGATATATTGTATAGACGTATGGCATGCGTCAGAAAAACGGATAAAGGTCAATCTCAAATCCTTATCGATTTCGGGTCTTTCCGATTATCGAAAAGGGAAAGAATAACTACCATATCAATCTTAATCTCGTAATATATTGTAGTTTGTTCGGTTAAAACACTTCGCCTTATATTTGTTGTTAAATCTACTTCAGGAAATAAAAGAGGATTTTTAGATATTAAATCTATACGCTTATCAAGCTTTTTAAAAAACTTACGAATCTCCCTATCAGTCCATTTATTCTGGAGATAATCGATTATTGAATCAAGATTATCTGATGCCTCATCAGACCAATCAATGCTATAACCACTTTTCATATTTTTTTCGAACTTCTGAATGAGGAGTAACTCTTCCATTAGCGGAATCATCAATTCCTCTTTGAATAGATTCAAATTCCTTTTCAGAAATCAAGTCATTCACCTCATGCAACTTGATATCAGATTGTTCCTTAATTTTTCTTAATTGGCGCAATGTTGCTTTATCATCTAATCCAGCAATCCATTGAATTATTTCAATTTTTTCAGCGTAAGCATTCATATCAAATCAATTTTCAGCAAATTTATTAAAAACAATTTCCTTTGAAAAAAGATAATTAGTTCATCAGTTATTTATTCTCACTATTTTTCGCATTCTTCTTTAAATACAATATTCACTGCATCAGCAAGGTTCTCCTTTGCTTCATCAATGGTTTCCCCCTCTGGGTATTTATGCCTGGAATCTCTTGCACATATGCAATGAATCCCCCCTTCATCGCATGGTTCGAAAACGGCTGTCATCTCAATGCTCTTTATAATTTGCTTTTCAAAGTTTGCGGATATCATATATAATCTTTAAAGTCCTCCAAAGGTTCATCAAATGATGATTTGATGATTATCGAATCCTTTGCGTAACCAAAAACCCGCTTCTTTTTAGGATTTGATTTTGAATTCTTTTTTTTAAGACTTCAGAAAATCAACAAAATCATTTACCTCTGATTTTAGATGATCGGGTAAGGAACTTATTTTTGTATATAACTGAATATCTGTCATCCCTTCTTTTTTAGCAAAAATACGATATGCTGATTCAATCTCCAAACAACCTTAAACCTGACCATCCAGGTATGAAACTTCGTTATCCTACCTCTTTTCTACTTTTCCTGCTTCGTGTAGTTCGTGCTTTGAGCATCGTTTTGCAATTTCCAATCAGCTCATTTAGTTCTTTGGCAGGAGTTATATAATCCTGGTCGTCGAATTCCGAACTGCAAAATTCGAACGCATCGAAAAAGTCAGTCAATACAATATTGAGCTCCCTGCGGATGGCGTGCGAATCCACTTTTTCAATTGCAGCATCACTCTCCAAACGTTGCATATATAAAATTTCGAACCGCGTATTCACCTTTCGCAACTCCCCGAATATAATTGCAAGATTCAGTGCTTCGGCAGCTGTTTTCACATCGGCTTTCGCATCGTAATCATCCAGCAGATTGATCGTGCGTTGAGTGCTAATATTGTAACTGGTTTTGGCAATGGCGCGTCCATGAATATCGAGAAAACGTTTTAAAACAACAACATGCGGAGCGATTGCAGGAATACTCAGTTTACGCATCGCTTTTACAATTCGCACAATGGCCGTGAACAGGATCGCACGTTCGGCAGCTGTATCCCGCACCGATTTGGTTAATGCATTGCTCTGGTCTTGTATTTTTATTTTGGCAAGAATGGGCAACATTGCCGTTAGTTTTTCGAACGCCTTTTTCACGTGAAGCGCTTCCGGATCGTATTTTGAGAGTATCTCTACAAGTTGATTTACAAATATTGAATACTCGCTGTTGCGCAGGTGGGTTAAATGCAGACGAATAATTGTTGTTTTCATAGCAAATCAAGGTTAAACGTTTGATCCGGATGATATCCACAACGAATTTATATATAATTTAAGATGATATCATCTGTTTTCAATGTTATTTTTTAATATTCTGAAAATATTTTCAGCAACCGCAAGATGCGAAAAGACAAAACACTTTCGGGAGAAGGCAGCGCACTAAGCGATAGTTAGAATTTTTTTTTGGAAATAACCGCGCAGGTTGCGGCATGTCGGATTAGTTTTGAAACATATAACCGCAATTCGCGATACATTGGATCAATATCAAAATGTATGAGCGCAACTCGCGACGAGGTAAATTATTTTATAACTGAGCGCGCGCAATGATTGATTGGTAGAAATCAATTCAAATACGATTTGTATCGATGAAGAATTGGTTGAAAAAAAAATGGGGGAATTAGATTGAATGCAAGTCTGGTTCCGGAAGGAAGGCGAGGATATAAATGTCCTAAAAATGAGACAATCTGAAGATTTCTAATCTTTAAATTGTCTCATTTCTATATTATTTCTTTACCTGATTCGTGTAAACAAGCGGTGGATGCGTCAGGGAATGATAAATCAGGTATATTCCGGCAATTATAAACGGTATGCTGAGTATTTGTCCCATGTTCAATGCCATACCGTTCTCGAAAGCTTCCTGATTTTCCTTGATAAATTCGATCAGAAAACGGGTCAGAAACATACCGATAAAAAAGACGCCAGTAAGGAAACCGGTCCTGTCTTTCAGCCCTTTTACTTTATAATAGCAATACATCATCACTCCGAATGTGATTAAATAGCAGAGCGTTTCATAAATCATCGTAGGGTGTTTGGCAATCGTCTCATTGTTTCGTTCGAAGATAAATCCCCATGGCAGATTGGTTGCAACACCATAAATCTCGGAGTTCATCAGGTTTCCGGTACGGATCATTGCACCAACAAGTGCAACAGGGACTAACAGGCGGTCGAGTGTCCATAAGAAGGATCGCTTTGTGACTTTCCGTGAGAAAATAATGACTGCGAGCAATATCCCAAAAGCACCGCCATGACTGGCAAGTCCCTGAAAACCTACAAATTTATATCCGTCACCTACTTTTGCAATCGGGAGAATAATTTCTAAAAGATGCTGTGAATAATATTCCCATCCATAGAAAAACACATGTCCCAGACGGGCGCCAACGATGGTTGCAATGATTACATATACAAAAAGCTTCTCCACCCATTCCGGATTCGAACCTTCATACTTAAACATTTTCGTCAGAATGGAAAATCCAAAAAGAAAGCCCATTGCAAACATCAAACCATACCAACGGATTGATATCGGACCGAGACTAAAAATTTCGGGGCTAGGATTCCAGTGTATCGCCAAAAGTGTGCTCATGAGATATAATTATGAATTATAAATTACGAATTACGAATTAACAATTAGGAATTCGTAATTGTATTCCTTAATCTACCAATCCGTGACCGTGACAGTTCTTGAATTTTTTACCGCTACCACAAGGACATGGTTCATTCCGGCCAACTTTCGGAGCTACCCGTACTGGTTGTACATGAACTGGTTTCTCTTCCTCTTTTTCGGGTGCATGACCTGCTGAAGCATCACTTTTCTCTTCGCGGTATTTCGAACGATCGGCATGATGGCCGACTGCTGGCGCTTCACGAACCTGATCCGGAGCACTGATCGGGATCTGACCTTTCATCAATGTAGAAACCACGCCCTTGTTGACCCTTTCCATCATCGCTTTGAACAGGTTAAACGATTCGAGTTTATAGATCAACAATGGATCTTTCTGTTCGTAAGAAGCATTCTGAACAGAGGTACGAAGTTCGTCCAGTTCGCGGAGGTTTTCTTTCCAATGTTCGTCGATTGTTGCCAGGATTACCTGTTTCTCATACGATTTTGTAAGATCCAAACCTTGCGTTTTATAAGCTTTTTCGAGGTTTGTAACAATATTAAATAATCGGATACCATCAGTAATCGGAACTACGATATTGTTGTAAACATGTGACTTGGTCTCATATACATTCTTAATGACCGGCCATGCCTGTTTTGAAATTGCCTGTGATCGCCTTGTGAAATTTCCGATAGCTGCATGATAGATTTTATCGCTGATATCATCTGGTTTCATTTCACCCAGTTCCTCATCAGTAACCGGTGAATCGAGTGATAACGAGCGGATCAGTTCGAGCCTGAAATCCTCGTAACCATCTTTCCCGTTAGGCTGGTGAACCTCTGTAATCGTTTCACACATATCGAATATCATATTGAGAATATCGACTTCGATGCGCTCTCCAAACAATGCGTGACGACGCTTTTTGTAGATAACCTCACGTTGCGAATTCATTACGTCATCGTATTCGAGCAAACGTTTACGAATCCCGAAGTTATTCTCTTCTACCTTTTTCTGTGCCCTCTCAATCGATTTGGAGATCATTGAGTGCTGAATCACTTCGCCGTCTTTCAATCCGAGCTTATCCATAATGCTGACAATACGGCCCGATGAGAATAGCCGCATTAAATCATCTTCAAGCGAAACAAAGAATTGTGAAGAACCGGGATCACCCTGGCGACCTGAACGTCCGCGTAACTGACGGTCAACACGACGTGACTCATGTCTTTCTGTTCCAATGATGGCCAAACCACCCAACGTACGGGTTTCAGGCGTCAGCTTGATGTCGGTACCACGACCAGCCATGTTGGTCGCAATGGTCACCATTCCCAACTTACCCGCTTCTGCGACAATATCAGCCTCGCGTTGATGGAGTTTGGCATTCAATACCTGGTGTTTAATCCCGCGCATTTGCAACATTCTGCTCAGCAATTCCGAGATTTCCACCGAGGTGGTTCCCACGAGCATCGGCTGACCAATTTTATTCAGCCGGACGATTTCGTCTATAATAGCGTTGTATTTCTCTTTCTTCGTTTTGTAAACGTAGTCCTCATGATCTTTACGGATTACTGGCTGATTTGTAGGGATTACAACAACCTCCAGTTTATAAATATCCCAGAGCTCACCAGCTTCCGTCTCGGCAGTTCCGGTCATTCCCGAAAGCTTATGGTACATGCGGAAGTAATTCTGAAGAGTGATGGTCGCAAAAGTCTGTGTAGCATCCTCAACTTTAACACGCTCTTTCGCTTCGATTGCCTGGTGCAAACCATCGGAGTAGCGACGCCCTTCCATGATACGACCAGTTTGCTCATCAACGATCTTTACCTTGCCATCAATCAGCACATATTCAATATCCTTCTCGAACATTGTATATGCTTTTAACAATTGATTTACGGTGTGAACACGTTCAGATTTGACCGCAAAATTCTGCAAAAGGACGTCTTTCCTCTCAAGACGATCGGTTTCCGACAAACTCTTGTCATTCGTAATATCCGCAATTTCAGCACCAACATCCGGCAACACGAAAAAACCATTATCTTCATTATCTTTCGAAAGAACCTCTATTCCATTATCGGTTAATTCAATCGAGTTCATTTTTTCTTCAATCACAAAAAATAGCGGATCGGTAGCAACATACATGTTTTTGTTGTTGTCCTGCATGTAGTAGTTCTCGATCTTCAGCATTTTTGCCTTATTTCCCTCTTCACTCGTGAAGCGGATCAATGGCTTATGCTTTGGAAGCCCTTTGTAAGCGCGGAACAGGGCAAGTGCACCCTCTTCAGACTCTTTACTGTTCGATGATCCAATTTTCTTTTTTGCCTCAACAAGATACTGGTTAACCAGATCGCGCTGTGCTTTCACAAGACGTTCAACAGGAGCTTTCAATTCATCAAACAATTGATTTTCACCTTTTGGAACCGGACCTGAAATAATCAATGGCGTACGGGCATCATCGATCAAAACCGAGTCAACCTCATCGACGATTGCATAATGGTGTTTGCGCTGAACAAGGTCTGCCGGACTTACCGCCATATTGTCGCGCAGGTAATCGAAACCAAATTCATTGTTGGTACCGAATGTAATATCAGATTCATAAGCTTTGCGCCTTTCGGTAGAATTGGGCTGATGCTTGTCGATACAATCGACAGATATACCATGAAACTGGTAAATCGGACCCATCCATTCGGAGTCACGTTTTGCCAGGTAATCATTCACAGTTACAAGGTGAACGCCGCGGCCTGCAAGTGCATTCAGAAATACCGGAAGCGTTGCAACGAGGGTTTTTCCTTCACCCGTACCCATTTCTGAAATCTTGCCACTGTGAAGTACAATACCCCCGATAAGCTGTACATCATAGTGCAGCATATTCCATTTTTGAACGGATCCACCGGCAATCCACTCGTTCTTATAAATTGCTTTATCACCTTCGATTACGACAAAATCTTTGGTAATTGCAAGTTCACGGTCAAAGTCTGTGGCAGTCACAACAATTGTTTCATTCTCCATAAACCGGCGTGCAGTATCCTTCACAATCGAAAAAGCAATCGGAAGTACCTCATTCAGTACCTC
This sequence comes from Bacteroidales bacterium, assembly GCA_038236995.1. Taxonomy (GTDB): domain Bacteria; phylum Bacteroidota; class Bacteroidia; order Bacteroidales; family Prolixibacteraceae; genus JAAFHB01. Next base: position 20,891 of record JBBRZE010000067.1, on the reverse strand, counting down.
TTCAATCTTTTTAAGAATGATCTCTTCGAGCTTATCAACCCTGTCGTATAACTTCTCACCCTCTTCAATTGGAAGTTCGCCACTCTCGGCCTGCGCTTTAAGTGATTCAATTTCATCTTCTTCGGCTTTGATAGATTCGCTAATCTTCAGTTTAAGCTTAACAGTCTCATCTCTTAGTTCGTCGTTGCTCAATTTCGGAAAACGAAGATATTCCTGTTTAATCGTCTGCAAAACAGGCATTAACTCTTTAATATCTTTCTGCGATTTGTTTCCAAAAAAGCTTGAAAGTACGTTATTTAAAAATGACATTCCTTTATATTGTATGATTAATATCTAAATCAGTATTGAGGCACAAATGTAACTCAAAAGTTGAAAGTACCGAAATCTTTTTAACGAATGCTTAATGGTGAATGATGAATGGATTAACGTCGAATGCCGGGACAACAAAAAAAGAGTAAGCAAAGCGCTTACCCTTTTTCAGATATCAGATCAATCTACTTCGAAAACTATCGAAATGCCTAATAATTAATTATTAAAATATTAATCATTAAACATGATATCAGGCTTTAGCGCCAGCAAAAGGATCAACATATACCCGCGTCTGCATTTCGCGATCCATCATTAGCATCCCTTGTCCTTCGCCTTTGATCAATTTGAGGTTATGAAGGATTTGCCCAACATTGGCTTCTTCTTCAACCTGTTCGTCGACAAACCATTGCAGAAAACTTTTTGTTGCATGGTCACTTTCGTGTATAGCGATATCCATTAACCGATCAATCAAGCCTGTAACGATCTGTTCATGAACCAACGTTCTTTCAAATACATCGACAATTCCCGAAAATTCGACTTGTACCTCTCCTATCGGCGAAAGCTTTACAATACCGCCACGTTCGTTCACATAGTCAAAGAACCGGGTTGCATGTGCAAGCTCTTCCTGATATTGAATACGCATCCAATTAGCATAACCTGCCAGACCCTCTGATAGAAAATAGGCAGACATCGATAAGTAAAGGTAAGCTGAATGAAATTCAGCATTTATTTGCTCGTTCAGCGCATCTCCAACTGCTTTTTTTATCATAACTCTACTATTTAATTTATTACTTCAAAAATACAAAATAAAAATGCAAAAGTCTCAAAATATTTCACCAGACTAATTACCCATCCTGCTGTTCATCAGCTTAGATAATTCACCCATAAAAAGCTCTGTTGTAAGATAATGTTCTGGTTTCAACTTGTCGCCAAAGACCGACAGCGCTAAATCTTTGGTCATCTTACCCGATTCAACTGTATCGATACATACCTTTTCGAGCAACAATGAAAAATCGATCAAAGGTTGATTATTGTCTAATTTTCCGCGGAATGCAAGACCACGTGTCCATGCAAAAATAGATGCAATTGGATTCGTTGAAGTTGGTCTCCCTTTCTGGTATTCCCTGTAATGGCGGGTCACCGTTCCATGGGCAGCTTCTGCCTCCATTGTATCACCTTCCGGAGTCAGTAAAACGGATGTCATCAAGCCAAGTGAACCGAATCCCTGCGCTACCGTATCCGATTGCACATCACCATCGTAATTTTTACACGCCCAGATAAAATTGCCATTCCATTTCAAAGACGAAGCGACCATATCATCAATCAGACGATGTTCGTAAGTAATGCCTGCGGCATCAAATTGAGGTTTGTAAACATTCAAAAAGATCTCTTCGAAAATATCTTTGAAAAAGCCATCATACTTTTTCAGAATAGTGTTTTTAGTAGATAAATAGAGCGGCCATTTTTTGGTAAGTGCCATCTTGAAGCATGCGTGTGCAAATCCCCTGATCGAAGCTTCGGTATTATACATCGAAAGGGCTACACCTGGTCCTTCGAAATGGTAAACATCATGAGGCTGAGCAGCAGAGCCATCATCTGGCGTGAAAGTCATGGTAAGCTTTCCCGGACGATCGACTACAATGTCTGTCGCACGGTACTGATCGCCAAAGGCATGACGACCGATTACGATGGGGGCTGTCCACTGTGGAATAAGTCTGGGGACATTCTTTACAACAATTGGCTCACGAAAGATAGTTCCGTCAAGGATATTACGGATCGTTCCATTGGGAGATTTGTACATTTTCTTCAAACCAAATTCTGTCATACGCGCTTCATCTGGTGTAATAGTTGCACATTTAATACCTACATTATACTTTTTGATAGCATAGGCAGCATCTACAGTTACCTTATCATCAGTGGCATCGCGATGCTCAATACCCAAATCATAATATTTAATGTCAATATCCAGAAAAGGGAGAATCAATTGTTCTCTGATCATTTTCCAGATGATGCGGGTCATTTCGTCCCCATCGAGTTCCACTACAGGATTCAGTACTTTAATTTTTTCCATTAAAACGGTTTTATTTTATAAATTATTGATCATCAATTTTATATTATGCAAGAGATATTTAAGCGGCACTGTTTGCAGGTCCATTGTTATTATAAGCCTTGAAAGTTAAAAATGTTCAAAATCCAAACCGAATTTTGATTTAAGATTCGCAAGTGCCGGATACTTCTCGACCAATAAAGCCCATCTTTCAGCATCTGTGTATGGAATATTTGACCGACGACTGGCAGTGGCCGACACCTTAAACTGAATTTCGATGGCTTCGTTTCGAAAATGATGACGCAAATATGCCTGCAATTTTGGTTTTAAATCAAGCGCCAAACGGTTAAACTGAAGTTCAGTATCCAAATCGTATTCAATCTGCCACTCACCTGAGATAACAGGTTCACGGGCACCAAGTGCAGACTTTAATTGAGGAGCTTCAACCGTTTCAACAAATGTCTTCCAAGCATCCAACAGCTCCTGTTGCGAAAAAGGATAGACAGTTTCATTTGTAGAATATTGATCTGCCGGAATTTCTGAAACTACGCCGGGTTCCTCCACCTTCGTCTCATCTTTAAGAGCGTCCATTATGGAAGGGGTTGAATAAGAACCATGTCCTGGTGCCCGGCGTATTGTAGTTGGCCGGTTAGCAGGTTCAGCTACAACAGATTTATGAGGAGTAACAACAGGCGAAGAACCAACTTTGGAAGTTATTGGTTGCGCTTTAACTGTATTCGAATGACTCACACCATTCGTAGGTTTAAGCGTTGAAAAGATCGGCAAAAGCGTAAGTGTAGCTATGGCGTCGTCAAGTGTTTTTTTTTTAGCAACTCCTCGAGTTGATCGATCCTGACCAGCGCAAGTTCGACTAGAAAACGTTGATTCGACGATGATTTATATTGGATATCGCAGTCAGTAGCAAACTGCAGCGCACCGATTAAGAAATTGATAGAGCAGGTTGTTGCCTGTTTTTTATATTTTTCGCGAATCTCTCCTCCAACTTCAAGCAGTTGAACGGTGACAGCATCTTTGCAGATCAAAAGATCCCTGAAATGCTGGCCAAGTCCCATGATGAAATGATGCGCATTAAATCCTTTATCCAATATCTCGCTGAATATCATTAATGTTCCAGGTATATCCCCTTTTTGAAAGCAATCAGTCAACTTGAAATAATAGTCATAATCAAGCACATTCAGATTGGCAATCGTATCCTTATAGGTGATATTTGCGCCGCAGAAACTAACAACCTGATCGAAGATCGAAAGGGCATCGCGCATGGCACCATCGGCTTTTTGCGCGATTACATTCAATGCTTCAGGTTCAGCCGTAACATTTTCCTTTTTAGCAACTTCTCGCAAATGTTTCTCGATATCAGGGATAGAGATTCTGTTGAAATCGTATATCTGGCACCGCGATAATATGGTAGGTAATATCTTGTGCTTTTCGGTTGTTGCAAGTATAAAAATCGCGTGAGCAGGTGGTTCTTCAAGTGTTTTCAGAAACGCATTGAAAGCCGATTGCGACAACATATGTACCTCATCGATGATATAGACGCTGTATTTTCCGATTTGCGGAGGAATTCTCACCTTATCGACAAGTGAGCGGATATCGTCAACTGAGTTATTCGAGGCAGCATCGAGTTCGTGAATATTGTATGACCGGTTTTCGGTAAACGACAAACATGACTCGCATTGATTGCAAGGTTCGGTGTCGGCACCAAGATTCAGACAATTGATTGTTTTGGCAAAAATACGGGCCGATGTTGTTTTCCCCACTCCCCGCGGGCCGCAAAAAAGGTAAGCATGAGCAAGGTGATTACTCCGTATGGCATTCTTCAAGGTTGATGTAATTGAAGGCTGGCCAACTACCGTAGTAAAGGTATCGGGGCGATATTTTCGTGCAGAAACAATGTAGTTTTCCATAAAACTCTCGGGGCGTATTTGGGAGCCAAATATATGACTTTTTAAAAACCAATTAACGAGTTGGTGTAAGAAGTTATCAACGAAGATACATCCTTCGGAACAAATTAAACAATTAACCGTTATAAAGAGGTGATTAAGTATTTAAGTTTAAACAATTAAAACAGCGTAAGATGAAAAAAATATTTTTTGCAGGTTTAATGATGGTGATTGTTCTAGGTGCAATGGCACAGGGCAAAACACTTTACGACTTTAAAGCCACCTCACTCGATGGTCAGGCGTTCGATCTTTCCTCGCTAAAAGGGAAAAAGGTACTGGTTGTGAATACTGCATCCAAATGTGGATTAACGCCACAGTACGAGACACTTCAGAAGCTTTATGATAAGTATAAAGACCGTAATTTCGTTATTATTGGTTTTCCGGCCAATAACTTTGCTCAACAGGAGCCAGGTACCAACGCAGAAATCAAAGAATTCTGTACGAAAAATTACGGTGTTACTTTTCCGATGATGTCGAAGATCTCTGTTAAAGGTGATGACATTGCTCCATTGTATAAATGGTTAACGTTAAAAACACTGAATGGGGTTGTTGATGCTGAAGTACAATGGAATTTCCAGAAATTCATGATCGACGAACAAGGTAAACTGGTTGGTTTTGTATCTCCAAAAGAGAAACCAGATTCTGAAAAAATAATTAACTGGATTGAGGGGAAAAAGGCGAATTAACTACATACATTTTTCATTGTTATTCTGAAAGATTTAATCTTTGAAAAATAAAAAAGTAAATATGTCTGTTGATTAATGACCAGTTAATACAGAAAACCAAAATATTGCTGGTCCAAACTGTATTCGTCGAATTATCAAATTGAAACCGGAGCCTGTGAATAGCTGCTCCGGTTTTTGATTTTTGTATTTTCAAAAATAATTGTACCTTGCATCAAACTATTTCATAAATAAAACCGAAGACTATGCAACTTATAGGAAATGTAATCTGGTTGATTTGCGGTGGTTTTTTAACTTGCCTCGGGTATCTTTGGGGCGGATTCCTATTATGTCTTACCATTATCGGAATTCCATGGGGACTTCAGGCGCTGAAGATTGGTATCGCTCATCTGGCACCATTCGGTCGCGAGGTTGTTCCTACAGGTGGTTCGATTCCAGTGATCTCGTTTATTCTTAACCTGATATGGATGGTTTTTGCTGGAATATGGATTGCGCTAATGGAACTTGTCTTTGGAATTTTACTTTGTGTTACAATTATAGGGATACCTTTTGGACTGCAACATTTTAAGTTGATGCGACTCGCATTTTACCCTTTTGGCTATGACTTAAGATAAAGGAAAGCTGGAAGTCAGATGATAGAAGTCAGGAACATTTAATGTTAACTATTATCAGGTTACTCTTTAATTGCTGATAGTTCAACTGGAATGGACAAAAAGAAAGTACTTCCCTGTTCCTGTTCTGAAACAACACTCAATTCCCCTTTCAATATTTCAGTAATCTTTTTAGCAATAGCCAGTCCGACGCCTATTCCACCATATCCTCTTGTATATGAGTCATCACCCTGTCTGAAAAAGTCGAATATAATGCTTTGTTTTTCCTTTGGAATTCCAATGCCGGTATCTTTTATATAAAACACCAGATTTGTTTCGTTTTCAACTTTATAGCCGAACTCGATTGTTCCCTTATGTGTGAATTTTACCGCATTTTTGAAAAGATTAGTTAGCACCTGGTTGATTTTACTCCTGTCAGCAGTTACATAGCACGAAAGCCAATGGGTATCGGGACGGAAAACCAACTGGATTTGTTCTTGTTTTGCTGATGTCCGCAGTATATTGTCAAACGATGCCTTGTTTTCCATGAAATGATCCATCAGACTGAATGTCTGGTTGCGAAGTTTTATATTTGCCTGCTCGACCAACGCCAGGTCGAAAACACCTTCAATGATTGACAGCAAACTTTGTCCGCTGATTTGAATACTTGACGCGAAATTGGCATCGTCTTCCGGAGCAACCCCTGACATGATCAATTCGCTGAAACCAAGAATGTGATTAAGCGGAGTTCGTAACTCGTGGTTCATAGTGGCCAGAAAGGCAGATTTCAGACGGTTGCTCTCTTCTGCAGTCTCTTTGGCACCAATCAGATCATCAAGCATCTTCTTCTTTTCAGAAATATCATCCATGATCAGAATATAATTGATGATCTTACCGTGGCTATCCATAAGTGAGGATATCGCCACATTTTCCCAATAAGTTGATTGGTCTTTCCTCCGGTTTTGAAATTCGCCTTTCCAAATCTTTCCAGCCTTTAACGTGTCCCACATGGCATTAAAATCAGCGGGAGGAATGTGCCCCTTGTTAAAAATTCTTGGCGGTTTATTAATCACCTCTTCCATCAAATATTGAGTAAGAGATGTAAAAGACGTATTTACAAATTCAATGTTTCCAAAGGCATCGGTTATAATGGTTGAAGCCGGATTTTGTTCAACTGCCTGAGAAAGTATTCTAAGTTTGTTTTCGGCATTCTTTCGCTCAGTTACATCTCTTATAATACCTTCGTGATAAAGGGTATTTCCTTTTTCATCCAGTGTATACCAACCGTTGTCCTCAACCCAGACCTCAGATCCATCCTTTCGTTTCATTTTATAAACATCGAAACTGTCATCCTTTTCATCCGAATCTAACCGAATACGTTCATTTTCTTCGAAATACAGTTGTTGTTTTATATCGATGGCCATTAAATCTTCTTTACTGTCATATCCCAACATCGCCACCATGGCTGGGTTTACCGAGACAAACTTACCAGCGTGGGTACTTTTGTAAACGCCGTCCGGCATCTTCTCAACCAGGTTTCGGTATAGCTCTTCACTCTCTTTTAAGGCCTCATCAATCAACTTTCTGTCGGTAATATCTAGTCCGATTCCAACCAATCCCTGTACCTTCCCGTTATCATCGCGATAAGGATATTTGGATGTTAATCTCCAATGCTGTTTTCCATCCGGATCATAGAAATTGCTCTCCTGATTAATCAATTGTATTCCGGTTTTAATTACGTCCAAATCCTCATTATAACCACGTTCTCCATCGAATTGTGGAAATAACTCAACATCTGTTTTACCGATAACTTCTGATTCTGAAGTGTAACCCATGTATTTGAGGTCAGCTTTGTTGGAAACAATTTTACGGCCTTGCAAATCCTTGACATAGACAGTTGCCGGTAAATTATCGATCAATGTCCGAAGCAAAGCACGATCATGCAGGATCGCATCCTCAGCCAAATGTCGGGCAGATACATCGACGTATGAGGCGAGAAGGTGATGAATTGAACCATCATAATTTCGCTCGCAAACAACAGAAAGTGAAACATAAAGCAATGATCCGTCTTTCCTTATAAAACGTTTATCAAGTTCATACCTGTCCGTTATCCCTTCTGACATCTCTGAGAATAGTTTCATATTCCTTTCCATATCTTCCGGATGAGTTAAATCAACCCATGATAACCTACCTAATTCCTCTTTTGAATAGCCTAACATTTCGCATAGGCTTTGATTCACCTCGAGCCATTTTTTATCCGGAGAAGTCACACTCATTCCAACAGAACAGTTTTGGAAATAATTCTGAAATGCCTGTTGGCTTTTCAACAACGCCGACTCGGCATCGCGGCGTTCCAGCTCACCAGCTGCTCTGATGGAAACGAGATTTAGAACAGCTTCAACCAATGATTGATTATCCAGCGGTTGCCGGCCCATTAAAGCAATCAAACCGATCGGCTTTCCTACTGAACTCCAAAGTGTAGTCCCCACGTAGCACTCTGCATCAATTTCCTGAAGAGCAGCATCATATGGAAACATATTACGGACATTCCTGTCAATGCAGCAAATCGTTTTCCCCACAACTTTGCCACATGGAGTATCTTTGAGTGTATAGGCTACGTTTTCGAGGATTTTTCCGTCTGAATAAACCGCCAGCGTTTGAGCATCAAGATTGTCGTTTATGAGTCGATCAATACATACATAATTCATATCCAGCGTCCTGGATAAATAACTTGCCAATGACTGAAAGAAATCCTCCTCCGAATTTGCCCATTCGGCATTCAACAGAAAATGTTGCGTATCTTCAATTTTTTTCTGTTGCGTAATATCTCTTAATACACCTATCAATGCATATGGACGATTTTGAGAATCATAAACAACCGATGATTTAACTTCGATCGGGAACAATTTTCCATCTTTACCGATTACCATATATTCGGTACTGTGTGATTCGATGCCGCTTAACCGAAATTTCATATTTTCATTCACTCTTGCGACATCGGAAGGAGCGACAAATCCAATGATATTATTGTGGTACGATTTAAGTTCCTCTTCATTCTGAAATCCAAGAATCTTGCAAGCCCTTTTGTTTACAGTGATCAAGGTTCCATCCAGTTCTGCCATCACAATTCCGTCAGGTGAGGTCTCGACCAAGGTCCGATAAAGTATTTCACTTTGTCGTATCTTCTCCTCTGCCCGTTTTTGATCCGTAATATCAATATTAAAACCAGCTACTCCTGCCGTAATTCCGTCTATTTTTATCGGAGCCAGAATCTGATGAAAGTTACGATCTACCCCATCGACCAAATAGACGCATTCATCATTCAAAATCTCACCATTTAAAGCACGTTTATTATTTGATTTCCAAAGATCCAGCATATCCGAAATCAAATTTGCTTCTTCTGGCTTCTTCCCTAAAATAGAACCAAAATGACTGACAAGAACTTTGTTTTCAAGAATGCCATACCCATTCTTGTCGCGCGCCCAGATTTCGAAAGGTGCGTTTTCAAATAAAGTACTTAATAACGATTCATGTTTGTGTAAAGCATTTTCGGCCTCTATCCGTACCTGAACTTCTGTCTTTAATTCTTCAAAAAGAAGTAATTCTGATTTACGACGCCGTTCCAGTTCATCAAAAGCAAATTGGAGTTTATTCTCTGCAATTTTACGTTGTTCCAACTCTTTTTCAAGCGTTTCTGTACGCTGACGAACAAGCTCTTCAAGCCGCTGTGTTTCATTGTATCTTGTGTCTTCTGCATCTTTAAGTCGAAGCATCGCACGAATCTGGGCTTTTAATTCAGATTCATCCACCGGTTTTGTCAGAAATGCGTCGGCTCCACATTCGAGGGCTTTTATCCTGCATTCCTTGTCAGATTTTTCTGCCGTAATCATGACAACCGGAATATTTTTAAGCAATTGATCCGATTTCAATATACTACAAACTTCATAGCCGTCCATACCAGGCATTAGAATATCAAGCAAAATTAAATCCGGTAATTCGAGGTGACATAACGCTATTCCTTCGCGCCCCGAGGAGGAGCTGACAAATTTGATCATCGGAAAAGCTTCTGATATTAAAGCTTTAAATATTAATTGATTATCTTTATTGTCATCAATTACTAATATCTTTTTATTTCTTTCTCCCATGATCTAATATCAAAAATCCCGACTGAGTTGTTTTATAGTACAATGCAATAAAGGTCACGATACCAAAAAACCGTAAAAATGAGGTAAGCGATTAATTTCCCAAAAATAGGTTTTTTTCCTAATAATTAAAGATTTAAAGCACGTTTATGTTCATTTGAATAATAATGGGACTACGGAACCCAGCATAAAACACTTAGCTCAGTTTAGAGTGGATCGCCTACATCTGCCAGTCCGACAGGAACAGTCAGATAAAATAAACTTCCTCTTTCGGGCTCCGAAATCACTGAAAGTTCGCCTTTAAGAATCTTCGTAATTTTTTGTGCAATTGCCAATCCGATCCCAATACCGCCATAAACGCGGGTTCTGGAGTCATCACCTTGCCGGAAGAATTCAAAAATTAATGCTTGCTTATCTTTCGGAATTCCTATTCCCGTATCCTTAATAAAAAAAGTGAGTTTTCCTGGTTCGTTGCTCTGATATCCAAATTCAATAGTTCCGCTATTTGTAAATTTTACTGCATTTCTAAAAAGGTTAATAAGTACCTGATTCACTTTACTTCGATCAACAGTAAGGTACATAGCCAACAGTCGGGTATCAGGTTTAAATATCAGTTGAATCTGCTCGGCTTTGCCTGAACTTTGAAGAATATGATCGAATGACGATTTGTTCTCCATGAACTGATCCATTAACCTAAAAGTTTGCAATCTCAATTTAACATTGGTTTGTTCTGCTAAGGCAAGATCAAATACATCTTCGACAATAGCAAGCAGATTTTTACCACTCGAATAAATGCTTGATGCAAAGCTTCGGTTATCTTCAGGCATCACTTCCGACAGGATCAACTCGCTAAATCCCAGAATATGGTTGAGCGGGGTTCTCAGTTCATGATTCATTGTCGCAAGAAACGCCGACTTTAACCGGTCACTCTCTTCTGCTTTTAAGAGTGCCGCTTTTATTTCGCCCTCGGCTCTCTTACGCTGAACAAATAGACTGATCTGGTGCGAAATAAATTCGAGCATTTCGACATCTTGTGTCGTATAGGCATTGGGGTTATCGTAGCTTTGAACCACAAATGCGCCTATGATCTTCTCCTCTTCGTGCAAAGGAACACCCAGCCATAATTTGGCAGGAGTACCAACAACTTGAATTTCATCGTTCGCTATTAACCGCCAATACTCATCTTCTGAAATCAGCAGCGCATTATTTTGTTTGATCAAAAAACCGGTAAGTGATTTTTCAGCTGGCCACGAATCAAGTTTATCCATTTGATCAACTGCATGAGGCGTATGAAACATTCCATTGGCCTCATCATAAAATGCCACGTAGAAATTACGCGTATCAAGCAAATTACCCAATTGATCTCTGATTATTTCAATCAATTCTTCAAGATTCTGAGTCGTAAGTACAGCTGTTGAAATAGAATATAACACTTTCTGTATCTGTTCAGCCCGCTTCCGCTCGGTGATATCCGCGATAAACCCTTCGAGATAGACTAAACTATCATCATCGTTAAAAATTCCTCTTCCACGCTCCCATACCCATCTGGTTTCGCCGCTTTGTGTGATTATCGGGTATTCCTCCTCCAAAGGCGATTTAAGCTCAAGCAAAACCTGCCATTTTTCCCAAAGATATTTCCGGTACTCCGGATGTATAATGTCACTGTAAGTCAGCTTTTTGAACTCGAGGATATCTTCAACTGAGTAACCGGTAATGCCGGAGAACCCATCACTGAGATATTCCATCGTCCAATCCTCGTCATTTTTGCACCTGTAAACAAAACCTGGCAGGTTGCTGATCAAATTAGTAAGCGTTCGTTCACTCTTTTTAAGTCTGCTATGCGTCTGCTTTTGTTCCGAAAGATCAACAACGATACCACGAACACCGGTAATTATGCCTTCTTTTTTAATAGCTGATGAAGATATCAACACAGGAAAACAGGAACCATCTTTTCGCTTTGCGATATACTCAGAAGTTGTCTGTAAATCATGTTGAATAATCTGATTGAATCGCTCTTTAATAAGGTGACGTTCTTTCTCAAGAACAATTTGAACAATATTAAATCCCGCATTTACTTCTGTTTCAGAATACCCGAACCAATCGAATGCCGTTGCGTTTACAAAAATCACATTCCCTGCCAGATCTGATTCATAAACACAAACCGGTAGTGAATTGGCAAGTTCACGATACCTCCGCTCACTACTAATCAACTTTATTTCAGCGTCCCTACGCTCTGTAATATCTCTGAAAACACCTTGAATTACCTGCGTATCATTCATCGTAAACGTACTCGCCAGGATCTCTACTGGAATCTGTGAACCATTCGAATGAAGTATAAAATTTTCGATCGGACGAATATCTTCTTTATTTGAAGATTTATAAACATGTTCCTCAAATGTGGCTTTTGATGCAGCCAGCTTGCCTGGAGGATGTAACTGAGATTGGTGAATTCCAATCAATTGCTTTCTGCTAAACCCGGTAAGACGGATTGCAGCCTCGTTTGCATCGAGAATGATTCCTGTTTCAGAGGCTGCAAGGAATATGGCGTCAGGAGAGCCCTCAAAAAGAGAACGATACCGCCCCTCACTCTCCTTCAGAGCATCCTCCGTCCGCTTGCTATCGGTGATGTCCTGTATCACGCCAAATAGTATCCGATCATGTGAATCATACTCAGCAATTGATTTTATATCTAATATCTGACCTGTTTTCTGATGCCTGATTTTAAATTCAAGATCATAAGGAACTCCATTCTTAATCAACTGCATCAGGGCATTATCGAGTAAAACCCGATATTCCTCCAACGGAATATCTTTTATTCTGTCCAGACTCCAATATTCGGCTTCTATACCATAGAGCTTTTGAGCCCCTTCGGAACCATAGATCCTTCCGGTATCGAGGTGTAATTCCCAATTTCCTGATCTGGAAACAGATTCGGCTCTGTTTAATCGGCGTTTACTTTGGTGCAGCAATGCTTCTGCATTTTTCCGTTCGGTAACATCAGTGACAATTGTCGCAAACTGCCCTTTTTTAGGACAATAAGCAACTACTTCGATATGTTTGCCGATCGCTTTAAAATAATCATCAAAACGAGCAGGAATTGATGTAAGCGCAACTTTGCCATATCTTTCGATCCATGAAGCTTCAATATCAGGAAAACGCTCTTTCACTGTTCTGCCAATCAGACTGGCAGCAGACAACCCGGTAGCCCGTTCAAATGCAGGGTTGATTGTAAGAAACCTGTAATCGAAAGGGTTCCCTGATTCGTCGCAGATGATCTCGTAAAGGGCAAAACCCTCCATCATTTCTGAAAACAGGGTACGATACCGATTCTCACTCTCAATTAATGCTCTTTCGATCTCCAGCTTAGCGTTTAAAGCAAGCCGCTTTTCGCTCCGGATGATTGCTTCATTCAATTCACGTGTTACAGCCGGGATTAAACGAACCAGATTAGCCTTGCTTAAATAATCATGTGCCCCCGCTTTTATCGAAGCAACTATTGTTTCATCGGACAGAACATTGGAAATGACAATAAACGGAATATCTGGCGTCAACTCGTGGCAGATTACCAATGCTGCGAAGGCGTCAAAATTATCTAACTGATATTCCGAAAAAACAAGATCCCATGAACCTTTAACCAATGCAGCTTTCATTTGATCAGGGGTTTCAACGCGCTCGAAATTGACCAGATATCCGGCAAGTCCAAGCTGACGTATAATCAATCCGGCATCGCTTTCCGAATCCTCCACAAATAATATTCGAAGCTTAACACCCATTCTTATCAAAAATTAACTGACAGGCAAGTTTTAAAAGATATGCCCGCACAAAAGTAATATTAAACTTAATATTTTAATTTTTCCCCTAATCTTTCCAGCAACATGTTGATTTCACCTTTCAGTGCAATCATTTTGCGTTCGCGCGTAATCGCCAGTTCGTAATAAATTTCAAGTTCGGTTAATTTCCGCTTTAATGCCTTTTCGGTCAATTTACGTTCTGTGATATCCCTGAAAAATGACTGAAAAGTACCGTCAGGCATCATCCTTGAATTCATCTCAACAGTGATCAGTCTTCCATCTTTACAGATAAGTTCCCGTTCTGCTTTTATGATTTCCCCATTTCTTAACTGGTCGTATTTAAGCGGCTTTTCTTTCAGCATCTCCGACGAAAAAAGATCCGTCATATTCATTTTCAACAGTTCTTCTCTCGAAAAACCGGTCTGTTCTATCGCTACAGAGTTAACAATGATAAAAAACCCATTTTTATCGCAGTGGAGAAAAGCATCCGTTGCAAACTCAAGCAGCATCCGATATCTTTCCTCATTCTGTTGGATGGTCTCTTCGGCTTGCTTTCTGTCCGTAATGTCAGCAACAACACCCAAAAACTCGTTTTTGGATTCATTCTCCAAATGAACCGATCGATCCATAAACCAATGATATTGCCCATCCCCGCACATCCAACGATACTCAAGAATCATTTCTCCTGCCTTCGGAAAACTTCTAAATGCATTTAAAACCCGATCCTTGTCCTCAGGATGAAGCCGTTTACGCCAAAAATCATTTTCGGAGAGATACTCTTCTTTTTTATATCCTGTGATTTTATAGATGTCTCCACTAATCCAGGTCGTGTCATAATCAGGATTCACAGGTGAAGAATAAATGGCAACAGGCAACGATTCAAGAATAAAACGTTGTCGTTCCTCACTATTTTTTAACGCCTCTTCTGCAACTATTTGTTCCGTAATTTCAAGCGTTACTCCCGTCCAACGGGTACTTCCGTCATCGAGTCGGCGTGGGCTTGATTCAAGACGCACCCATTTAATCCGATCGCCAATCAACAGTCGCGCTTCATAGATGTAGGGTTCAAGTGACAGTTGAGCAATTTCATTTGATCTGACAAATCCTTGTATATCGTCAGGATGGATTCTTCCAAAAAATGCCGGAATCCCATCTATTGAAAATTCCTCAGGATCAATCTCAAGTATTTCGCAAAAACGCTTGCTTACAAATTCGATCGTCGTCGATCCAACAATCGATGTGCCACTTTCCGGTTTTTGAACCAAAATACGATAGATTCCGGCAGACTGATTAGAAACCAGATCAGCATACAACTTCTGACTCTCGGTTAGCGCTACATCAGATACTTTTTGTTCCGGGGTATCAGTAGCAAGACGCTTCTCAAGATGTTCAATTTCAAATTCCAGTTCAGACAGGTGAACTTTAAGCTCATTCAGGAGTTCCAATGCTTCAGCTTCAGAATTGGAAGGATCTCTTTTTGATATTTTCTTTTTCAATAACTCTTCTGCCTTTTGCCGAAGGATTGCCGAGACTTGAGCTTTTTCATTTATCATCTTTTCAACAATTTGTATTAAAAGGTAAAGCAAATTTGAACTGGCTTCCTATCCCCGGATTACTTTCGACCGATATACTTCCATCATGTCTTTCGACAAATTCCTTACATAAAATGAGGCCAAGTCCGGTTCCTCTTTCCCTCTCGGTTCCATGGGTTGAAAAAGCATTATCTACTTTGAAAAGTTTATTTATATTCTCTGCACTTATTCCGACACCATTGTCAGCAACGATAACTTCAGTACTTAAACCACAGGTAGACGCATTGATCCTGACTTTTCCATTTGTCCTGGTGAATTTGAGCGCATTAGAAATTAAGTTTCTCAGAATCGTTTTCAACATTTCGGTATCTGCAAAAACAACTAATTGATCCGGGACCTGATTAATCAGGACAATTTTCTTACGTTCAGCAACATCCGTAAACAATAGAATCACCTCGCTGACCATTGCATACAGCAAATTTGGTACAGGATTAAATGAAATCCTCCCCTCCTGTATGCGTGCCCATTTAAGCAGGTTATCAAGCAGCCGGTGAGTTTGAAGGGCCGATGCATGGATCATACTCGCGTATTCGGCAATGGTTGAAGCATCAAGATTCTTTGCATCTTCTTTTAATATTTCACTCAAACCGATAATTCCGTTAAATGGACCTTTAAGATCGTGAGCTATAATCGAAAAAAACTTATCCTTCGTTGCATTAAGATCTTTTAGTTTCGCTTCACTTGTTTTAAGTACCTCATTATAACGCATTCGACTATCTTCATTTCCGATAGCTGAAGCAATAATCTCAATGATTTTCTGATCTTCAGTGCTTATCTGACAATCGTGATCGTAATACACACAAAGCGCGCCAACTGGTATACCTTCACGCTTTACCACATGTCCGCAATAAGTCTGAAGACAATAGGCAAGGACATTCGGATCACTATTGGCATAACCCGTCTCAGAAAGATGATGGATTGTTATTGCATTCTCGCTGTTATTCCGAATCACATCAGAACAAAGGTAGCCATCCGGCGACGTTCTCTCCTCGTATCCTTCAGGTAACTGCCATTTCCCGGCAGTTAATAAACAGCCGTTTACGAGCCTGCTATATACTGCATAGGTAGCAGACAAAAGCGCTCCGCATAATGCAGTAAGCCGATTGATATTTTTTTCAGAATCAGACTCCAGTGATGAAAGACAATCATTTAGCTTCATCAATCGGTCGCTATTTTTTTTAAGTAACTCCTCTACCAGCTTTTGCCTGGTAATATCAATCACAATACCTGTCCAGCGGATGCTTCCATCGTCAAGTTTACGGGGATTGGATTCAAATCTCACCCACTTAGTTGTATTATTGGCAACAATCCGTCCTACCCAGCTAAAAGGATGCATGTCGCGGTTTGCAACTTCATTGGCCATGACAAAATCCAGGTAATCATCGGGATGTATTGTTTCAAAAATCGTTGAAGTCTGCAAGTTACCGGCCACCGTTTTTTCGATTCCGATAATATCACAAAAACGATCACTTACAAATTCATGCGTAATTGTGTTCCAGATCGCCTGAACGGAATTTTGTTTTTTAATAAGGATGCGGTAAACCCCTGCAATCTGGTTTAAAACAAGATCCGCGTATAAACCTTCACTTTCACTTAGGGCTTTGTCGGCCTTCTGTTGATCGGTAGCATCATGAATATTGACAACAATGCTTCGGATACCTGGTTCCCCGAGCAAATTAGTTGCAACGCAATCCAGATGACACCATTGACCATTGTTGTGCTGGTTTCGCATTGCGAATCTGACTGGCAAACCGGGGTATTTCAGGATCTTATCGAACGCCAGTCGATATCTTACATGATCTTCGGGATGAACAAACTCAAGGCTATCCCTTCCAATTCGCTGGTGATCATAGCGCCCCATCAATTTGGCATACGCCGGGCTTTGATATTTTACAATTCCCTTCGAATCAATGAGCACAATAGCATCCGCACTATTCTCAATTTGGATATGAAATTGATTTTCGGCCTCAGCCGGATTATCTTCACTGGTGATTTGCATTACACGCTCATAGCGCGGTTTCTCAATTGGCAATTCCTCCTTTTCAACCAAATTAACATCTGTCCGGTCATTTACATCACTATGCATAACTCTAAACTTTATCACGCTAAAATTCCGGTAACTTATAAAAGCCGGAGACGGAATATTCCAATGACTAATTTTCTACCTGATTGTTTAGTTATAAAAAATATAAGTATCACAAAAACAATGATTTATAGGTATAACTAGTTAGAGGTTAAAAGTAAGCTAACAGAATACACAATCCTAATATTTATACATTAAATATTTAAATATTTCTGAAAGAGTTCTGTGAACTGTCCTGCCTGAAAACCATCAACCAAAGCATGATGCGCATGAATCGCAACAGGCATCATCAGCTGGCTTCCCTGACGGAACGTTTTACCAAAGGAAATTTTCGGAACACTGTCCTTAAATGCCGAATGACGGGCATGACTCAGCGAAGTAAAACTGATCCACGGAACTGCCGAATAATGAATCACGTTTTGTCCGGCCACACCTGTTTCTAATCCCCTGCCTGCTCTTACACGGGCAATTTCAACCCTGGCCAACGCTTGAAATTCTTCAAAATCTTCTTTAAAAACCATCATTGAAAATCCGAAGGCACCTTCAGTACGGTCAACAGTTGCGGATGCATCAATGCGGTCGTACCGGATTGGCATCTTATCCTCGATGCGTAACTTGAATGCATCTATCTGGTTAACCGCGCGTAACGACTGATACAGGTAATAAAGGTAAAAGGAGTTATTATTTTCTTTCGCCCGTTGATAAGCGATGGTGCAGTCGACATTGAGGGTAAGTCCCCAGAACGGGTCACTAAACTTCGAAAAGAATTCGAAATGATCTTTCCGTTCCCAGTTTTCGAGATCAATAAAATGCTTCATAAGGATGATTAAAATGTATAGCTGATATTGCACCAAAAATAGTTTTATTAATACCAAAATGGAAGCTCGTTTGGCTATTTACAGAGTGTGGAAACTAAAATCAACGGTTGTTTTGCGATTTACAGAGTGCGGGAGCCAAAATCAACGGTCGATTTGTTATTTACAGAGTGTGGGAGCGAAAACTCAATTGCATTTCTCTATTTACAAAGTGTTGAAACCAAAACCGGAAGCTCGTTAGGCCATTTACAAAGTGTGGAAACCAATTCATTATATTTTTAAGCCAATCAAGCTGCCGATGCAAAGGATAGCTCCTGACAGCGATTGCCCCCAATAATATTCACTCCTAACCAAAACTTCCTTACTTTTACGGTCAATATTTAAGCGTCGTAACAGTTATGTCAACACGTATTCTTGAAGAGATTACCCCGTTTATCGTGATGGAAGTGCTTGAGAAAGCGCACGAAATGGAAAAACGGGGAATCAATATCATCCACATGGAAGTCGGAGAACCCGATTTTGATGTCCCGGCCTGCGTAAAAGAGGCCACCTGCCAGGCAGTCAACGAAGGACACACACATTATACCCACAGTCTTGGAGATCCTGAATTGCGGATGGCGATCTGCAGGAACTACAAAAAAAACTACGGTGTCGATGTCGACCCCGACCAGGTCATCGTCACCTCGGGATCGTCACCAGCCATTTTATTGGTGCTGACAGCATTAATCGAACGTGGTGAAGAGGTGATTCTTTCCGATCCAAGCTATGCCTGCTATCCCAATTTCATTAAATTCCTGGGAGGAAAAATAATACGTGTTCCCGTGTTTGCCGGAAATGGCTTTCAGTTCGATACGACAGAAGTTGCATCGCTGATAACACCGCGCACAAAAGCGATCATGATCAATTCACCGATGAATCCGACGGGCAACCTGGTCGACAGGGAAGTGATGGAACGTCTTGCACGATTGCCAATCACAATCATATCCGACGAAATCTACCACGGACTGGTTTACAACGATCAGGCACATTCCATCCTCGAATTTACCGATAAAGCATTCGTTTTAAACGGTTTCTCTAAATTATACGCGATGACCGGACTGCGGTTAGGGTACCTGATTGCGCCTAAAGAGTACATCCGACCGATGCAAAAACTGCAGCAAAACCTTTTTATCTGTGCCAGTTCGGTAGCACAGCGTGCCGGGATTGTCGCGCTTGAGAATTGCGATTGCGATGTCGAAAAAATGGTGGACACCTACAACGAAAGAAGGGTTTTCCTCGTCAAAAGATTAAAGGAGCTTGGATTTCAGCTACCCGTTGAACCAACCGGGGCCTTTTACGTTTTCGTAAATGCGCGCCACCTTTCGAATGACTCCTACAAACTGGCATTCGATATGCTTGAGAAAGCACACATCGGCGTTACACCGGGGATCGATTTTGGTCCGAATGGTGAAGGTTATCTGAGGTTTTCGTACGCAAATTCTCTTGAGAACCTCAAAGAAGGGATGAACAGGCTCGAACAATATATCATTGATCTTAAACGATAAAGATGGAAGCAGATTTGATTACAATTGGTGACGAGATTCTGATAGGTCAGATCATCGACACCAATTCGGCCTGGATGGCCAAAAAACTGAATGACGAAGGAATTAATGTCCGTGAAATTACTAGCATCTCCGATCAACCCGCACATATTATTGCAACATTAAACGAATCAGGCAAGAAAGCTTCGATCGTACTGGTTACCGGCGGCCTTGGTCCGACAAAAGATGACCGGACAAAAGCAGCATTGTGCACTTTTTTCGGGACCCGGTTAGTTGAAGACAATGGCGTATTGGAACATATCATTGAATTGCTTTCTCCGCGTGGCATCGTTATCAACGCATTAAACCGCGAACAGGCACTAGTACCAGAAACGGCAACAGTTCTGATAAATAAACTGGGAACTGCCCCCGGACTTTTATTTCATCACGAAGGAACCATCTTCGTCTTTATGCCCGGCGTCCCTTTTGAGATGAAATACCTGATGGAAAATGAGGTATTGCCACGCATTAAAAAGCTATTCAATACGGCAACGATCATTCACCGCACCGTATTAACGCAGGGATTGCCCGAATCGATACTTGCCGAACGGATTGCAGATTGGGAAGACAGTTTACCCGATTGTATTTCGCTTGCCTATCTTCCAAGTCCCCAAAGTATGAGATTGCGACTTTCTGCTCGCGGCGATAATCAGGCTTATCTATCCCAATTATTGGAAGAGCGAATCAGCGACCTCACGAAAATAATACCCGACAACATCTTTGGTTACGAAGAAGATTCGATGGCGGGAAATATTGGAAAGATGCTAAATGGAAAAGGACTGACAGTGTCAACTGCCGAAAGTTGCACAGGCGGAAATATTGCTCATTTTTTCACCTTAAATCCCGGAAGTTCGGCATACTTTAAAGGTGGTGTCGTGACCTATTCCAATGACTTAAAGATAAAACTACTCGGAATCGATCCGCAGGTGATAGCGGACAAAGGAGCCGTAAGCCAGGAGGTTGTAGAAGCAATGGCCACTGGTGCACGTCAATTGATGAGCACTGACTTTGCAATTGCCACTTCAGGAATTGCAGGACCCGACGGTGGAACGCCCGAAAAACCCGTTGGTACCGTGTGGATCGCTGTTGCAGGTGCTGATTTCGTTGTTTCGAAAGTTTTTAACTTTGGCGATCACCGCGAAAGGAACATCGTTCGGTCGAGCCAGGCGGCATTAAATATGCTTAGGCTTCAATTGCTTAAATAATTAAAGCATTTTTATTCATTAATTATTTAATATTATGGTTCAACCCTTTCAGGGTTGCAGCCTCATTTCTTGCCACTTCCGTGGGTTAACACC
>JBBRZE010000066.1:0-31421 GCA_038236995.1 Bacteroidales bacterium | reverse complement strand
GCTGAACCTCTCGTTCACAGAACCCAAAAAAACGGTAACTAATATATTAAAAGTTTCGCCGCGTGGACTTTATGATGTGCTGCTTGAACTCGAATCAGATCCTGAACTGGGTGATTTGAACGATCACAAGATTGAGCATACTTATACAGTTCATGACAGTGACGGGAAACCGCATCCGGTGGTGATGGAACTGCGTTTTCCGGATTGGCAACTTGAAAATAGTACGGATTGGGAGCTTTTTAACCAAAGTAATGATTCGTTATTTAAGCTCAAAATTCTTCACTTTGGAGCCACAAAAACCTATAATGTAATTGAAGATACTTTACTTAACGATGACGACAAAGACGCCTATCTCAAAAGACAGTGGCGTAATGTTTTCTATACAGGATTTGAAGTTGAACTTTTATCTTTCGGCAAAAAGATTGTGATCGACAATGTTGCGATCCGCTTTTTAGGTGATGCTACAGCCAAAAATGGAAGTAAGATGAAAGCCATTCAAACCATTCTGGAAGATGAGGGAAGTGCTGGAATAATTAGTCTTTACAGAAGGAAGCTGTTGAAAATCTCCGAAGTCGTAAAGATATCGAAAGCTCATTTGCAAGACTGCCGGAACCTTGATGAAGACTTTTGTCGTGTAAACGGCGTTGGAATTGAGGACGTAGCCGTGTGTGCCGACGTTGAGGTGACTCCGGATGCGGATATCGAGCGGGTTCAGGCCAGGATTTGGTTCGAAATTGAGAATTATTTTAATCCGCCAGTTTCCTT
Source organism: Bacteroidales bacterium (assembly GCA_038236995.1). Classification (GTDB taxonomy): domain Bacteria; phylum Bacteroidota; class Bacteroidia; order Bacteroidales; family Prolixibacteraceae; genus JAAFHB01. Next base: position 30,656 of record JBBRZE010000066.1, on the reverse strand, counting down.
TTATTCCCTGGCTGAAATGATGGACGAAAATGTACCAGTTGAAGATATTTTTAACGGACCTGAATTAGATAATGGGTTTATTAAATCTGTTGATCTGGAAAACGCCACGCTCAAAAAGGTTTTGCGCACATCGGATATCATCAACCTTCTGATGGAAATTGAGGGTGTTATTGCCGTTAATAACTTGCTGATTAGTAAATATGACGATCAGGGTAATATCGTAAAAGGTGCAGCTGATCCGGTGTGGATTGAAAAGAAGCTAAAATTTGATGAAAATAAATCAAGTGCATCGTGGCAGTTATATATCAAGGATTTGCACCAACCACGTCTTTATCTGAACTTTTCGAGATTCTTGTTTTATAAGAACGGACTCCCTTTCTATCCACGAATGGATGAAGCCAACGATACACTTACCCAACTACAAGGGGAAGCCGAACGTCCGAAATTCACTAACACACAAAATGATTTGCCGGTTCCCGGAGGAAAATTTGCAAATACCGAAGACTATTTTCCGGTACAATTCAGTTTACCAGTTACTTATGGCGTAAATCCGGTCGGATTACCATCGCATGTTTCAGATCAGCGACTGGCGGAAGCGAAACAACTGAAAGCCTACCTGCTGATTTACGAGCAGTTGCTTGGAAATGCTTTTGCTCAGATTGCAAACGTTTCGGAATTGTTCACCCTCAATCCGGCGGTTGACAGAACCTATTTTGTAAAGGAATTTACGAAAGAGTTGATTGTTGGTTATGATGAAATTACAAGCAGTTTACTCGACAAAGCTAAACTTGAAGGAATGGCAGAAACGCATTCTGAGTTTTTGGATCGCCGGAATCGGTTCCTTAATCACCTGATGGCCCGTTTCGGAGAACAATTCAGCGAATACGCTCTGATGCTCACCAATTTGCAAGGGAAAACTGTTGCTTCGGCACATTTGATCGATGACAAAATCTCATTCCTGAAAAAGTATCCTTTAATCAGTCATGACCGTGCGAAGGCATTCAACTATACCCAGAACATATGCAACCAGGGAAATAGCACCGGTCTCGAAAAACGGATCACACTTTTACTTGGTTATCCCGACCTCTCATTTGTTTGGAGTTTTTCAGGCAAAAAGTTAAGCCCTTTTACCCTTCAATATTCGCTTAACGATGAAAACAATAATACATGGTTCAGCGGTTCTTTAAAAATTAAAGCTTCATCTGAAGAAGCATCTAAAGAGGCAGCTTATAAATTGATCATCAAACAGATGCTTCAGGCAGATGCATACGAAGTTCAAGAAAAAGTTGGGAAATTTACCTTAATCCTGAAAACCGATGTTGGTGAATTATTAGGTTCCTCTCCACAAATATTTGCTACAAATGGTGCCACCCTTGATGTAATGAATGAATTTTTGGCATGGAGCGCCAATGAGAAAGCATTTGTGGTTGAGCATCTGTTGCTAAGACCGAAATTCCCAGGCGATGCACTCTATCCTGCTTGCAGCGACGGTTCGTGTCAGACCTGTGGCGACGAAGATTCATACTCTTTCAGGGTAACTTATGTGATGCCGGGGTGGACCGCACCTTTCAATATTAACCTCGATATGAGAAGGTTTGCTGACAGAACCATCAGATACGAGCTTCCTTCGCATTTGCTGGGTAAAATCTGTTGGGTGGGCAATGATGGTTTTATCGAAAATTCGTGCGATCCGGTGATCACCGATCTGGCTGATCAGTTGATGAAGAATGGACTTACCGAAGGAGGAGTCCGGCCTTCAGAAGCTGAAGCGTGCGCCTGTTCCATTGTGCTTTACACCGCTTTTTCGAATGCATTCAGCATCTGGTACGAAGATAAAACGCTCACTTTTTTACATGCGGATGCACTGAATACACTTTTGGAAACAGTATTTTCAGTTTTGAAACCTTCTGATATTTCTTGTTCAATCGTTAATGATTCAACACTTTGGGAAGATATTAAGAATACAATGATTCTCTATTTTAAAGATGTTGTGCTAAACGGTTGGCAGTTTGAACGTTTTGAAGATGCATGGTGTCAATGGCTAAAGGAAAATGCCAATTTCGACTGGACAGAGGAGCGTTTGCTAGAACATGTCGAGGCAATGCTTAAAGCAAACCTTCAGACCGATCTTCCATCTGCTAAATTAGCCTTGTGCGCCTGTGCGACTCAAATTTTAAATGATTATGGGATTGCATTTTATAAATGGATGAATCACAATTTTGAGGCAGGCCGTGAGTTCAAAGATTTCTCTAACTTTTCATCACCAGCCATTTCACTTTGTTCAGAAATACCTTATAAGGCTGGAACAGCTGAAAAAATAACGGACTTCCTTCATGAGAAATACAAATCTTACAGGAGGGTTTCCTATCAACTTTGGAAAGTAGTCCATCTGCTCAGCAAATTAAAGAATACCTATCCGGGAGCCACGCTTCACGATTGTGATGATGGCAGCGATCAGAATCCGGTGCGTTTAGGAAGTACTGCGCTGGGAAATTATCCCTTAAAAAGAAATATAACACTGTAAATGATTTTCTATCAACTGATAAAAGGATGTTTAATATAATTCAAAAACAGCATTTACCATGAAACCGATCCAAGATAAATATCCGATTTTCGAAGCCAACCAGGTGCTTACCAGCCGCCATCTGAATGAGGTATTCGATTACCTGAACGAGCAGGAACGACTTACGCGAGCCAATCTGATTGGTATCGGTATCGAATGCGGATTAGAGATCCGGCTCGAAACCAACGGCAGTGACCTGACGATTCATCTCTCAAGAGGGTGTGGAGTGAGTTCCGCAGGTTATATTTTAGTTGAACCAGAGGATCTTGCTTTGGTATCGTATCAGAAGTATACGCTTCCTCTTGATATTGATTATCCGCAGTTTAAGTATGAATCTGCCGGAAACTCAGTTCAATATCAGTTATGGGAGTTATTTCCTGCAGGAGAACCGAATACCATTCTTTTGGGAAAAGTAAATAACTTTCTTGACGATAAAGTGGTTATCCTGTTTTTGGAATTGAAAAATGAAGGGCTTCGGAATTGCAGTCCAAATAATTGCGATGACAAGGGCAATGAGGTGACAGCAACTGTAGTGCCATTGCTAATTGGTAAGGATGATCTCGAAAAGATTATAGCTAAAGCAAATAAGTTAGGGACTGAATATACTGCTACCGATCTTGAATCGGTATTGCTTGCGCGATTGAACCTGCCCGACTTGCACCTTCCACGCTATAGTGTTCCAAATACGGCGCCGGTTTCGTCGAACGATGTACTTGCAGCGTTTCATGCTGTTTTTCAAAAGAATAAATTATCAACCAATACAGGCGATGCGCTAACAGCTGCCTATAAGGCATTTATGCCACTTGTGAATGAACATTTTCCGAGTGACCCTTTCACTGATTTCGATAAAAACTTTGGATTTCTGGATGGGATACCAACTTCCACAAGCCAGGTGCGCTTTCTCCCCTATTATTTCGATTTTTTTGACGACCTGATTCAGGCTTACGACGAATTTCGATGGAAAGCTGCCGGTCTGATGTGTGCCTGTTGTCCGCCGGAAGACCTGTTTCCGCGTCACCTGATGCTTGGTTTGCCGGATCCCGGTTTAGCAACCAGTCCGGGAATTTACCGTCACGATTTTCTCTCATCGCCTGCCATTAAGGGTTGCGAAGAACGCAAAGCCGAAGTACTTCAGTTATTTAGTCGGCTCGTGTTAATGGTCAATAATTTCACCAATAATCCGACCCCACCTGAATTTAAGAATCTGGAAGTTGCCCGGAAATTTATGCCGGTTCGAATCACGCCAAGCAAACTTGCTGACGTTCCGATTTCACAAAAGGCAATCCCTTATTATTACCTTCAAAACGGTGTTCCTCCCTTGTTCCAGTTGTGGAATGTCGAGAAAACACGTCGAAACCGGGCAAATCAGAACCTGAGTTTCAGATCGGACGAATATATTCCCAAAGCGCCTGTTTTTGTGACCAATCCGCTCAATTACGATCTCGAACCTTATAACTTCCTTCGGATCGAAGGCCATTTGGGCAAGAAAGTGGAGAACGTAATGAACACGTTGATTGCATTTAAGAACGACAAACGGCTGCCAATTGAGATCATCGCGTTGCGCACCGGTGAATTCGATGCACGGCAGACGGTTGATCTGAGTAAAGAAGTTTGTCACTTTGAAGACCTCGAAGCAATTTACGATGCCTTCAGAGATCAGTTTATCAGCTCGCTCGGCAAAACGTTGGCCTCATTTTATACACGAAAGATAACCAAGGTCGTTTCGTTGGCCGATGGTTTTAATGCTTCACTTATCCACTCCATCAATCCGGATTTTAAAGTTGAGCCTTCCACTTTCGGAGCGTTGCTCGAAACCTATTTTGCATCGCTTAGCAAATCGAAAACTTCCAAAGCAGCTGTGCTAAAAAGAGTTGCCGCGATTGACATTAAAGATGCCTTTATTGGTGAAAGCGCCGTTATTCAGGCTACAGCCTCCTATGCGGAGGTACTGCTTGATATTTGCAATTATCTTAAAGTCAGGTTACTTAGCGATTTTGATCTGACAGCTTTCCGCGATTTGTTTAACCGGCTTGAAGCCTTAAATGCACAGTTTAAAACTCAAATCAACACCAATGATACAGAATGGAATAGCCTGTTCAACCTTCTCGAAGCGGTACGATATGCAAATGAGATGGAAGCCTTTAGGTCTATTGGCGAGGAGTACCGAAAACGATTGATCGAAATAAAGAAACAGCTTTTCCTTAGTAACTTTCTGCTTAAAAATCCGGGTATTCAGCACAAAGCCGGTGTTCCGATGGGTGGCACGTTTATTCTTGTTTACCACGATGACCCCACGCCGATTCGCCTACTACCCAATTTAGCCGCCGGTATTGATTCCCTGAAAGCCAATTTTACGAAGGTGGGATTTGCAACCGATACCAGCGAAACCATCACAAAAGCTTTCGAACGGCTGCAAGTCAAGGGTGATGCAGCACAGGTTGATCCTGACATTCAATTGATTATTAGTGAAATGACGAAGCAGATTGTGAAACCTGATTTTGAAATTAGCCAAGGAATCCGCGTAAAAACTGCAGAAAAGATCATAGCTGAAACGGTAAACGAATTTGCTGACGGAACGGTTATTGCAGACTTCTACCTGCCTTATATTTGTTGTTCCGACTGTTCGCCCATCCAATATGTAATGGCCAAAGATCCGCTGAATTTTTCTGTCAATATCGGATGTAACAATTCGGACAAAGGTGCCAAAGTAATAATAACCCCCTGGGGAGGTACGGCACCTTACAAGATCAAAATTAATAACGAAGATTTCAAGGATCAGGCAACTGAACTCCTTTTAACAACGGGGAAATATACATTGATTCTGAGAGATTCTGAGGGGACACTTTCAGATTCGCAACAAATCGAGATCGCTGCACTGTTAACATTGGGCAATCCCAATTTTGATTGTGGTGATGGAAATCAGTACGTTGCAGTCATTGAAATCAGTGGAGGTACGCCACCTTATGCGGCCAACAAGGGAAAAATCCTCAATGACAAAACTTTCTTTGCCGATAGCCTCCCAGGTGATACAGATATTGAGATCATCATTACCGACAGCCGGAAATGTTCGGCATCAGTAATTATCAATCATTCTTGTGGGCCCGATTTGACTTTCCAAACAAGTATCGGATGCCCAAACGCTGACGGATATGCCCCGCTTACTATTAATGCTTCCGGGGGCAAACCGCCTTATGAAGTGCAGGTTGGGAAAGAAGATTTCGTTTCTGCAGACAACCCGATTTCATTACCTTCTGGTAAATACTCACTTGTTGTTCGCGATTCTTCCGGAACAATAACTCCTTCTCAGGATATTGAAATTCCCGGACAAATCGTGATCAGTGAGCCAAGTTATGATTGTGTAGGTGAAAATAACGAGTATGTCGCAGCTTTTGGGATTTCTGGTGGAATTCCGCCTTACTCTGCAAAACCGGGAAATGTGAATGAAACGAACTATTTCAGCGATCGATTACCTGGCAATAAGGATATAGAAGTTATTATAACCGACAGCCGGAATTGTTCTGCATCCATTGTTCTGAATAATTCGTGCATATCTGATCTCTCATTCAATACGACAATTGGCTGCACTTCAGCAAATAATGAAGCCATGGTTGAGATATTACCTTCAGGTGGTGTTGGGCCTTATAAATTCCAGTTGGGAACCAATCCTGTAACCCCATTATCCGAAGCCATAGCCCTTTCTCCAGGAAATTACCCGATCGTATTGTTCGATTCCATAGGAGCCTCAGTTTCAAATGAGATTATAGTTCCTGCAATGCTGGAATTAAATATAGCCGAATACATCTGTGATAATACCTCAAAAACTTACCAGGCCAGGATACAAGTAATTGGCGGCGTATCGCCTTATAAATCTAAAACGGGTGAAGTAATTCAGGTAAACGAGTTTTTAACCAATCCTGTTCCGGACGGTGAACTCATTGTTATTGAGGTTCTCGACAGTAATGGGTGTAGTCACAGTATCGAAGGAAACCATAATTGCGTTGAGCCCTGCAACCTGCCCTGTGAGGGTCAATCCAGGAAGTGCGCTTACCGGCTTTGGTTGCAACCAGTGTCCAAAGAATCAATTTATGAAGCTTACCGGCAGCTGAAAGATTTGAGTTTGCGTTTTAACGGAAAGAACTTAACGCTTCCTTCAGCAACTACTTTGTTGCAAATACCTGTTGATGATCTTAACAACGATTTTGTAAATGTGATGACCAAAACGATTGGGAGGCTGAACGAAATCATTCAAAAGGTGCTTATTACAGCGTTGGGTGATGCGGGCAAAAACCGACTTGTCCTTACTTATGAACCAACTGAAAGCGATCCTTTTGGAATCCTCTGGATCGAGTATTTCGTTTGCGAAACGTTCAATCTTGAATTTGAATACGTGTTCGCAAAGGCATCGCAAAGTTTTGATCTTCGCTGGAGATATACCAATGAAAAGGATGATTTTGGAAATCCTTTCAACGGAACGATTGCCACAAACGTTGAATTGAATAAACAAACCCTTGTTCCCGCATTCGACTGCCGTGAACGTAACCAATGTAAGGGAAGCGATTATCTGAAATTGTGCGCTGATACAAGTACTAAAGCTGATTTTAAAATCAACAAGTTGGACAACAATGTATTTAACGTTAAAAGTATCGCCAATAAAAACGTTGTTGCCTGGGTCTGGGATGCAGTTGATTCATTAGCTAAGGAACCATTTTATACAGGTGAAACTTTAGATATGATCATTCCTAAGCCGGCAGGAAATGTTCGTTTAACCGTAATAAGTGACAAAGGTTGTTTTGCATTTATTGAAAACAAGATCTTACAATGATACATTATATCCGACAGCAATATTTGGATGTTAAACTGAAAGGCTCAGAATCTGCTGGTTTTGCACTGCAACACCAGCTGTCGGATTTGTACTATGCACAATTGTTGCCAGCCATCGAAAAAGCGTTGGATCAGTGCTCGACTTCTGGAACCCATATTGTTATTGACCGACTGGATATTGATGCTGGAACCATTGATATTGAACAGATTGATCAGGATTTTGCATCCTTGGTTACGAATGTCTTGGCTCATGATATAAGAGAAAAAACACTTATTCGCCAGGCTGATAAGGAAGAACAGAACGGTTCTTATATGCTGGATTCTGAAATGAATTTATGGGAAGTATTTATTCATTTCATTTCGAAAGGAAGCCTCCCTTGGTCGTACAGATTACCAACGGGAAAAAGCCTTGAGGAAGTTATTTCAGAACTTTTGATGAATGAAGGAATAATAAACAATAACCGGATTCTTACAGACAGAATTGAGGTAAAGTTGAAGTCCCCAAACGCTGCCAAACGACTTGCGTTTCAGTTTTCAGAGCATTTTATTACGTTGCTGCGTCAAAAAATCTACCCGGTTCAGGTTGATTCTTTTGACCAAATCTGGCAAGGGAATTTATGGGAGGTTTTTATTCATTTTCTGTTAAATGGTAATCTCCCCAAGTTGTATCAATTAGCACCTGGTAAAAGTTTAGAAGATGTGTTAAGAGAACTTTTGAATGAAGATGATACAAATAAGCCTATTCCTGTCCCAAAAATCTCAGAAGTATTCAAATCACCATTTGCTGCCAAAAGACTTGTATTTCAGTTTTCTGAACTATTTGTTATAAAATTACTTGAACGTATTTGCCCTGAAACGTCGGCCGAACTGATGAGTTTACTAAGTGTATCCGAAAATGTCTCTTTTGCGCCGGATGAATTTCGGTTGTTGCGAAAATTTGTGCTTGAAAAAATGGTTCTTCAAGCGTCATCCGGCAGAAGTATTTCGAAAGTTGAGATTGCAAATCAAGTACTCGACGAGCTGCAAATAAGTACTGATTTGCTTCCGATAGTAGCAAGAATTTTTGAAGAAACCTGGCCCGAAATTAAAATACCTGAAAACAAGGTTTCTACGGCCAGAACCGACCAAGCATCCTTCCATCAAGAAACGAAGATGGATTTGCCGGCAATGAACGTGGAAGGATTTGAATCCAACAAGCCCGAAAACAGAATGCCTGGACATAAAGCTTTCTCAGCAGAGGCCAGAATTGCGGATGAAGAGGTTACGAATGAAACTGCTGAAGGTATTTACATCGAAAATGCAGGCTTGGTTTTGCTGCATCCATTCCTGCCACGATTTTTCGATGCATTGGGAATATCAATTGCGGAAGAGATTGTACAACCAGAGCGAGCGCTTGGTTTGCTTCATTACCTGGCAACCGGACAAATTAAAGCACCTGAATACGAGTTGATTCTTCCAAAAATTATTTGTCATGTCCCTATTTCAACACCAGTTCATTCAGATATTGAGATTACTGAAACCGAGATAAGTGAAGCCTCCGCTTTATTGGATGCGGTCATAGAACACTGGGAAGTTCTACGAAACACTACTCCCGATGGATTGCGTGGGACCTTCCTTTTAAGGCCGGGAAAACTTTCGCAGAAAGAAGACGGTGACTGGCTTTTACAAGTCGAGTCGCGCACTTTCGATGTGTTACTCGAACATTTGCCATGGGGTATTTCAATGATTAAGTTGCCATGGATGAAGAATATGCTTTGGGTTGAATGGAGTTTTTGAATTAAGAATTGATAACTTTTAAATGAAAGCGACTGCTGAAAAATTGTCTCACACCACTACGACTGCTGAACATCAGAAGTCGTCACATCCTTTCTTTGCAAAGGCTGGTGGAGGAGATTTTTTTACTCCGGTCAGAAATTCGTCCGCACCCTCTGTTCAAAGTAAGTTGACAGTTAATAAACCCGGAGATAAATTCGAACAGGAAGCCAATAAAATGGCCGATAAAGTCATGCGAATGCCGGCACCGGAACTTCCTGTAAAGGAGGAGAAAGTTCAGAAAGCGGCAGCTCCCGAGGAAAAGATACAGAAAGCAGCATTACCTGAAGAGAAGATCCAAAAGCAGGCAAAGGAGGAAGAAAAAGTACAAAAAGCCACCTTGCCGGAGGAAAAGGTGCAGAAAAAGGAGGAAGAAAAAATTCAAAAGGCTGCTCTGCCTGAGGAGAAGATACAGAAAAAGGAAGAGGAAAAGATTCAGAAGGCCGCCTTGCCTGAGGAAAAGGTGCAGAAAAAAGAGGAAGAAAAATTGCAGCGAAAAGGCGGCGATGGAACTTCTGCGGTTGCATCTGACACTCAATCAGCTATCCAAAGTAAAACATCTGGTGGACAGCCTCTATCTTCTGAAGCTCTAAGCTATATGGAACCTCGTTTTGGAGCTGATTTCAATAATGTACGCATTCATAACGACCAGGAATCGGCAGGATTAAATAATCAATTGGGAGCCAAGGCTTTTACCTATCAAAACCATGTCTTTTTTTCTAATAACGAATATCAGCCGGGAACGAGTGACGGTAAACATCTTCTTGCTCATGAGTTAACCCATACTATTCAACAAGGACATACTGCAAATAAATCTGTGCAGCGGAGCAGTTTTCCGGGAATTCAACGACTGCCTGCTCCGGCTACAGTTGGTTCAAAAACTGCCTTGACCAGTTCTCAGGTTGTTGATATATCTTCTAATACCTTCAGTCCTTCGACAAAAATAAAAGAAGAAATTGAGGTACAAGGTGATAAAGGATTGGAAGTGCGGGTCATTGTAAATGGATTGACTGCAGAAGGTCGCGTCAAAGTAAGAGTAGATAGGAAAGGTAATTATTCTTCTGTGGGTAAAGGTTCAATGGCTGTCCAGAATGAATGGATGCAGCAATTGGGTGGGATGTACATCAATTTTTCCATCAAAAATAGTGAAATCAGCAGTGGCTATGCCTCGCTGAAACCGGGTGGAGGAAATAGCAATGATTGGTTGCTTTCTGTGAAAAAGAATGCTGCACTATTGGGTGGTTTGGGATTGAAAGTAAATAGTTTGCCTACTCCTGTCAATACATTTGAAAATGGAAAATTGACACTTGGTGTCACGGGAATGAAGATTGAGGTTGGCGGATTTGTTGATGCCCAATTCAATTTACTACTTGAGAATGCCAATAAACCCAAAATAGACGCAACAGCCGATATTAATATAAAGGGAATAGTTCAGGGGAAGCTAATATTAGATAATACGAAGGATAAATTATCAGGTGAAGTTTCCTTAGCAGTTAATTACAAATCGTTTAGTGGCGCTGGGAAGGTTAAATACAATGCTGATGGTACAGTTGATGTTGAAGGAAAGGGAGCCTACAACGCAAATAAATTATCAGGTGAAGTGCAATTTGTTGCAACTGATTTGGAATCAGCTAATAAGTTTGCCAAAGACGCCATAGCTGCTGCAGGTGGCAAAGAGAATGTCCAAAATGCTGCCGCACCGGCGCCTGTCCCCGTGGCAAAGACTGGCAGCAAACAGCGTGCCCTTGCTGCGACCGGTCAGTTGGCCTTTAATCTCACAACTTGGTTTGCCGGTACTGTCAACGTGGTTGTTGATGGCAAAGGAAATATAACCGTAATCGGGAAAATAGCTCCTCCAGCCGAAATCGAATTATTCAAACAAAGAGATTGGGACAAAGAACTGGTCAAGTTTGAAGCTAAGGCATATTATGGCATACCTGTAGTTGGTAATTTGAATTTATTTGCCAATATCAGTTTGCATGCTTTGGCCAAACTGGGGCCTGCGAAAATTTATAATATCGAAATTCTTGGCACCTACTCTACTGATCCTGAAGTCCAAAAGAACATACAAATATCGGGGTCCATCAATATTTCGGCCTATGCGGGTTTACGGCTGCGCGCAGAAGGGGGTGCAGGCATTGAAATTCTTTCACATGACCTAAAATTTGGAGTTGGTTTGAATGCGGATATTGGTGTTAAGGCTTATGCTGATGCCCGTCCAACAATTGGTTACCGTGATCCGGGGGTATTTTATATCAGTGGTACTTTGGAGATGGTCGCACAACCGATGCTTGGATTAGGTGGCGATTTCTTTATTGCAATTGAAACGCCTTGGTGGTCACCGCTTTCTGATGACAGGTGGACATGGCCACTGTTCTCAAAAGAGTGGCCTTTGACAGATCCGATTGGTCTGAGTGCCACTGTCAAGGATTATGTCCTGGGTTCAGGTCAGGCACCGGAAATAGAAATGAAAAAACCGGAATTCGATCCCTCCAAGTTTATGACGAGCATGGTGGATAAAACACTGCCGGAAAAATCGGGTGGAAAGGGTGATGGTAAAGGTACATTCAAGGAAGACGGTTCTGTTCCTAAACCGGATGTTACACCTAAAAAACCTGCACCGAAAAAGCCGGACGTAAAACCCGGAAAAAAAGGAACCACGCCTAAAGGGGATAAATCCAAGGCTCCGGACCCGAAGGCGGCTAAAGAGCTTGACACCGGCAAAATATTTAAAAAAGCCTCCGATCTGTTGGGTACTCTTAAAGGCAAAGAACCTTACACACGCGTTGATCTGGATAAAGAACTCTCAAAAATTAAAGGACAGGTTAGCGGCGTTGATCTGGATGTGAAACAGAAAGGAGAGAAATGGGAGGTGACTCCGAAAGCAGGTGGAAAGCTGGCGAAAAAGGGAGTTGAACTGGCAAAGAAAAAAGATGGTGCAATATCTGATGAGTCCCAAAAAGGCATTGCTGCATTGGATCAGGTAACGGAAGGTTATGCAAGCAAAGGGGCGACGAAAGAGGAAATGACTACTGCAGTTAAGTCTGTGCGCCGGAAGTTTAAATTTAAATCTATTGAGGTTGAACAAAAGGATAAATTCTGGTATTTTAATTACGAGATTAATCCAAAGGGTGTGAAAAAGGGACCAAGCGTTACTACAAGTCCTTCACCTGCACTTGTACAAGTTGGTTCTTGGATTGAGAATTTAAAAACCAAGTCTTATGAGAGAGTAAGTAATTCATCTAGCGTTATAAAGCGAAAAGTAAGTGGAGAAACCCAAGTATTAAGTTTCCAAACTACCAAATCGGATGGTAGTGGAGGATCATTTCTTTATGCAAGTGAGGGCACTGAATGGAAGCGCAGTAATTTTGTTCACAAGTCAAAATATGTAATCCCTGAAGGCGGGAGCAGTGCAGGTTTTGTACTTATACATAAATATCGTGGTAGTGAAAATATCCGGACTGGATTCTATGAAGATTCCAAGGAAAGTCGTAAGTCCGTCGTAAAAAGCAAATTACCAGTTTTACTTAATCCAGTTAATGGCAAACAATTCTTAAGTGAAGCACCTGCATCGAAAGAAGCTGGTCAAGGTTATACTCAAACTTTAAATGGCAAGGCTCTTATTCCAATTGAAGCAGCTTCACCTGACCATGATCCTCCAATTGCTGAGCATTGGACTAAGCTTGGTGGAAACAAAACGAACCAATCTGCTCGCAAAAACTGGAATAAAGATATGAACACTTATAAGCTTATGTCTCTAAGACTTAACCTTAGTTTAGGTAGCAGAGGAGAGACATATACTGAAAAAGTCGGAAATGATTTCACTGGGGCTGGCGAATAGTTCATGCTTCATTTATGATTTTCAATCTCAACAATTCTGGAGATCAATCTCGAACCCTCATAATAAAATTGCTGAGTTATGATAAGTGATAATTTAATTAATCTAAAACAGGTTTTAGGCTGGATGAAAGATATCGTTTCAGGCTGCTTGTGCCTGCATTTTGGTCAATCAGAGGAACTTGAAGTAAGTTCTTTGAAATTGAATAATGATAATTCAAGTTTTGCTCAATTTATTGACCTCTGGGATCCCAGTTTCGAGGAAATTGTTATATTGATACTCGGGTTAGTTCCACACATTGAACCATCTTACTTTAACAAGATCATCGCCGGGCATCTTCCCGATGGCGGCGACTTCCCTGAATTCGGCGGAGTAAAAGCCACCAATCATCGGGGTATTTTGCCAACTGGTGAAACTGCCCAATTCATCCTTGCAGGCGACGATCTTGAAAAACGGCTCGAAGTGCAGCGCATTCTGAGCAGTGACCACTGGTTTGCTAAAAAGCACATCCTTTGGCTGGAAGCAGTGCGCGAAGGCGAACCATTGATGAGTGGACGGTTAATTCTCGATCCCGAAATCGTTGAGATGCTCACCATTGGCAAAGTCAGCAAACCTCGTTTTAGTATTGATTTCCCGGCCGAGTATATTGAGACAGAAATGGAATGGGAAGACCTGGTTTTATATCCAAAAACCTTAAATCAGATTAAGGAAATAGAGCATTGGATTGCTCACAATCATACACTTCTTCATGATTGGGGCATGAAAAAAAGAATAAAGCCGGGATACCGTGCCTTGTTTTATGGTCCTCCTGGGACAGGAAAAACATTAACTGCAACATTGCTTGGTAAGTACACTGGCAAAGATGTTTACAGGATCGATTTGTCAAGGGTGGTTTCCAAATATATTGGTGAAACGGAGAAAAACCTTTCGCACCTGTTTGATAAAGCGGTAGATAAAAACTGGATCCTGTTCTTCGACGAAGCCGATGCGCTTTTCGGTAAAAGGACAGATATCCGCGATGCACACGATAAATATGCCAACCAGGAAGTCGCATATCTGTTACAACGTATTGAATCTTACGACGGACTCGTAATATTAGCAACCAACCAGCGGGGCAATATCGACGATGCTTTTACGAGACGTTTTCAGGCAATTATACATTTTCCGATGCCGGGAATTGGCGAGCGCGAAGAAATATGGCGGAAAGCTTTCCCTCCTCAGATTGAAATTGCTGAGGATATCCAATGGAATCAAATAGCAACGCGCTACGAACTTACTGGTGCCGGAATTATAAATGTAGCCCACTATTGCGCGGTTGAGGTGCTGGCCAGTAATGTCTATCAGCTAAGTCTTCAGCAACTTGAAACAGCCATCATGCGTGAGTATATTAAGGAGGGCAAAGTTGTGTAGTATTGTAATTCACTTTGCAGTTTCATGATCATTCTTCTATGATGACTATTCTGCCAAAAATAATCCTCACTGCCTTAACCGGTAACATGTCAGACGAATGCCTGATTTTTACTGAAATAGTTCATAATTGAATTTCAAGTTCCTTTAACGCAATATTTTTTAAAGAAACTCCAATATTGGGTTAATTACTTTTTAAGTATTAGATAAACAATGGAATAATTAAAACGGCAGGAATGCGGAATTCTAAATAATGATGAATTATCTTCTTGTTTAAGTTTTTGTTTTATTATTTTTGATCCATATAAGTTTCCAGGCTATTTAATGGTCCTCCAATAATTAAACTACTAACATTCTAAAATTATGCATCTCAATCGAATTGCAGTCGTTGGAAGCAGTAATACCGACATGGTAATTAAAACCTCGAAATTGCCTGTTCCGGGCGAAACCATTTTGGGAGGAGAATTTTTGATGAATGCTGGCGGGAAAGGTGCGAACCAAGCGGTGGCTGCTGCACGATTGGGAGGTAGCGTGAGTTTTATCGCCAAGACCGGAGATGATGTTTTTGGAAAACAGGCACAACAATTATTTGCGAATGAAAATATCAACACCGATTATCTGGTCACTGATAAGGAACACCCTTCGGGGGTCGCTTTGATTACTGTTGATGCAAAAGGTGAGAATTGTATCGTAGTCGCTCCGGGATCAAACAGTTATCTCTTAAATAGCGATATTGATCTGGCGCGGGAAGAGATTCTTCGGTCTGAGATTGTGTTAATGCAGCTCGAAATTCCCCTTGAAACGGTGATCTATGTTGCTAATATTGCTTTTGAGGCTGGTAAAAAGGTGATTCTGAATCCTGCACCCGCCTTAAAGATTACCGATGAACTTCTGGCTAAGCTTTACATGATCACTCCCAACGAGACGGAGGCTGAACTGATCTCCGGTATTCCCGTTAGGGATATTGATTCAGCTACTTTGGCGGCCCGGAATCTTTATCAACGTGGCGTTAAAGTAGTCATCATCACATTAGGAAGCAAAGGTGCGTTGCTTTTCATGGGTAAAGAGGCAAAATTGATCCCATCGCCTAAGGTAGAAGCTGTAGATACAACTGCTGCAGGAGATGTGTTTAACGGTGCGATTGCGGTCGCAATTTCAGAAGGATTGGAACTCGGAAAAGCGGTGGAATTCGCCTGTAAAGCGGCAGCAATCTCTGTGACCAGAATGGGGGCACAGGCTTCGGCACCCTATCGGAATGAAATAAAATAAATCAAAAAAATATTAACAGCAACTTTTAAATCATTAAAGATGAGAAGAAACCTATTAAAATTATTTGTTCTGGTCATCGCAATTACAATCATTTCTTGCGGACAAAAAACTGAAAAAGCGATCACTGATTCGCGATCCATCTCAACCGAGGTGCTGAAAGATAAGATTGCCGGCGGTTGGGCAGGTAAGATGATTGGTGTAACCTATGGAGCTCCGACTGAATTCCGGGCACAGGGCAAAACTTACGAAGACTCAATTAAATGGGTTCCATCTGATGTAAAAGGCTCCATCTGGCAGGATGACCTCTACGTTCAACTTACATTTTTGGAGACCATGGATGAATTTGGAATTGAAGCACCCGCTAAGAAATTTCAGGAACTTTTTGCAAAAGCCGGTTACCAATTGTGGCATGCAAACGTACAGGCACGCAAAAATTATTTTGATAGTATTTTTCCTCCGCAATCAGGAAACCCGGAATACAATCTTCATGCAGATGATATTGATTTTCAGATTGAAGCTGATTATATCGGATTTATGAATCCGGGAATGCCGCAAACTGCCAATAAGATAGCTGATAAAATAGGGCATATCATGAATTATGGTGATGGTGTCTACGGCGGTGTTTTTGTTGCAGCGCTCTACTCCGAAGCCTATTTCGAAAGCGATATTCGTAAATTGGTTGCTAAAGCGTTGCTTTCTATTCCTGCGGAAAGTGATTATTCCAAAATTGTGAAGGATGTGATTATTTTGCACAACCAATATCCTGCAGATTGGCATGCTGCATGGAATGAATTGGAAGCGAAATGGGGAAGTGTTCATATTTGCGAGGCGGGTGCAACGTTTAACATTGATGCCAAACTTAATGGAGCCTATATCGTGATGGGATTGCTTTATGGCGAAAGCGACCCGCTGAAAACAATGGAAATCGCAACTCGTTGCGGACAGGATTCAGATTGTAATCCGTCTAATGCAATGGCAGTTCTTGGTGTAATTAAAGGTCTAAGCGGATTACCACAGGCATATCGCGAAGCGGTTCAGACAATTGGTGATTCTCTTTTTATCAATACCAACTACTCTTTCAACAAAGCTGTTGACCAGACAATGAAGTATGCCAAGGATCTTACGATTCAAAATGGTGGTACGGTCACTGAAACAGAGTTGAAAATAAAAGTACAGGTTCCACAGCCTTTTGCGCTTGAAGAGTCGTTTCCTAAACTGGTTTTTGATCGTAGCGCGGGCGTTTTCGACAAAGGTGGCTGGAATTTTAAAGGAAATTGGGCAGTCTATCCTCCTAAAAATGCTCAAGCGATGTTCAGTTCAAAAGTTGGTGATGAAGCTATTTTTACTTTTGAAGGAACAGGTGTTTCGATCGTCGGAAACTGGTTCAAAGACTGTGGTAAAGCCGATGTTTTTGTCGATGGAGAATTGAAACGGACGATCGATGGTTATTTTGGTTTTGCAAATCAGACGCACACCGATATGAATTTATACCATATCACTAACCTTCCCCAGGGGAAACACATTGTAAAATTAGTGGTTAAAGGGGAGAAACGCGCTGAAGCCACAGCTGCAAATCTTTACCTGTCCAAGGCGATTGTATTCAAAACAGCCGATAAGAAGAATGAAAATTACAAATTCTCATTTCAGAAATAATGATGAATACTCATTTGATTAAATTCTTATCTATCTCAGTTGGGTTATTGCTTTTTACCGCGTGCCAACCACCTAAACTTTCGGTTGCAGAACCTGTGAAAATCATCTTCGATAGCGATATGGGTCCCGACTACGATGATGTGGGTGCTTTAACGTTGTTGCATGCGTTTGCTGATAGCGGGGAAGCGGAGATCCTCGCCACAATGGCTTCCAATAAATATGATTTGGTGGCGCCATGCCTCGATGTAATCAATACTTACTACGGACGTCCGGGTATTCCTATCGGATCGCCAAAAATACATGGCGTAAATATTGGATGCAGCCAACACTGGACCGATTCCCTGGTGGCTAATTATCCCCATAAGATCGACTCAACAGCTCAGGCACAGGATGCTGTAATTCTTTATCGGAAAATCCTGGCTTCGCAGCCAGATACATCCGTCGTAATCGTTACGGTAGGTTTTCTGACGAATCTGAACGACCTGTTGCTTTCACAACCCGATTCCATCTCCCCCTTAAACGGAAATGACCTTGTTATTAAAAAGGTTAAGAGATTGGTTTCGATGGCAGGTATATTTCCTGAGGGATCGGAATTTAATGTGAGGGAAGATTCAACCTCATCAAAATATGTTTTTGATCACTGGCCTACATGGCTTGTTCTGAGTGGATTTGAGATTGGAAATAAAATACTAACCGGAAAGAAGTTGATAAGCAGCAGCTTGAAAAGTCCGGCAAAAATGGCTTTTAGCATTGCAATTCCATTGTCGGAGGCAGATAAAAATGGACGTCAAAGCTGGGATCAGACGGCCGTTTTAACTGCAGTAAAAGGTGAATCATTTGCTTTTAATGAAGTAAAGGGACAGATTCTTGTTGAGCCTTCAGGATTCAACCGCTGGAAAAACAGAAAAGATGGTTTGCATGCGTATCTTGTTTTTAAAAAGTCGCCAGAAGAGCTTTCTGAACTGATTGAAAGCTATATGATGCATGATGCGGTTTCTCAGAAGTAGAAATGCATGAATAATTCATTTAAAGCTATTCATATTCAATATCAAACCAAATAACTAATAATCATGTATATTGTTGAAAGTTATTCAGTTGCCGTAATCCTGACTGTGATTACGATGTTGTGCTGGGGATCGTGGGCAAATACGCAAAAACTGGCAGCAAAGACCTGGCGTTTCGAATTGTTTTATTGGGATTACGTCCTTGGGATACTCCTTTTTTCGTTGATCCTGGGTTTTTCATTGGGAAGTACAGGAGGTATTGGGATGGGTTTTGTTGAAAATATAAAGCAGGCTGAATGGTCGAGTATCTCCAGTGCTTTGGCTGGGGGCGTTATTTTTAACCTGGCAAATATCCTGATTGTTGCAGCCATTGCAATTGCAGGAATGTCGGTTGCCTTCCCGGTTGGTATTGGTATTGCATTGGTGCTTGGCGTTATCATCAATTATTTTGCAGCGCCACAGGGAAATGCAATACAATTGTTCGCCGGTGTGTTATTGGTTACCATTGCGATCGTTCTTGATGCATTGGCATATCGTAAAAAAGCGGCACAGAGCAAAAAAGTTCCTACAAAAGGGATCGTTCTGTCAGTCGTTGGCGGTGTTTTAATGGCGTTATTCTATCGTTTTGTAGCCAGCTCAATGGCAACAAATCAGGAAAGCCCTGAGACGGGTATGTTGACACCCTACACGGCCGTTTTTATCTTTGCGATTGGAATTTTAATCAGCAACTTCTTGTTTAATACAATATTGATGAAGAAACCGTTCGAAGGGACCCCTGTTACTTATTTGCAATATTTTAAAGGAAGTTTTAAAGAGCATCTCACGGGTATTTTAGGCGGAATGATCTGGTGCATCGGGATGTCATTAAGTATTATTGCTGCCGGAAAAGCCGGATTCGCGATCTCATACGGGCTTGGACAGGGAGCAACATTAATTGCAGCACTTTGGGGTGTATTTATCTGGAAAGAATTTAAGAACGCGCCTAAAGGGGTGAATACCTTACTTACATTGATGTTCTTACTCTTTGTTGGCGGGCTTGGATTGATTATTCTGGCAGGAAGTTAATTGTAATTAGGTTTTCGAAACCGTGTTTCGTAAGTTTGAGGGTTCAACCAAACTATTTTCGTTATGAGGATTTTGTTGCCGGTTTTGGCGTTTCAACTTTTTATTGTTTTCAGTTCCTTCGGTGTTGAAGTGAAGACAATCAGTCCTGATAAGAAGAATCTGGTAATCGTTAAACTGAATCCTGAAAAGGACAATGCGCTATTTTATTCGGTTGCAAACGAGGGAAATATGATCATTGCAGATTCTCCGCTTGGAATGACTTTCGAAGGTCAGGGGCCACTGCAAGCCCGACTACAGATTGTTTCTGCACAAAAGAAAGAGGTCAATGAACCCTGGAAACCTGTTTACGGAGAGCGAAACGAATATTCCAATCAATACAACGAGACAATTGTAAATTTCAAAGAGGTAAATACGCCCTTCAGGAGTTTTTCGGTTGTTGTGAGAGCATATAATGAGGGCGTTGCTTTCAAATATATCGTTCCGACTGATCATCCGCTGACCATTACAAGCGAGTTGACAGGCTTTCAGTTTAACAAGGATTACACTTCGTGGATTGCAGGAAAGGCGCAGGCAAAATATCTGAAAGGAACAGTAAGCAAAACAGGTAATGGATGCGAGCGACCTTACGTTATTGAAATAGGTGAAAACAAATATATTGCACTTGGTGAAGCTGCTCTTACCGATCATGCCAGGATGAAATTCGACCGGTCGGAGAAAGATTCGCTATTGATATTGGCCACCCTCGACAGCAAAGTTGTGTATCAATCTACATTTACAACACCCTGGCGGTATGTAATGATTGCTGACTCGCCGGGCAAATTACTTGAGCAAAATAGTTTTATCCTCAATCTGAATGAGCCATCAGCAATTCGGAATACTTCATGGATTAAACCCGGCAAAGTAATCCGCGAAGTGACACTTACAACCGATGGCGGGAAGGCATGTATCGATTTTGCAGCACGTCACAATATCGCTTATGTCGAATTTGATGCAGGTTGGTACGGACCCGAGAATAATACCGCATCTGATGCAACAACTGTTACTGTCGATCCTGCCCGTTCTCCTGGTCCACTTGCATTACAGGAGGTTATTCAGTATGGCAAACAAAAGGGTATCGGAATCATTCTGTATGTGAATCAGAAAGCTTTATCGAAACAGCTCGATACAATTCTTCCGCTTTTTCAATCGTGGGGAGTTAAGGGTATAAAATATGGTTTTGTCGATGTCGGATCACAAAATAATACAGCATGGCTCCATCAGGCGATTCGCAAGGCAGCAGATCATCAGATTATGCTCGATATTCACGACGAATACCGTCCGACGGGTTATTCGCGCACGTACCCTAATCTGCTGACACAGGAAGGAATCAGAGGCGACGAGGAAAGCCCCGATAACCAGCATGTATTGATCACGATGTTTACGCGCATGTTAGCCGGAGCCGGTGATCATACCAACTGTTACTTTGCCCCTCGTGTGGATGAGAGGATGGGTTCCCATGTTTCTCAAATGGCCAAAACGATCTGCATCTATAGTCCATGGCAGTTCCTTTACTGGTACGATCGTCCCGAAGACTCCCCACGCAATAAAGGCGTTGCGGGTCCAACAGTTCCGGTGATTTCAGAGATTCCTGATCTTTCATTTTACGATGCATTACCCACTGTGTGGGATGATACCAGAGTTTTGGAGGGAAAGATTGGAGAATTTGGAACAATTGCACGGAAAAACGGAGACATTTGGTTTATTGGATCATTGACTGATCAGCCCCGGAAGTTATCAATCAATATGAATTTCCTTGTAAAAGGGGCAAAATATGAGGCAACCATCTATGCGGATGATTCTTTGATGAATACGCCAACGAAAGTGAGGATTACAAAACAGGTGGTAACCTCGTCGAGTCTTCTTTTATTTGATCTAAAGTCTAAAAACGGGGTGGCGATTGTATTGAAAAAGGTTCAATGACTGCGGTAACTTTCGTTCGCAGTTTTTTAAAAGGATGAACTAATATGATTAATCGTGACACACTGAAACGCCAAGCTCTTCGAGTTCCCGAATCTGGGCAATGGGTACTTTATTGCCCGAAATGTCACATGATTCAAGTTCCGGCAGATCAAAAAGAGGTGACAGGTCGTCAATCTGGTTATTCGACAAGTCGACGGTTTTAAGTTTTAACAGATTACTTAAGGCATCAATGTATCCGATCTTATTATCCGAAAGATTTAAATCTTCAATCGCAGCGAGACCAATGAGCGGTGAAATATCAGTGATCGAATTTGCAGACAAATCAACCGTCACTGCATTGATACAGTATTCAATTCCATCAAGATCGTCGATTTCGCTCTCCATCAATTCAATTTCATCCCAGTCTTCGAAATACCAGGTTGGTATTTCAGTTGTTGTATTTCCATAGTTTCTGATTTTTACAGCTTCATAAAAGGAGTAATTAGATTTCGAGACTTTGGTTTTTCGTGTTGAATTTTTTGGTGGTGCAGAATCGGAGAAATAACTGAAGCCGGTGGTATCTGCATCCCATTCGTATTCGACGGAGTAGTCGATATCCTCGTAATTATCCAGTATCATCGAAATCTCCTCAATATCCTGTATAACAAGAATATGTTCAAGCCGAAGGAGTCGGTTGTGATTTTTTGAAGCTTAATAATTTTCCAGTTCATTGTGATAGTATTGAATTCTGTCAGGATGGTAAAGCATGATCAATTTCGAAAAACCCTTCTTATCTTCTCCGATCTCAATTGTTACCCATTCAGTAATCATTCCGGCAATCTTCTTCAACTGATCGTATTGTTTTTCTGTATAAAGCCTGATCAGGTTGCGCGAAATCTTATTCAGGTTCGCCTCTGTATAGGCTTCCTTCAATTGTTGATGCAGTAGGTTGTATTCCTTTGTTGACATATCTTTTTAAACGTATTTTTTGGAACATTTGTTCTTGCTTGTCAGCAAACCGATCATTGGATTGTTTATTGAAAGTAAAGATAGCTGGTATTCTTCATTTCGGAAAGCGATTTGAACCTGAATAAGCCGGTTCATTCTGAAGAATACTTTAGTGTATATTGAAAACCTTCAGTAGTTTTGCGTGATTAAAGTTAAAACTCATCAGATGGCTAAAGCAGAAGAATATTCACGGTCAGATCACGAGTTATTTGCAGTTGAAGTTGTCAGCAATATAGAAATTTCACCTGATGTTTTCCTGCTCTCGTGGAAGCAAAATACTATTTTTATTCCGGGTCAGGTTGTGAAAGTTGCTGTCGATCGGTTGCAGCCGCCACGCATCTACAGCGTTTGCTGCGGTAACATCGAAGAAAAAATTAGTATCCTTTTCAATATTAAGGAGGAGGGATACCTTACTCCAAAACTGGCCGCTGCTATTCCTGGTGATGAACTAATGGTTTCAGTTCCATATGGCAGTTTTCATGATGATCATTCGCCGGCTTACTGGATCGCCACAGGCACCGGTATTGCTCCGTTTTACAGCATGTTCCAGTCCGGATTGTCGGATCATAAAATTTTGATTCACGGGGTACGGTATCTCAATCAGTTCTATTTCGAAGACGAACTGGAATGGGCAATGGGAAGTAACTATATACGCTGTTGCTCGCACGAAGCCTCATGCAATGTATTTCCGGGCCGGATCACAAAATATCTTTCAGAAACGAATCATTTCCCAAAAGATTATAAATACTATCTTTGCGGCAGGTCATTGATGGTGGTAGAAGTGCGAGATCTTTTGATATCCAAAGGAATACCGTATGAAAATATCTTCGCTGAGATTTATTTTTAAGCCACCCGGAACAACAATTCAAAAGATTTTCAATTATAATAGTGAGTGGAGATGAAGGATCAACTTTTTGGTAAAGATTTAAACGAGTTACAGGAGATCAGTTTGGCGCTTGGATTGCCCAAATTTACAGGAAAGCAACTGGCCGACTGGCTCTACAAGAAGGAGATCAGTACCATTGATGAGATGAGTAATCTCTCGAAGAATGCAAGAGAACTGCTCAACGAAAAATACGAATTTGGTATTTCTGCACCATCGAAAGTACAGGTGAGTCTCGACGGAACAAAGAAGTATCTCTTCCCAACCTCTCAAAATAAGTTTATCGAAACAGCAATGATTCCCGACGATGACCGCAAAACGGTGTGCGTTTCGACACAGGTGGGATGCAAAATGGGTTGTCTCTTCTGCATGACCGGCAAACAAGGTTTTCAGGGTCAGTTAACTGCCGGAGAGATTGTAAATCAGATCCGAAGTATCAAAGAATATGGCGATGTCTCGAATATTGTTTACATGGGAATGGGTGAACCGTTCGATAACCTTGATGCAGTGCTGAAGAGTCTCGATATTCTCACTTCCGATTGGGGCTATGCGATGAGTCCACGTCGCATTACGGTATCGTCTATCGGAATAATTCCTGCAATGCTCAGGTTTTTGAACGAAAGCGAAGCTCATCTTGCCATTAGTCTTCACACACCCTTCGACGAAGAGCGCCGCAAATTAATGCCCGTTCAGATTGCGTATCCTATTGCCGAAGTTGTTCGCGAAATAAGGGGATGGGACTTTGGCAGACAGCGCCGCGTCTCATTTGAATATATTCTTTTTAAGGGACTGAACGATACTCCGCTTCATATTCGTGAATTGGTGAAACTTCTATCAGGAATAAGGTGCCGTATTAACCTGATCCGTTTTCACCCTGTGCCTGGCACACCTTTGGAAAGTCCTGATGAAGAGTCTATCAACAATTTCAGGGATCAGCTCAACGACAAAGATATTATTGCAACTGTTCGTGCTTCACGCGGCCAGGATATTTATGCTGCCTGCGGGTTATTATCGACTAAGGAGTTGTTAAGCAAAGAGGTATAGTCGGATATTTGCAGCTTTCGGTCGACTTAAAAATCGATTCCCGCTTTTGTAGGATCACTAAGAACTATTTCAATCAAGGCAGATTTAAAAAATTGTGTGCTTCGTGTAATCTTTGTGTTTCTTGTGTTTAAAAGTTCACCACAAAGTTCACAAGGGTAGGCACAAGGTTCACAAAGAACCATTTCACTCATGGCAGATTTAAAAAATTGTGTGCTTTGTGTAATCTTTGTGTACCTTGTGTTTAAAAATTAACCGCAAAGTTCACAAGGTTCACAAAGAAACAATTCAATCTGGGTAATTTTAAAGACCCCGAGCGCTTTCTGCCAACTATTGATATCCTTGTGTTTAAGAATTTGATACAGTCACAAGTGATCTTTATAAACCGGTACAAATCTACTGCTTCCCGATATTCTTGTTTTTAAAGCTGGAAATATCAATAAGCCCCCGGGTATCGTCATCGAAACTGATCACAACGCTGTCACCCTTTGTAGTTACCGGAAGTTCATTGGATATCTGCGACGAACCGATAAAAATATTCTCTTTTCCCTCTACAGTGAAATAATAGAAGCTATTGCCATTCTTGATATCTGAATTGATGCGTAACACCACCGATTGAAGGACTTGTTTATTGGTTGTACTTCTGGGATTGATCTTATTACCTACCATGTTATAAGCATTTTTGTAGGCCATCAACGTCTCTGTCAGCGTATTTCCGACCCCGACAATCGTATAGTCTTCAATGGCGACCATCGCAAACATCTTCACCAATCCGCCATCATCTTTTAACGTCATCATATAGGTTGGGATGTTGTTGATGTTATACGGAATCGGTGTTGAGGCAGAAAATCGCTTCTCCTGAACCTTTCCACGTGCCGATTTCTGCGCTGCAAATTCGGTCGCCCCGCTTTGTTTGTACCAGACCGTCTTTTTAGTACGTGTATCGACCAGAACAAATCCAACGGTAGCTTCGTCAGCGCCAACAGAGGTGAGTCCGGTGTACCAGTACGATTTATTATCCTCTCCATAAACCAGCGTTACCTCCTGCGAAATTTGTAATTTGTTCTCATTCGAGAAATTCCAGTAACCTTTCACAAAATTTCCCCAGTCGTTCAGCTGATTTTCGATAAAAGCATCGGGCTGAATACGATCGATCCATGCAGGTGCATTGGCAATGCCATATTCGTCACACTTTCCGGTCGCTGTATTGACGACAACAACACCTGTTGCATCTTCGCCATAAAATCCAATCGTTTTTTTGTATTTTGTGATTACCCAGTAAGGGACGCCATCATCATCAATTTCAAAACTATAGTCGGTTAATCCGACATTATAAAAGCCGCTCAGGTAAAGATGACGTTCGAGGTAGTCATTAAAATATCCTTCCGACTGATATTTGATCAGCACTTTCTTTCCGCCAATCTCCTGAACAAGCTTTACATCGCGTTCGTTCGATGCATTTACCATTACGTAGCCATTTGTCCCCTCGCTGTTCTTGTTCCATTTAAAGAACCCCGAATGCAACAGTGGCGCCACCCAGTAAAGCTCGTTTTTTACCTTTTGAATATTAAAAGTGCCCAATCGAACCTGGCTTCCAAGGGCAGGTTGTGCGCCAAGCACTTTATCGCCTAAGATATTGGCGAGCGACTGATCGACAACCCTTACTTTGTCCATCGAAATAGGCGCCATATGTGTCGAAAGGTTCTCGCCGATCTCAACGGTACCAATCAGATTGCGGTAAGCCGAAGTGCGGAGCAATGGCCATGATGTTACTGTCGGCAATACGGTTGAATAGATTAACAACAGGATTAAAATAGCCACCGGAACCTTAATATTCCCCTGTGGTTTAAACTGATAGGTCTGAACACCTCCGTTGTAAACCGGCGTAGCCTTCATATTCAGTACGATCCATAAAAAAATCATTGCGGCAATCAATGCGGGCAGTCCCCAGAAACCATAAGCAATTACAGGCATCCCCGAATAGAGCATCGCCATGGCAGCAATCGTGATCACGATTAGTCTTGGTATTTTATTCATTGTATTGGGTTATTTAGAGGGTTTATTATTCGAATATATGTTTGTAAGCGTGACAAATATAATGCTTTTTAGGGGTATCAACTAAGTATTTCAGCATCCAAATATGCGATTTAACGACCCCAACTGAATATTTAACGTCTCTGACAGAACATTTAAGCACCCGAACGACCTATTTAACGCTCCGGTGTAAAAATGTAATCAGGGAAATCAAATTTATCTGGAGAATAGTGGTCGTACAGTATTGAAAAACGGTTTCATAGTATCACATTATCAAATTAACAGAACGAAAAATGAAATAGCAGTACCAAATAATTGTATGACAATAACGAAAAATAAATTGGCAGTACAAAATATTCAATTGTTAATAGCGAATAATAGATTAGTATAGCCAAATATTGATTTGACAGTAGCTAATAGTAGATTAATAGTAGCAAATAATAGATTAGCAGAGTCGGATAATGATATGATAGTAGTGAAAAATGATTTATCAGTACAGAATAATCAAATATGTGGATCGAAAAATGAATTTACAGCGACGAATAATGATCTGATAGTAACGAATAATCGGATTCATGTACCGCAAAATGATGCTATTGTGCCGCAATTTAATAGGCGACAACTGAATAATATGTTTAGAACAAGTCATAATCAATACAAAATGAGCGCAATGTGTTTGTTTGAGTCACTATTTCTTTTGTGATTTATTCTTCCTAACTTTTCACTGTAATTTGGAAATTCAACCGGACAGTTCCTTATTTTTTGATTCTGCAGGTGTGTTTCTCTTCCGGGTTTGCTGTTCCGTCAGGGCAAAATACTTGTGCGCAGGCGGTCACCACTTCTGAATCAATCGTGTATGTTCCGGTTTGAGTTGTTTTTATTGAAAAAGTCAAATATTTTTAAATATGAATAAACGTCAGATTAACAGATTGCGTATGTATTGCGCTGTGGATAAAGTACTCGACGAACATTCTTCGCTGGTAGGGTTGTATCCGGAGCTTGCCTCGGCTCATCAACTGTTAAAAGAAGGTCAGGGATTCATCAGCAAAAACCACCTGGTACAGCTGGAAAATACAACAGGTATGACAATCAGCAAGAACATGTTAAAGGCAGATCTGATCGTGGCAATTCTGAAGTTTTCGGCTGCCCTGAGGGCGTATGCGGTAACGGTCAAAGACACAGAATTAAAAGTGAGGGTGCATTATGTCTCGTCGGACCTGAAAAAGACGCCGGATCCCATTTTATTCAACGTTGGTACGATGTTGTTCAGGCTGGCCATTTCTGTTAGGACCGAACTGGTAAAATACATGGTTGGCGAAACAGAGATCGCTGAAATGGAAAAGCTGATCGAAACATTTCATTTGGCCTACCCGCAGAAAAGAGGGGCTGTTATCGTTACGAAAGCTTCGACCTCAAATATTGCCGGGATGTTTAAATCGATGGGTAAACTGCTGAAAGACGAAATCGATGAACTGATGCTCCCTTTCCTGTTTTCGCAACCCGATTTTTACCACGAGTATAGGAATGCCCGGATCATTGTCGATTACACGGGGCGCCGCAAGGGTAAACCTGACAAGCCTGACGATCCTGAAGAAGGGGTGAAGTGAAACGACCGGAAGTGTTGAATGCGAGCCGGGTGTTTTCAATGAATCAGCAGCTGAAATTGTTACAGGTTTGGAAATGTTTATAAATGGGTTTTTGTTCCCGATAGGGATCAAATGTGGGTAGAACATCGGTTAAAATGCAAGGTTCCGTCCTGTCCTGGACGGAATCTTTTGTGATAAATTCTATTGTTCTTCTTTTGGGAATACAACGAATGCGTTTCATCCGTCCTGCGGATTATCGTTTTGAACTCAGCATTTTTTCCATAATAGATTAATCCTGATTTTTCTCAGCATTAATCTTTTAATAATGATTCAATTTTTTCCTTCCATAAATAAACATCATCCTGCCAACCTTTTGTAATGCTTAGTCTACCGCCAACCGCTATCCCAAAGATTTTGGTATCCTTTTCTTCCTTAAAATAAATGCGCAATACTTTTCCAGGCCATTTCATTTTCATATTATGCCATGTTTTTATTTCAATTCTGGTGATTTTATCGAGGGGAATGTGATATTCTTTTTGGGTAATCCACTGATTAAAAAAGACACCATTTTTAGTGAGTAGTAAATCACCGCCACCTCGAATAACGGTTGGATGATAATGATGTTTCCCAACGGAATCAATACTTTCAAAACCATAAAAATTTGCACCTCGTTTTTTTAAAATTGAATCGTCCATATGTTTAGTTTTAAAATTGAATCGTCCATATGTTTAGTTTTAAAATTGAACCTAATAATTTTTTCTATTCCATTGAATAAATCCTGAAAAAATTTTGCTTAACTGATCTCCTGTAAGGTAATATCTATACACCTGACAGACCTTTTGGGTTAACAAAGCAAACCAAATCCGGCACGCACTATTTCCCTTTTGCGCTTTTTGAGGTGTATTATATTTTTTTGTAATTATACAAAATATTATACAAATCTTCAAACTGACCTGATGTTTCGTTTTTGTATTTATGTAATTAGAGATTTTAACAAATAGCTTTTATTTTAGGTGTAACAAACCGGGAAATCTGCGATAAAAGGACCTTCTCTGGTTGTTTCTCTTTTATGCTACCTGAAGGCTTAAAGAAACGGACCATTCAAAATTGAGAATCGGTTTAAAGTTCGTTTTTTGATCCCGTTAAGGATCAAATGTGGGTTAGAACATCGGTTAAAATGCAATGGCGTCCCTGTCAAACAGAACTTAACAACAATACGTGATGCACCAAAAAAGCATGCCCCCGAACTGAAAATTTGACTAAATTTGGACCTTGAAATTTTATGCACAAAGAAAGGTATTAAATGCAGTTTGGAAAGTTTGTAAATCCGGCGGGAACAACAGTTTCTTATTCAATATTTGAGGGAAAAGAGATTAATGAATACAATATAACAATTACTGCAATCCCGGATGGAAGCTTTACCAATCAGGTCTCTGAATTGCGTGAATCCATTCTTGGATTCCTTAACCAACACCATCTCCGGCAAAATAACATCCTTTTCCAGCGCATTTTTGCGAGTGACATTTCGAACCAGGCAGAAGATCTAAAAGCGGTCACTTTTTGCACCGCTGTTTCGTTCGTTCAGCAACCTCCGCTCAGTAATGCCAAAATTTCGACCTGGATTGTCCTCCTGCAACCTGTCAACGCCAATTCAAGCGACCTGAAGAGCGGTAACAACGAAGTTGTCTTTACACACAACGGCTATTCGCATGATTTTCGTTTCCAAATGAATGACAGCAACCACCGTGATTCCTATTCGCAAACCAAAAGTATTTTCGAAGGCTACAATGAATGGCTTCGAAGCGCAAAAATGACCCTGGCGGATAACTGTTTGCGAACCTGGATATTTGTTCGCGATATCGACAACAGCTACGACGGAATGGTAAAAGCCCGAAATGAGATTTTTACCAAAGAAGGACTTACTTCGGATACTCATTATATTGCCAGTACCGGCATCGAGGGACAAACCCGGATCACTTCGGCGCTTGTAATGATGGATGCTTATTCAATTGGTGGTCTGGATGACGGACAAATCACCTACCTGAAAGCATTGGAGTACCTGAATCACACGCATGAATATGGTGTAGCATTCGAACGCGGAACTGCAATCAATTATGGCGATCGAAGGCATATTCTGATCTCGGGAACGGCCAGCATCGACTGCAGCGGACAAATTCTTTATCCAAACGACATTACGAAGCAGACCGGAAGGGGTTTCGACAATATTAAGGCATTACTTCGTGAAGCCGAGGCTGATATGGGTGATGTAAATTCGATGATCGTTTACCTGCGCGACCGTGCGGATACACTTTTTGTTGAAAAATACCTGGCTTCCAACTATCCCGATATCCCAACGATTTTAGTTTTGGCTGCAGTATGCCGAAGCGGCTGGCTGATAGAGATTGAATGTACCGCCATTAAGACAATTGACAATCCCCGGTTCAGAAACTTTTAGAAGAAGACGAGACTAGTTTTGTTTCTCCACCTGTTTTCTGCCTGTGAGGCTATCCAGGGTCTGCTTAAAAAAAATTATTTCATTACAAATTAATGAACCAGATAGCTATAAAACTTAAATTCCCTGTTAGGGGATAAATAGGGATTGCTGAAAAACTATTTTTATACCACGAAGTGGTTAAATTTGAATAACCCCCAGTGGAGCTTGCGGAACTGGGGGAAAATGGACACAACGCGACACCAACCCGAAGCGGGTTGAACATTTTTAAGATATAGATAT
>JBBRZE010000065.1:0-32169 GCA_038236995.1 Bacteroidales bacterium | reverse complement strand
TTGACATATCCTTTTTTCAGTTTCCAGAGTATTTGCATCAGTTGCTCTTCAGCTTTTGTCAATTCTTTCATGGTCGATGTGTTTTTCTGCTTTTTTGGAAGCACATCAAAATTATAAAAACAGATGAGCGATTCCAAATTTATTTAACTATTTCTTTCGTTGTAAAACTAAAATCTTAGTTTTAACGGACAAAAAAAAGGCTAAACCCGAAGGTCGTGTGTTTTGAGAAATAATTTTCCTGATTTCATACTGCTAATTTTAGTTGTTTTGCGCAAAACGGTTAATAATGGATCAAATATACAACTAAAACATTAGTTGTAGCACTAATGTTTTAGTTAATTTTCGTTAAATCTTTAAACCCATTAATATTAATGCATTACGGTGGTTAATTTTGTGGCGTGCCTTCGCCGCCCGTACTTCCTCCACTCTTAACATCATCGTTTTTAATTCCCCGCTTTGCCTTTTTAATTTCACCTTTCATCTGGCCAAACCGGTAGGAGAGGTTGAATCTTAACATTCTGTTCGAATAACTGGATACGTTGGTTTGATGGAATGTTGGATCATCGAATGAACTTTCGTATTTGACTTTGCTTCTAAACGGATCTGATAACGAAACGGATGCTGTGAGTTTCTTTTTAAATAGCTCTTGTGAAACGTTTACGTTAGTATACCAAAACTTTGAAGATTGACCCTGTAACATTATTCTTGGAGAATAGATCCCACCGTATCCGGAGATTGTGCCATTTTTCCATACTGTGTACCTTATATTCAGTGAACCAGAGTAATTGAAACCTTCGTTTCGTAGGTTGCGACCATCATTACTTTCGAGTATTGTGTAGTCAACACCCAAATTTGTACTGATATTTAATTTTGCACCAGGCCGGTACGAACCATACAAGTATCCACCAAATTTCTGATTCTTTCCTATATTTTTATAAGTAGTCGTCCTGACTCCGGCTGAATTTATGGTCGATAAAGATTCAATTGAATTGTTGGTTAGCGCTCCGTTCATACTCAGATTGAAATTATATTTTCCTGAGAATTTCCCGTAGGTCAAGTCAAATGTGTGTGAAATTTCAGCATCAAGATTCGGGTTCCCAAAATTAATGTTTAGAGGATCAGTGTCGTTAATGTAAGGGTTTAGATAGTAAATACTTGGGCGTGAGAGTCTTTGCGTGTAGGAGAGTTTGAGGTTTTGTCCCTTTTTCAGATTCTTCGAGAGTGTAATATAAGGTATCAGGTTAAACATTCTGTTTGTAAATGTGGTATCCTTGATCGACTTAAAATAGCCATCGTTAAGTGTCCCTTCCATCCGTAATCCGGTTTTAATACTGATTTTCTTAAGTTTCAAAACATATCCTGCATAAATCCCAACGATATGCTGATCGTAGTCGAGGTTGTTATTCCTTGCTACATCACGAATCCAATCATCTTGTGCTGCATCATAACGGAGAATTTCAGAATCACTGATATTCTGGCGCAGAATATATTTCACGCCACTTTCGATCTGGTGCACTTTCGTAATAGGGTCATAATAGTCAAGCTGAAATGTATGCTCAGTCCCGGAGGCATCATTGATTGAACGTTGTCGATAGGAATCATAATTTAATTGGCCATCGATAGCATTCAGTCCATCGGTCTTCTGGGGCATTCTGTCAAGTTTATAGGATACCGTGAATGTTTTATCTGGTTTTTTAAATGTTCGCTGATAATCAATATTTCCGGAGATATTTCCACGTTCATTCGACGAGTTTGATATGTTCATGAATTTTCTTGATAGAGTGTGATTAGTGTCAAAATCACTTGTTGAAAGTTCTGAATTCATTGCGTAATTGCCGGTATATCCCCAGAACGAAAGACTTATCAGGTTCAATGTATCTATTTCATAACTTGCTTCGCCCATTGCAAAATTTGAAGTTCCCTGGTACTGATTAAACCCCAATGATTCCGAATACCTGTTCGTCGAACTTACAAAATTTTCACGGGTGGAACTGCTCTCATTTTTGGGCTGGCGGAAATCGTTGTATCCATAATTGATTGAGAAACCAAATTTCTTGATTTTTGAGGTGGCATAAATACCTCCATTATAGCCGCCGCGCGTATCAATTCCGGCATTGACCCTTCCCATAAAACCATCAATCTGTTTTTTAGTCGTAATAATATTGATAATTCCTCCTGTTCCTTCAGCTTCGTATTTCGACGATGGATTAGTGATGACCTCAATATCTTTTACCGTATTGGCTGGAAGACTGCGCAATACATCCTTTGGATTTTGCGATAACATAGATGAAGCTTTCCCGTTAAGCAGTATTTTAAAATTTGAAGAGCCTTTTACCTGGATATTATCTTCTCCATCAACTGTTACCAGTGGTATTTTTCTGAGCATCTCCAACGCATTCGAAGTTTTGGATTCAGGATCAGCTTCGAGGTTGTAGATGATCTTATCGACCTCAGTTCTTACAAGCGGTTTTTGAGCGACAACAGAAACTTCCCCAACTAATTCAGAACCCGTAATAAGTTTAATAGTCCCTAAATCGATTTTAATAGTTTTTTCATCAATATTGATCTCATTTTTAGATGTCTGAAAACCGATTGACTGAATGATTACATTATATTTCCCAATAGAGTCAATGGTAAATTCAAATTTACCGTTCGCATCACTTGCCAGGCGTTTGATAATTCCTTTACTGTTTTGTGCAGTGATTGTGACATAGGGAATTGTTTTCCCTGATTCTGCTTCTGTAGCTATTCCCTTAATCTGAAATTTCCCAACCGGGAAAGTGGCGAAGAGATTGCTGGAGAATAAAGTTAAACAAAAAAATAGTAAAATCGCTAATGGATTTAATTTTAGCTGCTGGTAATTGTAATTCATGATTTTTTAGAATAATTTAGTTAATCAAAGATATGACTAAGATGTTAGTTGTTTCACTATGGTTGTAGTTAATTAATGTTAATTAATTAAAAAATTAATCTGATATGATTTTGTCTTCAGAAAAAAGGTGACCGGATCATAAAGTTTGCTTTAAACGGAATATGTTGAGGTAATAAATAGGAATAGCGCCATGCAGCAATTTTAATGTATTATCATTGCTGCACAGCGCTATACTGCAATCCTGCGAATTTATTTAAAAGCCCACCAACTTTTATTTATTTGGATTCTCAATTTGATTGCTTTTGGCCAACGAAACTAAACCGCCAATAGCTCCTAAATTCATGGTGTCTAAAGCAGAACTCGGGACAATAACCATGGACCCTTTTTCTTTCAAACCTTCGAACAGCATGTTCATTCCTCTAAGATGCAGTGCAACAGGATTATCAATATATTGCTGGCTTGCTTCAGCAAATTTTAACGCAATCTCCGTTTCTGCGGTACCAAGAATAACACGTGCCTGGCGTTCTCTTTGAGCCTGAGCTTGTTTACTCATCGCATCTGCCAGATTTTGAGGTATAATAATATCCCTGATGCCAACATTCTGACATGTAATTCCCCATGGATTAGTGTGTTCATCAAGAATTGTCTGTAGCTCAGCTGAAATCTTTTCCCTGTCGGAAAGCAAGTCGGACAATTCATGTTTACCAATCGTATCACGTAGGCCAGTTTGGGCAATGAAAGTTACTGCTTTAACATAGTCCTGAACTTCAAGGGCGGCTTTTTCAACATCCCAAACAGTCCAATAAACGACTGCATCAACATTTACAGGAACCGTGTCTTTTGTCAATGTCTCTTCTGCCTTGATATCTGTTACCCTTACTCTTTGGTCAATATACTTATCAATATGATCAATTATGGGTATAATCAGGAAGAACCCCGGGCCTTTCAAACCGGTAAATTTTCCCATTCGCAAAACAACTGCTTTTTCCCATTGGTCAGCAATTTGTATTGAATATGAGATATAAACCGATAAAATAAATGCGCCTACTGATAGTACGACATTAATTATTTCAAGATAATACAATCCACCGATTAAGGCAGTTAGGCAAATCAGTAGCGTGAGTGAAACGCCATTCAGGAAATTTTCAGATTTCATTTTGATTGGTTTTTAAGTTCAACAATTAGTTCATCAATATTAAATCCATAACTATATGCTATGGTTGCAAATTCTTTGGTAATACTCTGGAGTTTTTGTTTTCTTTCTGAGTTTGAGATTGAAAACTCATTTTTACTTATAAAAGTTCCTGTGCCTTGTTGAGTTTCAAGTATTTCCTTAATTTCAAGTTCCTTATAAGCTTTAGCGACGGTATTCAGATTTACTTTCAATTCAACGGCGAGTGCTCTTACGGTTGGCAGTTGTTCTCCCATACTCAGGCTACCAGATGCAATCCCGAATTTAATCTGATCGAGAATCTGCCTGTAAAACGGGATCCCTGTTTTGGGGTCAAGATTAAATTTTATCATGTTGTAATAGATGTTTATTGTACTATTGTTATAGTACAAATATAGTATGTGATTTATGCGATTGCAAGCATTTTGACATTTTTTTTAAAAAAATATTTAAAATGTCATTAAAATGAATTAATTAGAGGATAATACATTGTAGATTAGTATTGTATGTGACATGAAAGAAATTCTTTAAAATCTGTCTTTCCACCACATTTTTAATCTTTCGAGGATTTTTAGTTCAGTTGGATTGTTTTGAGGCGTGTAAAACCTTTTGTTTTTGATTTTCTCCGGAAGAAAAACCTGATTCACAAAATTTCCTTCGTACGAATGGGCATATTTATATTCCTTCCCATATCCAAGATCTTTCATCAGTTTGGTTGGAGCATTCCGAAGATGAAGCGGCACAGGGAGATGACCCGATTCACGCACTTCTGCCATAGCTGCATCAATGGCAGCGTAAGCCGAATTGCTTTTGGGAGATGTTGCGAGGTAGATCGTACACTCTGACAATATGATACGAGATTCTGGCATTCCGATTTTGTGAACAGCATCAAAAGTATTTTGTGCCATCAGAAAAGCGTTTGGATTAGCAAGCCCCACATCTTCAGAAGATAGGATCAGCAACCGTCGGGCAATGAATTTAACATCCTCGCCACCTTCAATCATTCTTGCAAGGTAGTAAACCGCGCCGTCCGGGTCGCCACCACGGATACTTTTAATAAACGCAGAGATGATATC
This sequence comes from Bacteroidales bacterium, assembly GCA_038236995.1. Classification (GTDB taxonomy): domain Bacteria; phylum Bacteroidota; class Bacteroidia; order Bacteroidales; family Prolixibacteraceae; genus JAAFHB01. The sequence goes on along the minus strand of JBBRZE010000065.1, from coordinate 27,050 downwards.
GTAATGCATTTCGCCGTTCTTATCATACAAAGCCAGATTTGCCTGCAACATCGATGTAACCAGCTCATTTGTAATAACGATCTCTTCGTCGGTTACACTGTTCATAACAATCTCCAATACATTCAGCAGTTTTCGGGCATCGCCTCCCGAAAAACGGAGCATGGCTTCATATTCTTTCAACACAACTTTTCGCTGGCTGATTTCGTAATCGGTCGTTATTGCATGATTCAATAATGTCAGTAAATCATCTTTTTCAAGTGATTGCAACACGTAAACCTGGCAGCGGGAGAGGAGCGGAGAGATCACCTCGAAGGAGGGGTTTTCGGTAGTCGCACCGATTAACGTCACTAAACCCTGCTCGACAGCGCCTAAAAGGGAATCTTGCTGTGATTTGCTAAACCGGTGGATCTCATCGATAAACAGAATCGGATTAGGGGATGTGAAAAAACGATTATTCTTCGCCTTATCGATCACTTCCCGCACATCTTTGACTCCTGAATTAATGGCACTTAGGATATAAAATGGCCGGTTCAGTGAATTGGCAATGATCTTGGCGAGCGTCGTTTTCCCTACGCCAGGTGGTCCCCAAAGAATGATGGAGGAGAGATTACCCGAGTCGATCATTTTTCGGAGTACTGCACCCTCACCAACTAGATGTTTCTGGCCGATATATTCGTCCAGATTTTTTGGTCTTAATCTTTCTGCCAGAGGTTGATTCGACATCCTTGTTCTACTTAATGCCTGATATTTAAATTACTAATTGCAGTATCTTTTAATAACATTATACGCTTCCGTAAGTCCCAACTCACCAGCTTTACTTAAGTCCAACGAACCGCCCTCCATATCGTCCAGAAAAATACGGGTCAATCCCCTGTTGAAATAAGCCTCTGCAAAATCGGGTTCAAGTTCGATTGCCTTCGAATAGTCATTGATTGCTCCAAGATAGTCTTTCTTTTTCACTTTCGTATTTGCCATATTGAACCAGGCAAATATGAACCGTGGATTCATATATAATATTGATTCGTAGTCTTTTATTATGTCTTCATAATCAAGAATTTTCTCTTCTTTGGGAGCATCGGCATCAGCTTTTGTGCCGTTTATGTTCAGTGTTGTTGGCTCCGGAAGCAGACCGGGCATCCGTATAAAATCCACCCTTTTAATCATTGTATTGGCCCTGCTAAAATAGGCAAGAATATTTCGACCGTCCATTTTTATCGACCGGTCATAGTCTTCGATTGCCTGATTGTAGTTTTTGAGCAATTCGTACAATGTCGCCCTATTGAAATAAGCATCCGAGTTTTTCTTGTTAGACTGAATGGTTTTGTCCAGAAGGCGAATGTTTTCGTTGTACTCATCACCTCTCCAGTTATCGTTTCCAATTGGCTTATTGGTAATCAGCATAAAAGGTTGATTGTTGTTTTTACGGTTAAGTGCATCAACTTCCATACTATAATACTGTAATCGCTCGTAATCAACCGAGTCCTTGTGAAAAATTGATATTATAAATTCGGGTTGTAATTCAATATTCACATTGCGATTCTGAACCATTCCCCTTGTGATTTCTGTTTCCTTCACATCGCCTTCATCGTTCACAACAATATTCCTTCGGGACCGCTTTTGGGTGACAGGACCTTTGTCATCTTTTCTTGCTACCGAAGCAGAATCCGGTGCGGTGCTATTTGATTGTTTGTTTTGAGCTAAAGCGTTAGAAGGATTTGTGGCGCCTCCATTTGCATTGGATTGTTGTTGTCCCTGTGCCGCTGGCTGTCCTGAATTAGCTTGCTGATTTGCAGACTGACTGGAAGGATTATTTTGAACTGATGGATTTTGGCCTTTTTGATTCTGATTAGTTGTTGGGAGGACAAACCCATACATCCGCCGTTGCTTTTCACGCTCCTGCTCAGCATTAAGTCGTTTTCTGAACTGAGCGAATTTAGGATCAAGTTGTTCTGCAACAGCAAAGTCCGCCTCATATCCCGGGATTTTGAGTGTTTCCTTTGCAATACCCCGGTTCAACCATGCCACAGCAATATCCGGGTCTAATTTAATAGCCATGTCATAATCAGGAATGGCTCCCTGGGTATCTTCAAGTTTATGTTTTACGATTCCGCGGTTGACAAAAGCCTGAGCCATTTTAGGATCAAGCCTGATGCATAAGTCGTAATCTTTTAATGCACCGGCATAGTCCGCTTTTTCAAATTTTGCGATTCCCCTCATCAGGTAAGCGCCTGAAAAATGAGGTCTGATACGAATGGCTGCATCACAGTCTTTTATGGCGCCATCCAGATCATTTTTCATCTGCTTAGCCGAACTTCTGTTTAGATATGTGTTTGCGACCATCGGATCAAGTTCAATTGCCTTGGTGTAATCTGCAATTGCGCCATCAAGATCTTCCATTGCCGCTTTTGTAATCCCTCTGTTGTTGTAGATGGCCTGATCGTCACTCTTGTACTCAAGCGCTTTTGAATAGTCACTTAAAGCCTCTTCATAATTTTTGAGCTCGTAATTGGCCATACCACGATACATATATGCTTCGGGATAAAAAGGCTTAATCTCCAGCGCTTTATCGTAGTCATTTTTAGCTCCTCTAAAGTCATCAATATAATGCTTGGCCATACCTCGGTAATAATATGGCTCGGGGAGATTCGGTCTGAGTTTTATTACTATATTTAAATTTTCAATGGCGCTTACATAATTTCCGAAATAAATCCGGCTTCGTCCGATGTAAAAATACTGATCAGTATTTAGTTGCGGGAATGCGGAAATCGAAATGATCGTAAAAAGAAGTATCGTTAAAAATTTCTTCATCAGCAGAAAAATTGCAGTTTATTCAGGAAACAAAAATAGTAAAATAGTATTCGTTGGCTGAATTGTGATTTTTTATTTATATTAATAAAGTATAAAGCATGTTAAACCGGTGTGAGTGGTGCTTAAAAGATGACTTGTATCTTCATTATCATGATCATGAATGGGGTGTTCAAGTACATGATGAGCAAAAGCTTTTTGAATTTTTGATTTTGGAAGGAGCTCAGGCGGGCTTAAGCTGGCTAACTGTTTTACGAAAAAGAGAAGCTTATCTCGAAGCGTTTGATGAATTCGATCCTCAAAAAATTGCACTTTATGGTCATGATAAAATATTGGAATTGCTTAATAATAAAGGAATTATTCGAAATAAATTGAAGATCGAAGCGGCTGTTAAAAATGCCCAAGCTTTTTTAACGGTGCAGGAGAAGATGGGGAGTTTCGATCGTTATATCTGGAATTTTGTTGATTGGCAAACCATTCAAAACAGGTTTACCTCACTTAAGGAACTGCCGGCCGAGACGGAAATTTCAAGGATTATTTCGAAGGATATGAAAAAGAGGGGTTTTACATTTGTGGGGCCAACGATCATCTACTCTCATATGCAGGCGACTGGAATGGTAAATGATCATTTGGTTAGTTGTTATCGTTTTCAGGAACTTGGAGGATCTGTTTAATCGTTGTTTTGCGAAATCAAAGAAGTTCACCTTCATCGAAATTTCTTCTTTCGGAAACGTTACCTACTGTATCAGTGATAAATATGTGACGTACCTGGAAGGAATCGCGAATGATGAATTCATAACTGGGCTGACATTCAGACTTTTCGATAAAAATTGAACTCATAATCTGTCCGAATTTTTCGAGTTTCTCACGTATTTCAGCATTCAGCATCTCGATTTTATAATTAGTTTCAGTTTTCAGCCATTTGCCTGATTTCTCGAACCATGCAATTTGTTCAATACCATTCACGCGAAAAATAACTTCAAAATGTCCATCTTTTTCCTTTGACCATTCTATATTGGTGGCTCCGGAAAATAGCTGGTTAAAAGATTTCAAAAGCTGCTGTCCGGGTGTATTAGGATTAAACCGGAATAAATATTTTAGGATAAAATCTTTCATTGAATGGTTTTCTCTTTGAGACGGAATTTTTCGTATAAGTCACATTCAAAGGGAAAACTAATCTTCGTTATATTGCTCTTTATAGAGGAACGCGACGCGGTCACGCGCACGTTTAAGTCTCATTTTAGTTGCACTTTCGCTGATTTTTAATGCAGTTTGAATATATGCAATTGGTACATTATCAATATAGTGCATTGTAAGTAATGCCTTTTCTTCCGGATGGATCAGTTCAAGAATCTTCATTAATCGTTCGCTGTTGATCTCTTTTTCGTTCAACTCATCAATTATATCAGGTAGTTCGTGCTGGCTATTCCATTCCGGGTAATTCATTTTCTTTTTGGTGCGCAGGTACTCAATACAATTATTGTAGGTGATTGCATAAAGCCATGTCGAAAAGTTTGCTTCTCCACGAAAGTCGGCCAAACGCTCAAATACTTTGCAAAATATATCCTGCGCAAATTCCTGGGCAAGCGTTTTATCTTTGAGCAAAGAGTAACACTTGTCGAAAACCTTTTCCGAATAGCGGTTATAAAGGACTTCGAACAGATTTGTATTGTGCTCATGCTTAATGAGTCTAATGATTTCTTTGTCTGAAGCTTCCTTTATGGAATTTTTTATTGCCATCTTTTAGTTGCGGTAAAACATTCAAAATTAAGATTGTATAATAATTCATTGCTCAAAATTAAAAAAAAAATCTGAAATTATTGTGACCTCTCCACTGGTTTGCGTCTAAACATTGTATTTTAAGAATTGAAAAACATTTATTACTTTTAAATTTATCTTCAAAATTATGAAAAAGGGATTATTAAAATTAGTTGCTTTTAGTTTTCTAGTTGTTTCATTGGCAAGTTGTGCCAAAGCTCCACAGGCAGAAATTGATGCTGCAAACGTTTCTATCGAAGCTGCAAAAACTGCAGGTGCCGATCGTTATGCACCAGAATCTTTTAATGCTGCTTCTGAAGCATTGAAAACAGCTCTTACCGCTGTTGAAGAACAGAATTCAAAATTTGCTTTATTCCGTAACTATGATGCATCAAAAACAACTCTTGCATCTGTAGCTACTCTTTCAGCAAAAGCTGTTGAAGAAACTACAGCAAAGAAAGAAGCTTTAAAAGCTGAAGTTACTCAGGCCATCACAGATCTTACTGCTCTTATTGTTGCAGACAAAGAATTGTTAGCTAAAGCGCCTAAAGGTAAAGAAGGCAAAGCTGCTCTTGAAGCAATTGGTCAAGAAATCGCTGTTGTTGAAACTGTTAATACTGAAGTTACTGCCGGAGTTGCTAACAACGAAGACATCTTAACTCTTTCCGACAAAATCAAACCAGCAGTTGAAAAAGCAAAAGCTATCAACACTGAATTGACAGACGTTATCGCAAAAAAAGGTAAGAAATAATCTTAAGCAATCTTACAACACATTAACCCTCGGAAGTTATTCCGGGGGTTCTTTTTGAAATTAATTTGGGGATTTCCCTTATGATTGTTCCTTAAAACATCAGATTTTTCAGTTCCTTTGTGGTAGAATTAGGATTTTTGATTTTGGGAACTTTATTCTTTGAGAATGAAACTTGGTTGGAAAAAGAAGTTATTTGTTATTGCTGGAATTTTACTGTCGACAATTGTAATTATATATGTGGTGCTCATTTTAACGATGGACAAACCACCGATCGCTGAATTCGACTCATGCCAGGCTATTCTTGGCAAAGCAAAAAGAGTCAATGCTGATGTGTATTCCCCCGAATATTATAGAAATGCTGAAAAGAAGTATCAGGCAGCACTAATCGAGTGGAAGATACAAAATGAAAAGGTATTTTTTGCCAGAGACTTTTCGAAGACTAAGGAACTAATCCTATCTGCAATTATAAAAGCGCAGGAAGCAAATTCTTCGTCTGGAGCAAACAAGAACTCTTTGAAGATGAAATATCTGAAAGAGATCGAATTACTTAAACGCAAACTTGACAATTACCACGATGTATTTATTCATCTACCACTCAAAGTAAGTGTAAGAAAGAATTATGAATTTGGTAAACTCTCATTAGAACAAGGACTTAATGCTTTCGGTAAAGGCGATATCATGCTTGCTACCAAAAGACTTAACGAAGGTAAGATGAGAATTAGTATTGCAGATAAAGATGTTAATGAACTATTGAAGGAGTATTTCAATGATTATTCGAAATGGCAAAACCAGTTTGCAGCTACAATACGCCTGTCGGCCCAAAATAACAGCTATGCTTTTATCGTTGACAAAATTAAACATAAAGGTTACCTGTATTACAATGGGAAATTAACCAAAGAATACGATGTTGAGTTTGGACGGAATTGGATTGGCGATAAACATTACGCAGGCGACAAAGCAACTCCTGAAGGGATGTACAAGATTATCAAGAAGAAAGCCAATGGAGATTCAGGATATCATAAGGCATTGTTAATCAATTATCCGAACGAACAGGATTATGCTGTTTTTAATAATAGGAAAAGACAAGGTCAGATTTCGAAAAGCAGCCATATTGGTGGCTTAATTGAAATACATGGAAATGGAGGCAAAGGTGACGATTGGACTGCCGGTTGCGTTGCACTTACCGACAAAGATATAGATGAACTTTTTAGTCGGGTGTCCGTTGGGACTCCAATTACGATTGTCGGGTCAATGATGTCACTTTCAGAATTACTAAATTAAATATCAATAAGATGGAAATTGAAGAAGAAAATAAACGATCGAACTTGAACGTTATAATGTGGATTATTCCGGTATTGCTATTTTGTATTTTTGTACTGATGATCCTTTTTACCCCGGCATTTCAGGATAGCGCTTTTAAAGTTAAATCATGGTTTACAGGATTTCAGGTTTCCGAAGAAACAACAACTGAAGGAATTGAGAAACTTGAAGTCAGGGCTCAAAGAAATATCAATTCAATCGAAGCGAAACTCGATAACCTTAAGCCTGTAAAGCCTTATATCGTTGTGAATACGACCGAAAATAGGTATTCATTACGGAATGCCGATGGCGATACAGTCAGAACCGGAGGTTGTTCCACAGGCAAAAACGAAGTATTGATTGCCGGCAAAAAACGAATCATATTTAAAACCCCAAAGGGAATGTTTGCCGTTTTAAATAAACAGGAGAATCGTCCATGGATTAAGCCTGACTGGGCATTTCTTGAAGATGGATTACCCATACCTTCGGCTAGATCAGCATCGCGTATAGAAAAAAATACACTTGGCGATTATGCACTTTCTATTGGAGATGGCTATATGCTTCATGGCACGCTTTATCAGCGTTTTCTTGGACTACCTGTAACCCACGGTTGTGTTCGTCTAGGCGACAAAGATCTGGATGTTATCTATCATACATTGAGTAAAGGATCGAAAGTATTTATTTATTAAAGACTTAAAAATGAAAAATAAATTAACCTTCTGGATCATTACCAGTGCTCTATGTGTCTTCGTTATTTATGCACTCGTCAGTACCGTTTTAATGCCTGTATTAACAAAGAATCCACTTCCAAAGGCAATTATTCAGACACCTTCAGACGAAAAACCAAAGAATAGCAAAAATGATAATAGTGATTCTAAGGATGAAGTAAATTCTGAGCCGGCTGTATCAGGTAACAGCAAGGATGCAAAAGTTAAGCTTTTTGAATTAAGGAAAAGGGAAGTTTTACTTCATTCCCGCTTAGAGCTTGCAAACGAAGATTCTATGTACCTGGTGCTTGATCTTGTCAATAATACGGCAATTTTGGAAATGAAGGGAGTTATGCTGCATGAAAGTCGCATTTTGGAATCTTCTGTAAGCAATTCTATAAAAATGTATCACACGGAAGCTTTATTGAATTGGATGGCTGAACCGTTTATGTTAAAGCATGCGGATGCAACGATCCCTAAAATTGAGTACGTTGAAAAGATTGCCCCTAAAGATACGATTGAGGCAAACCAAACGGTCGTTGAACCTGCACCTGCGAAACTTGGTGATGTTTATATTGTTATGGATTTTGACCGAAATTTAAGATTGGTGATTTCGCAGAGTGAAAAACCCGACGATGATGGCAAGAAGATCATTTCTGCGATGCGACGTAAATACCAGGAAGTTGAAGTCAGAAGATCGTTGCAGTCACTCGTTAAATTTAATAGGCAACCTGCAATGCCTCAGATCAGTATTGTAATACCGAAATCGGATGCAACAATATTTTACAAGGCTCTTCCGGTACGACCAAAGATGATAATACGAATGTAAGGCTCGCGGATATAAAAAAAAGGTTAAAGGTTAGAGTGTTTGTCACTTTATCCTTTAACCTTTTTTATTGCCTTTAACTTCTTATTCCACAGTAACAGATTTCGCCAGATTTCGCGGCTGATCCACATCACATCCCCTCATTACAGCAATATAATAGGAGAAGAGTTGCAAAGGTATTATTGCGAGCAGTGGAGTAACAGCAGGATGTGATTTTGGAATTTCGAATAAATCGTTGACCATCCCTTTCAAACCGTCATCGCCTTCTGTAACCACTGCAATAATATTTCCTTTGCGAGCCTTTACTTCCTGGATATTACTCACGATTTTTTCGTAATAATGGTCCTTAGCCGCTACCACCACTACTGGTAAGTTATCGTCAACCAAAGCAATGGGCCCGTGTTTCATTTCACCGGCAGCATATCCTTCAGCGTGTATATAGGAGATCTCTTTTAACTTTAAGGCCCCTTCCAAAGCAACCGGGAAAAGACAACCACGGCCAAGATAGAGTGCATTCGACGCGTCCTTGTACTTAGCCGCTACCGTTTTGATATGAGGGTGTTTTACAAGGATCGATTTCACTTTTTCTGGTATTTCAATCAATTCCTGAATTAAATTCAGGTAGTCCTCCGAAGATATTTTTCCACGTTCTTTAGCCAATTTGAGTGCAAGTAGGGTCATTACTGTAACCTGGGCTGTAAATGCTTTTGTTGAAGCAACCCCGATTTCTACACCAGCATGTGTATAGACTCCGCCATCTGTTTCACGAGCGATACTTGATCCTACTACATTGCAGATTCCCAGGATGGTCGCGCCATTCTCTTTCGCCATCCGAAGCGCAGCTAATGTATCAGCAGTTTCACCGCTTTGGCTGATTGCAATAACAACATCTTCGTTAGTGAGCACTGGATTTCGGTACCTGAACTCCGAAGCGTATTCAACTTCAACCGGAATGCGTGCATACTCCTCTATAAGGTATTCACCGACAAGCGCTGCATGCCATGAAGTTCCACAACCTATAATTATTATTCGGCGAGCTTTCAGTAATTTAGGAAAGATGTCCATCAATCCTCCTAAAACGATTTCAGTGCGGTCGGGTGAAATTCGGCCACGGAAAGTATCTTCGATAGTTTTTGGTTGCTCAAATATCTCTTTCAACATAAAGTGATCAAAATCACCTTTTTCCAAATCGCCTATCGTCATATCGACTTTTGTAATCTTGAATGCCACCGGAATATTTTCAACCGTTTTCAGCGTCAGGCTATCTTTGGTGATGATCGCAACATCGTTATCATTTAAATAGATAACGCTGTTTGTGTAACTAATAATAGGTGTGGCATCTGATGCAATAAAATACTCTCCATTGCCAATACCGATCACTAAAGGACTTCCTCTACGTGCTACAATGATTTGATTCTTCTCATTTTTACAGATTACGGCAATCCCATAAGCTCCCACAACTTTCGAAAGAGCAAGGCGAACAGCAATTTCAGCGCTTACCTCTTCTCCTTTTTGATAAAAATATTCAATCAGGTTGACCAGGACTTCGGTATCAGTTTCTGACTGAAAAGTAATTCCATTCTTCTTCAGATCGGCTTTTAACTCAGCATAGTTTTCAATAATTCCATTATGGACCATTACAAAATTACCATTCATTGAAGTGTGCGGATGTGCATTCTGATTATTGGGTTCACCATGGGTCGCCCAACGTGTATGTCCGATTCCGATGCATCCGGAGATATCCATGTCTGCAATATGTCGTTCAAGATCAGCTACTCTTCCTTTGCACTTATGCACAGTAAGTGAACCATTATAAATAGCAACACCTGCTGAGTCGTAACCACGGTATTCAAGTCGCTGAAGACCTTGAATTAATATGGGATAGGCATTTTTATCCCCGATATATCCTACAATTCCACACATATTATTTAATTTTTGATTGTTTCTAATATTAACAGTTTTTCCATTTTTAAAATGACATCTTTCCCAAGCGCCTCTTTTTTTGCCATATGATCTCTGATTGAGCTAACCTCCGCATGCGTCTCAAATTCTCCCCTTACATTATCGAAATCGAGTTGTTGAACAGTTCTGTCTCCATCAACACCGAAACCAGTCTGTTTGATTAGCGAAAACTCTTTTCGGGCGTCATCATAAAGCATATGATCGATATCGAGAACAGCTTTCATCCATTTCTGTGTGATTGCCATAACATCTTTCGGGGTGAAATCTTTCACCGAAGTTCCGTAGAATTCCTGAATAACATCGGAAGCCCATGACCACTCGTAAGTATAGTAGTTTTCGTGAATCGATCTGATCGATGCATTGATTTCCTCAAGGGAATGGATTCCGCCGTTTTCGATAGCATCGAGTAAATGATTGATCGCTTCGGATGGACAAATCATCCCTGTGAGATCGAGCCATCTGCAACCGCTACCTAGCGGAGTGTCTTTTCGCAAGGCATCGTGGACATCTTCAATCGTATTAATTTGTTTCCTTTGAAGTCTTGTTATCATTGAGTTGCCAAGAAATTTCCAAATAGCTTTTTCGTAGAGGGCAATTCCTCTTATCAGACCGCTGTTTTTTATGATCATGCCACGGTAGGTATAGAAAGGTGCCGTTTCACCCGAGGCATTCAACAACTCAAGTAATATTGCTCTTCCTTTGATCATTTTCTGAATCGTGTAGGGACTCAGTAAATTAAAATTAATTAAATCCAGCAAATTTGGATCTTTGCGGCGGTCACGTTTGGGCCATTTTTGCGAGTCACGTATCGTGCCAATACTTTGAAGATTGATTCCGGGTACAAGGCGACTTTCATCTTTCTCTTCGATCAGATAGGAGAAGGGGAAATCGGTTGTATCCGAATGGCGATAGTGACGTCCCATAACAAGTGAAAATGCGCCAATTCTGGAAGGCCATAAAATATATGAATCGCTCGTTGTTTTTGCACCCCGTTCAACAACGCCCTGGTGGATAGGCCCCAACTTATATAGATGATTACTCTGATTTGATCCGCTACCTGCATTCATAAAAGAGAAAAGCCCGGAAATTAAAAGCGTTGATTTGTGATGTGAAACAGTATAAGGTCCTGCAAAAATTGAACAGGCTTCTCCGTGTAAACCCTGACAATTGGCGAAAAATACCGATTCAACAGCGGAATAGTGTTTGTCGAGGATGCATCCTTGCCCGACAAAACAGTTTGAAACCAGCGTGGAATCGGTTATTCGTGTACCTGAGCAAACAATAAAATTTTCCAGAATCACCCCCTGTCCCAACTCCACAGGATCAGCGGCCGAACTATTGATCGTGCCGTTTACAAGTTTTGAAACCCCTTCGAGAGTGGCATAAGGACCAATTTTCACATTACGCATAATGCCGCAATTGATTATTTGTGCTCCTGTACTTACTTCCCCGACAGAGTCGGAGATGTATTCGACATAATTGGCGACAAGTTTTTCGATTACCTCAATGGCTTTTGTACGGTGGCGATACATTGCGAGAATATAGGCAACATGGCTGGAAAGGTGATCGTAAATAGGTATTTCGCGTCCGCCTAATTCATTGATTACTTTTATACGTAATCCGTTTCCGAATGAACTTTTATTTTCGACCGCAAGTTGATTAAGATTGTGAATTACAACTCTTTCACCTATTTTGTAATTGGCGATATAACTTTTTACACTGCTAATCAGTGCGTTATTTTCAATGGTGCAATTATGGATTTGTGCATTGACGATGCCGGTTTTCATGCGCACACCCCCAAAAAGGGTGATCTCTTCGTCGAAACGTCCAAGCCGGTTAAAGCCGGAAAATTTGGTGTTTCGAATATTGTCGGGCAAGAAGTCTCCGACAACTTCGATCAGATTCCAGTCCTCGCAGAAGCAACCCTGCATGATTAACTGTCCAATCTCTTCATTTTTTAGTTTTCGGTATTTTAGCAGTCCCATAGCGATAATATTTTTTTAATATCTACGCAAAGGAAGCCTAAAAGGATTCATTAAAATGAAAAAAAAGGCAATATCAACCTAACATTATTTTAATAAACCTAAAATATGAATATATAAAGCTATTATATAGATAAATATAACCTAGCAAAAGTACACATCAATTTTAAGGTACCCTTACTTTAAATATTCTGAAGAAATGAGAAAAGATTATTTGAACGGCTTAAGTCAAGTTTTTTTCGAAGCCTGATTCTGCCGATTTCCGCACTTTCAGGGGTGATGTTGATTAATCCTGCAATGTCTTTAGTTGATAGACCCAGGTGAATGTATGCACAAAGTCTTTGATCTTTTTGAGTTAACATCGGGTATTTCCCCTGGAGGCGTGTAAAAAATCCCTGGTGAACTTTTTCGAAATGAAATTTAAAATCTTCCCAGTTAAATACTTGTCTGCGTTGATGTTCGTCAATTTTCAGTAACATATCTGTCACTTTTTTCTGGGTTGGTGCAGGGAGTGTATTGCGTATAACCGATAAATTTTTGCGCAGATAGAGTACCATTTCATTTTTTTGAGCAATTTCAATCAGCGAAGAAACCAGTTCACGGTCCTTACCTGCAATTTCGTCCATGTATTTTTGGTTAGATTTCATTTCCCAAACACGGTTATCCGACATCTCCCTGATTTGACCGAGTGCAGATTTAAGTCGTGTGATATCACGAATCGATCCGCGCTGGCCGAGATAACTCCCCATTCTATCAAAAATAGCTTTACTATTTAGTTCACACCATCGCAATTGTTTTGTTCGTGTAAGCAACCTGAATTCGATTGACTGGCCAATTTGCATGAAGCTGATCGAGTCGTGTAAATATTGCCTGAAGCGGGTCTCGTCATCCGGATAAATTATTTTATAAAACAGCTTTGGATCATTAAAAAATTCATTGACGGTATAACCTGTTAAATCATTGCACGATGGTGAAATCCATTTGAGATCACCTCTGGGATTGATCCATAATTCCCAATCCTGGGCATAATCTGAGATAAGCTGGTATTTCTCTTTCTCTTCCCTGACAGTTTTGTTTTCAGTTTCCAAAAAAAAGTTTTTTTCGCGCAGTTCCGACAGCTGTTTCTCAAGTTCCTGAATCCGATCGTCGGCCGAAGAGGTGATATCGTTGTTCATATTGATGATTTTTTTCAGTCTGTTTTCTAACCGCATACATGTAAATATCTCTTCGGTAAAATGTTAAGAGATATTTTGGCTTATTATTTATTGAGTTTGAAAGTACAAAAAAAAGGAGCGCATAAGCACTCCTTTTGGATTTTTTAGCATATGGACTAAACGATGTCAGGTACAATATAAGGTGAGCGGTAATTGCGGCTTAACATCTTGTCGGCTTCAGGGTCATTTACAAATGACTCAGATTCCGGATTGAAGGTCAATACTCTGCCAGTACGGTAAGCAATATTACCAAGATGAGCTAAAGCGGAGGAAAGATGAGCGCTTTCAACCGGTGCATTTATCATTGTAGAATCATGGGCTCTTACTGCATCGATAAAATTCTTAAAGTGATCACCACCTTCTTTACGCGTTTTCCCAGGTGTTTTCTCATCCCCAAGATAGGTTTCGTAAGTGTCGTAACCTTTAATTACCATATAGCCTTTATCTCCATAGAATATATTTCCAACCGATGAACCGTCTTCAGCATTGGTATACCAGGGGCGTACCTCAAACTGGATAATCTTTTTTTCGTCCGGATAATGGTATACTGACGATAAAAGTTCAGGAGTCTCTTTACAGTCATCCCAAAGGAACTTCCCACCCATTGCCGTTATTTTCGTTGGTAGTCCAACATTTAAGCCCCACATGCAGAGGTCTGTTTCGTGTATTCCCTGATTACCAACATCGCCATTACCATAATCCCAATGCCAGTGCCAATTGTAATGAACGATATTTTTGGTGAAAGGGCGTTTTGGGGCAGGACCTGTCCAAAGATCATAATCTAAACCGGCAGGAACAGGCTCGAATGGTTTGTTGCCGATGTCCGGCCTTTTTCTGAAAACAAGTCCCCGGGCCATGTAAACATTTCCAATATAGCCATCACGTAACAGTTGAATTGCCTCGCGGATTGCTACCGAACTACGCAATTGAACCCCATGCTGAACAATCCGGTCGTATTTATGAGCAGCTTCAACCATTTTACGTCCTTCCCAAATGTTGTGGGACCCCGGTTTTTCTACATATACATCTTTTCCTGCCTGGCAAGCCCAAATGGTAGCCAACGTATGCCAATGATTAGGTGTCGCGACAGTAACTACATGAATGTCTTTATTATCAAATGCTTTGCGCATATCCTGCACAACATTCACCTTCTGTCCGTACTTCTTCTCAAACTCCTTTGCGCGTTCACCTGCAACATTGAGGTCAGGATCAACAAATGTTGTGATTTGCACATTCTTTTGTGCCATCAATCCTTCAATGTGATTTTTCCCCCGGCCGTTTAATCCGAGAACAGCAGCATTAATCCTGTCATTCGCTCCAAAGGCATGCGCTGGAATAATGCTGGGAATCGTCAGTAAGGCAGTTGCTGCCGCTGACTTCTTAATAAAACTTCTGCGTGACTCCTGATTTTTTTCTTCCATAATAAGAGTGTTAAGAATTTTTGTAAATTGTTTTCTTTAGTTATAACTGGCTACATTTTTTAAGGCTAATTAAGGTGCAAAGTAGATAATATTCCGAAATAATTTGCAGACCTTGATCAATAAAATTTAATGATTAGATTTGTGACTAATATGTATTTTAAAAATTTATTTCATCACTATGAAAGTACTAACTTTTGCTTTGTTTCTGGTTTTCGCATTTGTTTCGTGTAATCAAAAAAATCCAAAACCGGCAGTTAAACCTGATGCATTCCATAAATTGGTTGACGGAAAACAGGTTGACCTTTATACGCTTAAGAATAAGAACGGTTTGCAAATGACTGTAACCAATTATGGAGGACGTGTGGTGTCGTTGATGGTGCCTGACAAAAGTGGAAAAATGGAAGATATAGTTTTGGGCTATGAAAGCATTGACGGTTATCTTAACGCTGCTGAGCAGTATTTTGGAGCCACAATTGGACGATACGGTAATCGTATTGCTAACGGTACATTTACATTAGATAGCGTCAAATACAATCTTGCAGTCAATAATACCCCCAATAGCTTGCATGGCGGTGTCAAAGGATTCTCTGCCAAAGTTTGGACAGCTGTTCAAAAAGGTCAGAATGAGCTGGAGCTTTCGTTGGTATCCCCCGATATGGAGGAGGGTTTTCCCGGCGAATTAAAAGTGAAGGTAAATTACAAGCTTACAGACGCCAATGAGTTTTCGATCACTTATCGTGCTGAAACAAGTAAACCTACCGTTCTCAATCTTACGAATCATTCCTATTTTAATCTCCATGGTGCCGGTAACGGTGATATTCTTGATCATGAAGTATTTCTCAATGCCGACAAATATACTCCTATTGATTCAACGCTTATTCCTACAGGAAAGATTGAGTCTGTAATTGGTACTCCTTTTGATTTCACAACGCCAACTACCGTTGGTGCAAGAATCAACGAGAAAAATGAGCAACTAACTTTTGGTTTAGGCTATGATCATAATTTTGTTTTGAATAAAACCGATGCAAAAGTGGTTTCACTTGCTGCATCAGTTTACGATCCTCAAAGCGGACGCTTTATGGAAGTTTTCACAAACGAACCTGGGGTTCAATTTTATTCGGGCAATTTTTTGAAAGGCAAAGAGATTGGAAAACAGGCAAAACCATATAATTTTAGATCTGCGCTGTGCCTCGAAACGCAGCATTTTCCTAATTCACCCAATCAACCTGATTTTCCATCAGTTGTTTTACGACCTGGCGAAGTTTATAATTCGGTGTGCACCTATAAGTTCTCTGTGAAGTAGTAGATTGTTGGGAACGTCTCATTCCCTCATCTTTTTATATATTAATTAAAGCTGTAACAATTTGTATTTTCGATTATTGTGGCTTTATTTTTATGCTCATCTGATACTGATATGTTTTTGAACAAAGCAAACAGACCTTTCGTTGTAATTGGCCAATTTATTAAAGAACGGAGCCTTCCTTTTTTTCGTGAGAACAGCAAATTGCTGGCTCAGGCAATTTTCACGATCTTTTCAATAGGACTCGGAATTTGGTTTATTAATCACGAACATACTGAACTGACAGAAGTAAAACGCGTGCTTTTAGATGCCGACTGGAAGTACGTTCTTGCAGGTATACTTTTGACGGTTGTGTACATTTCGTTACAAGGATTGATGTACGTCGCATCATTTGCATCCATCAGGCACCGTATTCCGCTAATATCTGCCATCGTATTATTTCTGAAAAGAAATCTGATCAGTATTTTTTTACCGGCAGGGGGAATATCATCACTGGCTTTTTTTACGGGTGAGATAGAAAAAAGGGGAATTACAAAGACGCAGATCCATTTTGCTTCTGCGGTTTATGGATTTGTGGGAATATTGTCAGTGATTGTTGTAGCTGTTCCAATTTTTATTTATTCCTTGTTAGTAGGTGGAATTGGAGCGGGGGAGTGGGTTGCTTTTTTTTCAATGTTAGTGCTGATCTTTGCAATATATTTGATCTACAGATCGATCGTCAAAAAGGGGGGCTTTTATCGTTGGCTTGTCAAAACATTCTCATTTTTTGAAGTCTTTTCAATCGATATCCAAAATAACAGGATCAGTAAAAAGCAGTTTTTTATAACACTGTTTTATTCCGCTCTTATTGAGTTTGTCGGAATTGGACATCTCTATGTTGCAATGATAGCATTGGGGTACACCCCTTCGTTTTTTGCAGCATTTTTGGGATATATAATTTCAGTTATCTTCCTGATTGTATCTCCGTTTTTAAGGGGTCTTGGCGCTATCGAAGTTTCGATGGTATTTATTTTGGTTCGTTTAGGCTATGCAAATGTGGAAGCGGTAGCAATAACATTTCTTTACAGGTTTTTCGAATTCTGGCTTCCGCTGATTGCCGGTATGTTTAGTTTTTTGTTAAAAATCAACAAGCTATTGATGCGAATTATACCAGCATTAATGTTGTTTTCGCTTGGTCTGATTGATATTATATCTGTTCTTACACCTGCAATCCCTGTCCGGGTTCGATGGCTTAGAAATTTTTTGCCAATAGATGCCATGATCGACTCAAATTATTTTGTGTTGGTTTTAGGGCTCTTTTTATTGGTTACCGCTTCATTTATGCTCAAAGGGTTGAAAATTGCATGGTGGTTTGCCTTTGTTCTTTCATTTGTTTCAATGATTGGGAATCTTACCAAAGCTGCTGATTATGAAGAGGCTATCGCAGCACTTCTTGTAATGGTCGTCCTGATTTTCACAAAGAAAGATTACTATGTGAAAAATAATCCGCGTTTACGTTCTGTTGGAATCCAAACGGCAATTTTGAGTATGCTTGCAGTATTGGTCTACAGCGTGATAGGATTTTATTACCTTGATAAAAAGCATTTCAATATTGATTTCAGCTTCATTCAATCCGTCCAATATGCGGTAGAAAACTACTTTCTGATTGGAAACAGCGATTTGATGCCTGTGGATAATTTTGCCAGGAAGTTTATTTTATCAATCCAGATAAGCGGGTTTTTAACTTTTGGATTTTTAATGTATACCCTTATCCGTCCTTATTTTTTAAAGAACTTTCCTTCTGCTGCAGAGTTGGAAAGAAACCGAAAATTGGTGAGTCAATTTGGTAAATCGGGTCTCGATTATTTTAAAACTTATCAGGACAAGATGATTTTTGAACCGGAAGGATTGAATGCATTCATTTCGTACCGTCCAGCCGGAAACTTTGCAGTAGTTCTTGAAAATCCTGTAGCTGAAAATGTCGGACAGATGGAACAAAGTATTGTTCAGTTTGACCGGTTTTGCTTTGATGTAGGTTTAAAGAGTATCTACTACAGAGTTTCTGAATGTGATCTTGATAGCTACAAACGATTGAAAAAGAAGGTATTGTTTTTAGGTCAGGAGGGGTTGGTTGATTTGAAAACATTTTCGCTTGAAGGTGGCTCTAAGAAATCGATCCGGAACGCATTGTCAAAGGTGAAAGACCGTGGCTATAAAACAAGTATTCATACTGCCCCTATTAAGGATGGGTTACTTCAGAAAATCAAAGCCGTTTCTGATGAGTGGCTCGAGGAAACCGGCAGAAGCGAGATCATTTTCTCACAGGGGATGTTTGTATGGGATGATTTGAAGCAACAAACACTTATTATAGTCGAAAATTCTGAAGAGAAGGTTGTCGCTTTTTTAAATGTAATTCCCGATTTTGCTCCTGGTGAGGGAACATACGATCTGATCCGCAAAACAACCGATGCCCCAAACGGGGTCATGGATTTCCTTATCGTAGAATTGTTTCTTCATTTGAGAGCAGAAGGTTATTCATTTGCAAATATGGGATTTGCACCAATGTCAGGGATTGACGATCCCCATACTTTCAAGGAAAAGTCGATGAAGTTTGCTTACGAAAAGATCAAGGGTTTTTCGCAATATAAAGGATTACGGGAATACAAGGAGAAGTTTGTGACGGTCTGGTTAAATAAATATCTGATCTACGATCACGATTACGATCTTTTGCAAATTCCGGGAGCTTTGATGAAAGTAATTAAACCGTAGAGATACACGATCAATCGGCTCCTACGAACCGAACAAAAGAATCAAAACACCTGTTAGTATTCCAATCAGAAGCCACCCTTTTTGTCGTATGTTTTTTTCCTGAAACAAGATACCTCCCAGGGCAAATGAAATAATCACACCGCTTCGGCGAAGTGCTGAAATTACCGAGATTAAGGATCCGTCCATTGAGATCGCATAAAAGTATAGGAAGTCTGCAATCACGAGAAAGAGTCCGATCATCGGAATTGACCACCGCCATTGGAAAAGGGTATTTTCCATGCGTTTAGGAAACCATAGAAAAAGTATAACCGGCAATAGGAGTCCAACCTGATAGATCGAGGACCATGCCTGAACAGCCATCCGGTCGAAATTATGGATCAAAAATTTATCGTATAAGCCACTGACAGAACCCAGTAAAGTACCGGCAATTAAAAATAGAATCCATTTGTTTGTCGCGAAGTGAATCCCTTCTGATTTGCCTGCAAATGAGAAAAAGTAGAAGAATATCAAGGTGACAGCAATTCCAATCCATTGAATAATTGAAAGATGTTCCGAAAAAATTACAATTGCACCAAACAGAATCCAAATAGGGCCTGTAGCCCGGATTGGAGAAACGATGGTTAAAGGGAGGTGTTTAATCGCAAAAAATGCGAATATCCATGAGCTTGTAACGATGACTGCTTTCAGAAAGAAATACCCGTGCTGTGTAATTGTTGCGGGGGGAATAAAGAAAATGCCATCATTTAGTAAGTCTGGAGAAATATATGATATTAAAATAAACGGAAGGAAAATGGCTGCCGATGTAAGGGTTGAGAGAAAAAGTACTGGCAGAACAGCATTATTGTTGAGTGAAAGCTTTTTAAAAACATCATAAGTCCCGAGAAATACAGCCGAAGCAACGGCAAAAAGTGCCCACATACCTTTTAAATTGAATTGGCAAAGTTAGGTATGTCTGCATATGAATCAGTTTTTAGAAAGGAATGAGGGTGGAAAATTAATAATATCTTGTTAATTGACAGTAGGTATTGAACAAACAGACTCAGAAATCTTAGTTTGTCTTTAGCAAACCCTTTTCTAAATTCGGTCTTTTCTCTATTTCCTGCGGAAAACATCTGACCACGATCTGGCTTTTTTCGAAAGCTGATTCAACCCCTCCTCAATAAGGCTTTTGTCGAAATCATCAGTAAACATCATTTCAGGATTCTCCTCATTTTCATTCGGATAAATAAGAATGAAATTAAAGTTTTCAAAATTCCTGGCCATCAGTCGAGGAATACCTTCCTGATTGACTTTATACGAAACTCCGCCATTCCGTGGAAGTACAATGATTACCAAATCGGTTGGCTGGATAAAAGCTGAAATCTTAAGAAATTCATTCCAATCGGTAAACTCGACATGTTTTGCGGATATTGCAATATTATTGGACTGCATGAATTCATTAACATGCCGGTAAGTTTGCGGAGTAGATAGAAATTCGCATGAAACCTTTAGCGAACCTGCAAGCCGGAAAACACGACTTAACCAAAGATTGAATCCATATTCACGGTCAGCGTACCGTGGGCAAACAACTACAATTTTTTGGCGCTGACGAAGGTAAGGCGAAATGCTGCAAACCCAGACTGCCTGGTTGGTATTCTCCACAATATATTTGATGATACTACCAAAAAGGAGATCCGTAAACTGAGGTTTCAATGCAAACCCGATAATAATTTCAGTGGCAAATATTTCGGTTGCTACGCGTTTAATCCCGCTTGGAACATTTTGGCTAATCGTCGTAATGATTTCAACCTCCTGATCAACAGCTGACGCATGAATAATAGCTTTTTCGAGGGTTCGTTTAGCTTCGATCAATTTTTGCTGCGCTGCATCATCATCAGCTACAACAATCAAACTAACGATCGGAAACCGGTTTTTAGGATTTTTAATCGCCATTGCCAGATCAAGCAATCGCTCCATATTACTGGGATTATAGATTGGAACCAATATTTTTTGTTCCCGGTTTGTTGGAAGTTCAGGAGCAATAAGCTTATCCATAATTAAAACCTTTTTTGCCGAATATTCTGTAACAAACGAAGCAACAAGACACGTGACCAAAATCAAGACGATGGTTCCATTCAGAATATTCTCATCTACAATTCCCAGTCGGAATCCAACCATAATTACCGCGATGGTTGCGGCTGCGTGTGAACTACTCAGTCCGAAAATGAGATTTCGATAGGCTTTTGAATATCTGAATATTGCAGATGTTAACCAGGCAGCAATAAATTTGCCGATGAGTGCTACGATGGTTAAAGTTGCAGCGATGATCAGTGCGATTGGACCCTGTGCAATCACTTTTAAATTGATGAGCATACCAACACTGATCAGAAAGAAAGGAATAAATAGTGAGTTGCCTACAAACTCGAGCCTGTTCATCAGTGATGATGTATGCGGAATTAGCCTGTTCAATGCTATTCCGGCTGCAAAAGCCCCAATTATTGGCTCAAGACCAGCGACTTCTGAAAGAAATGCAGCGAAGAAAACCATGGCAAGGACAAAGATGAAATGGGAGTTTTTTTCACCTTCAAAATTTCGAAAAAACCAGGTTGCCAGTTTTGGAATCAGATATAAAACAATCGTAAGAAATATAATAACTGATACTGAAAATTTTACCCAGAAATCCGTGGTAATCTCACCACTTACCGATCCTGCAATTATGGCAAGAATAATCAATACTGCTGTGTCTGTTAGCATGGTACCTCCAACGGTTATTCCCACCGCTTCATTCCTCGAAATACCCAGACGACTTACAATTGGGTAAGTTACCAGGGTATGGGTTGCAAACATACTCGAAACAAGGAAGCTTGTCTCAAAGCTAAATTCGAGCAGAAACCTGCAGACCGGATATCCGATCGCCAACGGTACCATAAAGGTAAAGAAGCCAAATACAAGGCTCTTGTGTTTGTATTTGGCAAAGCCTTTCAGATCAAGTTCCAACCCAGCTAAAAACATAATATACAAAAGGCCAATCGTCGAAAATAGGTCAATAGCTGAATTTTTGGCAATCAGATTTAATCCATGAGGACCAATAATTACCCCTGCTAATATCAATCCAATAATTCCGGGAACCTTCATTCTTCTGAAGATCAGGGGTGCCAATAGAATGATAAATAAAATTACTGCAAAAACCAGAACCGAACTTTGAAATGGCGTCTGAAATATATGTTGCAAATTTTCAAGTACTTTATTCATCTTTAAAACTAATATTTTAAAGTTTGGAAGAACAAAACAGATTTATTTCCGGACCATTTACCCGATTCTCAAAATTATTCTTTTAACACTACAATTTTCGTATTGAATGTTTTTTTATTTTTAATAAATGAGGTTGACACCTTTATTTTGGCATAAACATCAACTGTTTCCACCTAAAAACATGACCCGGGTCACCTCAAACATGACCTGTGTCACCTCAAACATGACCGCGGTCACCTTTTACATGACCCGTGTCACTTTCAATACGACCCGTGTCACCTTCAACATGACCGCGGTCACCTTCAACATGACCCGTGTCACCTTCAACATGGCCTGAGTCATCTCAAACATGACCTGGGTCATCTCAAGCATCAACTGCCATGCTTAACATTCGTTCACGGAAGGGAATGAAATTGTTTGTTTTTTCAATTAAATTTGTCTGATTATTCTTTAATCCGGAAGGATTTATACCCCACTTTTCATTCTTGTGATTAGTTATTACAAGCGCCGGAATTATTCCAAAATACTTATCAACCAAATTGTGTTCATTACTGGTTTCCGATTTCGATCGTGCCATTTTTGTTTTTCATTATATTTGTGCAAAATCGTAAAAAATGGTCCCAGGTTATTCAGAAGAATCAATTCGTACGCTTGATTGGAAAGAACATATCCGCAAGCGGCCAGGAATGTACATTGGCAAGCTTGGCGATGGCTCTGCTGCTGATGATGGTATCTATGTGTTATTAAAAGAGGTACTTGACAATTCTATCGACGAATTTATGATGGGTAACGGACGCAAAATTGACGTCACGGTATCAGATGAACTTGTGTCGGTGCGCGATTATGGTCGTGGTATTCCGCTTGGGAAACTGATGGATGTGGCTTCAAGGATGAATACTGGTGCCAAATACGATTCGAAAGTATTCAAAAAATCGGTTGGGTTAAATGGCGTCGGGATCAAGGCCGTGAATGCCCTTTCAATGAATTTTTCGATTAAATCGGTACGAGAGGGTCGTCTGAAACGAATTGATTTTTCGAAAGGAGAGTTGATAAAGGACCATGCGGAGATTTTAACCGAAGAAATCAATGGAACAGGTGTTTCTTTTACTCCAGATGTTGAAATATTCAAAAACTTCCATTATATCGAGGAGTTTGTTGTTCCGTTACTTAAGAATTATACCTTCCTGAATGCCGGGTTAATTATCTATTTCAACGGTGAAAAGTATCTTTCAAAGAATGGTCTTTATGATCTTTTGGAGGAAAATCTCGATCAGGATCCGGTATATCCGATCATCCACCTGAAAGGGGAAGATATTGAATTTGCGCTGACCCACAGTAATCAGTACGGTGAAGATTATTACACATTCGTGAATGGTCAGTTTACGCCGCAGGGAGGTACGCACCTGGCCGCATTTCGCGAAGCTTTGGTTAAAACGATCCGCGATTATTACCATAAGGAATTTGATGCTTCAGATATTCGCGCCTCGATTGTTTCAGCATTGAGTATCAAGGTTGAAGAACCGATATTCGAATCACAGACCAAAACAAAACTTGGATCAAAAGATATGGGACCCGAGGGTCCTTCGGTGCGAAACTTTATTATGAATTTTGTCCAGAAGGAATTAGGAAACTTTCTGCATAAAAATTCCTCAACTGCTGATATTCTGCTGAAAAGGATTCAGGAATCGGAGCGTGAGCGAAAAGCAATTTCCGGGATTCAGAAACTGGCCAAACAAAGAGCCAAGAAAGTCAATCTTCATAATAAAAAGTTACGTGATTGCAGGATTCACTACAACAGCAGTCATGAGTTTAAAGATAACAGTTCCATTTTTATCACCGAGGGTGATTCGGCAAGCGGTTCAATCACCAAATCACGTGATGTTACAACCCAGGCAGTTTTTAGTTTGCGCGGTAAACCTTTAAACAGTTATGGTTTGACCAAAAAGATTGTTTACGAGAATGAAGAGTTTAATCTGCTTCAGGCAGCGCTAAACATAGAGGAGGGAATTGACGAACTTCGGTATAATAAAGTGATTATTTCAACCGATGCCGATGTGGACGGGATGCATATTCGCTTGTTGCTGATTACTTTCTTCCTGCAGTTCTTTCCGGAACTGATCAAGAAAGGGCATCTGTATATTTTGCAAACCCCTCTTTTCAGGGTGCGGAATAAAAAGAAAACAGTTTATTGCTATTCGGAACAGGAACGCGATCAGGCGGCAAAAAATATTGGTGTAAGTCCGGAGATCACCCGTTTTAAAGGTCTTGGTGAGATTTCACCCGATGAGTTTAAAAACTTTATTGGTGAAGATATCCGGCTCGATTCTGTGATTCTGAATAAGAACGAATCGGTTGCCGAAATGCTTGAATTTTACATGGGAAAAAACACCCCCGATCGTCAGGATTTTATTATCGGGAATCTTCATGTCGAAAAAGATGAACTTTAAAATGTATTAATCTGCAATCATTGATCATTCTGAAAAATCGTTAAATCATATTAACAACTCCATTTTAACTGTAAAAAATGTCTGACGAAGAAGATAACGAGCTAATACCGCTTTCTGAAGAAGAGGAGGCAAAAGAGGGAAAAAAAGAGCTTCATCATATCGTTTATTTGTCATCGATGTACCAGAACTGGTTCCTCGATTATGCTTCGTATGTTATCTTGGAGAGGGCAGTTCCGTATGTTAATGATGGACTTAAACCTGTTCAGCGTCGGATTCTGCATGCTATGCGGCAGATGGATGATGGTCGCTATAACAAAGTTGCAAATATCATCGGACAGACGATGATGTATCACCCCCATGGTGATGCCTCTATTGGTGACGCGTTGGTTCAGCTTGGACAGAAGGATTTGTTGATTGATGCGCAGGGAAACTGGGGTAATATTCTCACCGGTGACGGAGCGGCGGCACCCCGTTATATTGAAGCGCGGCTTTCAAAGTTTGCGCTGGAGGTTGTTTTTAATCCTAAAACAACCAAATGGCAGCTTTCGTACGACAGTCGCAACAGAGAGCCAGTTACTTTACCTGTAAAGTTTCCGCTATTGCTGGCGCAAGGGGTTGAAGGCATTGCTGTTGGACTTGCTTCAAAAATTCTCCCTCACAATTTTATTGAATTGATTGATGCCTGCATTTCATACCTTAATAATGAAGGGTTTGAGCTGTTCCCCGATTTCCTCACAGGTGGTTTTATCGATGTTTTGAAATACAACGATGGTTTACGTGGCGGTGCAGTTAAGATAAGGGCAAAAATCGAAAAACAGGATAGCAAAACACTTGTTATCACAGAAATACCATTTGGAAGAACCACTTCCTCCCTGATTGAGTCGATCGTAAAAGCAAACGAAAAAGGGAAGATAAAAGTAAAAAGGATTGATGATAATACATCTGCGAATGTCGAGATACTGATTCATCTGATGCCGGGTATCAGCTCGGATAAGACCATTGATGCACTTTATGCCTTCACCGATTGCGAAGTGTCGGTATCTCCAAATGCTTGCATCGTCGAAGACGATAAACCTAAGTTTATCAACGTCACCGAAATTCTTAAAAAATCGGTCGATAAAACGGTTGAACTGCTGAAGCTTGAGTTGGAGATTCGGATGGGTGAACTGGAAGAACAATGGCATTTCGCATCGCTGGAACAGATATTTATCGATGAGCGCATCTACAAGGATAAAGCTTTTGAAGATTCGAATAACATGGATCAGGCTGTCGATCACATCGATAAGCGTCTTGCGCCATGGAAACCAAAGTTCAGGCGCGAGATCACACGCGAAGATATCCTAAAACTGATGGAAATCAGGATGGGACGTATCCTGAAATTCAACACAGAAAAGGCCGATGAATTGATCAAAGGAATTGAAGATAGTATGGCCGAGGTTCTTGCAAACCTTCAGAATTTAATTCCTTATACAATCGCCTGGTACGAACATCTTAAGGCAAAGTATTCCAAAGGACGTGAGCGCAAAACCGAGATCAGAAGCTTCGAAAATATCGAAGCGGCAAAAGTCATCGTTGCCAATGAAAAATTGTACATCGATCGCGAAGAGGGATTTATCGGTACAGGTTTGAAGAAAGCCGAGTATTTGTGTGATTGTTCTGATATTGATGATGTGATTGTTTTTCGTCGCGATGGCGTTTATTTTGTAATGAAAGTGACTGATAAAGCCTTCATCGGCAAAAATGTTCTCCATGTTGCTATTTTCGAGAGAAACGACAACCGTACGATTTACAACCTTGTCTACCGCGATGGAAAGGCTGGCGCTACTTATATGAAGCGTTTCAGCGTCACAGGTGTCACACGTGATAAGGAATATAATATGACGATTGGAACTGAAGGATCGAGGATCCTCTATTTCAGCGCCAATCCAAATGGTGAGGCGGAGGTTTTGCGGATCACCTTTAAGCCCAAGCCAAAGCTTAAAAAGCTCGTTGACGAAATTGACATGGCTGCATTGGCAATCAAAGGACGACTTTCGATGGGTAACCTGGTAACCAAGAACGAGGTGCATAAAGTTACATTGAAGGAAAAGGGGCTTTCAACGCTTGGCGGACGCAAAATCTGGTTCGACGAAGATGTCCTTCGTTTAAATGCTGATGGCCGAGGCAAATACCTTGGCGAATTCACGGGTGATGAAAAGATATTGGTGCTTGATAAAGATGGCGGATACCAGGTCTACTCCTACGATTTGGAGAACCACTTTGAAAAGAATCTCCTTTCGATTGAAAAATTCCGTCCTGCAAAAGTCGCTTCTGTTGTCTATTTTGATGCAGAGCAAAACTTCTACTATGTAAAACGGTTTCAAATTGAAGCCAATGGAGGCAAGCCTTGCCGGTTTATTGGCGAGCATCCCGGTAGTAAATTGATTAGTGTAACCTGGGTGACTTATCCACGACTTGAAATTGAATTTGGAGGAGAGAAGAACAACGACCGTGAGAACGAAATCATCGAGGTTGCTGAGTTTATTGGCGTGAAGTCGTATAAGGCAA
Organism: Bacteroidales bacterium; assembly: GCA_038236995.1. Taxonomy (GTDB): domain Bacteria; phylum Bacteroidota; class Bacteroidia; order Bacteroidales; family Prolixibacteraceae; genus JAAFHB01. The sequence continues at coordinate 52 of JBBRZE010000065.1, read as the reverse complement.
AAGGAAAGCGTTTATCGAGCTATGAAGTGAAGGATATTCACGAACTCGAACC
>JBBRZE010000064.1:0-32252 GCA_038236995.1 Bacteroidales bacterium | reverse complement strand
TTTCGTTCCATTAATTTTTTAATCATTAACAAATGAGTGCTTTGTTTTCACATCATATTTAATACTGACCAAATGGACTGATTTTGGTTCCTTTCAAATTGAATACAGTGCAAATGGACTGATTTGGGTTCAGTTCAAATTGAATACAGTCCAAATGAATCGGATCAGTGTTTGTCGTCTATGAAAAAATGTCTGAATGGAAACCGGAAGATTAAAAAGATTTTTTGCGCTTGACTCTAAATATTAATTTAATCTTAAAAACTAATGAAAAAGGTAGCTTTAAATGCACTTTATGTGTTTCGTTTGTCGATTGACAATGTTTTGGGATTGATTAAATCTACAATCAATCTGGCAGTTGCGGTGAAGGATGAATTAGGTGATTTGAGTAATGCAATCTTGATCCAGCTCATCGCAGATAATTTGGTATTCGAACCAATGGTCAAGAATCCGCGGAAAAATGGATTCACCGATCGTGTGAACCTGGCCAACAACGACCGGAAAGAACGATTTGCAGAAATCAAACGAATCGTAAAACTACATCTGAAGGGTCGTGATGCTTCAAGGAAAGAAGCGGCTAAAACACTCGATTTCTTTTTCTCAACCTATTGGAGTGTAATCAATGAACCAATGAATTCGGTAACCGGTGTTGTGTCCGGAATGTTTGAAAAATACAATGCGAACATTGATGTCAAGGCAGCTGCCATCACTTTGGCAATTGACACATTGATTATCGAATTCGAAACTTCTAATATCGCTTTTGATGTGATTTATAACCAAAGGCTGGCTGATGATGCGGCACATGAACTTTCTGCCAGCCAACAGAAAAAATCTGTTTGTGACTCCTATAACGAGTTTTGCAATGCGATTGAACAAGCTGCCAATTATACACCGAATGAATCTGTTGTTACGCTTTTCAATAAGATGAATGAACTTCGCAAAAACTACCATACCCTGGAACCATCCGTAAAAGAGAAGGTTGAAACAACAGCTATAAAAGATATTTGATTAGGGGAACGTTGATAGGTTAGGGTTCATTGAAATTTATTCTTTGGGCCTTAACCTTATCCCATTTCAAAAAAACCTTCGTCGTGCTGAGCATTCTGTTTTCCGAAATAACCCAATGTATAGCTTACGGAATCCGGGGGCAAAGTCAAACCAAACCAGGAACAGCGAAGTGTGGTGAATATTAAGATGATAGTTTCTAATTGAACCCCTTCATGGCTCATTTACTTTTCTTTTTCAACCACCGGTTTTTCCGGCGATTATTAGAATTTAATCCTTCCTGGATTATAAAAAATACAGAACCATGAACAACAATCACTTTTTTATTTTGGTTTTGATATGTATCATCACCCATGTTGTGAGATCTGTTTATGAAATATTAAAGCATAAAAAGTTATTGATACCGGGAAAGCTCTCTTTTGTAATTATATTTACAAATATGGCTGTATTATGGATGTCGTGGTTTGTATTGTGCAGCCAGGATATTTATAAAATTCATTATTCGGAGGTTTATCACTATTTCGGCATACTGCTGGCCTTGATGGGAGGTTTGCTCTTCTTTACAGCGCTGTTCACGATTAAGACGCTGGAAAGCTACGAAGGAGATCTGATAACAAAAGGGATCTATTCAAAAATAAGACATCCGATGTATTTAGGTTTTATATGCTGGTTAATCGGGTTCCCGATTTATTTTGGAGCTCTTTTTTCATTTTTTCTTTCCTTGCTCTTTATCGTAAACGTCCTTTTTTGGAGATCTCTTGAAGAGATTGAACTTGAAAAACGGTTTCCTTCTTATCAGGATTATAAAAAGATTACACTTTTCTAATAGGTTGCCGATGCTCATTCCGTATTTTTGTGAGAATAGATCTTTTTCGCCAAACCATAATGCATCTTACTTCAATCAGCATTTAATCCGAACTTTCCTGGCCGCAATTTATCTTTAGTTAGAGTAGAAGGCATCTATCAGGCTTGTGCTGAGTCTATTATTTGCTAATGGAATAGTTGCTTTTGTGGATAATGCAACAGGTTTAGGTTTCTTCTCCCTTTTGTTTAAGCACGGAACAGGTTTGCCTCCATGGATAGTTGAACTATCAGGTTTAATAATTGTAGTAAATTTGTATTTACTAATTTCGGATTGGGTCAAATAAGATTGAAATAACAATTGTCATGAAAAAGAGATTATTAAAAAGTGAAGCGCTTTAATTTTCAGGATATAATTTAAATAAACAATCAAAATTCAGGCAAAATGGCAAACGGGAAAAATTGGCATGAGAAACATTCGGAAGCAAGAACATTTGGAAGTCGCGTAGCTGATTCTGTGGCTAATGGGATGGGCTCCTGGCGTTTTATTATTATTCAAACGGTATTGGTTATCCTTTGGATGGGTTTAAATCTTGTTGGTTTGATCTATCATTGGGATGCTTATCCTTTCATTTTACTCAATCTTCTTTTCTCAACCCAGGCGGCTTATGCAGCACCTATTATTATGATGTCGCAAAACAGGCAAAACGAAAGAGATAGAATGCATGCCCAGGTTGATTATCAAACCAATGTGGCTGCAAAAAAGGAGATTGAAGAATTAACGAAAATATTGAACAAACTTGAAGTTGATAAACTGGATAAAATCATTAAGCTGCTGGAGCAAATGAATACTCCGGTTAAAGATGAACAATAAAGGAGATCTTTCTGATACATTTTCTACCTTCGCGGGGTCTTTTAGCGTTGATGTTTTATCTGCTTAATGATGACTTCCGCTGAAGGCAATTTGTTCTATTGCATTTATTTATAAAAGCTTAATCCGATATACTATGAACGTTAAGAAGTTCACATTTAATCCTGTCGAGGTAAATGCCATCGTATTATGGGATGATACGCTCGAATGTGTGATCATCGATCCTGCTTGTTTCTATCCGCATGAAGAGGAAAAACTGCGGTTATTTATTGAAACACTCCATTTAAAACCTGTAAGATTGATTAATACGCACGGTCATTTCGATCACCTGATGGGAAATGGTTTTGTTGAGAAAACATGGGGAATCAAAAGCGAGATTCATCAGGAAGATAACTATCTGGTGGAGCAGGCTTCCAACCAGGCATTAATGTTCGGCATGTCGATGCCAAAACCACCTTTGCCTGTTGCCTTTTTCGAAGATGGTGATACAATTACTTTTGGAAATTCTACATTAAAAGTCATTTATGTACCGGGACATTCTCCGGGTGGTGTGGCATTTTATTCAGAGGCAGACAAGTTGCTGATCGCCGGTGATATTATTTTCAATGGATCGGTTGGTCGTACCGATCTTCCGAGGGGTAATCATGAACAACTGATCACCGGAATCAAAGAAAGACTGCTGGTGCTCGATCCCGATACAAAGGTTTACTGCGGACATGGTCCCGAAACAACCATTGGCGCGGAGAAAAGCTATAACCAGTTTCTGAATTAAAGAAGAAGCCAATAGACAGAAGGCGGATGACAGCCAGACAATCAAATGAATGAGCTTATTCTGAATTGTTTTTTTCTGCCACTATGTCACAAAGTCTCTAAGATGCACTAATTGGTAAATGTCAACAATATATTCTTTGTGGTGCTTTGTGTCTTGGTGACTTAGTGGCATAAAAATTTACCGGACTTTCAGAAATTGAATCAAGATTTGAACATGGAATTTGCCAGATCAGAATTTTTCAATCTTTTAATTTCATCGAACTTTCCTAATTAATTATAAAACCAAAAAAATCATATTTTATTCTTCCAAAAGGAGTTAAAATTGCACAGGCAAATTATTAAAATATATATAGAATGGCTATCGACAAATTTGTGAGCCGGCACATCGGACCACGCGAGGAAGATATTAAAGAGATGTTGAAGGTGATTGGTGTACAATCGCTTGATGAACTGATTAATCAGACTGTTCCTGCTAATATCCGGCTTGAAAAACCCTTGAATCTTTCCAACGGACTGACCGAAAGGGAGTATTTCCGGAAGATTCTGAAAATAGCTCAAAAGAACAAAGTATTCAATACCTATATTGGGATGGGATGGTACGATACAATTACCCCATCGGTAATTCTTCGCAACATACTTGAGAACCCAGTCTGGTATACCTCTTATACTCCATACCAGGCGGAGATTTCGCAGGGCAGGTTAGAAGCACTGTTGAACTTCCAGACAATGGTTTGCGAAATGACGGCGATGCCGCTTGCAAATTCTTCATTGCTTGATGAAGGAACCGCTGCTGCCGAGGCAATGCACATGATGTACAGTCTGCGTTCGAGGGCGCAGGAAAAAGCGGGTGCAAATGTTTGCTTTGTGGATGAGCTGATCTGGCCTCAAACGCTGGATGTTCTGATCACAAGGGCTGAACCGCTTGGCATCGAATTGAAGATCGGCAGCTTTAAGGATGCTGCTGCTGAAGAAAACTGGTTTGGCGCTATTCTGCAGTATCCAAATTCAAATGGTGAAATTGAAGATTATGCCGATTTTACGAAAGCTGTTCAGGAAAAAGGGTGCAAAGTAGCTGTTGCGACTGATTTGTTGGCGCTTGCATTGCTGACACCTCCGGGTGAATGGGGTGCCGACATTGTTTTTGGCTCGTCGCAACGTTTCGGCGTTTCGATGGGATATGGCGGTCCGATCGCGGCATTCTTCGCCACGCGTGATGAATATAAACGTGATCTTCCCGGCCGCATTATTGGTGTGTCGAAAGATGTAAACGGGAAACATGCGCTTCGTTTGGCACTTCAGACACGTGAACAACACATCAAACGCGACAAAGCGACTTCAAATATTTGTACAGCACAGGCGCTTCTGGCAACAATGGCCGGAATGTATGCGATCTATCATGGTCCCGAAGGAATTAAAGCCATCGCTGAAAGGGTGCATAATATCGCCCGCCTGCTGGCCAGGGAGATTACAAAATTGGGTTATGCCCAGATGAATAAAAAGCATTTCGATACGATTCGGATTGATCTTCCGCGACATGTAAAACGTGAAGATATCGAATGGCTTTCGCTTGACCTCGAAATGAATTTCCGCTATTTCGAAAATGGTCAGGTTGGTCTTAGTATCGATGAAACAACAAATATTGAAGATATTAACTGGATACTTGAAGTTTTCGCAAAAGCTGCCAATAAACCTGTTCCGGTGATTGATTCCATTGCAGATGACAGATTGGTTGATGAGGATATCAGACGCAAGTCGAAATATTTAAAACAGGAAGTATTCAGTAAGTACCGTTCTGAAACCGAAATGGCGCGTTACATCAAACGCCTCGAGAAGAAAGATATTTCATTGGTTCATTCGATGATCTCGCTGGGATCGTGTACGATGAAACTGAATGCTGCGACAGAAATGTTGCCACTTAGCTGGATCGAATTTAATGGAATTCATCCTTACGTGCCTAAAAATCAGGCAATGGGTTACCATGAGCTAATGGAAGAGTTACGTCGCGATCTTGCCGAGATCACTGGTTTTGAAGATGTATCGTTGCAACCTAATTCAGGTGCTGCAGGCGAATATGCCGGATTGATGGTTATCAGGGAATATCATAAAAGCAGGGGAGACGGTCACAGAAATGTGGCACTGATTCCATCATCTGCACATGGAACTAATCCTGCAAGTGCAGCGATGGCCGGTATGAAGGTCGTTGTTGTTCCATGCGATGAACGCGGCAATATTGATGTGGAAGCGCTGAAGTTAAAAGCGGAAGAATATAAGAATGATCTTTCGTGTTTTATGGTGACTTATCCGTCAACACATGGTGTGTTTGAATCCTCAATCACCGAAATGTGCGATATTATTCATCAGAATGGCGGACAGGTTTATATGGACGGCGCCAATATGAATGCGCAGGTCGGTCTGACCAATCCTAGCCGCATTGGTGCTGATGTGTGTCACCTGAATCTTCACAAGACATTTGCCATTCCTCATGGAGGTGGTGGTCCGGGTGTTGGACCTATCTGTGTTGCGAAACACCTGGTTGAATTTCTGCCTGCCCATTCCGTAATGAACAATGGTCATGTTGGAATTCATGCGGTTGCTTCTGCGCCATGGGGTAGCGCTTCTGTATTGACGATTACTTATGGCTATATCAAAATGCTGGGAGCTGACGGTCTTACCGAGGCAACTAAAATTGCAATTTTGAATGCCAATTACATCGCTGCGCGATTGAAAGATAATTACGGCATTTTATATACGGGTGAGAACGGTCGTGTTGGTCATGAAATGATTCTTGAATGCCGCCATCTGAAAACGGCTGCTGGTATTTCGGAAACAGATATTTCGAAAAGGCTGATGGATTACGGATTTCATGCGCCTACTTTATCCTTCCCGGTTCATGGAACACTGATGGTTGAACCTACGGAGAGTGAATCGAAAGAAGAGCTCGATCGTTTTGTAGATACGATGAATGCCATTTTCGATGAGATTAAAGAGGTTGAGACGGGTGTTGCTGATGCAGTAGATAATGTGTTGATGAATGCTCCGCATACGGCCGAAATGCTCACTGCGAACGAGTGGAATCACAGCTATTCGCGCGAAAAGGCTGCCTATCCGCTTGAATGGCTTCGCGAGAATAAATTCTGGGTTCCGGTTGGACGTGTGGACAACGCCTGGGGCGACCGTAATTTGTTCTGTACCTGCGAACCTTTGGAAAGCTATAAATGATGAGTTAATTTCTGATTTTGAGTCTTTTCCCTAAGGACTATTTTGCCACGAAGATACGAAGGCTCAAAGGTGCACGAAGTAAATATGCTTTGTGTATCTTTGTGATTTAGTGTCTTGGTGGCATTTTTTTGACTTTAAGAAATGGACTTAAATATTGAAAGAACATTTCTAAGTTGTGAATTTCTTAATTTGTCAACGAATCCTTTATTATAAAGAAAATGGTCTTTTTTCCAAACGCAAAAATAAACCTGGGGTTGAATATCCTTCGCAAAAGGGAGGATGGTTACCACGAACTTGAGACTGTTTTTTATCCGATCGGATTGAAAGATGGTCTGGAGTTTATTGGAAACAAGCAAAACAAGATCAACTTTACAAGTTCAGGTCTCCCATTGAACATTGATCCGGAGGAGAATATAATTGTAAAGGCTTACCGTTTGCTTGCTGAGGACCATTCACTTCCCGGACTTGATCTTCATTTGCACAAGGTGATACCTTTTGGTGCGGGATTGGGCGGAGGTTCGTCGGATGCTGCGTTTCTGCTGAAAGGGCTTAACGATTATTTCGAACTGGGGCTCTTTGTATCGCAATTGAAGAAGTATGCGATAAAGCTGGGTGCTGATTGTTCTTTCTTCCTCGAAAACAAACCGGCCTTTGCCTGCGGAATAGGGGAGCAGCTTCAAACAATTAACTTCAGCCTAAGTGGTTATTATCTCGTTCTTGTTAAGCCTCCGTTTGGTGTCGGGACAAAGGCGGCGTATGGCAATATTAAACCAGCCATCCCTAAGCATTCCCTGACCGAACTGATCAAACAATCACCCGACCAATGGCAGACCCGCATTGTAAATGATTTTGAGGCTTCTGTATTCCCGCTATTCCCTGCAATCGCTCAAATCAAAACCAAATTGCTGGAGCTTGGCGCTGTTTATGCCGCCATGTCGGGCAGCGGTTCTTCTGTTTATGGCTTGTTTAAATGTGAACCCCAATTAACAAAAGAGGTTTTCGGTCCAGAGTATTTTATTTGGAAAGAATTAATATAACTTGTTTTCAAACAAGCAATATTAATTTGCATCCAATAGATAAACACACTGATTCCGATTCACTATCTTTGACAATGGAAAGCTTGGAGTAATTATCATTCAAATATTAACGGATATGAATTACACAATAAAGATTACAGAGAATGACAAAGAATCCAGAAAGATAGTTGCGATGATTAAAGAACTGGCCGGTGATAATCCTTTTGTGAGCATCTATGAAGATGAAACCGGACTCTCATCCGGAATGGAGAAGGAACTTGAAATGCGATATCAGCAAGTATTGAAAAATCCTACGGATGGTAAGAGTTGGGATGAAGTAAAAACAGATCTGAAAAAAACGATCTTTGGCGGTGATTATGCCGCAATGTCGGGCAGTTGTTCTTCTGTTTATGGCTTATTTAAATCCGAACCACAATTCTCCGTGACTGATTTTCCGGCAGATTCCTTTATCTGGAAAGATTGGATTTAAGAGAGTAATTGATGCAAAGTAACGTGATCTGGAAGGTAGTTAAACTAGGACTTCATGATGGGTATTGTGTCTCGTTTATAGTTCTTTTTATTACCTACGGTGTTTTCTAACCTATTTAAGTTTGCTTGAGTAATTTCTTGTATTAAAGTCGGTTAATGCCAAACCATATGGAGCATATAAAGGGTGACGCGGGTGTCCCGTTTTGGTAAACTCCCCTAATTTTATCCAATTAACATTATTCTTTTCTGTTGTCTCAAGAATTTCCTTTAAACAATCCTTTAAATAATCACGAATTACAATTCTTTCACTCCAAGCAGCTAAAATTGTCGGCTTATTAAATTGCTCTAAAAGCTCTGTAATACATTTTGGCAGCGCTTTTGGAAGAAATACTACCGTTGCTCGTTATAAATCCCAAACTCGGCAACAGATGGTTGATTGGTGAATTTTTCAATGACCATCCTTACTTTATTACCCCAGATGCGATCGAAACGGTGAATTTTAATTTTCTGTTCATTCTCGCCTGAAAGGATGGTTTTCCATTCTCCGTTCGCTTCATATTCAAGCCTGTACTTTTTGATGTTCTGCTTCGAATCCATGATCGTCACCATACTAAATGACTGACATTTGTCGAAATCTATTTCATACCAAGGTTTTGCGACAGTTTTATTCGACAACCATGAAGTCTGAAAGTCGTCATCATTACCAAAATCCATGATCCACATATCGTCGCTCCAACTCGAATTGGCAGGCTGGTGTTTGGCAATATTGGTTGAAATAATCGGGGCATCGAATTTTGGCAGTTTCGTACCCGCAACATCATCCTTCCAGGTTTCGCCAATCGTCTTCAACGCTTCAAGTGCATTGTTGTCAATCAGTCCGTCGCGATTAGGAGCCACATTGAGGATGAAATTGCAATACGCCTTCGTGAAGGGTACAATATTGTCATTCACAAGTATTACCGGATCTTTAACAGGGCTGTTAGGGAAAGATGTTTTCCAAAACCAGTTCTGATTGATCGGAAGGCATGATAACGCGGGAAGACGGTTCGTCTCTTTCGAAATGTGCTGACCGGCCCCCTGTTCGTACGACTTGATGTCGGTATAAAACAAAGCGTCTGTTGGATATTTGGCAGCATTTAAATCCATCACGAGGCAATTGGGCTGAAGTCGCTTGACGAGCCTGTAAACTTCTTCGAACGGGATATCTTCATACGAAATCCTCGACCATGGCGCATCCCATCCATCAATGATAAGGGCCGTAATCTCACCGTAGTTGGTCAGTAATTCAGTCAGTTGCTGCTTCACCATCTCCACATGCTTCTGTGTAATATGACCAGGCCGAAGTTTGTGATGCGTATCTAAAATCGAATAATACAACATCGTTTTAAGTCCTTCTTTCCGAAATGCTTCGACATATTCTTTCACAACATCGCGTTTCAGCGGACTGTTCATCACATTGTAATCGGTCGTTTTGGTATCCCAGATGCAAAATCCGCTGTGGTGCTTGGTCGTTAAACAGCCATAACTCATTTTTGCCGATTTTGCGGCTCTTGCCCATTGATTGCAATCGAGTTTCCCTGGGTTGAAGATGGTGGCCGGTGCTTCCGGATCTGCCCAGTCCTGATCCATAAATGTCGGGATATTAAAATGGATGAACATCCCAAATTTCAGATCAACAAATTGTTGCTGCGCTTCGGGTAAACTTGTTTGCCGCACCTGACTGGTTGCATTTAAACTAAATGCGATGATGACAATACAATAAATGAATAGTTTTGCAGTTCGGAATTTCATTTTGTGTTTATTCATATTGATAGATTTCCGGATTGATTTTATGCAAATATAGGGTAATCTGATGATCACCCGGCCTGCAAAATAAAGTAATAGAATTATTATGGGCAATTGTTGGAAAGGAAAGTCCTTCATCGATCACAACTATTATTAACCAGGCAACTTTTTCAGGGTAATTATCGTCTATCTGAAAAGCATTACTATTACATTGGACCATTTAAATCAAATCAGAAACAATAGAAACTGGCTATGAAAACACTTAAACATTCGGTACTGATCCTGTTATTCCTTTTGGGCGCAGTTAACTGTCAAAAGGATAACTTCGGGAAGAATTATTCAACCCTTTTGGATCCGATTTCTTCTCAGAAATATTACGCATCCGAAATACTTGATGAAAATCACATTGCGATCAACGGCATCTGGAAAGTTACAGGCACTTCAGGCGGAATTGCAGGTTCCGGCTATACCCCCGATTTTAATTATTTGATAATAAAGCCTAACGGGATTTTTGGGATTGTCCGGAATGACAGTCTGATAACTACAGGAAAGATATTGATTAAAAATCAGTCGGTTAGCGAATTGTATGTTGATTTAATTGCAGATACAGATCCTGGCAAAATGGGGATCGGAATTGTTCTCGATTCGGACAAATACATCGAATTACACTCCGACACATTAGATCTGATTGCCCCATGTTGCGACCGGTTTAATACACAACTAAAGCGGGTGCAATAGCGAATGCGGATGGCCGGCAATTGAACGGCAGAACAAATCAAGGATCGGTTTTAGACTGAAACTGGCGATTCATTCTTTGTCAGCTCAAGGGCGTAAAACCGGAACTCCGTCTGACAGGTTCTGCTTTATAAGTAGTTGGGAATAAATATTGTCATGTAATCACATCAAAATAAATAAAAAAGCAGAACGCTGATCTAAGGGATATAAAAACTGATTCATATTCCGGCAAGTCGGAATCGAAGATCAACACAGTTAATGATTTTCAATCGTTTATTGTCGTATCAGACCTGCTTGCATCACTTAAATCTGTCCAAATATCATCCGTTATTATCCGCTTAATCCGTAAAATCTGCGTTCTGTTTTTTTTGGATTAATGCGACATTCTATTCTTGTTATTACTTATAATTCAAACCTACAAGTTTTTATTCCTTACTTTTTCTTTTCCCAAAGCCGCCCTTGCCAGGTATCCCGTTCCAGCAGTCGCTTTTCAACTTTGGCCACGAATTCGTAGTTTTTCAAACCCCAGCGTGGTGCAATCACCATGGCGTCAGGGGCGGAACTGACAAAACGCTCAACAATGATTGCCGGATTCAGGTTTTCGAGGTAATCGACTACCAGATCGGCATACTCATCGACACCAAACGGGTGAAAACGTTCGGGAAATTGGGCATATTCATGCGCCATGGCGGTTCCGGTATGTATCTGAAGCTGGTGCAGTTTAATGATTTCAACCGGAAGCGATGACACCACCCTGGCCTGTTCGATAAAATTGTCATGATTTTCTCCGGGCAATCCAAGAATCAGGTGGGCGCAATTGTGAATCGAGCGACGCGTTGTCTCCTTCAGCGCCCGCACCGACTCTTCCCATGTATGTCCCCGGTTTATCCTTTCCAATGTGCGATCTTCAATCGTCTCAATCCCCAGTTCTACCATCACATAACACTTTTGCGAAAGCTCTTCGAGCAGATCAAGCACTTCATCACTCAGGCAATCGGGACGTGTAGCAATGACAAGGCCAATCACTCCCGGATATTGCAATGCCTCGTTATAAAGTTCGCGCAGTACCGAAATTGGAGCGTAAGTATTTGTGTACGACTGAAAGTATGCCAAATACCGCATGGTTGTGTACTTCCGTGCGAAAAAGGCAATTCCCTCTTCAAGCTGGACTTTCAGAATATTATTCAAATCGCAATACGAAGGCTGGAAAGTTTTATTATTGCAATAGGTGCAGCCACCGGTACCCCTGGTGCCATCACGATTAGGACAGGTGAAGCCGGCATTTACGGATATTTTCTGGACACGGCCCTCAAACATGGATCTGAAATGTGTTGAGAAATCGTTGTACCTTTTAGCGTGACCCCACGTATATTGTGTTGTTAATGACATCGGATTGATTTTGAATCGCAAAATTAGTTTTTATTCTTTCCGGTTCACACCTCTTTCTATCGGTTCATTTTTTTGTTGAAAAATGATCGATTCTAAATATTAAACCAGGCATTGGTTTTTTCAACATTTTCATATCTTTAGCACTTAAGAAACACCCATGATTCTTCGCTTCGCAAATATGAATAATGAGAAGATGGGTGTTCAATCAGGCAATTAAAAAACAGATTATCGACTGATTAAATACAGAAAAATGTTTACAATTAAGGATATTGAACAAATCGAAAAAAGAGGCAGTTCGCTTCCGGAGATTGAAAAGCAGATTGCCCATTTCAGGAAAGGATTCCCTTATTTAAAGGTCCTCAGACCTGCCACAATTGGTGACGGAATCATCCGTATGGAAGAGGAGAAAGTTTCGGATGCTGTAAAACTGTTTACACAAAAGATTCAGGAAGGCTTAAAGCCGGTCAAGTTTGTTCCCGCTTCGGGCGCTGCAAGCCGGATGTTCCAGTCGCTGTTTGCGTTTGCAGAAGCAGCCGATACGAATGAAATGGCAATTGAATTGCTTGGGGAAGCCAGGTTTAAAATTGTAAAACAGTTTTTCGACAAACTCAGTGATTTTGCTTTTTACGAAAAGCTGGTTGCTGCCCCCGGTGGTATCAAAGCCACTGACGGAACTTTAAAATATTGTGAAATAATTGACTTTGTACTATCGGACAAAGGATTAAACTATGGTTTTCTGCCCAAAGGGCTGTTGGATTTTCATCTTTATGGCAGAGATCCGCGCACTCCCGTAGAAGAACATATGATCGAAGGTGCATTATACGGAGCAGATAATCAGGGAAATGTAATGCTTCATTTTACTGTGTCACCTGAGCATCTCGATTTTTTTGTAAAAAGAACAAACAAGGCTGCTCTTGAATTTGAGCCTAAATATGGCGTTAAATATCACATCACATTTTCGGAGCAAAAGCCTTCAACCGATACAATAGCTGTTGATCCTGAGAATGATCCATTCCGGCTGGCTGATGACTCACTATTTTTCAGGCCGGCAGGTCATGGTGCATTGCTTGATAATCTGAATGAGATTAACGGAGATATCATCTTCGTTAAAAACATCGATAACGTTGTTCCTGACAGATTAAAAAATGAAACAGTCAGGTTCAAAATGGCATTGGCACTTCTTTTATCAGAATATCAGGAACAAATTTTTAACTATTTACGGATACTTGAAAAACGGTCTGATTTTATCTCCGATCAGCAAATAGCTGAGATGATCGATTTTACCGAAAAACAATTGTGTATAGAACCTGATGAGAATCAGTATTACGCGCATAAATCGGCGTTGGTACACTATCTTTTCAGAAAACTGAACCGTCCAATCAGGGTATGTGGAATGGTAAAGAATGAAGGAGAGCCCGGAGGTGGTCCTTTCTGGGCTAAAAATGCCGATGGAACAGTTTCACTTCAGGTAGTTGAAAGCAGTCAGATCGATAGTAATGATCCCGAACAAAATGAGATCGCACACCATTCAACTCATTTTAATCCTGTGGATCTTGTTTGTGGAGTTCGTAATTTTAAGGGTGAAAAGTTTGACTTGCTGGAATACCGCGATCCGGAAACTGGGTTTATATCCTCAAAATCAAAAGATGGAAAAGCACTAAAAGCACAGGAGCTACCTGGTTTATGGAATGGAGCAATGGCTGACTGGATCACACTATTTGTTGAGGTTCCGGTCATTACATTTAATCCGGTAAAAACAGTAAATGATCTTTTAAGGAACGAACATCAACCTTTATAACTCGAATTGTTATCTTTGTAAAAAATAATTAATTGTAGTCATATGGCAATGTGGGAAGGTGCAAGAGAAAATTCCGAAAGTAAGGAGTTTGCCGCGGTGGTGAAACGTTATAAGAAAATGCTGTCTGATGAACAGATGGGATTCTTTGACGTGTCCGACTTCGAGTACATTGCCGATCACTACATTGATAAAAATCAATTGACTAATGCATTGCAAGCGTGCGAAATAGCCGTCTCCCAACATCCCCACTCGCTGGTTGTAAAGATTAAAAAAGCACAGGTACTGCTCGGACAGCTTAAAACGGAGAAAGCGCTTGATCTGCTTAAAATGCTTGCTGAAGTTGAAAGTACGAATCCCGAAATATTGTTAATGCTCGGCAACTGTTACAGTCTTCAGGGTGATGAGACCATAGCTTACGACTACTATCGGAAAGCCGATAAATTTTCATTCGACGACCGGGATGATTTGCTTTATAACATTGGTGCAGGCTATGTCCAAAATGGCGATTATCAAAGGGCTGTGGTTTTCCTTGAGAAAGCCTTTCGCGAGAATCCGAAAAATGACAGCGTTTTATACGATCTGGCATTTAGCTTCGATAAATTGGGTGATGACGAAAAGAGTATCAGTTTTTACAATAAATATCTTGATATTGATCCATTTGCTGAATCTGCATGGTACAATTTAGGGATTATTTATACGCGTCGCGAAGAATTCGACAAAGCAATTGAAGCTTATGATTTTGCACTGGCAATCGATGAAAACTACTCTTCTGCGCTTTTCAATAAAGCCAATACCCTTTCAACTGCCGAAAAATACAGCGAAGCGTTGAATTGTTACCTTGATTATGTGCGTTTTGATAAGAATTCATCCGATGCGCATGTTTATATCGCGGAGTGCTATTTTCAGCTCGAAGATTATTCACAGGCCTATAACTATTATAAACTGGCAATACATCTTGATCCGAAAAATGCGGATGGCTGGTATGGTGCGGGAATTGTGCTGATGGTTGAAGAAAACCTCGCTGAAAGCCTGGTATTCTTTAAAAAAGCCATTAAACTTGATAATACTTGTGCCGATTTCTGGAACGCTTTCGGAAAAGTTAATGCAGCCCTCGATCATTACGAAGAAGCACAGATTGCATTTAGAAAGTCAGTTGAAATTGAAGATACGAACGCCGATTTCTGGATCGCTTATGCTGATTTCTTTTATAACTATGACCAGATAGGTCTTGCAATTAAGACGATGTTAGATGCAGAAAAAGCAATTGCAGATAATGCCCAGATCCTCTATAAACTCTCTGGGTATCTTACAGAAAACGGGGATTCACAACTTGCCAAGATCTATCTTAAAAATGCACTCACGTTAAACTATTCGATTCATCCTGATTTTTTCCTTGATTTTCCTGGTCTGCAATCAAAACGTTGGATTAAGAAAATGATCGGCCAGTTTGCGATGAATGATAACCTTTGGTAGATTCCTATGAAATGAGCCCGGATTTATCAGAACAAACCGAAGATCAAAGACGTTAATTATCTTTGCTGATCTTCGATTCTATTTGACCTTTAATAAGCAATATACCAACAAATGAAACGAAAATTCGGATTGATTGGCTTTCCGCTGTATCATTCATTTTCGAGAAAATTCTTTACTGATAAATTCTCGGATGAGGGAACTGATGCTGAATACCTCAATTTTGAAATCGAGGATATATCGCAACTTACACATGTGATTGACTCAAATCCTGAGCTCAAAGGACTTAATGTAACAATTCCATACAAAGAACAGGTAATTAAATATTTAGACTCTACGGACGAATCGGCGGCCGTTATTCATGCTGTTAATACTATCAAAATTCTACGCTCGGGTCACCATGTTTCATTACATGGTTATAATACTGATATACTTGGTTTTCAGGAATCAATCCGGCCTTTGATCCAGAAGTATCACCACAAAGCACTTGTTCTGGGCACAGGAGGAGCTTCCAAAGCTGTTGTCAAGGCTTTGGAAAACCTCAAAATTGAAACAATTCTGGTCTCTCGTAATCCGGAAGAGAAGGGTGAGTTGTCATACAACGATCTGGATGAAGATGTGATGGATAATTATAAGATTATCGTAAACACAACTCCCATTGGAACTTATCCAAACATTGAAGGATGTCCCGCCATTCCTTTTGAATTGGTTACTCCCAGGCATTTATTATTTGATCTGGTTTACAATCCCGAGGTTACCGAGTTTTTAAAGCAGGGAAAGAAGCGCGGGGCTTCGATCAAAAATGGTCTTGAAATGCTACATCTTCAAGCGCGTGCTTCCTGGGAAATCTGGAATCAGAAATGAGGGGAACTTAGTTGAATTAATTGCCGAAAGAGTGACCTCTTCCACTTATTTGTCTGATAAGGCCTTTTGAAAGCTCCTCAGGATAACCAATATCCACCAGAAAAAGTCCTTTGGCAGGAACGCTTGCCCCTGCAGCACACCGATCTTTTGCTTCGATAATCTTGCAAAATTGTTCGATCGAAATCTTACCAAATCCGACTTCCAATAAGGTTCCTACGATCGCCCGAACCATATTTCGTAGAAAGCGGTCTGCCCTGATCGTAAAAACATACCTGTTTCCCTCATCGACCCATTCTGCCACATCCACCTTGCAATTGTTTGTCTTTACATCTGTCCCCAACTTGCTGAAACTGGTAAAATCGACATAATTAAATAGCTTAAGGGCAGCCTCATTCATTTTTGCCAGGTCAGGAATCCGCACTTCCCTGGCAGCATACTGCCTTGAAAATGGATCTTTTGATTTGATCAGGTAATATTTATAGGTGCGACTGACCGCATCAAACCGTGCATGTGCTTCTGATTTGACCTTATAAACACTTTGAACCGCAATGTCATGAGGTAACAACGAGTTCAGGTTGTGAATAATCTTTTCGTTATCCAGATTTTGATTTTCAGCATCAAAATGAGCCACATAAAACGATGCATGAACTCCTGCGTCGGTACGACCGGCACCGGTAACTGCTACTCCCGCTCGAGCGACAACTGCCAATGCCTTTTCGACGGTTTCCTGTATGGTTATTCCGTTAGGCTGTATTTGCCAGCCGTGATAGGCTGTCCCATCGTACGAAAGTTGTATAAAATATCGTTGCATTTTTCTCAGATTACGTAATGAAGTTGAAATTTGCGGCGCATAGCGCAGAATAACATCAATTTACCTTTGCAGATGCGCCATCGTTGTTTTTCATTTTCTTACCCCTGGTTATTATATTTCACCTTTCAGTGTTATTCTTTTAAATTCTTTCATCTCTCTCCCTCCCGTTTTCTCACCTTTTTCCTTCTCCCACTCACTCAGTCTCTCAGTCCCTCAATTGCCTAATGCCTTCCTTCTCCTGCTTTTATTTTAAGTCTGATATCAAGTGATGCATCTGAAAAAAGATATTCACGCGTTGAGTCAGGCAAAAAATCGAGCACTTCGTCCAGCCTATCCATTTTGATTGCTTCGCGAACCTTCGAAGCGCTGATATAATTGGGAGAATCATCTGCAAGCATCGTATTCGCTTTTCGGGTAACTTCAATGACTTCAACGCCAAATGAAGGTAATATCGTCTTCATTGCCAGGTTATATGCCTCCGTTGTTTTGCAGAAATTCTCAGTTCCCACATACCGCTTTTTAATTCCAAGAACCGGGACAACATAGTTGGCGAAAGTCTTAACATCGAGTTCCGCCTGTTTTTGAAGCACGTCGCTGACCATCTCATTCTTTAGAAAATAGGCAGGGAAAATAGTTCCGGAGACAATATACATCCCCCCCTTAACCATCACCACATTTTTAAGATGTTCGATCCCTTTACGGATCAGTTCCCATCTTACTGAAAATGGAAAGGCTGAAAGATCTTCCTCAACTACAAACAGGTAAACGACTTCATTTTCCGAAGCGGCCTTTTCAACCAGGAATTTATGCCCGTTCGTAAAAGGGTTGCAATTGACTACAATCGCTGCCACAGTACTGGTACTGGCAGGAACAATCAGCGTATTGAGGTAATCCTGGTAAGTAAATATCGATTCAAATCCAAATTCAAGCACAGCATAAAGTGGCTCAGCAGTTGCTATTAACGTATAGCCCAAACCACAAAACCGGACCGAATTCTCGGGACGCGTAAAGACAAAAGTATGCTTGTAGATCTTCAGGAGCTTCTCTGTCATATAAGTAACGATCAAAGCAAAGGCTGTGGTATCACGAAACTTTGGGGCAACGGCCACATATTTCAGGATCCGCCCCAGATGCGAACCTGTTCCAACAATTTCACCTTTCAGATTATACACAATCATCGTGCATTCGACCTCTGACGGATCAAATTCAAAACCCAGGCTAAAAAGAAAATCCTTCACTAACTTAACATCGAAAGGATTGTCGAGATCGAGGGTCTCCTGTCTGAAATCGGTATCTTCAAAGGTCATTACGTGCTAATTAATTTGTAAATCGCATCAGTCCATTTGCTTTTATCACAGACCACACAAAAATAGTCACTGAAAGCAGATCCGCTGAACCGCCGGGGGAAATATTTTCACTTTTGCAAAAATCGATCACTGCGGAATAGCTCTGATCATTAAAATCAGCCAATGCTTTTTTGCACAATCTCTTAAAGTTCTCCAATACATCAGGGTTGCTCCGGTAAAGGATATTCGTATCGTTATTGTTCGCAGCAATGGACAGAAAGCACTTGATCGCATCCACATCATTGAATTCTGCAACTCTGGCCATCTGAGGTAATCCAGCGTCAAAGACGGTCGCAAATCCGCTTTCCGCTTCACAACGTGCTCCTCCAAAACCATATTGACGGAAGATATCTTCTCCATGACTTTTTACCGCTTTTGAGGCATCAGTCAGTTCTTTTGCAACAAGATCCTTACATACAGATTTGATAATGTTACGGAATTCTTCACTTGAAAATTGATCGGATTGGCTAAAGAGTTTACCGCAAGCAAATAACGAAAGACCCATTAAGAAAATGATCCCCTTCTGTGTATTGATATTTTGTGTCGCTTCATACATCGCTGACTCCATTCGCAATCCAATATTACGGATAAGCGGCAAGGCTTTCGCCAAATCGCTGTCTCTAAAAGAATAACCTTCACGCACCAGCTCAGCAAACCACGGTGAAATAGCTGCGGTGGAATCAATAAAAGTCTGATAATTCATATCGGAATGACTTCCGTTGCTGAATTTATCGACAAGACCCGGTTTTGGAGAAAGTGAAATTTCGAAAAGAATTGCCTGTTGTGCTAGCGAGGAGAGTTTCTTAATAATTGAAGCCTCTTTCTGCTGATTGCAATAATAATCCATCTTCGGAAACATAAACGATCTCAACTCTTCCGGTTCATGGGCATTTTCGCGCCGGCATTCGATGGCTGGTCTTTCAAGACAGAAGAAACACAATTTCGATTTTCCTGATGAGAAACTGACTCCCTCCTCATCATTCAGATCTGCATCAATAAATCGTCCCAACGGATGACGTTGCTCAAAACTTTCACATACTTGTTTGATTTCCTTCAAGGTTAACCTTCCCGGAGAAAATGGGACAAGGTAAAAATCTCCGGCAGCGTCACTTATTTCAAGTGACTTTCCCTCAATTAAATTGATCTGGTTTGCTTTTAAAGCGAACTTCAGATCCCGCAAGCAATAGCCGAAGAATGCTTTCACCGTGGGATTACTCTTGGGAAAACCGGGAACATTCAGACTTAAACTAAGACTGGGCAAACCATCCAAAGCGATCTGCTTTTTCAGAAAAGCCCGCTGATCTCGGGCTTCCAATATTGATTGAAGTGGTTCGATGTTTGTCCTTATTAATTAGATAATATCATTCTGTCTCTACAACCTTTCATTTCTTCTCCTTCAACTGATGAATTACATCTATAATTGTTCCATCGCGGTATTCGACTACACCTACAATTTTGTCGGTATACTCCAGCGGAGCGGGAACTCCTGTAATCGTATCAACTTCAATTTCGAGATCCCGAATGTCCTTCAGATTGAGGCCTGCCCTGCGCAGATTTTCCTCAAGTTCCTTAAACATCGGATTCACACAGATTCCGCGTTCGGTAACAAGCACATGAACAGTTTCACCCGGCGTGACAATTGTATGCACCCTCTTTTTGATGATCGGAATCCGGCCACGGAAGGAAGGACAAACGACGACGGTCAGTTTTGCGCCTGAAGCGGTATCGGAATGACCGCCAGATGCGCCGCGGACATAACCTTCGGAACCAGTGATTACATTTACATTAAAATCGATATCAATCTCAAGTGCACCAAGTACCACGACGTCGATTTTATTGGTGATACAACCACAGTTGAAAGGATTCGCATAAAGTGCTGCCGGAATTTCAATATGATGCCTGTTATTCAACAATGAATTACTCACCACCGCATCGAATGATTGCACATCAAATATCGTTTCAAAGAGCCCGTCATTCAGCATGTCGACACAATAGGAGGTGATGCCGCCCAACATAAAACTACCTTTCAGCCCTTTGGTCTTCATCTTTTCGCGGATGAATTTAGCCACTGCCAGTGATGCACCACCTGCTCCAACCTGGAAAGCAAAGCCGGGAACAAAAAATCCCGAATGTTCAATTACATCGGCCGCTAGCCTCGCAATCCTGAGGTCCATCGGTGATTTGGTGATACGCGTTGTCCCGGTAGCAATTTTTGATGCATCCCCAATCGAATCGACAACTACAACATGGTCGATGAAGTTTTGCGATATGGAGAGCGGAATACAAGGATAGTTAACGAGGTTGTCAGTCACTACAATTACCTGTTTGGCATACCGTGCATCGATAACCGCGTAACCGATCGAACCAAAGGCTGATTTGCCGATCGAACCAGTTGCGTTTCCTTCACAGTCGGCTGCCGATGCAGGTATTACAGCCAGATCGATCTGAATCTTGCCCGTATGAATACTTCGGACACGTCCTCCGTGGGAGTGAATCACAACCGGTGTATCGAGAACCCCCAACGCGATAGCACGTCCTAATTGACTACGAATGCCTGATGAAAATATCTTTGTAACTGTTCCGTCCTTCAACATCGGAAGAATCGGATCGTGACATTCATTGAGTGAAGAGGAGGCAAGCGTGATATCACGGATGCCCATGTTGTGAAGAATTGTCAGCGTCTGAACCAGCAATATATCGCCATTCCGTAAGTGATGATGAAACGAGACTGTCATCCCGTTGTGGGGATTGCTTCGTATAATTGCCTCTTCGAGTGTTTTACAAACTTTACTTTGGTGAGGCAGATACGCCTTGTTCGGTGCCGGGATGGTAGGCTCGTCCATCCACCCTTTGCGCAACTTTGTGAGCGCACCCTGAAAAGGTTCCAATTTCCCGATTCCCTCAATAAATTCAGGAATCTCCCTCCCTAAACTGTTTCGCATTACAGTGATATTTTAATTTTGTAATTATATTTTGAAGTTGGTAGAGACGTGATTTATCGCGTCTTATCGAACGTTAACAATACAGACGCAATTAATCGCGTCTCTACAAAGATCATCCCACCGTTACATTAGCCAGCCGCAGGATATATTCTGCCCGGGAAACTACCGGGGCATCAATCATCTTACCGTCGATGGCAAAAACGCCGATACCCGCCGCACTATTGGTTCTGAACTCTTTTACAATGCGGTAAGCTTTCCTGATCTCGTCTTCTGTGGGTGTAAATACCTCATGAATGATATCGATCTGCCGCGGATTAATCACGGCTTTGCCTGTGAATCCAATCTTCTTGGCGTATTCCGTCTCCCTGCGTAAACCTTCTTCATCATTTACATCAGGGAAAACAGTATCGATCACATCAATGTGACTTGCTTTGGCAGCCATTATAATCCGTTTGCGTGCAAAGTCAATTCCCGCACCATCGGGCGTGTAAATGATATTCATATCTGCCGTAAGATCTTGTCCACCGATGGTTATAGCGTCAACGCGACTAAACATACTGGCAATGTTGAATACATTCTGAACCCCCATTGCGGTTTCGATCATCGCATGAAGGTTCATTTTATTGTGCGGAAGGCCATGACGGTCTTCTATCTTCTCAATGATCTTTAGTAGTTCAGCCACCTCCTCGGGTGATTCCGTTTTGGGATAACGAATCGCAGAGGGCTGAAGTGGTACAATCTCTTCGAGATCTGCCAGGCCAAAAGGAGTGCTCAGGTGATTAACCCTCACGCAAACTTCGGTATCGTAGAAATCGATTACTTTCATCATGTTCCGAACCAGCGTGCGGGCAGCATCCTTTTGGTTCAGGGCGACGGCATCTTCGAGATCGAGCAGTATGCTGTCGGCTCCGTAAATTCCACCCTGCTGAATCATTGCCGGATTATTCCCCGGAATATACAGCATCGTTCTCCGTTTCTTGAAATTTCGTATCATATCTGTTCCGGCTATTTTAATGTACCCTCCTGCTGGTTGAGCGATCGTTTAATTGCTGTTTCGAGACGGGCTTTAATCGTTGGTTCCAATGCCCCTTTGTCTTTTGCAATCAAATGGATATCTGTCATATCATATTGATTGAGGATATCTTCAACTATACGATTGAAACTGGCACCAAACTGTTGCATCACCGTGGAAGTGATTTCCAGTTTCCGACCCGAATTGTCAGGAAGTGGTTCGATCAGAAAGATCACATCACTCGATTCGAATGTGCCCGACTGGGCAGCTATTTTTGGCTTCATACACTGAAATTATTACTGCTTAAAACTTCACGTTGCATCCTCAACTCCAGTGAAATAATCCATCCCACGATGTGAAGGTTACAATGTTGTTACAAAAGTAGGACTTTAATCTAACGGAATGATGATATTTTGCAGATTAATCCCGAAGATCCGGCGGGAAGATCTCTTCTCTTCAGGAAAAACGTCCTGCACCCTGCCGGAGACTTTCTACTCAGGTAAAAAACGTCCTTCAATCTGCGGTTGACATTCTACTTTGGCAGAAAACGTCCTGCAATCTGCGGTTGACATTCTACTTTGGTAGAAAACGTCCTGCAATCTGCGGGAGACTTTCTACTCTGGTAGAAAACGTCCTGCAATCTGCGGTCGACATTCTTCTTTGGTAGACAACGTCCTGCAATCTGCATGAAGCTTTCTACTCAGGTAGAAAACTTTATGCAGTCCGCAGGACGTTGTCTGAAATCATAGTACCCGGCTCCTTTAAGGAGAAAGGAACTCAATATCTATTTAAACAGATTCTTATTCGGTTCAGCACTCATTGTAAATTCGAGAACTCCGCCAGCCATGATCTCCTGGTGCGTAATATATGAGTGATCCAAAACCTTGCCATTCAGTTTTACTTCCTGAATGTATTTATTTGCCACCGAAGCCAATGGTGCTTTCATCGTGAAATATTTACCTGGCGTCACTTCAATTTTGGCTTTCTGAACCAGTGGCGAACCAAACTGGTATTTCAGCTCCGAAGGGTTAACAGGATAGAACCCCATCGCGCTGAATACGTACCATGCCGACATTTGACCGCAATCTTCATTTCCGATTATACCATCCGGTTTATTGGTGTACATCGTGGTCTGAATCTCACGGTTCAGCTCCTGTGTTCTCCAGGCACGACCTGCATAGTTAAACAGGAAAGTCGTATGATGACCCGGTTCGTTACCATGTGCATAGGCCCCGATTAATCCCGAAATATCACTCGACGCTTCTTTTCCCGTCACGCCTTCTTTAACATTAAACAACTGGTCGAGTTTATCGGCAAAAGGTTCTTTACCTCCGAGCAGTTCAATCAGTCCGGGGACATTTTGCGGAACCAGCCACAAATACTGCCACGCATTTCCTTCGGTATAATCGCTTCCTTCGTGTTTCGAGAATGCAGGATCGAACGGAGTCGTCCATTGTCCGTTGCTCAGTTTTCCACGCATAAACCCTGTTTCCTTGTCAAAATAGGCCTTGAAACTTTCGGCACGTTTACTGAAATAGGCAGCATCTTCTGTCTTGCCCAGCTTTTGAGCAACTGCGGCAACACTCCAGTCGTCGATGGCCACTTCAAGTGATTTCGCAACCGATTGCTGAATCTTGTCGGCAGGCATGTAACCCAGTTTATCGTAAAGACCCATCCCGTCGCGATCGTTCATCGAAGTCTTTTTCATTGCTTCGAAGGCGAGTTCCTGGTCGAAATCGCCGACACCTTTAAGAATTGCTTCAGCAATCACAGAAATTGAATGATTAGCAACCATACAGAAAGTCTCGTTTCCTTCAAGTTCCCATACAGGCAGTAAGCCGGTTTGTTTATAATGATCGAGCATCGATTTCACCATGTCGTTCACCCTTGGTTGCTGTGTTAGTGTAAATAAAGGATGAAGTGCACGGTAAGTATCCCACAATGAGAATACGGTATATCTGTTATAACCAACTGCTTTCTGAACATCGCCTTTCACACCTTTAAACTCGCCGTTAAGGTCGGAGAACAATGCAGGTGCCACCATTGTGTGATATAATGAGGTGTAAAAGATCGTCTTCTGTACCGAATCGCTGGATTGAATTTTTATTTTCGTGAGTTCCTTTTCCCATGCATCCGAAGCTGCTTTTTGAGTGGCTTCAAAGTCCCATCCCGGCAACGAGGCATCGAGGTTTGCAATCGCATTTTCGATGCTTACCGATGAAACGCCCACTTTAGCCATCACCTGTTTTTCTCCAAATTTCAGGTATCCGACCGTTCGTCCTTCGCCACCGACATTTGTAATTTCAGATTTGGAAATGGGTTTAGAGAATCTTACCGCAAAAAAGACATGCTGATCGGCAGCCCAGCCATTCGACAAACGTGATCCGGTAACCAGTAAACTGTCAACCACATTCAAGGTAGTCTTATAAGGTTTGTCCCAGTTGATGGCAAAGCCAAGATTGATCAGCAGATTATTCTCTCCACCTTCAGGGAACGAATAGCGGTGCAAACCAGCCCTTTCAGTAACTGTAAATTCAGCTTTGACACCATTGCTTTTCAGCGTCATGGCGTAATAGCCGGGTTTTGCAATTTCCTGGCTGTGATCGTATTTCCCTGCATAACGTGTAACAAAGTCACTGTTCTTTTCACCTTCCTGAAAGGTTACTTCCGAAGTTATCGGAAGGAAGGAGATATCAGCAAGGTCGCCAATTCCGGTTCCGCTCAGGTGCAGGTGACTGAAACCAGCCACAATGCTGTCGGAATAGTGGTACCCCGAACACCAGTCCCAGCCCTGGGTTCCGTTGTCCGGACTGAGCTGAATCTGTCCAAAAGGATAGGCTGCTCCCGGGTAGGTGTGGCCATGAAAGGCGGTTCCAATGAATGGATCGACGAAATCGGTCAGCCGGTCTTCCTTTACTTGTTGGGGGGTAGGTTGGCTGCATGATGCGAGTAGCAGGATCGCTCCTGAGAAAATTGAAATTGTTTTTATCATTTGATCGGTTTTTTTCGATTGGAGGCAAATGTACAGAAAAAGGACTTTGAAAGTGCCTCCTTTCGTTTCCCTTTATGGTAAAATTTTAATATAAAAACCCTGCTTTAGGGCTGATTCTTTTCTGAAGAGCACGCTAAAACAGGGTACTTATTAATATTGAACAGATCGTAATCTAGTCCATTTTTTCGGCAGAAGGCGGTGCATCATTCACTGAACTTCCCCAGCTGCGATTGGCTATCGGTCCCATCTGAAGCACCAGTTTGCCTCCTGAAATCAGGTCCGAATGATTAAACCACGGCTTATTCCATGGCTTTCCGTTTAACGTGGCCGACTGGATGTATTTATTCTCCGCAGAATTACCAATCGCTTCGACCTCGAAGAATTTTCCGTTGCCAAGATCCATCCGGGCCTTATCAAACATTGGACTGCCGATGTTATAAACCGGCATACCAGGAGTTACCGGGTAAAATCCCATGTATGAAAAGACAACAAACGATGTCATTCCGCCTCCATCTTCGTCCCCGGGAACTCCCATCAGATCATTCCGGAACCATTCGTTCAGCAAAGAGCGGATGCGTTTCTGGGTTTTCCAAGGTTGGCCGGCATAGTTGTACAAATAGGGTATATGCAATGCAGGTTCATTGGCCATCGAAAATTGACCTACATTACCTGTCTGGTCAGGAAGTTGCGCGTAAAAAGCGTATTTCCCTTTACCCAGTGGTTTCGAAAACATCGCATCGAGGTTATTCACAAACTTTTCGTTTCCCCCCATCAGGCTGATCAAATCTGCTATATTGTGTTGAACATCCCAACGGTAAATCCAAGCGTTGTTCTCTCCATACGTTTCGCGCGCACCCAGTCCACCTGAGAACACATAATCGAATGGCTCCAAAAAATTTCCTTCACTGTCTTTGGGATGAAAGAACCCTGTTTTCGGATTGAAAATATTCCGGTAATTGTAAGAAGTTTTCAGGAAGTATTTATAATCGTCAGTCTTACCGAGTTCTTTGGCTATTTGCGACAGACACCACTCATCATACGAAGTTCCAAGTGTTACGGCAACTGGCTGGCGTCTTTCGAACGAATGAACTTCGGGAATGGTCTCAGCTTCACCAACTTTTAAGGCAGGAATATATCCGTGATCTTTGTAAAACTCGTCAAGCTTTCCGGCAGGTTTGCCTGACCATGGTGCCAATGTTTTTTCGGTAATACCTCCTTTACAAGCCTCGTAAGCTTTCTCAAGATCAAATCCGCGCAAACCTTTCCGGTAGGCATCGATCACCGAAGCAACGCCATGGTTTGAATTCATCCTGCGACTGTCTCCCGTGATTTCAGGAAAGGTAGGCATCCAATTGTGCTCCATTTGTCCGGCCATCTCCACGAATGAATGAAGGATATTCTCTTCTTTCTTCGGATCAATCAGCACACGCAACGGATGATGAGCGCGGTAGGCATCCCAGATCCAGTCGTCGGTAAAAAAAGGTGTTCCGTTATCGTTATGAACGGTTCCATCGAAAGCGCTGAAGTAGCGGCCATCTTCCGAAATACAGACCGGACGTTCGAAAGTACGGTAGAAAGAGGTGTAAAATATCGTTTTTTCATTGTCAGAACCTCCTGTAACCGCAATTTTACCAAGTGATTTATTCCATGTTGCCCGCCCTTTTTGCTGCAAGGCTTTCAGATCGTAATTCTGAATTTCGCGGTTCAGGTTTTTATTTGCCTGGGCTTCGTCGATAAACGAAATGCCGTAGCGCAAACGAAGTGTTTTTGTCCCTTTTGCGTATTTCAGTACCACACAGGCATTTTCCCCATTGGCTTCAGTTCCTTTTAATAGATTGTTTTCATTAAGGATTGAAACACTCTCAGGTGATTGCTCAGGCTTCATGTATAGATAAACCCGGGTGTTATTTTCGAGCGACTGAAATCCAGAAACTGCTTCTCCATCCCACCTGAGTCTACCGTTGCGCGAGTTCAGCACCAGATAAGCCGGGCTTTCCTGTCGGAAGTTGAGCTCATACAACGCTGACTGGTGTGAAACGGCAAACTGAACCCCGGTCTGCTGGTCATCCAAATAAACCGAATAGGAGTAGGGTGTGATTTTTTCCTGATCGTAACTGTACGAAATGACAGGTTTGATCTCTTTTTCATCTCCCTGAAACGGGCTCAGGTTGAAAGCTGAACTTCCACGATGACTGGTTACTACCAGGGGCAGGCCTCTAAGCAGATCACCGGTAAAATCGCCCCGTTCGGGATAAACCCGCAGAATACTGTTTGGCAAATGAATTGTCGGGAATGTGGGCACGAGCAAATGACTGATGTTCCCGATGTATGGGTTCACATAGTCGACCGGATCTTTCTTGCCAATTTCAGCTGCGGGACATGCTAACGTGAAAAAAAGTGCAGCAGTCAGCAACCACTTCATTTTTAAAGCCATTCTTGTTGTACGAAAGAAATTCTTCTCCATCATTCTATTTATTAAGGTCATTTTGTATTGTATCTATTTTTTTCTGGGTGTGAGTGCTTTCGCCGGATTTACAAGTTTTGTCAGGTCGATTTTATCGTAGGGTTCTTTTCCGAAGGCCGCGTAATATTCAAGTTGTACGGTGCCTTTTTTTCCACCTGTTTTAATTACTGCATACCCGGGCAGGTCGGTTTGTTTGTAAAAGGTAACATTTTTCGCCTCTTCGGCTAGAATTGCCTTTCTGCTCTCAAGCGTTTCCGGTTGCCAGTCTGTAACATTTTCAGCGATTGAGGGACCATATTCCGTGATCACGTGAGATGGTTCCTGGAAATTTCTGTCTTTGACAACGCTGTTTACCATCACCTGAACAATTGGTCCGAAGGGAGTATTCCGGCTCACAACCGAATAACGATGCAAATGGGCGGTCAATACGATCGCTTTATTGCGGGCAATAACTTCCAGTAATTTCTCCCGTTCTTCAGGATTATCTTTCAACAGGTGCCAGCATCTTTCAGTAACCGGTATCACCGGAATATGTACTGCCACAAATTTGAATTTTGCTTTTGATGCAGAAAGTTCTTTTTCAAGGAAGGTAACCATATCGGTGTTTTTATCAAACGGGTCGAGGCAGATAATCTGCACATCTCCAGAAATGTAGGAATAACTGGCATTGGTTATTTCCGGATGATTGGTTTGCTTCCTGATCATTGGGATATAAAATCGCTGAAAGGCTTCAACAGCTCCCGGACCTGTAACATCGTGGTTTCCTTTTACAATGATCCAGGGAACAGGCAGGTTGGCATCATCAATCGCTTTCATCGCCTTCGCGGCCATTGTCCCGGCTTTCTCTTCCGATCCCGCTAACCCTTCCGATAAATCACCCAATTGAATCGCAGCTTTCACAGGCGGCATAACAGACTGAACCTGATGTCGCAATATTCCCATGAAATCGGTCCAGTTATCTTTTGTATAATCGACGTATTCTTTGACCTGCCGCACGTCATCGGGTTTGTTGGCAAGCCATTCCATATTGTGATTGCCTGATAGATCATAATGCAAATCACCCAAAACAAGAAAGCTGCTTTTTTGTCCGTAGGATTGAAGGGATGTCAACACCAAAAGGATGATAATGAATATATATTTGATCATAGATGTCATATTTTTTAGCCTGATCATTTAGTTTCCTTCTATAACCTGGTTGTACAAATTCTCCGTTTTGTCAACGCAAATCAGAAGCATGAGAAATAAAATATTTTTCTTCATGGTTCATTGCTTCATTTAGTTGGATGCTTATATTTTCAATACCCTGTTAATTAAAAGAATATTTGATGCTGACTGATGAAAACGAACCTGGCTGGTCTTTGTTCCCATCGGAGATCAAACCGGCTCGCATGGCAACTCCCCATTGCGGTAAGAAATTACCATCAAGTGAGCCTTCATTTTGTATTTTAAATGGAGTCCAGTTTTTCTGATCAGTTGACCAGTAAAATTTATAAATCCGGCCATGTGTGGCTTCCATTTTCAAGGAAACCTTGCCATTTCCAGGTATTGAAGTTTCTGCGAGAATCTCTTTTGTCCCCTTTTTTAGCTGGAAAAGAACCAGTTTGGAAGGACCGGCCACAAATGCCAGCAGGTTCTTCGAATTTCCGTAGACACCAATACCACTTTGGGCGGTTGTTGATGCAACAAGTTCTGCCTCGAACGAATAATTACCTGTTTTCGGACTTAATCCTGTAAAAGTAAATCCTTCCCGTGATGAAGAGAGTTTTAATAATCCCTGCTGAATTTGGATTGCCGGTTTCGGCTCCGTAAGGTCCCATTGCCAGAATTTCAGATTCTTATCACTCGAAAAATCATCTGAATAAACCGAATCTCGCACTTGCCTTGTATTTGCGAAAGGCATTTCGGCATGAACCGACGGCGTATTCCCGTTTTTGAAACGCGGCCATCCTGTTCCATTATCCCAAGCCACCTCGTCCAGCATTCCCTGACGACCAATGTATTCGAAGTCGGTGGCGTTGTACGAATGGTACAAATAAAAATAGCGGTTATCGGGTGTCGCGACCAGCGTACCGTGTCCGGGGCATTTCCAGGTTTCACCGCCCTGTAAAATCGGGTCGGGATATTGTTCCCATCCGGTCCTGAGGTTTTTCGAACGGGAAACCCTTATCGCGTAACTACATTGGTTGTCGCAGCAGCCTCCTACTGAGTAAAAGAGGTAATAGTAATCACCATGTTTAACAAGACATTGCCCTTCGTCGCCCGCACCTTTCCATCCCTGATCAAAGCGGGTAAGGCTGAAGTGTTCGCCAACCAGTGACAAACCGTCGACACTTAATTCCGAAGCGAGAATTTCAATGGGCCGCTCCTTGTTTAAACCGTAAGCCTTCCAGCAGATGTACATTTTTTTGTTGGCATCACGAAAAACAAATCCGTCGATGGCCTCTTTGCCCCAATCGACGATGACACCGCGGTCGGTAAATCCCTTCCGGAGGTCTTTGGTCGTTGCCACGCCTATGCACGACACACGGTCGCCTTTGCGTTTAGCTGTATAATAAACGTAAAAAGTCCCATCTTTAAAATAAAGCTCAGGTGCCCAGAAACTGTCGGATGCCCACGATGGCAGTTCGTTAAATACAGAACCTATCTGTTTCCAGTTGACCAGATCGGACGATTCGTATAACGGATAATTGGGTGCGAAATCAGACGTTGTTCCTGCCGAATAATACATTTTGCCAACACGTATAACAGTCGGGTCGGGAAAGTCGCCGGCGATCACCGGGTTGCGGTACATCATTTTATTGTTTCCTGGTTGTGCCTGAATAACAACAACCGACATCATCAGGCAAATTGTGAATAACAAAGTAGTCCTCATCATTTCCTTTAAATCAATCTATTGCATCTTTTATTTGATATTCTGTCTTGAAAATACTCAACAGACTATTTAAACTTAACCGTTTTCCCGCTTTTGGCAGACTCTCTGGCTGCTGACAGAATTTTCACAACCATTAAATTGTTTTCCGGGGAATAGAGATCGTATTTAGTCATTTTTATTTTCCCGTTAATCACATCCGCAAAATAGGTGAAAGGGTCTTCATAAACACTGATATCCTTTGCTGTAACCCTTGTGGACTGTTCCGCTTTCATTGTGCCATTTCGCAGACGCATGTCGTAATTGTTTTCAGCTACAATGTAGCCCGTATTACCGTAAATCTCCATGTCTTTCCTGCTGAATGGCCAATTCCATGATGCCTGGATGATACATTGCGACTTCGGATAGCTCACAATAATGGTCGCATCGTCATCTACTTTCGGGTAAATGTCGGGTTTAATTTGCTGCGTTACGGCAGTTACCGAAACCGGCACTTCCCCTTTTTGCAGATAGGTCATCAGATTTGCGCCATAACATCCAAAATCAATTAACGCACCTCCGCCATTTTGAATCGGATCTGTGAGCCAATCCAGAAAATACTTGTCGCAGCCAATTTCCTTTGGTCCCTGGTGTCCGTCGTGAATAACGACCTTTTTAATTTTTCCAACAAAGTTACTGTCGTTGACCAGCTGAAATGATTTTGCAGTAGTTGGATACCACGAAGTCTCGTAATCGGTCAGCAAATAAATGTGGTATTTCTCAGCCAGTTCAACCATCTTTTGAGCATGTAGGACGTTGGTGGCAAGTGGTTTTTCAACCATTACGTGAATACCCCGTGGTGCACAAGCTTCTACGACAGCCATGTGTTCGTAAATAGAACCGAAAGCCACCACAGCGTCAGGTTTTACGCTGTCTAACATCTTAGCCAGGTTATTATAAATCAGTTTAGGGTCAAAACCAAATTTTTTCGCCCTGAGCTGAGCCAATTCATTGTTCGTTTCGAAAACACCAACTAATTGAAAATCTCCTTTATCCTTTCGTCCCAGTATAAACGAATTGTGTCCGTGAGTCACCCCGGCAATTGCCAGACGAATTGGCTTTTTAGCAGGCGTTTGTGCCTGCAGATTTGAGATTGTGAGTAAAACAATTGCGCCCATCAGGAAGAATGTTTTCATGATTCTCTTAATTAAATATGTTATAATTAGACAACAGTTATTCTTCAAAGTAACTAAATATTTGGTTCAATAGCTTAAGTTTTATAAATCATTCTTTCAACTTTTTGTTTGAATGACTTTTGTTATTGTGCCATCCGGATTAAAATACAATTTATCAACACCTACTGACCTTAAACTGAAATTCTACCTTTTCAAAATCAGATGGGTGTTCTTGTTATGAAAATAAAGAATCCGAAAACAAGGTGCACAAAAAAAGAGGTTCATGATTGCTCATAAACCTCTTTTCTAAATGTAGCGAGAGAGGGGCATGATCCCTCGACCTCGCGATTATGAATCGTAACAAGCATGTTTTTAGATCATTCTGTATATTTCTAAAACACATTTTAAATCTCTGATAATTAATATATTTACAGGGTAGTAAAATTATATAT
>JBBRZE010000063.1:0-33063 GCA_038236995.1 Bacteroidales bacterium | reverse complement strand
TTCCGATATTCTCCACTGAAAATCAAAGAGTTGTAAAAATAAAATTTTGCAACTCTTTTTATTTGCATACAGTTTGCATACACGCAGGTATTTTACTTCCGAAAGTCTTTGAAATTATACGACATTATTTCAATCATTTAACTTAAGAGATTCATCCTTGTTTGTGTTTAACAAACATGCTTGTTTCATAAATCCTTTATTTTTTGCAGGATTGTTACCGTATCTTTGTCGATTTGTGCGAATCCAAACCACTTTTTACCCAAGTCTTTTAACGATGCACCGAATAAATAAACCCTTGTTTCTTCAATGATTAAAAACCTATCATGTGATTGATTAAATTTTTTCAACTCGATGGGTGGATATTGAGCATTGAATTTGGCTGCATCCTGTTCTAAAATCTTTGTAATATTCTTAGTGTAGATCGTTGTCGCCACTTCTGCATTTCGCTTTGACAGCAACATCAGAACACTTTCGTCGATATAATTATCAATGAGTTGTATCGATTTATTTGCACTACGGATTAATTCCGAAACAAAAGCATGCGCATCAAAAATTTGACCTTCAAAAAAAATTCCTTGTTTGGGCAACTTCTTGCTTTGCTCCAAGGCTTTGAAAACCTGTTCGAACTTTTCATCCGATTTCAACCTCCATAGATCAATATTGTCAATTCGCTGAATGAGGCCGGTATATGAGCCAATCATTTTTCGCATTTCAACAAAAGCATTCATTATTTGGATGCTGACCTTAACAGCGGTTTCACTATGCAATACGGCTGAAAGCATAGCTACTCCTTGCTCGGTAAATACATAAGGTAAGGCCGAAGAGGGTTTCAAATTTTCGAACCGGTCACAATTTGTGACCAGTTCATTCTTTTCATTAACAGACAATTGAAATCTGAAAGCATCAGGAAATCGCTCAATACTGCGTTTTACAGCCTAATTTAAAACTTTTGTTTCAACACCATACATTTCTGCCAGATCACGATCTATCATTATTTGAATACCCCTGAAACTAAAAATGCGATTTTCAATTTCTCTTCGGTTATAGGTAGCTAATTCTTCACTCATAACTTTATTATTAACCGGTCGTAATTTGAGACCTGTTCAGTATTTAATATCACCCTCATTTACTTTTGGGGGCTTAATTGTTTAAACATCTGTTTCACGTTTTCTTTGGAGGTGTCTCTCGCAAAGGAGCTGTCTTGGAAAACTACGCAAAATGGTTTGATTTTGTAAAATCAGGAAAAATGAACCTTTTATCCAATTTTTGAATTAAGTTGAGTTTATTGAACAATACTTCGTTAAATTTTAATCGGCAATTTTGCCATAATCCAGTAGACCCCATTTGGTTGAACAAGCTACACCAGACCAATATCGACCTCTGCCGTAAGTAGCTTTGCCAACTTTGGGAATAAAACTTGGATCAAATGCAATAACTTTTTCATCAGAACAAACTTGATTGATTAAATGCTTGTTAAAAGCGAAGAAGTCAAACTCTATCTCAAATTGGTTCCGGAAGGTTTGCTCACAAAGAGGACTAAACCGCCCAAGTTGCAAGAAATTAATCCTACATTTGATACTCAAAATATGCCAAAGAACGCTAACGATAAAATCTTTTCGAGACTTATTCAGCGTGTTCGAAAATCTTGTTTTCCAACACGCTGATAATATGACTTTTAATTGGTTTACTGACCTTGGGAATCATTTTTAAAAAATTACGGAATAATCTTTTAAATTACTGATTTTTAAGGTACTAACCAAATTATTTTACATTTATTTTTCGTGTATTATATTGATATTCAATTATTTATATTGAAATTTACCGAACTATTGTAATTCAAATAGAGAAATTAGTTTGCTAAACTTAATCGTGTTGTTCCTTTCCAAATGGTCGAATCACAAAGTTGAAATTAATCTCATTAGGCTTTACTCTGTATTGATTTAATACTGAAATTGAAGTACATCCTACACCGCTTGTTGCATAATTGAAATTAAAAGTGATTTCTTTCGAAGCATGTAATTGAAAAGGATACTTTGCTCTTGTCAGCTGATCGGTATCGTAGGAATGTACACTGAAATCGAACCACTTTTCACCTTTAAACTCAAGCCCAAAGCCCTCATTGCTTTCCAACCGAACCCAACGATTTTCTGTACGAAGTCCATAGTCCTGAGGAAGCAGATAAGACTCTTCCATTTCATTTACGATTGACTTATAAATACCTGTCTTTGCTCCTGATTTACGGTCGGGGTAATTCTCGAATGGTCCGCGGCCATACCAGGAGACTTGATTT
Organism: Bacteroidales bacterium; assembly: GCA_038236995.1. GTDB lineage: Bacteria > Bacteroidota > Bacteroidia > Bacteroidales > Prolixibacteraceae > JAAFHB01. Next base: position 30,773 of record JBBRZE010000063.1, on the reverse strand, counting down.
AATTTCTGATTAATAGTCCACTGATTTCCAATACACTGAATCCATGCAGGCATAAATCCCTGTGGAACAATGCTGTGACTAACAACTATTTCTCCAGCACAAGAAATACTATAGCTGTACTTTTCTTCAAAAATAGTTTTGTAATTTATTCCTTCCGAGTGAGAATTAACTACAATAAGAACCTCATTCTTATTTTTCTGAACAAAAGAAAAATGATCTAATTTATAGTTAAGATTATCCAAACCCAATGACCGCCATGCATTAGCAACATCGTTGCCCATGCCCGGTTTATAGACTAAATCTGCTCCGGTTTTTCCCCAGCCATCCAATTCGTTGGCCAATGGAGCTCGCCAGATATTTAGTTTTGGACCCGCTTCAATCAATTCCTTGCCCATATATTTCATGGAGATTAATATCCCGGAACGCGTATCAAAACTGTATTCAAAGTTTTCCCCTAAAATCAAAAGGGAATCATTCCTTTCGGAAACCGTAACCAGCTGACTTTCTTTGGAATTGTGTTCGATTGCATTTGATTTGTAAGGCAGTGCAAACTCATCCCATGCCACTTCAAAGTCTCTTTTTGCCCAGGGTTTATCTTCTTTTAGTCTGAAACTGATGACTAACCGGTATTCAACGCCGGGCATTATATCCGGGTTTTGAAAGGGTATCGTTGTTTGGATCGTTTTCATTGGTTCAACCGATAAATCGAGATTGCCTTGTTGAAGGATTATATCATCAGCCATCAACTGCCAAACTGTTACAAATTCATTTAGATTAAGAAAACGGTGTCTGTTGGTTATTTCAACCAATCCTTTATCGGCATCAACCATTTTTGTTAAGACAGGCTGTGCTGATTTTTTCACTTGCCACAATTCCGGCTGCGGAGTTCTGTCAGGCCAAATCAATCCATACGATCTGGCGTCGCTGTGCCCCAATGCAAAGTATTCTCCCTTTTGCTCAATTTCATCAAAATCAAGCCACAAAGCCGCTTCTGTTTTCAACTTTTCATCAGGTTGCGATAACTGATTAATTGATAAGGCTTGATTAAAAATAAGTACCTGATCAATACTTGCATTATTACTTCTGGTTGTGTTGAATTTATCCGGTTCTTCAGCATCGCGCCCAATATTGACCGGGAAAGGTCTGTTTAAGATATAACCATTATGTGATTTACTACCTGAAACCTTGCCATCAATGTAAATTTCAATTTTTTCTCCATCGTAAATTCCAACGACTTGATGCCAATTCCCAACCCAGTTTTCCGGAGTTTTAACCGTTAATATTCCATCCTTTGAAGTTTCCAAATTAAGAATTGTCTGAACCGACATGACAAGAGAATTTGCGTTTGTCGGATTTTTAGGAGTGCCAACATAAAATTGAATTGAATCTTTGTCTTTCTGAATCAGCCCATATTGGTTACTTCCTTTGGTAATAAAACTTCCATTTCCATTCCATTCTGTTGGTTTAACGAGCAATGAAATTGTCAATTTATCGCCCGTACTATCAAGCGCCGGATGGCGATACACATCTACCCATTGATCAAAACCATTCAACTGAATTGCTGAGCCGTATTTCCCGGGAACTAACTTTGCATGTCCATTTATAGAAGTGACAATTTTATTCGGAGAAGCATCGTTCAGCAATCTCACTTTTTCTCTTAATCCCGGACTAACCCAGTCCCAAATAGCTCCACCAATGCAACGGGGAGCATTCCAGATTATATCCCAATATTCATCAAGGCCACCAGCACCATTTCCAGTAGCAGCCGCATATTCATCCATAAACGAAGGTCGGGGATCTTGCGACTCAGGAACATTTGCTATCCGATATTTTAATTCGGCAGGTGTTGGATAACGCGGACCAATAATTTCCTCGCAAGACACTTCATTAGCCCAGGCAGGATCATCCGTATTCCCGCCATACATCCAAAGACGGGTTGGATCAAGTGCTTTGCCCGCTTTTATCACTTCGCAGATGTTTTTCCCAAAGCCACTTTCATTTCCTGCGCTCCAGAAAATGATGCAAGGATGTGATCTGTCGCGCAAAACCATTCGCTCAACACGATTTACATAAGCCGCTGTCCATTCCTCTTTTTCGGAAATATATTGGGTAGCATGCGATTCATCTCCCACCTCATCAACAATATACATTCCAAGTTCATCAGCTAAATCAAGGTATTCCTTATTGGGAGGATAATGCGAAGTACGCACACAATTAATATTGAACTGCTTCATTAATATCAAATCCTTACGCATGGTTTCAATATCCATCATATGTCCCAAATCCGGATGTTGCATGTGGCTGTTTACACCATTGAGTTTAACGGGTGCGCCGTTTACAAGCAAAGCCTGGTGTTTTACTTCAATTTTTCTGAATCCGATTTTTTGTGAAACAACCTGGGTTATTTTTCCTGATGCGTCTTTTAATTTCAACATCAGTGTATATAAATTTGGAGTCTCAGCAGTCCATTTAGCTGGATTTGCAATACCGGATTCGAGTTTTATGGTTTCAGCACCATTCGCTGAAATTTCAACGTTAGAAAATAAAACTGACTTTAAAACAGGATTTTGTTGATTGTCGAACAACGAGGCTTCAACTTGATAATTGACACCTTTATCTATTCCCTGATTTTTTATTGTTGCCGATACGGAAAGCTTAGCATCTTTATAATCAGCATCTAAATCGGTAACAACCGAAAAATCCTGAATATGTACAGTAGGTGTTGCCACTAAGTACACATCGCGAAAAATTCCTGATAAGCGCCACATATCCTGATCTTCGAGGTAAGTTCCGGCTGAATATTGAATTACCTGAATAGAGATATTGTTTTTTCCGGGTTTCAGATATTTTGTGAGTTTGTATTCCGCCGGTTCAAAAGCACCTGCATTGTAGCCTACTTCCTGACCATTTATCCAAACAAACGAGACAGAACTGGCCGCTTCAACCCGTAGAAAGATTTCTTTACCTTTCCAATTCAAAGGCAAATTAAAGTCTTTCCGATACAATCCCACGGGATTATAATCTTTTGGCACAAAAGGCGGGTTGCTTACAAAAGGGTGTTGAATATTCCGGAACATCGGATCTCCATATCCCTGCATTTCCCAATTTCCGGGAACCTGAATAGTACCCCATTTTTTGTCGTTAAAACCTGCAGCGTAAAAGTTTCTGATAGATTTTTCAATGTTTTCTGACCAACTAAACTTCCAGTCGCCGTTCAATGAAACCATCAAATCAGACTGTTTATTTCCAGCTTGTAAAGCACCTGAAACAGTTGAAAAAGGCATGAATGGATTACGTCCCGGCTCCTGATTTACCCGCGTAATCTGAGGATTTTCAATAAATGTGTAAACATCTACCGGAAATAATTTCTGAGTAAAGCCATTTAATGAGAAACAGGTGATAAAAAATGACAAAATATAATGCTTCATAGATGCTATTTAAAAATTTCAATCTTTTATGTTCCTTTGATTACCACGAAAACTTCAACAAAGAAACTCCCTGACGTGGTAACTGTATTTTCATCACAGTTTTTACATGATTCGCTTTTATCCACTCAGGTGAAGCGAATAATTTGAGTTGTCCTGCTCTTTCGAGTTCTGCGATTTGCTCTTGTGTCGGATTTTGAGGTGAGCCCATTTTTTTCCATGCCTCAAACGAATTGCTATGTTTCTTGTCAATGCGGTATTCCTGAACCAAAATGTTTTTAGCTGGAAGTCCTTCAATTGCAATTTCAATAGTGGATGCTGGGACTGGCAAATCATCGTCGTGATAATTCCAGACCATTACCGAAACAGAGTTTTTATCCTTACAAGCTAATGCATTGATGTCGGCATCAGTATCTTTCACTCCCTTTTCTGTCATCGCTTTTAAATCATACTTTCCACCGGAAACGTAAATACGTGTTCCATTCATCATTCCATACATCCGGTAAATATTCAACACTGGCTTATCCACACCATTGGTGGCCAAATCGCGGAAACCTGCAAACCACGGCTTATCCTCAAACTCAAATGCCCAGGTTACTGCTCCTTTCAGATTTACCTTATAGAAATCAGCCAATTCATACGTTTTGGCAAAGACGGCAGCTTGATAACTTGAATATACTGTACCATTTCGATATGCATAAGATCCACCGGCACAAGCTGCACAACCCTCGGGGTCTGATTCTCCTATTATAATTGGCAGGTTCTTAAACTTAGGAAATGAAGCGACAATTTCAAATCCCTTTGCGATTGACTGGAGTTGCAGGTTGATATTCATTTGAATATTTCCATCAACCAATTTTGGTGTTCCTTTGGCATGGAAAGTAACATAATCCAAAGCTGAACCCTTTTTGCCAGTCGCATAATTGATTCCATCCAGGCAATGTTGCAGGAAAGCACGATAAAACTTTGCAGCATCCTCATTTCGGGGATCCGTAGTTGTGGGTCCACCAACTTTTGCTTTTGGACAGGCTTTTCTGACTGCCGACACAGAATAATCATACAGTTTAAAATACTCCTCTATGGTTCCCTTCCAGTAAATACTGATATCCGGTTCGTTCCACACTTCCCAGTACCAGCTTTCTACCTCCTTTTCGCCATAGCGCGATATGCAATGTTTGGTGAACTGAAAAACCAATTCTGCCCATTTCTTATAGTCATTTGGAGGATATGCCCAACCTGTTGACATTTGCATGATATCCGGATTTTTAGGCCAATTATGTCGGTATGGTTCAGGATGCGTGGAGATTGCTTTTGGCATAAAACCCAGTTCAACAATTGGCTTCATGCCTCTTTCAATGAATGTATCGAAGATTTTATCCATTTTTGTCCAGTCATAAACCGGATTCCCATTGGCATCTTCGGTATAAGCATTGGTAGAACCCCATTTCAATCCGGGTTCTCCTTCATCGGTAGTTAATATATTGTGAACACGAACATAGACCGGAACAGAACTAAATGCTGAAATTTCAGACAACAATTTTTTCCCATCTTTCATGTAGGTATAATTGGGTTCGTCGTACCCAAACCAGGCCCAAATGGGTTCCATTTTTCCTGTTTCTTTGGTTGCATCTATTTTAAGAACTAAAGGTTGAACAGTTGATTGTGCCGCTATTAATTGATGAATACAGCTTAAAAACAGTGTCAGGAAAATAATTTTAAATTTCATTTATATGATATTTCAACGTTTTAAAATTGACAATAAAAAAGGTCATCGTTTAATATCCCAAACAATGCTATTATTCCCTTCATTCAAGTTTGAGATAGGACCAACCGTAGGTTTTTTAAATGATTTTCCATTGAAATCGGTGTCAACTGTAATTGCTTTACCATCTTTGTCTTCAATGGTTTGACCAGTTGTGGTAAAAACACCTACTAAGGCTGCATTTACAAGCGGTGATTTTACCTGATCGTATGCTTTGTTCATCGAAAATTGTATGGCTACACCAGTTGGGCGACTTTCTATTTTAAAGCCAGTTTTAAAAGGATCAACCACACTTTTAGTATCTCCAAAAGATGAACCTTTTGCACCTTCCATAAACAAATTATTATCGGCAACCATGCCGGGAGCACCTTTAAATTCTTCCGCATTAATTTTTAAATCCCATTCTGAACCGGAAACAGCCAAATATCTTAAAAAAGGGATATTATCGAGTCCCCGACGAATAAAAATATTATTCAGCCACTTATCTTCACGATGAGTTCCATCTTTTTTGCCATTGCTTATAGTGGTGTGCGGCTTGAAATAATCTGATGAGCGGGTAGTAAATTCGGTATATGCTTGATTCGCATCAACAAAAAGGTTATGTGCATAAACAACCCCGTCAGTACTGGTATTTACACCACCAGGATGTTGTGAAAAATCAGAACCCTGAGCCTTTATGCTAAAAGTTTTACCAATGATTATGTTATTGTCAATAAGCATAGGTCCATGATTCATTTCTAAATGAATTGCGTAATTATCAATGTCATACATTATATTTCCGGAAATTCGGGTTCCCTGATTTACAAAATCGATCCATATTCCAAAACCTGCAGTAGAAAACAAGTTTCGAACTCCGCGAATAACATTATTCGAGATGATAACATCGGAAGTATGATGAAATTTAATACCAGCAGTTTCCCAACCTCCAAATTCGCGTAAATAGTTGATTTCTTCTATTAAATTTCCTGTAATTGTGGAACGGGTGGCACCAAATTTACCAATCAGACCTGCTTGTCCACAATGGTGTATATAATTGTTCCGGATAAGATGCTCGCCATAAGCATTGATATCCGTATAATCTACTCCCGGCGAACTTCCAAGAACGATACCGCAAGCTTTTGAATGTGATATATCGCAATTTTCAATAATCCAGTATTTTCCAAGTCGTGGCCCGATTGCTCCCATCTGCAAACCATCTGTGGGTGGAGTCCAGTTGGTGGCTGCCTGTGAAATATAGAAGCCATCCACAGTGATATAATTTACGCCCACTTTGTTTGGCATAAATACACTTTCGCGAACATTAATTTCTGCCAACTCCTTGTTAGGATCGGCAGTACCGAAGTTCACATGAATAGTTGTACTTTTATCGGATGAATACACATGCCAGCTATTTTTAGTAACAACAAGTTCATTCATCGATTCAACCTGATAATATCCAACACCATTGAGATAAACGGCTCCGCGCGAGCGCCACTTTCCATATTCGAGCCATCCTCCCGAAACGGTTAATGTATATGGATTGTAGTCGCCAAACATTGTATTGGGCACTTCTGTTGCCCATACACCATTTTCACAATTTGCCCATTTAGTAATTCTTTCAGAGCCCTTTATATATACTTTTTCGCCTGGTGCAGCGCGATAAATGATTCTTTTATCTTCGCTAGTACCGCCACGCTCCGGTTTTACCCATTCTCGATAGGTACCTTCATGTACTAAAATCACATCACCGGCCATTGCTATTTTTGATGCTGCTGTTATGGTGAGAAGTGGCGAACTCTCGGAGCCATTGTTCGTGTCAAGCCCTTTTTTAGAAACATGGATGTTAGTCCCAAAAACCTGAACCAAGCCAAGAAACACCCAAACTAAAATTATCAGAATTTGTTTTTTCATTGTCTTTAATTTTATTTTTACACTTAAATGGTCTGAATGACTTTATTTCCCGATCCGTGTTACTATTATTTTTTATCTGCGTTAAGTATAACCGGACCAATCAGACCGCTTTCCCTGAGCGCCGCATCCCTGGACGGACCATTTATAGTCCATGTCTTGCGTTGCGCTTCAGGCAATCCCGCATCGTAAACAAGGCGATTGAACCATGTACTGGTCACTTCCACTGTCAATTTGTTTATTCCAGATTTAATGGCATCAGAAAGATCAACCTTATAGGGTGGAGTCCATAATGTACGTATTGGTTTCCCATTCAGTGATACCACTGCAATCATTTCAACGCGGCCCAGATCGAGTAAAAAACGGGAATCTTTCTTAAATTTCCCCACATCAAAGGTGGTAGTATACGTTGCGGTTCCTGAAAATGCTTTTGATTCAGGGGTCAGGTCAAGATCTTTCCACGCTTTTAACTCCTTCACCGTTATTGAAACAGGTGTTGCTTTTCCAAAAGGGAACGTTATTTTCCACGGTTCAGCTAAAGGGATCGTTTGTTGCCATTTAACTGAGTCAGGATATTTAATTATTCCGGCTGATTTCTCTGCCTTTTGGAAAACAACAAAACAAGACCCTGCCTGGGGCAAATCAAATTGCACCTGAGTATAATTACCCGATTTTGAAGACGGCGCCTGAGTTATCGTACCGGTTAGTGGATCCCATATTTCGACATTGCCACTGTTGTGAAAGTTTAGCAATCCATTGAATCCACTTCCTTTGGGGGCACAAACATAATACCAATCGGCACCATCCGTTTTCCGATGTGACCACAGGGCTTTACCCCCGGTAACATCAGGTTCGATATTCAATTTAGCCAAGGAAGCGGCAAGTGACATCCCTTTTATTACTTTTCCTTTCCCCACGGTACGCATACCGCTTTCTGATGAATCTCCCCATATTGCTGTGACCGCTGTCTCAAAACGTTTTTGGGCATTTTCAGGATCTGTCAGGGTAGCAAGACCTTGGGGAGGATCGCCAATAATAGTAGCGCCCTCATTTAAAAGAGACAGCATTTTTTCAAGTGTTTGAGGCAACATGCGGGTGTTGTCAGGCAACCAAAGTAAGCGGTAACTAATACCTTCAGGGGTAACCAGCAACCCATTTTGTACGCTTAAACGGGTGAGTAAAACATCGGGATTGCAATAATCGTATTTAAAACCTTCGGTGAAGTAAGCCAGTTGATCCGGTTTGTGGTTAATCTCGTCGCCAAGATACCACAGAACATCGGAGACAGGTTTCCCTCGTTCGAGCAGATAAGTACAACGTGATAGGTAGGAAGTAAACTCAGGCATGTGTTTCCACCAGGTTTGTCCCCGCAGAAAGGGGGTACCAATGCCAGATCCAAAGGAAGATCCGGGGGGCAAAAAATCTGTCCGCGGATTGTGGGTATAGGTATGAAAAATTAGATGGCTTACCCCTTCAATACAATTAATATTCGCTATTTCTTTTAACGAACTCAGGTGCTCGTCCCAGGTTAGCTCAAAAGATGTAAATGCTTCGGCCGAGACCCGCGGCTTCCCGTAAAGCCTTGCTGCTGAAGCGGTGGGTTTGATAGGCTTGAAATTCAAAGTACCTACAAATGAATCTGTTGAATGTTTCCAGAATTCGCACATGGGAACATCGGCGAACTTAAAATATTCAAGAATATCGGCAGGAAAGACATCCCCTGGCCCTGTTTCATATTCAATGGTCAAACCGTTGTCCTTTGCAAGTTTTGCCATTCGCCCATAAAATTTATTGGTGATAAGGTCACTGATAGTTGCACGCCAGTCTCTGAGAAAACGGGTTGTTGTTTCGTGATCGCTAATCACATAACCGAATACAGCCGGTAACCATTTACGAAGTTCATAACCTGAGACCCGGTTAAATTCTTGCTCCATCATTGGAGTCCAGGTTTGTGTTTTGCATTCCCAGCTATCCAATAGCATTCCGTTTAACTTTCCGGATATTGCTCCATCCTTTTTGATCAATCGGCCAATATACCCTGCAAATTGCGCATTGGGACCTGATTCCGATAGTTTAGTACATTCCCAGCCGGTTCCTTCTATAGGAGCAGGGCCATTTTTCATCCCTGTGTTGATATGGCCCATGCGTAAAATAGTCCATTTGCCCAGTGGAGCTTTCCACTTTAGGTGACCCAGACTATCCATTTCAGCCGTTATATCCAGGATTCGACGCGAATCCACAAAAGCGGACGGAGATTGCCGGGGGTGCGCCCCCTCGCGGACGATACTTCGCAGCGTCCATCCTGCTTCCGATTCCCAGTTATTTTTGCGTGCAGCAGAGAACAACCGGAGCGACCCAAGTGAGATTTGATGATTATTTACAATCGAAACACGATATGTTTTTATTCCATTGACTTCATCGCAAGCCAATGAAATGGGTTGGTCATCCTGCCAGTTACTTTGGGGCATGGCTGAATGAAATACCTGCCGGGTTTTGCCATCGGGAGAAACAGCCTGCACTGTAACGGATACCCCCGGTTCGTAACAAAACTGATGATAAAAAGCCTGAATACTTGAAAGCTCAATCGTGCGAAGTGCGACTTCATTGGCAAAGGTTACTTCTATCCAATTTGGATGCTCTGTTGGTGCGGGCGGAAGAATAAATGGGGCTTTCAGGTTTCCCGACAGGCAATCCATCCATGGTAAATCCTGAAGATTGCTGGTCACCCTTTGTGGTACAAGCGGAGAATCTGAGTCATCCAGGGGAGTCGGAAAAGCAAGCACAGTAATATCTTTGTAATCCCGCCAGGGTTCATTACTCGGCTGAGGAACTGCCAGCTTAATATTCACTTCATTGCCATCAGCCACAATATCTGTGCGGCTTACCACAAGGTTACGCATCGAATTGGAAGGTTCAATCCAGGGACCTCCTGACATTGACCATCCCGGGCAATTTTGCATTGTAAAACGCAAGCCCAAACGATGGCATTCTTCAGCTGTATGTTTGACCACTCCATCCCAGGAAGGACTAAGACTTGCAATTTGAGGAACGACTCCCGGCCATGGTCCCCCAAATTGCCCGTGAAATAATTGGATTCCTGAAATGCCTGCTTTGGCTATTGCTTCCAGATCAGCAGTAATTCCTTCCTTTGACACATTCCCACCAATATAATGGAACCAGGTTTGGGGATGGAACACCAGTGGCGGTTTTCGAAATACCTCTAAATCATGTTTCCCGAATGGACCATTGAGTTCCGCGACTGAGGGAATAACAGGGGGCTGAGCTACCGATAACATTACGGATAACAGTAAGATAATCAATATTAAGCAGTTGGATAATCGTTGTATTTTCATTTATTTTTAAATTTAATTAATGCTATTCCCACTCAATCACCATAGTTTCTTCAGGTTTAATACTGATTGTTTTGCCTGAAATGCTTCCCTGTTTGCTTGCAACCAACACATTGGGTTTCGCACTGCTGTTTTTCAGGACAAGCGGTATGATTTTCTCCTCAGTGGACTTGTTAACGATTATTGTAATGATTTTTGAATCTGACACCAAGGTGCGCATCAGAACACCTTTTTGAGGTTTATCGAAATGAACAGGGAAAGCGCTGATTGTTTCAGAAAGTTCAGTACTCAAAAATCTTGAAAGCGGCCCATTATCAACTCGTTTTGCACCTAAACCCAGCATGGATGGGATCCATGTGGTACTGCCTTTTCCGAATTGATTGGATATGGCAATGATATTATCGCCTTCTTTTGCAAGTACTTTGCCAGTTGTGTTGTTGAGTACACCTTTAAAAAGATGGGCAGGAAGATTTTCTGAACCAAGTTTCAAAGTAAAATCGCCAGGCGTGGTAATTACTTCAACCAAAGATCCACCCATCACATCTTCGAGCGGAAAACCTGTTTGTATCACCGAGAAATGGTTTTCATCGAAAAAGAATGTCAAACCATCAACAATCAATTTGCCACCCGTTTTTACGAAATGCCGTAGCTTTTCCCAGTAGTTGGAAGCGATGCACAACTGATGCGACAGAATAATGGTTTCGCCAGCATGACTGGGTTTATCCCAATCAAATTGTCCAATCTCCCCCAAATTGGTATTAATGCCACACTCTGTTAAGGCTTCGTACCACGAAATCACCGATTTTATCATGGCACCCTCGGTTCTACCTTCAATTTGTTCCTTTTCCTTTCTGTCGGCCTTTGATTTCTCCATCCAGAACGATTCTTTGGAATATAAAATGTAGATGGATGATTCGACAGGTTTTGCATTTTCGAAAAGAGTTCGATTTTTGCTTAACTCATTTGCTACAGAGCCTGCAGCCAACAAACGATCAGACGGTTTTTGCTTGAAATCAATCATGGCCCATTCTCCAGCTTCACCGCCAACTGCTCTGGGGTTTAATGTCCAAAATATTGTTCCCTTGGATCCGGAACCTATGGAAACCCATAACCACTGGGTAATTTCATCTTTGGTAGGGCACATCGGGACAAAACCGCTGTAGGTGTTGTTACCGCCCTGCAACTCGGTAACCATAAATGGTTTGTCGCCTGCACCTGAACGAATCAGGTCGCAATTGGCAGAGAGTACCATGGAATATTGGTTGCGGTTGAAAAATATATAATGCCAGCTTGGATGACAGGAAGCCCCGAAAATGGTCAGGAACTTGCGCCATGAAACGAAATCGTATTCAGGTGCATTATAGAAAATATCCTGATTATTCACATGTATTTCATGTTTATCTCCGGTTTCAAGAATTTGATCTGTTATCCACGACAAATACCATGTAATATAATTACGCTGAAAAACTTTATCTTCCAATGGATTATCAATCTTATAGCCTTTGCTTCGATACGCATTTGGAACCAGGTGTTTCTTCCATTCCGATTTAAGGCTATCAGACAGATTGCTTTTTGGATACATGCCATACGAACCCGGTTCATTTTGAATCACCCAGCCGTAAAGCGATTTGAATTTTCCAAAATGCACCACCATATTCTTAAAATAATCTTTAAGAAGACTTAGGTGTTCCTTGCTTTGTGGCAGTTTTTCCAATCGCCAATCGGCAGCAATTTCTTTTGGATAGAAAGTTGCAAACACTTTAACCCCATATTTATCAGCCATTTTAAAAGCAAAGTCATATTGCTCAAAATCCCAGGTTCCATCCGGTTTGTGCATGTGTGTTTCGATCAAAAATACCCGGCAAACCGTCATTTTCTGATCGTGCAGGATTTTGAACCAATTTTCGACCTCCTCATTGGTTTGACCGGGTTCCAGAAAAACCTGAGCGCCAATCACTGGAAGTCCTTCCTTTTGTGCTTGGCTTGATAAGCCTAAAAGGATGAAAGCGAATGTGAATAGGATGTGCTTTATTTTCATATTTATTTCTATTTCAAGAATTTGGATTACATATTTAATTGACTCACCGACCTTCAATATTTTTTCCGGACTCAAACATTCCAATTCGGCAAAAACTGCATTGGAATTTATCCTGCAATTAATACATCATATCAAACGTGTATGTCCATTATCAAGTCTCAATATTTCTTTATCCTGATATTCCGGTATTCAATTGTCATAGGCGGACCAACATGCACCTGTACGCCTAGCAAACCATCATTTTTTCGGTTGGCAATATCATTATCCACAACTATGCTCATTACATGCTTGTTAATCATGTGAATCAGTGTATTTCCTTTTATAATCAAAAGGCATTCGTTCCAATCTTCTTTTTTTATATATTCATTTAATTGATCCTTTCCGCCGACAGTTCCAACTTCAACCGGCTTTTCATCCTCACTGATTTGAGTTATTTGCCCACGAAGCGCCAGAAATGTCCTACCCCGTTCTTCATAATTTTGTCCGCTCCATGAACCCGCTCCATCAATATCGCATTGGTAACCCCTTAATGCCAAAGGAACTCCGTCGACTTCGAAACTCCGGTAATTTATTCCTGAATTTCCCTCAGCCGAAACTTTATATTCCAGTTTTAGTTCGAAATCGCCGGTAGTACCTCCTCGCCAAATCAAAAATGTGTTTCGTTTCAGAATCGTTTCCGGGGTTACTACTCCAACTATTTTCCCATCTTCAACATGCCAATAAACCGAATCCCCTTCCCATCCTTTTAATGACTTCCCGTCAAAAATGGAGATAAAGCCTTTTTCGTCGCCAGTTGAAGGCAGAGGGAAATTTGGCTGCGAAAAAAGATTGGTGACTGAAATTGCAATCAGAATGGCAATCAGAGCTAATGTTTTAAATTTTAAATTTTTCATTTTAGCGTATTTTCATTTGTCAGTACTTTTATATCCAACCAATCTCAACGGCCCCATTAATCCTGAAGGTTTTAAAGGCATATTTTTATTCAGAATATCTTCGATGGGCGAAGTAGTCCACAGGCTTTTCACACTACCATATTGAATCAAATCGCCGATGAAGCGGTTGCGACAAACATTGGCCACGGTTATTTCCAGCTTGTTTTCTGCCTTTAGGAAGTCGGAAACAACCAATCGGGTATTAGATTGCCAGGGGTATCCGAGCAATTTCCCATTTAAAATCACTTCCGAAGTTGCGCTCAGGTTACCCAAATCAAGCTCGATTGAATCGCTATTGGAAACAAAGTTTCCTGGGACAGTGAAATTAATCGTGTACATGGCTTTGCCGGCAAAGTATTTTATGGCCGGATCGTCAAATTCAGTCAGAGATTTCAGTTTAGTTATTTCAACAGGAGGAATCACTTCATCGGATATTGGGAAAAACTCAATCCTGGTTTTCGAATTCTCCAGATCAAGGATTTTAGGTTGAGATAATTTTGTCTTGATTACCTTGTTTTCATTGGTTATAAAAGCGTATTCTCCGGATAATTCAGTTGTATATGCGATTTTCTCCTTTTTGTAAACTGCTTGAGGAATTGCAAATAATGTGTCAGCAAGCTGTTTCTGTGGAAAGATTTGTTTTCCGGCCAATGAAACCTTCTGAATGAATTGCGACGGAACGTCATTTTTAAACACAAATATCCTGGATTCATAGGGTTTGAATGTAACAGAAATACGGGTTTGGTTTTTGTCCATTGAATAAATGGCCGGTTTTATTACATCACCATTTTCAGCATTCCAGATTTCGGGTGTTTTGCTGCTTACACGAAATAAAATCTCTCGGTTTATATCTCTGTTTTGCTGATTGAAAACAAAATAGATGTCCATACCATCCAGCTTTTTGTGGATATACATGATTTCTTTTGGATCCTGGGTATTGGTAGTCAGGTCAGGAATAACATTTAGCTGGTTCAGAACTTCCGCAAGTGGTTTTCCTGAAATCATTTTTCCCTTGCCATAACTATTTTCGTTTGTTTTACCCCAAACTTCACCGGCTAATTGGTTGAATGAAGCAACATCGTTTTTGATGTCAGTAAGCGACAACATCTCTAATGGTTTTGGGCCATAAACCACAGCACCAGCCTTCACCAATTCGGCAATCCTTTTGAGCGTTGAGAATTCCATTTTGGTTGTATTGTGCAACATCAACAAAGAAAAGCGTTGATTGCCGCCAAGCGACAACTTCCCATCAATGACTTTGATTATAGACTTCAACATATCAATGTTACATGCGTTGGGTCGAACGCCGTATGGTAAATCGTTTACAAAACTTTTGGTGTAAAACCACGGCAATTCATCGCCTGCGTAAAACAGAACATCAACCACAGGTTCGCCTTTCTGAAGGATGTATTGAACACGTGCCTGGTACTTCAGCCAATCCTGGTTAAATTCCCATACCGGATTATTGCGGTTATAATGTCCGCCAAATTTACCCAACGTCATGCCCGGTTTAAGGTCGAAAGGCTGATGAATATAACTGTGCAGGATAATTTGATTCACTCCTGAACAGAAAGCAGCATCGCCAAATGGTTTTAAATCGCCGGGAGCTTCGGAATAATGAGCGTTGCCCGTGTATGCTTCAGAACCAATAATTTGTTTGTTGAATGCAAGTGCTGAAGAAGTTGGCATCGTAGTTACCGGCTTGTTTGCAGGTTGATAATCAAGCAGGTTATTTGAATTGGCGCCAGCCCAAAATTCAGTCATTGGCATATCAATGTATTCATTTGATTTTAGTGCATCCATCGGAGGATAAGCGCCCCAGCCACCGTAAATTGCTTCGCCATGGTATTCCATCTGATTCCGGTGGCTCAATTCAGCAAAATGTTTGTAGAAGTTTTGGTCGAGCAGGTCGGCAATCGTTTTGCGGAAATCGTGCAAAAAAGCTTCTGAAAGCTCCGTGCTACCAACTGTTTCGCCACATAAAACCGGAATCCACGAAAGGATGTTGTACCCTCTGCGATCCTTAAATTCTGTTGCAAAATCTTTCGACCAGGTTTGAAATTGCGCTTCCCAACTATCCATCAACAAGAATTTCAGCGTGTTACCTTTGTAGTTGCCGGCTGATTCAATCAGTTTTTTCGCGTAGCTGTTGATATGTACATTCAGTGCAGTGGTATCCATTTTGTCCACCTCCAAACCTTCACCTTCCTGTGATGCCGGATCAACTTTAACGCCGGTAGAAGTATAACCGAAACGAATAATCTGCCAACGTCCTTTTGGCGCGTTCCATTTCAGCGTTCCATCGGCCGACATATACCGTGTAATATCTAGAATTGAATTTTCTGAAATTGGGGTAACATTATTTTTTACATTCGAATCCAGTGCATTTTCGTTCAAGTCATACACAGATGCCGTTTTTTCGAAGAAGGAAGTAACAGGAGGCTGAAAAAGTGGATTTTCAATATCCTTCAACAATTCAAATTCGGCAATTGGCAAAGTATTAAAATAAACAAAACTAGTTTTCACCAATTCGAGGCGGAAATAGTTGGCTTTTGTTGCAGGAAACGTTGCTGAGACAGCCTTGTTGACACCTACACATTCCAAATCAGCAACTTTGGTATATGTTTTTCCATCGTTTGAAGTTGAGAGCGCAAATAAGAGTCTAATCCTGCCATTATCCACCAAAGGAAAATCCCAGCTAAATGGCAAATGCGGGTAAATGACAAGTTTATTCGCTGTAAAATCGGTACTAAAACGAACATCCACAACATGGTTTTTTTTGAAGTCGATTTCACTTTTTGGATTTCCATCAAAAAGCACATTTCCCGTCGAAACCTTATTGACATCAATTTCAGGTCGAGCTTCTTTAAACGAATTTGAATTTTCCTGCATCGGAAAAGCCACTACTGCTTCATCACGATAAAAATTTTCCACTTTTATAGGTACAGCAAGTTTAACACTAACTTCCTTTCCTCCGTCGATCGAAGTTTTTGTCCACACATATTGTTTCATCGACAATTCGGGGGTTATCCATGAACCTCCCACAGTGGCAAAGCCGTCAATGGTCTGAATACCAATAGTTATTCCAAACCGGTTTGCCTCCTTCAAAGCCCATTGGTACATTTCAATCCATTCGGGCGAATTGAATTTAACCTTCGGAACATCTACTTTTTTGGTGTAAATCTCACCAATGTTGAATATCGTAGCCTGAACAACACCATGCGCTTTCATGGCTTCCAAATCCTTGGTAATGCCATCTTTGGTTATGTTTCCGCCCATCCAATGCCACCAGCAATGTACTTTTGATGAAGTTGGCGGATTTTGAAATTCTGATTTATTTAAAGGTGTTTGGGCCTCAAGGAAAGAAGCAAACAAGAAAAGTATCAGAAAGCATATTAGTGTAGTTCTCATTTTGCAATATTCTTTAGTAAAATAATTATCAGTAATTTGAATTTTATCAGTTCGAAAACCTGAACCAATCGATATCAATCATAGAATCATTCGTGGTCGAAAATTTCAACCAAAGTCCATGAACACCCGGAGTAGGTTTCAAATTGGCTTGTATTGTCGTCCAAGTATCTGTTCCGTTCGAGGCCGGAACATCTATTGTGGCGAACGTCGAATGCCAGGTTTGATCCATTACCAGTTGAATTTTCCCAGCCTTCTTCCCGGGCTTTAACCTGATTTCAATCTTATTGATGTCAGAAGGAAAATCAATGTATTTATATACCACCCTGTCACCGTCTTTCATTTTTGACAAGTTCTCTTCATTGTCAGAAAAGTTGTCAACAAAGCTGTTTCCGAATAGCATACATGCCCATTCGGCTTCAATTTTCGACGTCGCCTTTAACGGTTCACTTGCGCCTTGCGATGTCATCTCCACTTCATTTATACTTCCATCTTCATTGAAAGTAATTGGCTCAATGCAAGCCTTACGCATAATATAGCTGTTGTGGGTAGCGCGATGGTAAAGTACATACCATTTCCCCTTGAATTCAACGATTGACCCGTGATTATTCCAGTTTTGCGGGTCACAGTGGCTGTTATCGACAATTACACCCCGGTACTTGAACGGTCCCATGGGTGATTTGCTGGTTGCATAACCAATACAAGATGGTGTATTCAAACGCCCCATGTGCGCATAAATGAAGTAGTAAATTCCATTCCTTTTTACCATGTATCCGCCTTCATGGAAATAATGTTCTTTTTCGGTAACGATATTGTCTTTAATAGTTGAAGAATCGATTTCGGTCATGTTGGGTTTAAGTTTAGCCATCTTAGCAGTAAACTGACCCCAGATGTAATAAGCCTGACCATCGTCGTCGATAAACACACAAGGATCGATTTCATTGATGCCTTTTGTATAGAGCTTCTTTCCATTGGTAAATGGGCCGATCGGCGATTTACTTGTAGCTACACCTTCAGCATCGCTGCCTGGTTGGCAGTAATACATGTAATAGGTGCCGTTTTTATACTGGCAATCCGGGGCATAAAGAATGTTGTCGTTGTACGGAACCTGATCATTCGGTCCTTTTGAAGAAAACACATCGCGGGTGAGATCCCAGGTTTTCAAATCGGAAGTTGAGAGTACATGGTGCGTCCATGAACAAAAGTAGGTTGTACTCTCGTCGTTCGATCCGTAAATGTATAGTTTCCCATCAGCCCAAACATGTGCCGAGGGGTCGGCAATATACACTCCGGGTGGTGATATCGGGTTTTGTGCAGCAAGAAAGGATGCTGAAAACAAAGTGATAAGAAGCGTGTATTGAAAATATTTCATGTGTTTTTAATTTATGTTTTTTAATGGTAACACATGGAACTCGCCATAATCATTCTCTTGTGTCTTTGAAAACATTTTGTGATGGCTCGTTTCATCATTGTAAAAGTCGATTAAGTATTGAAATCCTGATAATTACGTCGCTATTCCATCTGATATACCCTAATGTAATCACAATACAATGTTGCCGGCAATTTGGTGGTAGCATCAGGTGATCCGGGCCAACTGCCGCCGATTGGAAGATTGATTAAAATATAATGAGGCATGTGAAATTCCTGAGTGCTATTGACCCCGTCAAGAATAGGAACCTCGTGAAATTGTACATCATCGACATACCATTTGATGCTGGCAGGTGTCCAAACAATAGAATAGTTATGCCATTTTGTAACGTCGAATTCTTTTGAATTTCCTCCTTTCATAACGTGTTTATCAGATTCGTCGGCCCAATGTGCTGTACCATGAATCAGCGTTTCAGAGTTAATGTGTTCGAAAATATCAATCTCACCACATTTTGGCCAACCGATTTGAGGAATGTTGGATCCCAATGTCCAAAAACAAGCCCATAAACCCTTGCCCTGTGGCATTTTAAAGCGACCTTCAATTTTACCATAAGTCCAGTCTGCCTTATTCAAGGTGATTACACTGCCTGAAGAGTATTCGAAAGTTTCTGCTTTTCCCTCTTTTAGGCCTTTAATCTGTTCCTTCCGAACAGTAATTTCTAAATTTCCTTTGTGTTGACGGGCATTGGCCGTGCTTTTCGTATAATACTGCAATTCATTATTGCGGATATATCCCAGTTCATAATCCCATTTTGCTGGATCTGGCAAACCTTTGCCATTGAACTCATCAGACCAAACCAGTTTGAAAGTTTGTGAACTTGCAGAAAGTGTATAAAACATACACAGCAATAAGATAAAGGCTTTCAAAGTTATTTTCATAATTTTCGGTTTAAAAAATATTTTAGTTCGAATTAAAATTTTCCTGAATTTAAGAATTTTTAGTTGGAAGAAACCACGAAAATGGAAGTTACTGCCTTCAATTTCAGAGGAAATCTGGTATAGTCTTTCCCATCCCTTTTTAAATACTCAACTTCTTTAATTTGTGATGATTCACCATCTACCGGATTCCATAATTCCGGAATGATTTTTCCCTGAACTTCAGCAAAGGTTTCCACCATATCATCAGAAGAATTGGCGAAATAGTAAATATCCTGATTGTTTTTTTGTTTATGAATATAAGAGAACATTCCTCCGCCACTTGTGGGTGATGGATTGCCTTCGAACATAACATCGGCGCTAATATCCAACTTCTCAAGTGTTTCAGCGAGCAATTTTCCATCCGGTTTGCGGATGAATACGGTTCGTCCATTCATTTTGTTTATCTCAATTCCAGACACTCCTTCGGGCATTAACAGAGCGGAATCTATGCCAAACATTTCTTTGATAATAGCCTGAATTTTTTTGTCGTTTTCGATTGTTGACTTTTCATCACCTGCCAGTTCAGCAGCTTTTGATGGTAGTAACGACGTAGCTATAACAACTCCACCATTGTCGTAATAGGCTTTTATTTTTTGTAAAGCTTTAAGAGAAATCACAGTTTGGCCGGGAAGTATAAGGACTTTATAGGTTTGATGATTGACTTTATTCTCCAACTTTAGCGTTGAACCCTTGATTTGAATTTTATCACTCAACAGAAAATCGGGATGCATAAAAGTAAAACTCCGGTGTACCTCACCAAGCAACATTTCGCCAATAGCCATAAAATCATTGTCGTAGGGAACAAAATTTCCCCAACGCATATCTTTTGAATACTCAGGCGCATCGAAACGGAAGAAAGCCTCCAAATCGGCAATCGGATAGAAAATAGCAATATCAGAAACTTCGCGTCCACCCTGAAGCATCATTGAGCTGCGTCCAATCCATTCTGAAAAGGTAGTTGTGCCACCAAGAATATCCGTTTTAGGCAAGCCGGAACCCAATAATCGGTTTACTCCACGAACATAAAGCTCTATTAAACGACGATATCCCTCTATTTTTCCGGCAGGAGAAAAGGAATTGAATGTTTCACCGGCAACAATCGGTTTATCGTAAAAGGCAGCTCCGTCACTTATAAGTTTGAATCCATCGCGACCGGTAGGATACGCAAAAATTACATCAACCAACGGAACAGGAATATCCTTGTAATACTTAAAGGGATCACCATTCATATCTACAGGCTGTTGGTCGTAATTGCCCGGACAGTGACCTGAAACCTGGATTTTATTTTTAACTCCCCAATCGGAAACTATTTTGGGAAACCCATCAGCTAACAATTCAGCACGGGTATCAAAAAAAGCAGCCCTTGCTGATTCTGTTTCGATACCAATACTTTCCCATAAGGCCGGATAATATGTTGCAGGATTAATTCCAAATTTTTGCTGGAATTTCTCGTTGAATTTCGATGTCCATGTAGTTTCTTCGTCAAAAATACCGACATCATCAAAAAATGTTTGAATCAAGGTATTCCCGAAGTATTCTCCAAGTTCTTTTGCATGAGGCGCATATACCAAATTTACATACCAGTTTACAGCCTCCGCATCCATATAATCCGTGGCTACACGGTAGTCAAGTTCACCCCCTGTGGCTTTTGAAATTACACAGTTAAAAATCATGATTTCCCATTCTCCTTCCGGGACATTCCAATTGATGGAATGGTTCTTAATCATTGGTGTAAGATCAACTCTTTCAAGCGATTTTCGATTCATTGCCACCAAAGACATAATTACTCCTTCCTGTGGCATTTGTTTCTGCAAAACCATTGGTCCCATTACAATTTACTCACTCTTGACCAGTAACTTCCGGTAGTATTTTTCAGGAGTTGTATGGTTAGCAATTCCACTTGGATACCCAATCTCATCGTAGAAAACTACTTTGCGGCCCTTTTCTTTTGAATAAGCCAGAATTTCTTTAAGCCTGTCAAAATGCTCTTTACTCAGGTATGCAGGAAGCGGAGCCGGTTTTACATTTGATTGATATTCAGGGTCCGCTTGATACTTATAGGGAGTTACTCCTTTCGGCAAGGTCATTAGCCATGGCGACGCACCTGCCGGAAGTGTAGCTTGCAAGCCATTCCCAACATGTTTCAAATATCCCGGAGATCCATTGTTTTTGGGGATGAAAGGTTTGTCGGACGTTGGGGCAATCATAACACTACCAAAACCATATTTGGTATAAACGTTATCCAACTGCTCTATAAGACTTGTCGTATCCTTATAAAGTGTTCCCGCAGCTCCCTGAAAAGGATAAGATGCTCTGAATTCAAAAGGAGGATTTTTAAATTGCTGTCTTAAATCTGCTTTGGCTAAAGATTGTGCAGAAACGCTTCCTACAGAAAGGCTTAACAAACAATTAAGGACTAATTTAATTTTCATCATGTCCATTATTAACGTAATCTATGTCAAAAAATAGACTACTAAATCAAATGCTAATTTTCCGAACAATTACCCCGATACTGAATCGATTTAAAACCCTAATTCAAAGACTGTTGCAGAAGAAAAATATTTATCACTTACAAAACATAATAACGGCATCCAGAATTGATCCAAATGCCGTTATCATACTATAAATCTTAGAGATTAGCATTCGCCTGATCCCAACCAGTAGATTGTATTAATATACCGTTTGAAAGCGAAATCTCAGTTTTAGGGATTGGCCAGAAGCCTCCGGTGGCCTTTATTCTGTCAGCAATAGAAGTAAAATTCATTGTAGCTGCGACATTTGAATTTAACACATTACAACCATCCTGATTTGTTTTTAAAATCGTTCCTGCATCATTGCGGTACCATCTGAGCAAATCAAAATACCGAATGCCTTCAAAAACCAATTCATGACGACGTTCCTTTTTCAAAGCGTCCAGTGAATAAGCAATTGCAGGTAATCCTACTCTTACTCGAACACGATTTAAACCGTTTGCTGTTTCAGTAAGTTCAGAGTGCATTAACAGAATATCTGAAAAACGAAGCAACACTAAATCCTGGCTTTCTCTGATAAAGGTAGCTTCAGCTGAGCCATACATTGGATTTGTATAAGTTGGATAAAAGGTTTTTGCTGCTTTGTTTTTCCATGCCATAATAGTAGTATATTTTTTAATAAAATTATAAGTATCATTAACTTGAGCCCAGCCATTATCTTCATACCTTACAATGCCTTCTGCAGGATCATTAACATTGAGAACTGACATTGAAATTCTGGGATCCCCAGGTTCTTCCAGTTTCCATTGATCCAACATTTTGGAGTTTACAGTACCTTGTCCCCATCCGGCTCCAAAAGGAAAGCAGTTGGCTTGATTTGACTGGCCACGCACAGAGTAGTTTGTATTTAAAGCATTCTGGGCTGAATTTCCCCAGTTACCTAAATTTCCAAACTTAATAGCGAAAACGGTTTCCTTGTTTAAACCCTCCTCTCCTAACCATTTCAAATTTTTTCCTGTTGTAAACGCATAATCTTCAACAGTATACTTATTTGTATATGGCCACAATGTGCGAAAATCAGCAGCCAACTCGTGTCCGCTATTGTTGATGCAATCATCCAAATAACCAATCGCCTGGCTTTTCGTAATACTTCCTCCTCCGACTAAAGGAAGTTCCGCTTTCTGGTAATAACCGGTATAAAAAAGGAAGGTGCGTGCAAGCAAACCTTCAGCAGCCCATTTGTTTGCATGCCCCAATTGGCTGGTTGGCAAGGCGGCGTAACCGGTAGAAGGAAACAACTCAATCGCTTTTTTCAAGTCACTGGAAATCTGCGCGTATAGTTCAGCAGGAGAAGCCTTAGGTTTTATAACACTTTCAGCTTTTATAAATAATGGAACGTCACCAAATAAGCGAGCCAAGCTTTGATAATACCATGCACGCATAAAATATGCTTCGCCCAATACCTGATTTTTAGTAGCATCGGGAACATTTTTAACATTTTCAATATTTTCCAATAGTTTGTTCGCACGAAAAATACCTGTATAATAGTTTCCCCAGGTTGACTTCAACATGTCATCATTATTTTTCTTTTGTTGGTCAATGGCATTCGACTGAAAGTCATCAGGACCGCCGCCACCAAAAGCTTCATCAGAAACTAAAGTACCAACAAACATTTCACCCCATTGCTCGGCTGCCATACTTTGGTATATTGATGATAACGATGCCTGCAAATCTTCTACTTTGGCTGGAAAATTTTGATCGTTTTTATTTAGCAAATCTTTTGTTTCAAGAATGTCAGTACAACTTGAAATAAAGAGAATAATTGCCACTATATAAATATACTTTTTCATATTCAATAATTATTAAAATTTAAGATTAACACCTACCATAAAAGTACGCGGCCGTGGGTAAAACCCTAAATCAATACCTTTCGACCAGCCATCATTGGCATATCCAATTTCGGGGTCAGCTCCATAGTAACTGGTAAAAGTATACAAGTTATTGGCTGCAATATATAAACGGGCTTGCTTTAAAGGCATTTTGGGAAATAATTTTTTTAAGTCGTAGCCTACAGTAACATTCTGAATACGAAGAAAATCACCATTATCAACAGAAATGTCACTATTCCATCCCCAGTTTGAAGTGTTAGCATTATTGACTATGGGGTATCTGTTTGAGGTACCTTCGCCATGCCAGCGTCCCAAGTATTGAGTAGGCCAGTTTCCATAAAGATTATCGGCAGGTTTTAAATTTGAAGCTATCTGATTTCCAGCAACACCATTTGCTGATAAAGATAGGTCGAAGCCCTTATATCCAAGGCTAATATTTAGACCATAAATTGCATGAGGGTTTGGGTCTCCAATCATCGTCTTGTCATTAGTGGTAATAGTACCATTACCATCTGTATCCATATAAATTAAATCGCCAGGTTTTGTAGTTGCCAGTTTAGCTCCTTTATAAGCATCAATTTGAGCCTGATTTTGGAAAACTCCGGCAGTTTTATAACCATAAAAGTAACCAATTGGGTAGCCAACCTGCGCACGGTAAAAGCTGGTACGGTCAGATGTTGTAAATATAGTAGTAGCACCTTCTATAAGTCCTTGAGTATTTGCAATTCGGGTTACTTTGTTTTTGTTAAATGCGACATTACCACTAATGCTGTACGTAAGTTCGCCTATCTTATCGCTCCATGATAAAACCATTTCGACACCTTTGTTCTCAACATCGCCACCGTTGATATATGGTGCAGCAGCGCCCCATACTGCAGGTACCGGAGCTTGCACTAACCAGTTAATCGTCTTTTTGTTGTACCAGTCAAAATTAAATACCAGGCGTGAATTGAAGAATCGGGAGTCTGCCCCAAAGTTTATTTGCTCAGAAGTTTCCCATGTTACATCTTTGTTGGGTAGGATACTTGGATAGGCACCTACAGAAGGGCTTGCTTTGCTTGTACCAAAATAGTAATCACCTCCGGTGAAGCTATACGTTGACATGTATTGGAATGGCGCAATAGACTGATTACCGTTTTGTCCCCAACTGGCGCGAACTTTTAAATAATCAACTACTTTACGAGTTGATTTCATAAAGGATTCTTCGGAAATCAACCAACCTGCCGCAGCTGAAGGGAAATAGCCCCATTGTTTACCTTTGGCAAAATTTGACGAACCGTCAGCCCTCATAATCACTGAAGCCATGTATTTCTCTTTAAAGTCATAATTCACACGACCAAAAACAGAACTTATTGCACTTCTTCCATTGGGTGAACCATTGATTGATATATTAGATGTATTCAGTGTTTTGACATTATTCAAATACGCATAGTCGAATGAATCAAAAATAGACCCCCTGTTACTTCCGCTAATATTAGCGCCAAATCCATTTGCTTCAATTGATTGACCAACCAGAACATTGATGTTATGTGCATTATTAATGCTTGTTTTGTAATTGATTGTATTTTCAATTTGATAACCATAACTTGAAATCATACTTTGGTTAACTCTGTCGAGAGATTCTATAGCCCTGCCACCTAAATTATAAGCAGGCATATATGATCTATTTTCTGTAGCATAGTATTTAAAACCAAAATTGCTTCTGAAAATCAATCCTTTAACAGGTTGTATTTCGATATAAGGATTTACGTTGAGACTATATGATTTAGCATCGTTATTACTTCTTGCAATCGTATAAAGCCCGATAGGATTAGCCGGATCTGCCCATGATGTAATTGCTTTTGTAAAATCACCGTTCGCATCATATACCGACATTAAAGGGTGCATGTTTACCATATTCCGAATATCGTTGTATGAAGCATTTCCTGTTGCCATTCCATTATGATTCTGGACTATACCTGTGTATAAAAGGTTTTCTCCAATTTTAATGATGTCAAAATCATTATTTTTATACAGAACGTGATCTGAATTCAACCTAAAGGAATATTTATTATATTCTGGCGCAACTGATTTTCCATAAATTCCTTCCTGTGAAGTATAGGAGGCACCCAATGAAAAAGTAGAAAAATCGGAGCCTCCGGTTAGATTGATTGTATGGTTTTGAACTGGCGCGTTTTTGTTGGCGAACTCTTTTTGCCAGTTGGTACCTGCCCAACCTTGCTGTATCTTAGCATAATCCGGCACTTTTGCAGCCCAGTCTGGAATTGCGGATCCAGCGTTCATATATGATTCATTCTCCATGTCAATGTACTGTTGAGCATTCAGCACATCTACATATTTAGCAACATTCTGAATTCCAAAATAACTATCAAGACTAACGCTTAGTTTGCCTTTTTTCCCTTGTTTAGTTTTAATAAGAATTACACCATTTGCAGCGCGGGCACCATAAATAGCTGCCGACGCAGCATCTTTTAATACATCAATCGATTCGATATCGCCCGGATTAAGCGAATTTAAATCACCACCGGTAACGTTGTCAATAACTATCAGCGGACTTGCATTTCCAATAGTACCCAAACCACGAATATTTATCTTAAAATCGCTACCTGGTTTTCCTGAATTTTGAGTAATTGAAATCCCTGGTGACATGCTTTGCATCGCAGTTAACGGCGATATAGTACTCATTTTTTGAAGATCGTCACCCTTCATTTGGATTGTAGATCCTGTTGATAGTTTCTTTTTCTGTACGCCATAGCCAATAGCAACCACTTCGTCAAGACCAATACTTTCTTCATCCAGCGTCACATTAATTGCCGTTTTATTTCCAACAGCGATTTCCTGGGTCTTCATCCCTACGAATGAAAATTGCAAAATTCCATTTTCAGGAACATTGTTAATAGAATAGCTCCCGTTGTTATCTGTAATTACGCCGGTTGTAGTTCCTTTTACTACGATAGAAACTCCAGGCAGTGAGCCTCCAGAGGAGTCGGTGACTTTACCAGAGACTGATTTTTTCTGTTGTTGAGTGCCGAAAGTTGTACCATCAGTCATATTGGCTTCGGGTGTTGCCAAAACTATTTGCCTGCCTTTTACAGAATAGTTTACATCCGTACCTTCGAAAATATTGTTCAATATTTTTTCAATCGTACTTCCCTTCACCTCAATATTAACTTCTCTGTTGACATCAATAAGTTTTTCGGAGTACAGGAAGAAAAATTCACTTTGGTTTTCAATTGCTCTCAAAGCATCTTTAACTTTGACACTTTTCAGATCCAAAGAAAGCTTGGTTGTCTGGGAATAAGACTCCGAAGCCATACCCCCAAAAAACGAAATCAGAATTACACATAGTGTTAGTTTCATTTTCCATAAGATTTTAGCTGCTCCCGGATATGTTTTCCAAAGAGCATTACCTTTCAATTTTTTTTTCATACTTTTGTTTTGATAATGATTTAATAATTGTCAAAATATTTTTGACGGTTTTTGAATCTCAGGCAGGAAGATGGTTGCACATTTTCCTGCTTTTTTTACTTTTAACAATATTTTATACCATACGCATTTTATTTAGTTATTAGATGATTAAAGTTTAATTTTTCGTTGAATGCTTTAACCCGATTAATACTTTTTGTTTTGAAAAACTGCCATCTGGTAATTTTTCGCGTAAAGTTAGTTGGTAGTTTACCGGCGTGGCTAAAGTCATTAACTCAAGCACCTGTTGTAATGTTTCGTCCATAAAAGTAGCTGTAAATGTAAACTCCTTAACTTTTTCATTGTCAATTTCAACTTCAACATTGTACCACCGGGCCAGTTTTTTTGCAATATCTTCAACCCTTTCGTTCTTAAATACCAGCAGACCATCTTTCCATGCTGTATATTTTCCGGTATATTCTGATTCAAGGATATAAACATTTTTTTGCGGATCAAATTTTAAACATTCACCAGGCAATAATGCTTTTATTTCGTGTTTAGTTTCTCTTTCATACAGGATAACCTCACCCTCAACCAGGGTTGTCGAAATATTATTATCACCCGGATAGGCACTGACATTAAATGCTGTACCGGTTGCCTTCACATCTAAAAGATTTGTTCCGACAATGAATGGAACCTTCTTATTGTGAGCCACCTCGAAATAGGCTTCGCCGGTTAAGAATACTTTGCGGTTTTCACCTTCAAACCGAAGGGGATATTTCAATTTACTGCCATGATTTAACCAAACCTTAGTCCCATCGCCCAATTCGATGTGCATCCTGGAACCGGCTGGTGCTTCGACTTCCAAGTCATTTAGATTGACTGCATAACGGTCTTTATTCGAAAGATTGGTGTAAAACAATAAGGATAAAACAGGTAACAGAAGGATTGCCGCAACACGTGTTAGTACCGACAATATTCGGTTTCGGATTGGTACTATTTGTATTCTGGATTGCCTGTTATTTTGGGAGATATTTATTCGATGATGAATTTTATCTAATATCCGGTTGTATTTAATTCTCTCTGCCGGCCCTGCCTCCGGTTCAAATTCATTCCATATTTCATTTACTATTCCTTGCTTGGAAGTCGATGCGGCTCCTTCTTTGATCCAAGAAAGGATTTGTTCAAATTCTGATTCTGTACAATTCCCCTGTAAATATTTTATGAATAGTTCCTTTGTCATTTTGATGGTTGTGTATTAGTGAAACGTTTAACTGAATCATCACCACCATCTAAAATGTGAAAAAAATGATTTTTTTTGAATCAAAGAAATAAACAGACAAATAACATATTAATCAACAGAGAATTATCTAAATTTTGGCGCAAGTATTTTAATGCTTTTGCCATATGATTTTCAACTGTATTTTTAGATATTCCCAATTGTTGCGCAATTTCCGGATAAGTTAGCCCATTCTCCCTGTGCAGAAGGTAAACCTGTTTCTGTCTCTCCGGTAGATTCGATATAAGTTTGTTTACCTGGTCGTTCAGTTCATTGAATTCAATATCACTAATGGTGGTTGTGCTTGTTTGAAAAATACTGGAATTTTTCAGATGCTCCAGATATTTGCTGTTGTTTATCCTCTTACGGATAAGATCAATAGAATTATTGTAGGCAATGGTGAAAATATAAGAATTTAAAAATTTTAAATCATCCAGTTTATATCTTGACTCCCAGATTTTCAGGAAGACTTCCTGTACAATATCCTCAGCTTCTGACTCATCCTTTAATATTTTGAAAACAAACGAGAACAACTTATGACTGTATTGATCGTAAATCTGATCAAATGCCATCATGTCCCCAATTTTCAATTGGTTTAGTAGTTCTTCTGTGATATTGTTCCTATCGTTTTTCAAAGTTCATTTGGCTTATAGAAAATTTGCGCTAAATTACTAAAATAATTTAATCGTGAATTTTTCAATATTTCGGCAAACAGAGCTATTCTAAAGCAATCCCCATCAAAATATGGTGAGGACAGGCTAAACCCATGCCGCGAGTTTACTTTTGCATCATTGAAACTGAATAGGGAACTTGAATACTCCAAAATGGCTATAGATAAGCAATTAATTTAATTCAAAAACAAATCTTTAATATGTCTTAATATCGTAATCTACTACCTTAGTCTGTTGGCAATAATCTAACCATCCTTTCCGGCAGATCAAATATTTAAAAGCATCACTCATATTGGTCGATTCCATCGGCAACCTGCTTTCTTCTGGCAGTTCCTTTACCATATTAGAATTCTGCTACAATATTTTTGAAAATAGTTGTTCGATCGTAGATTTGGATAGCCCCTTTGCCAGGAATTCGGGCAAAGGGGTTTTTCACTATTAAAAATTAACACATTTACAAAAACCACAAATTATCTTTTCCGAAGTCGGGGATTTCGTGGCCGGCGAAATGGTAGAAGATTTTATCAACCATTTCAGGGCATTTGATGGTAACCGGAAGGTTTTGCTAATGAAAGGATTTCTAATACATCCGACTGAATTGATAGACCTGGTCGATTAAAAATTCAATTCAGAGAAATATCATTTTTTTTTTGGGGAATTGCTTAATCTTTGAAGTTCAATTTTTTCAGCATTATCTTTAATTCTATTTTCATAATCTTCCACATTTTCCCTTATCTCCCTGATCTTTTTATTGTCTCTCTGGTAATGAAAAATACGCTCAAGCTTGTTAAGATTTTCCGCATTAATGTCATTGATCGATTTTATATACCTGTATTTCAGTTCATTATCCTTAAGTTGACTGTTCCTATCGGATTGCCAAATATTACCACTCAATGAAAATAGAATGAGCAATGCCATTGATATTATTGTAATGGCAGCCTTACTGTTTCTAAAATCTACGATCAAAACATGTTCTTTGCGAAAAACCACATTTTGCTGAGACTTTAACTGGTTAATCTTTTCATCGATTGGGGTAATTATGGCTTTTAATTCAGTGAGAATCTTCCTGAGACTGTCGTTAACCTTACCCAATGAATAGGCTGAATACTGAGCCAGATTTGTTTGCAAAACCTTTATTTGTTCCGGTGTAAACTGCTGTTGATTAATTTTGATTTGTAAATCTTCGATAAGTGATTTTAGTTCCTCCGGATCAGAAGTTGAATTAGCCTGGTTAATTGGAGTTGCTCTATTCACTCGCTCGTCAATTTTTTGCTTTAATTCTTCGAACAGGGTATAAACTGCTGAAGAATCCATTTTGCTGGTACTCATAGGTATTGATTTTTAAATTCGATGTCTGTATTGATTGTCATTCTTCTTTTTCCGCCTTTTGGCTTCCTGTCTTAAAAATTCTGCCTCGTTTTCATCATAAACGGGTGATGGTTTCATCAGATTGAACAGTCCTCCCAGGATGGAAGCTGCGCTTTCAAGTCCCAATGAAAGATCCGTTGTATTGTCTTGTCTGGTAAATTGTTTCGGCTGGTTTATCTGGAACTGTTGCAACTTTTCATTCTTTTGCAGTTGGTAACTGATTTTGGTATAACTAGGGTCTGCTGAAAAACTCAATTTTACTTATTGACTAGAACATGATTAATATTTAGTAAATTATATTCTAAAATCAATTTTTGTTTTATTTCATCAGCAAAACGATTTACCAGTTTTAAAATCGCCTTTTCTGAAAAACTATTTTTTATTTCGAAAATGATGCACGTGAGTGCCGCCCCGGCCAATTTGACCAGGTTAAGCACCAAAATGATGCAGGCAATCCATGATTCACTGGTGGTTTTTAGTCTTGATTTAATCCGATTTAGACCATATGCTGTTTTAGCCTGACCAAACTTACCCTCGATTGG
>JBBRZE010000062.1:0-34257 GCA_038236995.1 Bacteroidales bacterium | reverse complement strand
TTACAGCATCAACAATCCATTCTCTCTTAATTGTTTAATCGCGGTACTATTCCAAAAAAGCACAAAATCCTCACCGGTTTGTTCTTCAAATGACTTTTCCAATTCCACAAAAGATGTATGTGATGATTCGCCGACAGAAATTTTGGGAATTTGCGCGATCAGCCATTTGCCCTCTTCATTTTTCAGATGAATCACTAAATCCTGTTTTTTATCCGCAAAAGAGATTTCAGCCATTTCGTAAGTCTGATTTTTTTTCTTTTTGGTATAAAAGTGAATTGAAGGAACTCCTCTCAGCCACACGATTTTGGCATGAGGTTTTATTGGCTCATATTCCACATTATCAATTGTCTGCTGAATATATTTCGGAAGGATCGTGGTTTTAGGTACTTTAAAGTCGAACCAATCCTGAAGCGGAAGTTCGAAACCAATTTCGTGCATATAATTGAAAAGTGATTTTTTAAGTCCTTCACTGAAAAGTTCATGATTTGCTCCGGTTGGATCGCTATGAATCAAATCGTTGTTGGCGAACGATCCTGGCGTTTCATTTTCAATTTTCACCTTAAACAGTGACGGATTCAGCCCAATCGGACTGTGAGCCGTCATTGCAAACTGATGCCAGAATCCCGATTGAACAACTCCAGCTTCGAACAACTGCCTCACCACTTCAAGCGAGTCGATGGTTTCCTGGGCAGTTTGTGTGGGAAATCCATACATCAGGTAAGCATGAACCATGATACCAGCTCGCGTGAAATGGTTTGTCACTTTTGCAACCTGGGCAACACTCACGCCCTTGTTAATCAGTTTCAGCAACCGGTCGGACGCTACTTCCAAACCACCCGAAACGGCTATGCAACCCGATTCTTTCAGCAATAAACACAGATCAAAACTGAAGCTTTTTTCGAAGCGGATGTTGGTCCACCAAACCACCGTTAGTTTGCGGCGGAGGATTTCCAAAGCCAGATTGCGCATCAAAGCGGGAGGAGCAGCCTCATCCACAAAATGAAATCCGATCTGTCCGGTTTTCCGGATCATTTCCTCCATTCTGCCGCATAAAATCTGCGCACTAATGGGTTCGTATCGGCTGATATAATCGAGTGAAGTATCGCAAAAGGTGCAACGGCTCCAATAACAGCCGTGAGCCAACGTGAGTTTGTTCCATCGGCCATCGCTCCACAGACGGTGCATCGGATTTACGATTTCAATTACAGAAAGATAAGTATCCAACTGAAGATCCATATAATTGGGTGTCCCGGTTTCGGGTTGCGGAAAGTCCGGTTGTGTGGAACCATTCAGAAAGCCAACTTTGCCGTTTTCAAGTGCAAAAGTTCTTTTCAATTCAGCTTTATTGCGCTTCCCGTCAAGGTATTCAATAAGGTTCAGCATCGGGGCTTCTCCATCGTCGAGTGTAATAAAATCAAGGTAGTTAAAAACACGCGAATCGGTTAATGAACGCAGTTCCGTATTGGCAAAACCGCCTCCAATCACAACTTTAATTTCGGGAAAGTTCCTTTTAATATACTGTCCGCATTTGAATGCACTATATAAATTACCAGGGAAAGGAACCGAAATGGCCACAAGTGTGGGTTCACAAAACTCAATTTTCTTTCGAAGCAAACGAAGCAAAAGCTTGTCAATAAAGCTATCGGGTGCAAGCAATGCGGTTTCCAACTCGTCGAACGTAGCAGCCGATCGTCCCAGGCGCTCGGCGTAACGGCTGAAACCAAAGTGCGGATCGATCGCCTCCTTTATCAGGTCCGAAAGATCTTCAAGGTATAACGTAGACAGGTGCTTGGCCTTATCGCGCGTTCCCATGATTCCAAAAGCCCACTCCAAATCTTCGGTTTGGGCAAAACGTGAAGCCTTTGGTAAGAAGTCACCTTCACAAATCAAATGTGACAACGGAAAATTCTTTTCCTGCAAAAAGGCAATTACCTGATCTATTGTTTGAATGTAGCTCTCCCGCAGATTGAAAATTCGCTGTCCATTAGCCGATAGCAATGGCTTAGAGGCTTCAATTTCCTGAAAAACAGCTTTCAATCCTTCCGAAGAAAACAACGCTAATATTGTTTCTATGCCAAGATCGCACTGGTAGGATGAGATTGATTTTGTATTTAAAAATCCTTTCAGATAAGCCGTTGCAGGATAGGGCGTATTCAGCTGGGTAAATGGTGGTGTTATCAGAAGTACTTTTGAATTCACGGTCTATACTTTTAGCGATTTGTAAAAGTAATGCAAATCTAAACCACTTTATTGCTTTCGTAAAATTGAAGCACATATAGCCGGAAGAAGATTAATCCGGCAATACAAACAACACTACTCATAGCGAAGATCGCAGCAATCGAAATATACTGAGCAATGAGCCCAGCCATAATCATTCCGAATCCCAAATGTATTCAATATTGGCCGCTGCTGTCCGGTAATCATGTTAACAAAATGGGAAGAGACCATTTAGATCTGCTACCCTACTTGCCATCAGCCTGTTTGAATTGGCTGTTTTGTACAATTATTAATAAAGCCAATTAACAGGGGATACCACAAACTGTTATTAAGAATAGAAATGTTTTAACTTTGCCTCAATTAATACTCAAAAATGAATAATTATCCTGCATATAATGCCAATATTATCGTAACCAATAAACTGGAAGATGAGCTGGGAAAGATCCTGATCCGCTACCCTCAGGATAAAATATTCCTGGTTACTGAAGAAAACTGCGATCAATTTTGTGTTCCTCTCATTAATCACACACCTGGATTTGAACATTTTAAAAAAGTGGTCATTCCATCAGGTGAAGGGAATAAAAAACTCACGTCAGTTGAAAAAATCTGGCTTTTCCTAAGTCAGAACGGCGCTGACCGTAAATCACTTGTTGTGAACCTGGGTGGTGGAATGCTTACCGATTTAGGAAGTTTTGCAGCCTCAACAATCAAAAGAGGAATGGACTTTGTAAATATTCCAACTACCCTTTTGGCACAGGTCGATGCATCGGTTGGTGGAAAAACAGGATTCAACTTCAATGGATTAAAGAATGAAATCGGGGTGATCATTCAGCCAAATACTGTTTTGATTGACACACGGTTTCTGCAAACGATTGACAGTCAGAATTTCATTTCCGGATATGCCGAAATGATCAAACACGGACTGATAAATTCAGCGGAACATTTGGATGAAGTCCGTAACTACAACCTCACAAGTCCAGATCTTGATATACTTCGTGGAATAATTGCCCGGTCGGTAGCCATCAAAGATAGTTTTGTATTCCAGGACCCAAACGAACGGAATATCCGTAAAGCGTTGAATTTCGGACACACAATTGGTCATGCGTTCGAAAGTGCCGTATTATATTCAGATAAGCCAATTCTTCATGGATATGCCGTAGCTTATGGAATGATTGCTGAATTGTACCTGTCGCATAAGGTATGTAATCTTCCGTTGGCCGTACTCAGTGAATTATCTGATTGGTTAATCTCTGTTTACGGAAAATATTCAATTGATGAGAGTCAGTTTGAAGCGTTTTACCAGTTAATGACGCACGACAAAAAGAATGAAGGGACACGTGTCAATTTCACACTGATCCCGGCTATTGGTGAGGTGGCAATCAATCAAAATTGTGACAAAGCCCTCATTTTCGAAGCTTTGGAATATTACAAAAAACTTTCTATTTGAAGATTATCCATGCAATACACCATCACGAAAGAAGATAAAATACTGAAAGGGGAAATCACACTTCCTTCATCTAAAAGCATCAGTAACCGAATATTGATCATTAACTCGTTGAGTTATTCACCCTACGAGATTGAAAATCTTTCGGATAGCGATGATACGAAAGTGATGGAGGCTGTTTTGAACGCAAACACCAATCATTTTGATATTGGCCATGCCGGAACTGCCATGCGATTTCTGACCGCTTTTTTATCGAAAATAGCAGGTGAATGGATATTAACAGGATCGGAAAGAATGCGGCAACGTCCGATCGGGATTCTTGTCGACGCATTGCGCAAACTTGGCGCATCGATTGAATATATCGAAAATGAAGGATATCCTCCGTTAAAAATCCTGGGAACATCTTTAAAAGGAGGAGTCCTTGAACTTGATGGAAGCATAAGCAGCCAATATATTTCTGCCTTGTTAATGATTGCACCAACAATTCCGGGTGGACTGACATTAAAGCTTTTAAACCAGGTAACTTCAAAGCCCTATATTGAGCTCACCCTTAATTTGATGAAGCAATTTGGCGTTTATCATTCGTGGACCGGGAATGAAATCAGGATTAATGAGCAAACCTACAATCCGGTGAAATTTTCTGTCGAAGCAGATTGGTCTGGTGCTTCGTATTGGTATGCAATGGCTGCAATTTCTGACGAATGTGACCTGCTTCTTAAAGGATTGCGTCTGCAAAGTCTGCAAGGAGATGCTGCCCAATCAGCATGGTTTGAAAACAATTTTGGCGTTCATTCAAAACAGGAGGGCAATGATGTTCGACTGACTAAAACCGAAGTTCCTATACTGAAATTATTAGAATTGGATTTTATCGAGAATCCCGATATTGCCCAGACTTTTGCGGTACTTGCAGTCTGCCAGAAAATTTCTTTTCACTTCAAAGGTTTGGCAACTTTAAAAATAAAAGAGACAGATCGTATTCATGCCTTACGAACTGAATTGTCGAAATTTGGAGCAATTCTTACCGAACCGGCAAATGGCGAACTTGCATGGGATGGAACAATTGATCAATCCTTAGTAAATCAACCTACAGTAATCGAAACCTATCACGATCACCGGATGGCGTTGGCATTTGCCCCTGCTGCTATGGTTTATTCCGAAATTGTCATCAATGATCCAACAGTGATTACAAAATCGTATCCTTCCTATTGGGATGATCTGAGACAGGTGGGATTTAAGATATTGTAGAGACAAGGCATGCCTTGTCTCTACTTACGCACCATGAGACATGCCATGCCTCTTCAAATTTAATTCTCATCCTTCATTATCTCCTTTGATATATTATCTTTGTTAATCATCCTTAGTAATATGTCGATCCAAAATATTATCCCCGACGAATTCATCCGGTTCCTTTTGGTTCTGGTATTCTCATTGCTTATCGGACTTGAACAACGACGACATCACATCACTGAAAATGAAGATCTGCTGTTTGGAACTGACCGGACATTTACCTTTATCGGACTTTTAGGATATGTATTGTTCATCGCAGACCCCAAATCTTATCTCCCGTTTCTTACCGGATTTGTAATAATCGGAATCTTGTTAGCGATACAATATTTTCAGAAAATCAGTCAGCATAATAATTACGGCCTCACGAGTTCGATTTTAGCATTATTGACTTATTGCCTCCCAATAATGGTTTTCACCCAACCAATCTGGCTTTTGCTCTCATTTGTAGTCGTTATACTAATACTCACGGAGATTAAAAACCATTTTATCTCAATTTCGAAAAAAGCATCAGAAGAAGAGTTTATTACACTCGCCAAATTTATCGCATTTGCAGGAGTGCTTCTGCCATTACTGCCCGATCAACCGATTTCGGATCAAATATCAATTTCCCCTTACAACCTGTGGTTAGCTGTTGTTGTGGTTTCAGGAATTTCGTATATCAGCTACCTTCTCAAAAAATTTGTTTTCCCCGATTCAGGTATTATCCTAACCGGTATTCTTGGTGGTTTGTATAGCAGCACCGCAACAACTGTAATTATTGCCCGTCGTGAAAAAAAAGGAAGCGTTGGTAAACAAGCAGTATCAGCCATCATGATAGCTAATGGAATGATGTACCTGCGTATACTGGTTCTCGCCTTTTTATTTAATCGCGCAATTGCATCAGTATTAGCTATTCCATTTCTTATTCTTTTTGTGATATGTATCATTCTTTCTAAAATATCAAGTAAACATGATGATACGATTTCGCAAACCTCATTAGAAAGTATAGAAATAGCCAGTAATAAAAACCCGTTAGAATTTAAGACGGCAGCTGTCTTTGGATTACTATTTGTTTTCTTTGCAATTGTCACTGAATATGTGATGAAATCCTATGGGAGCTCCGGGATAACAACCCTTGCCTTTATCGTCGGCGTTACTGATATAGATCCTTTTCTGCTTAATCTGCTTCAACACCAGGGTGGTATCACGGAAACTATTGTAGCCCTGGCAATTATTAATGCTACTAATAGCAACAATATTCTAAAAATGATATATGCTATGACGCTAAGCAGTAAGCGTCTAAACAAAAGTCTGATTGTCAATTTCTCTATACTTATCATTTCTGGTCTTGCTGTTTCTATGCTATTCTATCTTTTATAAGATATTTATTTCCGGAAATTCATGAGATGTCTTTAGACATTGAATGGCAGCCCTCACACGCAATTCCATTAATTCCCAAACTAAAGAATATTCCATCCAACACGGGTATGATATTTTGTAAAATTATTTTTCTTCACAATCAATTATTTTAACCAATGTAAATTTATTTCCGGGAATAGATATTTCTGTAAAATAATAATTAACTTGGCCGAATATTTCATCAAAGAGCATAATAGTATTCATTTCAATTTTAAAAATCAGTATATCGCTGATTTATAAAATATAAGATCAATATTCCTGTATAGGCTAAAATAATCATTAATAAATGAAAAAATACAAACTATTATTATTCCTACTTACTCAGTTTGTATCATTATTGGCCGCAGGACAAAATCAACAGCTTAGATTTGAACTGATCGGAACAAAAGAAGGATTATCTGATCCGAATGTTATGTGTATAACACAGGATAGCCGCGGATTTATATGGGCCGGCACCCGTTACGGACTGAATCGATATGACGGTCATCAATTTAAGGTGTTTTACAACGATGTTAATGATCCAGAAAGCATTAGTCACGACTACATTAGAGATATTTTCGAAGATTCGAAACAGAATTTATGGATTGCCACAAGCGGTGGTGGATTCAATAAATTTGACCGTAAAAAAAACAATTTTACCCATTATCTCAATCAGCCAGATAACCCTAATAGCGTTTCCGGAAATGTTGTTTACAAAATTATAGAAGACAGATCAGGAAATTTATGGATTGCTACAAATGAGGGTCTAAATCTATTTAATGAAAAGACAAATCATTTTGTCCGATTTTTAAACGATAAAACCAATTCCAACACAATCAGTGATAGCGACGTCACTACTGTGTTTGAAGATAGTCACAATAATATATGGGCTGGAACAAAAAAAGGTGGATTGAACTGTTTTGTGAAGAAAGACAGCACATTTATCCATTATCAGGCCGATAGTACTGATACCGGAGCAATCTCCGGAAATAGTATATCTGCAATCTTTGAAGACAGCAAACACCGGCTTTGGATAGGGACTACGGGCGACGGACTAAACCTTTTTGAACCTGAGTCGGGGAATTTTCGCAAATTCAAACACACCTCCAGCATCAACTCTTTGAGCAACAATTTTATACTATGTATC
Organism: Bacteroidales bacterium; assembly: GCA_038236995.1. Classification (GTDB taxonomy): domain Bacteria; phylum Bacteroidota; class Bacteroidia; order Bacteroidales; family Prolixibacteraceae; genus JAAFHB01. The sequence continues at coordinate 26,785 of JBBRZE010000062.1, read as the reverse complement.
GCCGAAGATTCAGAAACCAATCTTTGGATCGGAACAGAAAATGGAGGAATAAGCCTTTTCAACTATGAATTACAAAAATTCAGTACTTATGTCTACGATGAGATTGACGACAGTAGTTTGTCCACAAACTCTGTGCATTCAATAACGAAAGATAATGTTGGCAATATGTGGGTTGGTTTATTTGCTGTAGGAATGAATCTGCATAATAAAGGCAGCGAAAGTTTTAACCATTTCAAACACACCTCGTCGAAAAATAGTCTTTCAAATAACCTGGTTCTTAGTATTTGTGAGGATAGCAACGAAAATTTATGGATTGGAACTGATGGCGGTGGATTAGATCGCACCGACCTGAAAACAGGAGAATCCTATCATTATAAAAATAATCCCGGTCAGAACAGTATTGCGGGTGATTATGTCCTTGCACTGGCTGAAGACGGTGAAAACAATATGTGGATAGGAACATGGGGAAACGGACTTAGCATGTATAATCGCAAAACTAAAAAATTCAGCAATTTTAAATATAACGAAAATAATATTAAGGGGATTAGCGGCAATAACATCTATGCCATTACAATCGCAATAAATGGCAAAATATGGATTGGTGCATATGGAAGCGGGTTGGATTTATATGACAAGCAAACGAACCAATTTTTCCACTTCAAGTATAACAAAGATGACCCCAGAAGTATAAGTAGCAATAATGTTTACACTATTCTTGAAGACAAAAGCGGTAACATCTGGTGTGGAACCGCAGAAGGAGGTATCAACCTCTTTGAGCCCAAAACAAAAAGTTTCATCCGATTCAATAAGGAAAATGCAAATTTAATTTCCAATACTGTATATCACTTGTTCGAAAGTAGATCTGGAATAATTTATGCTTGTACATCTGGTGGTGGATTAAACTATTACGATCAATCTACTCATCGTTTTATCCCGATTGTATCCTATTATAAATTTGCGAGCGAATACATCTATGCCGGAGTGGAAGATCAGAAAGGTAATATATGGGTTAGTACAAATAGAGGAATATCGAAATACGACCCGAAAACAAAGGCAATTATTAATTATTCTTTAGAGGATGGATTGCAAGGAGATGATTTTAAACCCCATTCCGTGTTCGGCGCAAAATCTGGCATGCTCTATTTCGGAGGAAACAACGGATACAACTCGTTTTTTCCTGACAAGATTTTAGAGAAATCATATAGTCCGCCAATTGTTTTAACAGATTTTCAGCTTTTTTCTAAAAGTGTGCCGATAGCTCAAAACGAGAAGGACCCTTCACCTTTAAAACAGGATATTTCAGAAACAAAATCATTGCGTTTGTCTTATAACCAGTCCGTTATTACATTCCGGTTCGCATCGCTTGATTTTTCTTCTCCATCTAAAAAGGTCTACTCTTTTATGTTGGAAGGGTTCGACAAAGATTGGAATATTGTCGGGAGTGAAAACTCCGCTACCTATACGAACCTTAATCATGGAGAATATACCTTCAAAGTAAAAAGCCAAAACTGGTCTGGCGAGTGGTCATCCCAAATCCTCACTCTAAACCTGACAATTGTGCCTCCGTTCTGGTTAACCTGGTGGTTTAAAGTACTGACTTTCATTTTCATCGCAGGAAGTCTTATTGGCTTCTACAAATATCGGGTAAGATCCATCAAACTACAAAGAAATAAACTGGAAATACTTGTAAATAAACGAACTGAGCAAATTGCTGTACAGTCGGGTGAATTGAAACAACTTAATAATGAATTACAAATTCAATCGGAAGAGTTACAATTCCAAAAAATGATGGAGCAAAAGGCACGACGGGAAGCAGAATATGCCAATCATGCCAAAAGCACTTTTCTGGCTACGATGAGCCATGAAATACGCACACCAATGAATGGCGTGATAGGAATGGCTTCGCTTCTGTCTGAGACACATCTTAATCCTGAGCAGCGAGAATACAACGATACTATATTGACTTGTGGAGAGAACCTGATAACCGTTATTAATGACATTCTCGATTTCTCAAAAATTGAATCAGGGAACATGGAAATCGAACAGGAAGATTTCGATTTACGTAGCAGTGTAGAGGAAGTAATGGATCTTTTTTCGCAAAAAGTAGCCTCCAAAGGAATCGACTTGATTTATCAGATCGATTTGCACGTGCCTGCTCAGATTGTTGGCGACAACCTAAGGTTGAAGCAGATCCTCATAAATCTGATAAACAACGCAATTAAATTCACACATCAGGGAGAGGTTTATCTAAAAATATATCTTATCTCGAAAGATCCGTCAAATACAAAGATTGTGTTGGGATTTCAGGTTAAAGATACTGGTATTGGGATTCCTCCGAATAAAATTGGAATTTTGTTCTCTGCTTTTACTCAGGTTGATGCCTCAACCACACGCAGGTATGGAGGTACAGGATTGGGTCTTGCCATCTCGCAGCGCCTTGCGAAGCTCATGGGCGGTGAAATTAGTGTTGAAAGTCTATTCGGAGAAGGTTCTACATTTACTTTCTCGATTCAGAGTTCAATAAGTGCTAAATGCTGTTTAATGCCCCCTTCTGGAAATATAAGCGAACTAGAGGGGAAAAAGGTTTTACTAGTTGATGACAATCAGACCAATTTAAAAATTCTTGAGATTCAACTCGAACAATGGAAATTAGTTCCATATTTGGCATCTTCGGCCCGTGAAGCACTTGCCTTTCTGAATTATAATGATAGTGATACGATCGATCTTGTAATCACCGATATGCAAATGCCAGAAATGGATGGTGTTGAACTTGCAACAGCCATCAGAGCCCGAAAAAATCCGCCTCCCATAATTATGCTAAGTTCTATCGGGGACGAAACCAAGAAAATCTACCCAGACTTGTTTGCATTTATTCTGACTAAGCCTGTCAAACAACAACGACTTATTAAAAGTCTAGAGTTTGTATTCGCACCACAAAAAAAATACGCCGTTTCTGAAGAATCCCGACATGGAGTTTTATCACCTTTATTTGCAGAAGATTACCCTTTAAATATTCTTATTGCAGAAGACAATCTGATTAATCAGAAACTGATAGAAAGAATTCTGCATAAGCTTGGATATCAAACAGACACTGCTCCCGACGGGGTTCAGGTGCTGGATGCAATGGTAAAGAAAGATTACAATGTGATTTTAATGGACGTTCAAATGCCTGAAATGAATGGACTCGAAACAACTCATGCTATTCGTCAAATGGCAATTGGACAGCCTTATATCATAGCCATGACTGCAAACGCGATGTCAAAAGACCGAGAAGACTGCCTGAAAATCGGAATGAACGATTACATTGCCAAACCCATGAGACTGGCAGAGATTACTAAAATTCTTAAAAACGCAGCCAATTATTTCGCTGAAAAAAGCAACGTATATTGAATATTTAAGGACCAGCTTTTAACCCGCTTTACCAGGCATTTTTTAGAATTCGCCGGCATATCAGAATAAAAATTCAAAAAAAATCAAAACTGTATATATTTTTTACTTTTGTAATATTTTTTTGCTTTTCATTTTGCAAATGTAAATTATTTATTATTTTTGCACTCAATAATCAATGCAATCAACAAGCAATTGATAAATATTTTCAGATGATACATTCAGCTTCAAACAAAGACTTCTTTGTAGCAGAAAATTCGCAAGGCGGATGTCTGACAAACACTTTTGCAGAAGGATACCCACTCAGTATACTTATTGCAGAAGATAATATTGTCAATCAAAAACTGATTGAAAGAATTCTACGCAAACTAGGCTATCAAATTGATATTGTATCAGACGGTCTTCAGGTTCTAAATTCTATTGTAAGGAAAGAATACAATGTCATTCTCATGGATGTTAGGATGCCAGAAATGGATGGTCTTGAGGCAACTCACGCTATCCGTAAAATGGGGATTGCGCAACCTTATATCATTGCGATGACAGCAAATGCAATGTCAAACGACAGAGAGGAATGTCTCTCATACGGGATGAATGATTATGTCGCCAAGCCACTCTCAACTAATGAGCTAATCAATTCTCTCAAAAATGGGTATACTTATTTCACTCAAAAAATATAATACTTTTTCAACTAAAACGTGTCAGCAAATATTCTCCACATCTCCAAAAAAACAGCGCTGCAAGGCGCTGTTTTTTGTTTATCATCTTTGATCTGATAGAATCGTCTTAACTTCCGGGTTATGGACGTTTAATTATTTTCCGGACTAAAACCTGGCCCTCTGCGTTTGTCGCTTGCAAAAGGTAAATACCCGAACGAAGATCACCGAGGTTCAATTGATTTTCGACACCTTGTATATTCGACAATTGAAATTCTTTTGCTTTAATTCCTGCAATGTTAAAAATTGAAATGCTTTTAATCTGATCGACGGAGATTATATTGATAAAATTAGTTGTCGGATTCGGGTAGATAATCAGGTTATTGGGGTCTGCATACCCATCTTCAATTCCCGTAAACAATGGTTCGCCAAAGTTCTGGGTCGAATAGATTTTATACTCTCCCGGCTCGAGAAGCATCGAATGCGAGGTTGAAGCCACATTGATCGTTTTCTTTCCGAAATAATCATACCAGGTGCCAGTTTTCTGAAACTCTAATGTCGTATTCGCAGTTGCCATACCAAAATTACCAGCGATCAATACATGTTCTCCATTCAAATTCAATTTGATCCACTTAATTTCGCCTGTCAACGATTGTGTAAAATCGGTCGTAGAAAAGACCGGATACTTCTTTTTCAGATAAACCAATTTTGAATAAACCTGAAACAATAGGGCCCTATCAGCCAGATTTTTATACTCCCAATGGATTGGCTTTTCACCGGTACGTCCATTTTGGTCAATTGAAATATCGTAACCCAACTCACCAAACTGCCAGATCATTTTAGGTCCCGGGATCGGGATAAAAAGGGCGGCAGTCAAAGCGGCACGACTAAGCGCAACCGAAGGTGTTTTAATACTGTATGAACCTAACACATTTCCATAGGTAATACATTTGTACAGCATCCGTTCTTCATCGTGGCTTTCCATGTAGCCAACCAACGAAGGTTTGCTCCATCCGCGATTAACGTACGAAGACCAGCTAAGATCCGACTTGCCATTGTCATTATACCCCATTGCCGCTTCAGTGGCACTCCCATTCATATTGCCCCACAACAAAATTCCTTTTTTATAATTTGCCAGTTCTTTTTCTTCAGAATTATCGGCAAGGTGTTCAAAAATGACAATGGCTCCTGGCTTCCGTTTCCATAATTGGTCGGCCATACGTTCCAGGTTTGCAACGCGTTGTCCGTCATATAAGCTTCCCCATGTATCAGAAGATGTTTTAATATTGTTGGAAAATCCTTTCGTAAAATCGAACCGAAATCCATCAATTTTGTACTCGCTCATCCAAAATGAGCCAATACTGTCAACCAATTCACGGGTTGACGGACTTTCATGATTGAAGTCGTATCCCCACTGAGCATCAGGGTTTGTAAAATTGCTATTAACATTGTACCACGGATTTTGAGCAGTCGGTTTCGAGCCGTCGAAATAGAGTTGAACAAAAGGACTTTGGCCGTACGAATGGTTTAACACGAGATCGATTACCGTGGCAATGCCTCGTTTATGACATTCGTCGACCAATCGTTTTAAATCATTCTTAGGACCATAGTATTTATCGGGAGCAAAATAAAACGAAGGATTATATCCCCAGCTTGAATTCCCTTCAAACTCATTTACGGGCATCAGTTCCAAAACGTTAATTCCCAACTCCTTTAAATAATCAAGGTGATTTATCACACCGGCATAGGAATGATTCTCGTCGAAGTCGCGAACATGGCATTCGTAAACCACCATTGTATCGGCGCCCGGGGCATTAAAACTGGTAGTCTGCCACGCATATGCCTGCTGATTGGTTTGCAAAACGCTCGTATTTCCTTCCGTTTTACCGGTTGGATAAGCGATTAATCCGGGATAAGTGGCATTTGTAATAAATTTATCATTGTTGGGATCACATATTTTTTCGGTGTATGGATCAGCAATTTTCAGTTGACCGTCGACAAGGTATTGAAAAGGGTATTCTTTCCCCGGCGTGAGGTTTGTCAGGTCGAGCCAGAAATAGTCGCCATCTTTTTTCATCTGGTAAGCCGAGGATGGCAACCAGTTGTTGAATTCTCCCAACACATGAACATACGACTTGTAGGGTGCCCATAAAACCAGTCGCGCGGTTTGCTGATCAACATAGCTAATTCCTTTCTTCGCTCCGGCTGGAAGCCGTTGAACAACCTGGCCGGTGAGAACTGAAACAAAAACAGAATCAGCAACGCTTTTAGTACCATCATTTGCAATTACCTTTAACCAGAAATCGCCTGCCTGCGAAAAGAAAAATGTATTGTCCAGTTGGGTACCATTAACCGTTTTAACAAGGCTATTATTTTGAAGAAGGCGAATATCGGATGTTACTGTTGTTGAAGCTGAAAACAGAAATGGTGCATTTAGCGCCACAACAGTAACCCCGGAAGTTGGTTTTGTGATTGCAACATTTAATCCTGCCTCAAAAACATCCATCAAAATATCTTTCCCTCCAGTTGCTTTTCCTTCTTTCGTCTGATCGGCGCTTCGGAAAACGAAGGCCATCTGTTTAATTTTTTCTCCGGCCGGAACTCCATAGAAACTCAGGATATCTGGTGAAATTTCTAGTGTGTAGGTATTTACAGTAACACGGGTTAGTTTCGCTTTCGGAATGTTGGTTGTCCAATTTGCAATTACATATTTCCAATCAGCCACCGAAGTACTTTGATCCGTAATTACTCCTGTGTGGGCATAAATATCTCCCGTATAATCCTTCAGTCCGGCGGTTCCCTGTGTGGCATCAAAGGTAATAGTAACCGGTTTGGTTTCGTTTGGCAATGCAGGATTGGTGGTTATTTGGGCAAATCCTAACTGATAAAACGCGACCAGAAAGAAAAAAAGATTAATTCGAAGTAACATGGCGATTGGAATAAAATGTTTCGATTCAAAATGAATAGCAGAAAAGCAGGATCCGGATTTCGCCGGACCCTGCTATCTGCACTATTTCATTAATCTAGCAATTAATAATTAACTGACAGATTGTTTCAATCCGAATAAGGCTTACCTGCGGAGTTCTGCTGATAAGCCTTAGATATTGAAATTAGTTTTTCGTAATGGTACATGTATAAGTAGCCTTACTTAAGTCGAGGGTAATCGTATAATTACCAGCTGCGGCAATTGCAAGATTTCCACCTGATGTAGTCAGTGCATCAACTGTTCCTCCCAATGCCAAATCCCATGCGTCGTTAGCTCTGAATTTTATTTCTCCAACTACCAGGTCTGCTGTTATTTTCAACACTTTGTTCGTCGCATCCCAGGTTAAGTTCTGGTCTGAATCCCAACCACCAGCGGTAGCTGAACCAATCAAACCCCATCTGTTTGCACTGTAAGTATATGCGTTTGGATGGCTAAGATCTAAAGTGAAAAAATAATCAGCAGCTAAAGCAAGAGGAATATTTCCACCACCTGCACTTAAAGTTCCATTGGCTAAATCACTACCATAGTTATAATCCCATGAATGATTTGCCCGAAATTTGAATGCTCCTACAGTCATATGCATTCCACCTTTCCAGGTGCTGGAAGTAGGATCATAAGTGATCGCAGTTTCATCATTCCATGCATTTGGGGAAGCATCGCCAATAATACCCCAGGATGTAGCTACCGCGGTATAAGTCATTGGATTAACTCCCGCATTCACATTTATTTTATAATAACCTGCAGGTGAACTGAAATTACCTCCATTAGCGTCTAACTTACCAGCACCGCCATCACCATAATTAGGTCCATCCCAATTAAGTTGGCTTGCAAATTTCCAGCCATTCGATGCATTTTTCATGTAAACATAACCTTCAAGATTATCTGGTGAGGTAATCGTACTTTTCACCTGCGGTGATTTGTCAGGCGCCCAATCAGCCAATATAGAACCAGGATAGCTGACAGCCACATAATCACCAGGAATATTCCATGTACGCAAATCGGACAATGTGGTAAATGTAACATCAGCTCCATATGCAGTACCTACGCTGTTTGTCGCATAGGCGCGGACATGATAAGTAGTGAATTTAGTTAAACCTGTAAGATTGCTTACAAAAACACCAGTACCTGTACCACCTACAATGACTGTACCCGCAATTGAAGGGTTAGCACTTGTGCTCCATGCAAGACCTCTTGCAGAAATAGTACCACCACCATTGTAGGTTACTTCACCTCCAGATATTGCCGATATTTTAGTAATACCGGTAACTACTGTTGTTGTCACAACCGGCATATCAACCAAAGTAGTAAATGTTACTTCGGGACCGTATCCTGTACCAGCGCTGTTAGTAGCATAAGCCCGTACATAGTAAACAGTATTTCCCTTCAGACTTGTCAGCGCGCTTACAAAAGCACCCGCACCTTTATCATTAGAAGTCTTGCCATCAGCAATCGATGGATTGTGAGCGATGCCAAAGCAAACCCCACGGGCAGTAACTTCTGCACCCCCAATAACGGTGACATTTCCACCACCTGCTGCCGAATTACCCGTAATTGCAGTAATGGCTGCTGTTGTTAATGTAGGAACAACAGGTAAGGTAGTAAAAGTATACTCTTCGCCATAAATTGTCCCTTCAGTATTGGTAGCATATGCACGTGCATAATATTTGGTAGCATAAGCAAGACCGCCAAGTTTTACTTTAAATGCTGCAGATGTTGTTTGTCCGGTATACACCACTTTACTATTGGCAATTGTGGGTGCAGTTGCTGTATTATAGCAAACACCTTTTTCGATATATCCATCACCTTCAGCTACAACAAAACCAACAACTGTCGCTGAGTCTGATTTGATATTTAACACCTGGGTAGTGGCAAGTGTCGGAGCCAGTCTGACATCCGATTTCTCCTTTGTACATGCGCCAACAAAGATAGTAGCAATAACAAGGACAGCCAATATTCTATTTATCATTTTTCTTTTCATCAGTAGATAATTTGTTTTTTAATTGTCTGATGGAACACCCCTAATATCTTCATTCGTGTTTGCGAAGTGCTGAATCATGGGTGTTTCATTAGAAAATATTTTGTCGATTTAAATAGTTGGAGTAAAAACAACCTTCATTGGAGATGTTTCCAAATACAGTTTTATAGTATACTTACCAGGAGCAATATCACCAATGTTATCACTGTCTTTCGTGCCATTATTTTGGTACAAGTTGTTCAGGTTATGTCCGGCAGGATTGTATGCTACATTCACAGATGCCCACCCACCATGTGTTCTGAATTTAATACCACCGGCTGTAACCGTTTTGGTAATATTCCAGGTATGATCGGTGAAATTGTAAATCATCTTGGTATCATTATCCCAGCCACCAACAGCATCACCAATGATACCAATTGTAACATCAACAATTGTCATTTTCATAACACCTGAATTAATATCTGCGGTAATATTGTAAGCTCCTGCACCAAGTGAAATTGCAGCTCCGTTTTCAGTTAATGGACATGTAAGGGCATCAGCAGGCAGTACTCCTCCGTATTTTTTACTATCATCCTTATTGGTGAATTGGAAGGCTGTACCATCGGTGTAAACCCAACCGGTATAAATCTTGTTGTCGGCAGGGGAAGTTATTCCCTGTGCTGTTCCGGCAACCGTCAAAGCCAGTGTAGGAGGACCATAAGTAGTAGCATCAATTGATTTAACAGCAGAACTATAACTATAAGAACCAGTTCCGCTGCTTAAAGACAGGACAGACCTAATCCGAAAATCAACTGTAGAAACCTGATCTGCAGGAAATTTTGTAAGCAACTTCGCGTCAAGATCGGCTACTGTAATTTTCATCGAAAGATCCTGAACATCACTTAAAAGTAAAAGCGCATCCACAAAATTATTTCCTTTTACACAAGCTTCGAGGTAATAAGTTGCAGAAGCCTGGAAACCAACATTGACAGGAGTACCAATAAATTCGAGTACATTCAATCCATTGGCTCTTTTCAGCGTCAAATTGGGTACCGTTGTGATTGTTGGTGCAATTGGACTATCCAACAATACTGCTTTTGTTCCTTCTTTCTCACAAGAAAACAAAAGTCCGATTAACCCAATGAAAGTTAAATATATAAATATCCTTTTATTCATTTTCAAAAGTTTAAAGAATTAATAACCAGTATTTTGTTTTAAATTTGGATTTGCCCCCAAATCGTTTGAAGGGATAGGGTACAGATCACGGAAACTCTCAGTTGCAACTCCTTCTGCAACTTTTCCTTTCCAGGGCCAAACATAAGTACCAGATGTAAATTTGCCAAAACGGATAAGGTCTGTTCTGCGATGTCCTTCCCAGTAAAGTTCGCGTGAGCGTTCATCAAGAAGAAAATCCAATGTCAACTGACCGGCTGTAATATTACCGTTAGCGTTGCCATATGCTCTTACACGCAAAGCATTTACATATCCTAAAGCGGTAGCTGCATCACCAGTGGATGCGCCTCTGACAACACCTTCGGCATACATTAGGTATACATCAGCAAGACGGAACATAGGATAGTCAGTATCTACAAAGTCAGGGTGAGCATGAGGTGCTGCTGCTCCAGTGGAAGTGAGATTTTTGAATTTTGTAATCGCCCATCCGTCTGTAAATAGTCCGATATCAGAGATTTCGAGTTTCTGTCCGTCACTCCAGAACATTGCCCGCTGATCTGTTTTTCCGCTATTATCGGTAAACTTGCTGACAAGCGCTTTTGTAGTCCGGATTCCGCCCCAGCCACCACCAACTCCAAATTGAGCGGCAGACATGGTACCTCCAACCTGGGCATGAACAAGATAGGTCATCCCGCCATATGTCTGGGTATACTTGCCATCAGAGGTTATAGGAAAAATAATTTCGGGGCTCAAATTATTATCGGCGGTGAAATTATTCGCATATTTTGTAGCTAAACTGTAAGAAGATGCCAATACTTTTTTGCAATAAGTAACACAGTCAGCGTTCCTCTCTGTTCCGGTATATACTTTGGCATTCAAATAAAGTTTGGCTAAGAGTGTCCATGCTGCTGCCTGATCGGCTCTCGCATATTCAAATTTTGGAGCACCTAATTCAGTTTCAATAGCTTTCAACTCAGTTTCGATGTATGTAAATAATTCGGCACGGGTTGTTTGCTTTGGGAAAAATGCGCCCGGAACGTCAGCTTCGGTTACAAATGGTGGATTTCCAAACATATCGATGGCATGTGAATAAGCCAATGCGCGAATAAACCTTGCTTCAGCATGGTATTTCACAATGTCGGCATCTGTATTACCAGCAGTTGCACGTATGTATTCGTTGCTAAGCGCGACTGTATACATGATTCTGGAATAAATCGCAGCGATCTCTACTCCATTAGGTGCCCAGGTTTGCCAATGGAAATCCTTAATTGTAGCATCGTTCCATGCCATAACCGCTTCGTCGGTCGATAATTCCTGTGCATTCCAGTATTGACGAAGGTAGTTTGAGAATCCCTCATCGATCCCTGCGATATCAGGCTGACCAGCCGGACCTTGTTGTCCGCTAACTGCAAATGTGGCATACAGTTTTGCCAATCCTTCTTTGTAGGCGGCAGGTGTACTGTAAACTGTAAGAGAAGTAATGATATTCGGATCTTTCGGAGTAACATCCAGGTCTTTAACGCAAGAGGTAAACATCAGCGCGGTAAAGAGAATTACTAATGATTTTATTTTATTGTTTTTCATGTCGTATTCTTAATAAAAGTTAGAATGTAAGATTTACGCCAAGTACAAAGACTCTCGGACGAGGATAAAAGTTATTGTCGATACCGCCATCAACTTCAGGATCGAGTCCATTATATTTGGTGATTGTAAAGACATTTTGAACGGTAAAGCTCAATCGCGCTTTAACATACTGATCGAAATTGTATCCGACACTCATATTATCCATTTTGAAGAAAGAGGCGTTTTCAATGTATAAGTCAGAGAAATACTGTGTGTTGGTAAACTTCGCGTTGTTAACCTGTTTTGGAATATTGTTAAAAAATCCTGACTGATTAAATACGGTTGAATAGAGTGCACCGGAAGCGACATTATTATAAGCGTAGTTTCCAATGTTAGCCCTACCGGCAAATGAGAAGTCCATATTTTTATAAGCGACCCGCGAATTAATTCCCAATGTAACATCAGGTGCAGGTTTTTTATAATGGTATTTATTCAGGTTATTGCTTGTAACAGTTCCACCCTTTCCGGTACGGTCAACATAGAGCCCTTCAATTGGCATACCATTCGACCCATAAACCTGCTGGAATACAAAGAATGAATTAACAGGGTATCCGACACGTTGATTCTGAATTGTGTTTCCGACACCACCACCAATTGTTCCCACATCAACACCGGCATAATTTGGATCATCGGTCTTGGTTAGCTTCGTGATTTTGTTTTCATTATATGATGCATTAAAACCAACACTCCAATTCCAATCTTTGTTTGTTACAATTTGTCCGGTCAAAGAGAGTTCTACACCTTTGTTTTCAAGATCACCAACATTGGTAGTCAAAAAGTTAGAGAAATTACTACCTGCAGCAATCGGAATAAAATTCAACAAATCTTTAGTTTGACGTTGGTAAGCGTCGATGGTACCGGTAATGCGGTTATTCATGAAACCAAAGTCTATACCCACATTATATGTAGTGGTTTCCTCCCATTTGATGTTAGCATCGTATGGATTTGGACGTAACGTATTGTAGAAGGTATTTCCAAACTGGTATTGAGCAGTTGCTGTACTTCCGCGATAAACAGAAAGATAAGGAAAATCGTTACCAATATCCTGTTGACCGGTAACACCCCAGCCTAATCTTAATTTCAGGTCAGAAACTGTCGCAACATTTTTCAGGAACGATTCATCCTTGATTTTCCAGGCAAAAGCTGCGGCAGGGAAAAATCCCCATCTGTTTGCTTTGGCAAATCTTGAAGATCCGTCATCGCGAATGGTCGCTGTCAATAAATAACGGTCATTAAATGTATAATTTAATCGTCCAAAGAAGGAGACCAAATAGTTTTCATTAATGAACTTTGAGTCTTCAGCCACTTGTGTACCATCGAAGTTACGGTTAAATGTGGTTCCTTCTTTATGGAAATATTGCCATGAATAACCAGCTGTTGCATCAATTCTACTCTTAACTGAAGGAATATCTTTGACATAGTTCAAATAGAAATCGAAGAGTTGCGTTTTTCCATCCTGGGTATAATCGTTTTTACGACCAATTCCATTTCTGAAAGTAAAAGCTGAATTCTCAGTTGCATTGTTATGACCTTTAGTTGTGAAATAGTCATAACCAAGATTCATGTTTGCACGAAGATCTGGAAGAAAATGGAATTTATAATCGAACTGCACATTTCCGATACTACGCTGAACAGTCGATTTATTATCCGTCTGATGCAGTAAAGCAACAGGATTCGAAACTCCGATCGGATTTGGACTACCGTTGGGGTTCATTGAACCATCTGGTAATACATCCGAAAGATTTACCCATGTGTTAAATCCGCCAAACTTGGTATTGCCATTATATACTGGCTGTGTTGGATCGTATGCAACAGCAGAACCAACAGCTCCCGCTTCACCGAAATTCTGATTCGTGTAACTTCCTTTTAGGTTAATATTAACCTTCAGGTGATTATCAAAAAACATAGGATCTAAACCGATTGCCAATGTAGACCTTTCCATATTGGTTGTCTTCAGAATACCATCCTGATTAGCGTAGCCAAATGAAGCACGGTAAGGCATTTTTTTCAGTCCACCGCTGATGCTGATGTTTTGGTCGTGTGCAATAGCTGTCCGGTAGATTTCTTTTTGCCAGTCAGTATTTTCTTTGCCAAGACGGGTCAGACTACCCATACTTAAACCAACCGCATTTTTGGAAGCAAGATCCAATGCAAGTGCACGCATTTCATCACCCGACATAACGTCCATATACTTAGAAACGGTATTAACAGACATCGTTCCGTTATAGTTAATTTGCATTGGCTTACCAATGACACCCTTTTTGGTAGTGATTAAAATAACACCATTCGAAGCTCTCGATCCGTAAATAGCCGTTGCCGAAGCATCTTTTAATACAGTAAAAGTTTCGATATCATTAGGATTGATCGTAGAGAGCGGATTCGCTAATCCAGAGATACCTGAATTACTGACTGGGAAACCATCGATGATAATCAACGGATCATTGCTTGCAGACATGGAAGAACCTCCACGGATTCGGATAGTGGATCCACTACCAGGAGCACCTCCAGAAGAGGTAATCACGGTTCCTGCACTTTTACCGACAATCAGATCCTGTGGTGAAGTAATTCCACCTTTATTGAAATCTTTTGCACTTACCGTACTTACAGCACCGGTTGCATCAGATTTTTTAACAGTTCCATAACCGATTACAACAACTTCATCTACTGAAACTGCATCCTCCAGAAGTACAACATTAATAATTGTTCGGTTATTGATTGTTTCAGTGGTTGACTTCATTCCAACAAATGAATAGTACAAAACTTTGATATCGGGAGCTACATTAACATTGTAATTTCCGTCAATATCAGTAACAGTTCCGGTTACAGCACCATCTGCCGCTTTAACAACAATTGTAACACCGGGAACAGGAAGTCCACCCTTATCAGTAACTTTTCCGGTTATTACCTTTTGCTGTGCACTAACTGAGAATGTCAGTAATGCAAAAAGGATAAACCAAATCGCTTTCATCTTTACAAATTCAAATTTCATGTGCGTCAAATTAATGGTTCATAAATCACAGTAAAAAAAATTCGCCTTTACAGGCATTTTAGAATTACACACTCTGAATATCAATTAATTGCCTCCACAAACCTTTCCATTTTTCATTTTGGCACCACAAATTAACATCTTTTTAACATTCCTTTAACACACACGCTTGTCTGAAACTAGAAAATTATTATGCAAACGTTTGCGGTGACGTTTGCAGCAAACATGTTATACAACATGTTTATAAAATACCCTTTAGAGACAAAATCAATCGCGTCTCTAAAGGGTATTTTATAAGCATTGCGTATCCGTAAATATTGCCTACTTTAGTGAAGTCATTTTACGAATGAACTATACGAATTGATGAGCAGTCAGGTCACCATAAAGGATATCGCAAAAGCCCTTGGTATTTCAGCCTCTACGGTATCACGTGCATTAAAAGATCATCCCGACATTAGCAGGGACACGAAAGATGCTGTTAATGATCTTGCAAAAAAACTGCGCTACAAACCCAATGCCGTAGCATTGTCGCTTAAAAACAGCAAAACAAATACAATAGGGGTGATCATTCCCGAATTGGTTCACTTCTTTTTTTCGTCAGTAATCAGCGGAATTGAGGATGTTGCTTATGATGCTGGTTATAATGTGATGATCTGTCAATCAAACGAAAAATACGAAAGAGAGATCATCAATACGCAGGCTCTACTCTCCAACAGGGTTGAAGGCGCACTAATTTCAATTTCGAAACAAACCAAAGACTTTACTCACTTACAAATGATCGAAGAGAGCGGAATTCCGGTGGTATTTTTCGACAGAGTTCCCGAAGGTTTTGATTCGGATCTTGTAATTATTGACGACAAGAAAGCAGCCTATAATGCTGTTTGCCATCTGATTGAAACAGGATGTGAACGAATTGCTCATCTTGCCGCGCCATCTTCACTTGATATTGGAAAATATCGGCTGGAGGGATACATGAAAGCACTGAAAGATCATGGCATGCCGTATGTTGACGATTATGTAATTGTTGCTGATTCATTCGAAATGGCTGCAATTGCCACGCGTAAGCTAATTCAGCTGCCGGTCCCGCCGGACGGAATATTCACGGTTAATGACCTTACAGCTGTTGGCGTGATGAAAACTTTGCAAAAGATGGGCATCGCAATCCCTGAAAAAGTGGCGATTATGGGTTTTTCGGCCGGTAGTTTATCCGATATTACAACACCAACCTTAAGTTCGGTCGATCAGCACGGCTACGAGATGGGCGTAAAAGCGGCAACTGTACTTTTAAAGCGGATTGAGTCGCATCGTACAGGCCAGGGTGAGACGTTTTATATCGATACGAACCTGGTGATTCGTGAATCGACCAAAAAAATCTGACAATTTGAATACCATCGCAAACGTTTGCATAAAAGGTTTTCCAAATTTCAAACTATTATTTTGATTTAAAAGCGTTTACCTATTGTTTTTGAAATTTTCCTGTTTTATATTTGCTCCCGAATATTAATTATCCTTTCCTCCACAAATCGTACTCCTTTCCGGGGCTACGAATTTTTCTTGTTTACAATATTTTGGCACTATGTGTTTTTGAAGATCTGTTGCATTTAGGCAATAAATCCGAATGCAGGTTTTACTAACCCGTTTCTGATATAAGTCTGATTTATAAATACTACAATTTAATGTTATGGCAAAAAAACCGAGTCTCTCCTTTTGGTCAATCTGGAACATGAGCTTTGGCTTTATGGGTGTTCAAATTGGCTATTCGTTGCAAAATGGCAATACAAGCCGAATTCTATCTGCCTTAGGCGCTGAAGTTGAACACCTGAGCTATTTCTGGCTTGCCGCCCCGCTTGCCGGATTAATTGTACAACCGATCATCGGACTTTTCAGTGACAGCACCTGGACACGACTTGGGCGCCGGATTCCTTACATTCTGGTCGGGGCAATCATTTCGGCGATGGCCATGTTTTTCATGCCAAATTCGGAATTCTTCGCCTACATTCTGCCACCCCTGTTTTTTGGCGCGTTTATGCTGCTATTCATGGATACCTCTTTTAATATCACAATGCAACCATTCAGAGCATTGGTTGGCGATATGGTTTCGGAGGAACAACGTAATCAGGGATATTCTGTACAAAGCTTTCTGATCAATGCCGGTGCGGTTATAGGTTCGTTACTTCCTTTTATCTTAACCTGGATTGGCATTTCAAACATTCCGGCAGAAGGTGAAAAAGTTGCCCCCACAGTTATTTGGGCATTCTATCTGGGAGGTGGCGCGTTGCTGCTTTCGGTGTTGTGGACCAGCTTCAGAACGAAGGAATATCCACCCGAAGAGTACAGGAAATACAATCAGACAAATCAGGTTGAGGTGAAAAAGACCTCCTTTATCACGCTACTCAAAGAGATTCCAGTCACCATGTGGAGATTGGCCATTGTTCAGTTTTTCTCGTGGTTTGCCCTTTTTATGATGTGGGTTTACACCACCCCCGGAGTTGCGCAAAATGTTTGGAATACTGTTGCCGGCGATTCGTTATCAGCCGGGTACAATGAAGCAGGAAACTGGGTCGGTGTGATATTTGCAGGGTATAGTTTATTCGGGGCGCTCTTCTCGCTAATCATGGCTAAGCTGGCGAATAAGCTCGGTCGTAAAACGGTTTATATGCTCTCTTTATTAGCAGGTGGTGCAGGACTTATCTCGATGGTTTTTATACAAAATCAATATGGATTGATCTTCTCCATGCTTGGAGTCGGAATTGCATGGGCAGCAATCCTTGCAATGCCATACGCCATTCTATCTGCAGCACTTCCCGCAGACAAAATGGGTGTTTACATGGGGATCTTTAACGCAACGATTACAATTCCACAGATTGCGGCAGGTTTATTGGGCAGCGTTGTATTGGGTCTTGTGGGAGGCCAGGCTATCTTTATGCTGGGAGTTGCCGGAGTTTCGATGGTTGCTGCAGGAATCTCTGTTGTCTTTGTAAAAGAATACATTGTTACTGTAAAAGAGTAATTTAAAAACAGGTCCCGGAAAACCGGGACTTCTAAAAAAACAATGATTCACAGATGAAAATTAAAGCCTGTTTATTCGATCTTGACGGAGTTGTGGTAGACACAGCACGGTATCATTACCTGGCATGGAAGAAAATTGCCGATGATCTCGGTTTTAGTTTTTCGGAACATGATAATGAACGTTTAAAGGGAGTCAGTCGTATGGAATCGCTTGATATCCTGCTCGAAATTGGCAAGATTAAAGTCGATCTCAAAACAAAAGAGGAACTGGCAGCCACCAAAAACAGCTTGTATGTTTCGTACATTCAGAAAATGACACCCGATGAAATACTTCCCGGCGTTATCCGGTTCTTTGACGAATTGCACAACGGCGGAATACTGATCGCCCTTGGATCAGCAAGTAAAAATGCAATGTCAATTCTTGATAAGATCAATATTTCCTCAAAATTTGATGCAATAATTGACGGAAATAAAGTGTCGAAAGCCAAACCAGACCCTGAAGTGTTTTTAAAAGGAGCCATTGAATTAGGTGTAGATCCACATAATTGTCTGGTATTTGAAGATGCTCAGGCCGGTATTGATGCAGCCCGTAACGGAGGAATGCACATTATAGGAGTTGGCCAACCTAAAAATCTCAGAAATGCAGAATATGTCATCCCAGGATTCGAAATGCTGAACATGGATCAATTAAGATCGTGGTATTTGTAGAGACCCATTGCATGTGCCTATAAAATAAATAAATACAAAAGAATGAAAGAATATATAGTACACCATGAATGGAAAATCATTGAAGATCAATTCCATCCGGAATATAACAAAATAACCGAAAGCCTGATGAGTCTCGGAAACGGACGAATCGGTCACCGGGCAAATTTCGAAGAGAAGTTCTCAGGTGAATCACTTCGCGGAAACTATGTTGCAGGTGTGTATTATCCTGATAAAACACGAGTTGGATGGTGGAAAAACGGTTACCCAATGTACTTTGCAAAAGTGCTCAACGCGGCTAACTGGATAGGAATAGATGTAAAGGTCAGCAATGAGACCCTTGATCTTTTTACAGCTAAAGTCCTGCATTTCAAACGCGAACTAAATATGCAGGAGGGGAACCTGTATCGTGAGTTTATCGCTGAATTACCCTCTGGCAAACAAATAAAGGTGGTCTCCCTCCGCTTTTTAAGCATCATTGACTCCGAAATCGGCGCCATCAGGTACACCGTAACAGCCCTTAACTTTTCCGACAAACTTACATTAACGCCTTACCTCGATTTTGATATCCGGAACGAGGATTCCAATTACGACGAAAAATTCTGGGACGAGGTCGAAGTAAATGTAAAACCGGGCGAAGGCTACATCACGGCAGAGGTGCGGAAGACACTCTTTCATGTTTGCACCGGAATGAAATTCAATCTTCTGCGTAATGGAAAAGCAATTACCTATTCAGCAGACGTCGAAAACCGGACTAAATTTATCTCGAACATCATCCCACTATCAATCGAAGAAGGTGAATCGATCACGATTGAAAAATTCGGGGTCAACGTCTCTTCCGAAAACTTTCCGAAAGAGAAACTGATGTTGACTGCGGTTAAGAATTTGAATGCTGCGTTCGATAAAGGATTCGATCAGTTGATGCTGGAACACTCGCAGGCATGGCTCGAAAAATGGAAAACCAGCGATGTGAAAATTGAAGGCGATGTAGCAGCTCAGCAGGGCATTCGTTTCAATATTTTCCAGCTTCAGCAAACTTACACGGGTGAGGATGAGCGTTTAAATATTGGTCCGAAAGGTTTTACGGGTGAAAAATATGGTGGGTCAACCTATTGGGATACTGAAGCTTTCTGCCTCCCATTTTACCTTGCAACCTCGCATGTAAAAATAGCTCGTAATTTATTAATATACAGGCATAAGCACCTTCAAAAAGCAATTGATAACGGGGCTATTCTTGGATTTAAACAAGGTGCCGCTCTCTTTCCAATGGTAACAATGAATGGAGAAGAATGCCACAACGAGTGGGAGATCACTTTTGAGGAGATCCATCGAAATGGCGCAATCGCCTTTGCCATTTTCGATTACATCCGCTATACAGACGACTGGGAGTACCTGGCACCCTACGGCTTTGAAGTGTTGCTCGCGATATCACGCTTCTGGGCACAAAGGGTTAACTGGTCTTCAGAGCGACAAAAATTTGTGATGTTGGGAGTTACAGGTCCAAATGAATATGAAAATAATGTCAATAATAACTACCACACCAATCGCATCGCGCAATGGACACTTAGTTATACCATCGAAGTAATTAAATACCTCAAAGAAAAACACTCTGACCAATACAATCAGCTAAAGGAGAAATGGGGATTCAATGAGGATACAGAAACAGCAAATTGGAGCGATATCATTCAAAAAATGTACCTTCCTTTCGACGCCAAACGGAATATATTTCTGCAACAGGATGGTTTCCTCGACAAGGATTTAAAAAAAGCGGCCGAAATTCCTGAAGCAGAACGACCGATCAACCAGCATTGGTCATGGGATCGGATATTACGCTCACCATATATTAAACAAGCTGACACATTGCAAAGTATGTTTCTTTTTGAAGATAACTTTGACAAAGCGACGATTAAAAGGCATTTCGATTTTTATGAACCGCTCACCGTTCACGAGTCGTCACTTTCTCCCTGTATACATACAATTCTGGCCAGCGCCATCGGATACGAGGAAAAAGCCTATGTAATGTATCTCCGGACAGCACGTCTTGATCTCGACGACTATAACAATGATACAGCCGACGGATGCCATATCACCTCAATGGGCGGAACCTGGATGGCATTTGTAAAAGGATTTGGCGGAATGAGAGTCCAAAAAGGACGACTTTCGTTTGCACCGATCATTCCCAACAAATGGGACTCTTACTCATTCAGGATCAACTTTAGAAATGCGATTCTTCAAATAAATGTCAGCAAGAAGGCCGTCTGTATTGAAAACCTTTCAGATCAGGATTTGACTTTAACAATTTATGACAAGGAGTATTTTATAGGTGGAAACAAGAAAACAGAAGTTCAACTTAAACACGATCGCAATGAACATTAAACAATTAACAATCAAAACAGTCGCACTCTTTGCAATTGTATTGCTTACCATGATCCCAATTCTGGCAGCTAACAAACCGACGCTCAACAGGGTCGAACCACCATTCTGGTGGACGGGATTCAAAAATCCTTCGCTGCAATTAATGGTTTACGGAGAACGGATATCGGAAACCAAACCAGAAATCAAGTATGAAGGAGTTGAACTGGTAACTTCCTCTGCCGTTGAGAATCCGAATTACCTTTTCCTCGATTTGCGCCTATCGCCAAATGTAAAGCCGGGTAAGTTCGAAATCACCTTTAAGCAAAATGGTAAAACAATTGTGACCACCACTTATGAGTTAAAAGCGCGTGAAAAAAATTCCTCACAACGGGTTGGTTTCAACACAACCGATGTAATGTACCTGATTATGCCCGACCGGTTTGTGAACGGTGATCCTTCAAACGACTCAACGCCCGACGCGCTTGAAAAAGCGAACCGTGCCAACCCCGACGGACGTCATGGCGGCGATCTGAAAGGAATTCAGGATCATCTCGACTACATCAAAGACAACGGTTATACCGCCATCTGGGTAAATCCGGTTCTCGAAAACAACATGCCGGGTGTATCTTATCATGGCTATTCGACAACCGACTTTTACAAAGTGGACACCCGTTTTGGCACAAATGCCGATTATCAGACATTAAGCTCAGAAGCGAAGAAAAAAGGGATCAAGATGGTGATGGATATGATTTTTAACCATTGCGGATCAAGTCATTGGTGGATGAAAGATATGCCGATGAAAGACTGGATCAACGAATATCCAGCCTATAAGATCACAAATCACAAAAAAGCGACTGTTCAGGATCCTTATGTTTCTGAAATCGATTCCAAAGAATTTACAGATGGTTGGTTTGTGCCCACCATGCCCGACCTGAACCAGCGCAACCCTTACATGGCCAATTACTTAATCCAGAATTCAATCTGGTGGATCGAATATGTCGGACTTGATGGCATCCGGATGGATACCTACCCTTACCCCGACAAACAAATGATGGCCAACTGGACCCGCCAGGTGATGGATGAATATCCGAATTTCAACATTGTTGGTGAAGAATGGAACACCAACCCTGCTGCTGTTGCATTCTGGCAAAAAGGAAAAGTAAATCCCAACGGATATGTCTCCTATCTTCCAAGTCTGATGGATTTCCCTACACAGAATGCCATTGTCCAATCGATGAATGAGAACGACGGGTTAAATCGCCTTTACGAAACATTGGCGCTCGATTACCTCTATCCAAAAGCCGACAATCTTGTCATCTTTGCCGAAAATCATGATACAGAGCGGTTCTTCTCCGCAATTGGTGAAAATATCCCTAAGTATAAAACGGCCATGACCTTCCTGATGACAACGCGTGGAATACCTCAAACTTACTTTGGTGGTGAGATTTTAATGACAGGATTTAAACGCGATGGCGATGGCAAAATGAGAAAAGATTTCCCGGGCGGATGGCAGGGTGATCAGATCAATGGTTTTAAAGGAGTTGGATTAACAGCCGCTCAGCTCGACGTTCAGCAATTCATGAAGAAACTGGTCAACTGGAGGAAAGGAAAAGATGTTATCCATAACGGATTACTAAAACATTACTATCCGATGGACAATTTTTATGTCTATTTCCGATACAGCGCAAAGGAAACGGTGATGGTTATTCTTAACCTGAATTCGGAGGAAAAGACGCTCAACACGAGCCGGTTTGCAGAATCGCTCAAAGGATTTACATCTGCAAAAGAGGTGATGTCAGGAAATGCGGTGAATGATTTGAATAACATCATCCTGCCTGCGAAAACATCAATGATTCTGGAACTGAAGTAAACTTAAAAGACCTGACAGGTTTTGAAAATCTGTCAGGTCTTATGGTAAAAAGAGGTGAAATATTACCCGGTAATTTAGATTCCCGAATAATAATTCACCTCTTTTTATTATTAAAACAATCGCTTTAACCTAAGTTAAGCAATTTAAATATCCAGTAAATAGTTGCGGCTAAAACCATTGAAACGGGAATGGTCAGAATCCATGCGTAAAGTAAATTCACAGTAACTCCCCACCTCACAGCAGAGACACGTTTTGTCAATCCAACGCCCATAATTGCACCTGTAATAGTATGGGTTGTGCTTACAGGAATACCAAATGCCTCGGTACCAAAAAGTAACATCGCACCGGCACTTTCCGCCGCAACTCCTTCAAAAGGAGTAAGCTTGGTGATCTTTCCACCCATGGTTTTTATAATTCGCCATCCACCCAGCATTGTTCCAGCAGAAATTGCTGTATAACAGCCAAATACAATCCAAAGCGGGATTGCATGCATTTTACCGGCAGCATTAAACGTGATGTGCGCCCAGTCAGGAACCATAGCTGGATCGACCCCTTTAAAAAAGACGAGCAACGAAGCCGCGATAATTCCCATTACTTTCTGTGCATCGTTTCCACCATGTCCAAGACTGAACATTGCAGAGGAAAAGAGCTGCCCGATTTTAAACCACCTTTTCAGTCTGAAAGGGTTGAAATTTTTAAAGAGCCATAAAAGTGCAATTGACAAAAAATAGGAGAGCAACATCCCCAGCAATGGAGCCAGAAAAATAAAAGCCGCTATTTTTAGAATTAAAGCAGAATGAACAACTCCCCATCCGGCATATGCAATTGCAGCTCCAGCGAATCCGCCCACAAGTGTATGCGACGAACTGGAAGGAATTCCAAGGTACCAGGTTATTAGGTTCCAGATAATTGCAGCCATAATGCCAGCCAAAATCACCTGGAGATTTATCATATTTGTATCTACTACTTTAGCTATTGTATCCGCGATTTTCAACTCAAATATTGCGTAGGCAGCGAAATTGAAAAATGCCGCCCAGATCACAGCCTGTAAAGGCGTTAATACTTTGGTGGATACAACAGTAGCAATAGAATTTGCAGCATCGTGAAAGCCATTTATAAAATCAAAAATAAAAGCCAGTACGATAATGGCAATTAAAATGGTAAATTCCATAGCGGGTTAATTAATATTGAGCATATAAAAAACAGCCATACGTTTCAAGAAGCATATGGCTGTTTTTATTTATGAAATTTTTACGATGATTGAAGAAAAGACGTTGGCAACATCATCACATTTGTCAATTGCCTTTTCAAGAGAGGCCAGGATATCGCGCTTTTTAATCAGGTTAATCGCGTTGGTTTCCAGTTCGAAAAGATTGGAAAGATATTCCTGATATAAATAATCAACTTCGCTTTCGTATGCATCGATCTTGGCGCACGAGTCGGTGAATTTCAGAAAGTCGGAGGCGTTATTTACACTACGTAGCACCAATTGAATCTCTTTGTTCGCGGCATGAATATAGTCTGCAATCTTGACGAATTCTTCAGGGAAGGTGGGGAGTTTGTAAAAATGCGTTTTAATAGATGATTTATGGATGTAGTCGATCACATCATCCATCGTGGTAATAAGCTGATGTATATCCTCACGATCAAAAGGTGTAATAAAGGTGCCATTCAACTCGTTAAGTAAGTTGTGCGTAATGTCATCACCTTTATGCTCGGCCTCTTTGATTAGCTTGACGTATACTTCACGTTGAACCAGATCATTTTCACCCAACAGCTTTATAAGCAATTCAGATGCCAGCACCAGATTATCCGCTGCCTGGTTAAAAAGAGGAAAGAACTTGCGATCTTTTGGAACAAGAAATCCGAAAATTTTGTCCAGATTCATAGTTAAATCAATTTAATTAATCTCAGTATTTAAGGGTGCAAATTTATAACTTTCTTATGGAGGATTAGCTGATTTATATTGTGAAAAAGCTTTTTTTAATTGATTTTGTTAAAGCTAAAGGCTTTTAAAATTAATTGTTTGAATATCAAAGGGTATATTTGCCATGTTCCGTTTCGCAAACGTACAAAAAGAGGTTATTCTGCTCAGAATAACATTTAATTTAAGAAATAACTTAATCGCCTGAATATATGCTAATTCTATAAATTCGAAAATATAACTGCCATATATTCAAATACTCAGGATTTGGTATAGGAGACAAAATCCCGGGTAGCTTTAAGCAGATTTACTGTCTGCAAAAGCAAGTGCTTTGTTTCAGACATCACCCCAAAATACAAAACGGAGTTGGTTGAATTAGTCTCTTTCCTTTTAATCCGGTGGATCTCTTGTTTTTCTTGTTCGCGCATCGATTCGTGAATAGATTGACGCTTCTGAATCAATTCTTCGATTTGCTCAAACCTCGATTCCTTGATAATATGGAGTGCGAAATTCAGGAAATCGGTCACCTGGCTACTAAATTGAATCAACTCGGTGTACTGATCTTCGGCAAATGGTTTATGGTTATTCATCAGGTGCTCACTGAGTGGCAAAACCACATATTTGATGGAATGAGCCATTTCGCGTAAATAATCGACAATTTGCACATAGAAATGACCTGTTTCAATCGACCCTTGCTGAAGCTGCTGAAGAATCATAAAGGTATTCGCCTTCAGCTTTCTGACTCGTTGATTAAACTCTTCAATCTCAGCTTCAATTTCGCCCAGAAGTTTACTATCTTCAGAATTGAAACCAGATATTGCAAGATAATAGGCTTTAGAAATCATGATGATTGCATTTGAAGAATCTTCAGCCGTTTTCACCAGAATGCTCTCAGCCTTAATCGAAAACTCATCGGTTTCTGACAGAAAAGTTTCATCTTTTGCAGTCTTTTTACGGTTACGTACAAAAGTCAGTATTAACCACGACACAAACATCCCTAAAACAAACCAGATAAGCGAATAGAATTTTTCCATTAAAAATTGAACTTTATCGAACTCACAAATGTATTTCTGATCAGGGGTCTTATCTGCTTATATTGTATTAAATAAATGTTAATAAGTGATTAACAGCAAAATTTAGTAGCAGGTAGGTTAAATAAATATAACTTTACTTGCTCAATTATAATAAATATCGACAATGGTTTCTATAAAGTCAAGCACACCGCAAAAACTCTCATTCTTTGCATCTATTATAATCATAGTATTTACAGCGGTTTTAATGCTCATTTTGAATTGGCTTGGATGGATGATCTGGATGGTTATTTTCATTCCGGCTTCGTTTCTAATATGTTATTTTACCATCCTTTACATTCTGTCGGTACTTATAAATGATAAAATCACCCCCATCTATAAAACAATCAGGGAAGTTCCCATCGAAGGAAAACGGCTCACCAGACTGATTACCGGAAAAACAGACATTATTGCTGAGGTAGATCAGGAGGTAAAACAATGGGCAGCAGATAAAACTGCGGAGATAGACCGGTTAAAGGATCTTGAGAAATACCGGAAAGATTTCGTTGGAAATGTTTCGCATGAGCTTAAAACTCCAATATTTAATATTCAGGGCTACATACTCACTCTTCTTGACGGAGGTTTGGAAGATCCAAAGATCAACCGTATTTATCTTGAGCGGACGGAAAAAAGCATCGATAGGATGATCAGCATTGTTGAAGACCTCGAATCGATCACAAAACTCGAATCAGGTGAGATGAAACTTAACATGGAACCCTTCGACCTGCTGAAACTAACCGAAGAGGTTTTTGAGCTCGAATTGCGCGATGCCAACACCCGGAGGATCAGCATGAACCTTATCGTAAAAGCCAACAAACCGTTGATTGTGATAGCCGATAAGAAACGAATTTTTGAAGTCATCAGCAATCTTGTCGGGAATGCCATTAAATACGGCAAAAAAGGGGGAAACGTGAATGTGGGGTTTTACGATATGGATAAAATGGTCCTTATTGAAGTGAGCGACGATGGCATCGGAATGGAGAAGAAGGACATGATCCGTATTTTTGAACGTTTTTACCGTGTTGATAAAAGCAGGTCAAGAATGCAGGGAGGAACAGGATTAGGACTTTCGATTGTGAAACATATAATT
>JBBRZE010000061.1:0-34360 GCA_038236995.1 Bacteroidales bacterium | reverse complement strand
TTGGCAATATGAACATGCATTGCTGCGGCACGTCCGATTTCAGGCGGGCAAACGGGCATTTGACGCGACTTGATGCAATCGATAAAATTACGTACATGCTCGTTGTGCGATTCTTTCCCTTCGGTGAATTTGTATTCTTCAGCTTTGAATTTTTTCGTTTTGTTGTCGTATTCAGGATAAACGGTCAGCTTTGAACGATCGGTAACAATTGTAGCATTATCTCCGACGAAAGCTATTCCGTATGTCATATCCCAGGGGCCACGCTGTAAGCCTGCCGTAAGGTCGTAATTAATCACAAAATCGTTTTTGGGATAACAGATGGTCATTGTATCGAAAGTCTCACGCGCCCTTTTTTCAGGGAAAGTATTGGCTGCATAGGTGAGCACTTTTTCAGGTGCTGTTGTGATGTCTTTGGCCCAAAGTCCCATATCGACTAGATGTACGCCCCAGTCAGAAGCGAGACCACCGCCATAATCCCAGAAATGTCGCCATGAACCGTGGAACCTGTTTTGATTGAACGGGCGTTCAGGAGCTGGGCCAAGCCACATTTCGTAATCTACAGTATTGGGAACAGCGCTGTCCGGAACAATCTGCGGGCCAACGCCATATTCAAAATTTGCCCAGATATTGATCTTTCTGAGGGTTCCAATTTTGTTGTTTTTGATCAAATCCATCGCTTTTTTGAAGATGAATCCTGAGCGCTGTTGTTGTCCTACCTGAACAATCTGTTTGTGCTGTTTTGCTGCCCGTACCATGATATTGCACTCTTCGATGGTGTTGGCCATTGGTTTTTCGACGTAAACATCTTTTCCTGCTTCGAGGCAAGCCACTGTAATCAGGCAATGCCAATGGTCGGGAGTTCCGATAAAGACAGCATCGATATCCTTCTGCTCAAGCATTTTTCTGAAATCTTTGTAAAGTTTTGGCGTCTGGTTAAACTTTGTGCGTACTTCAGCGGCTCTTTCGTTCAAAACCGTTTCGTCGACATCGCAAAGTGCGACGCAGTTGACTTCTTTGAAACTCAGGCTTTGACTCAAATCACCAAAACCCATACTATGGCAACCTACAAGCGCGACATTAATCTGATCGCTTGGAGCCGGATCTGATGCCCATACCTGAGATGGAATAATACTTACAAGGCCAATTCCGGCAGATGTGATGGCCGTTTGTCTGATAAATTCTCTACGGTTCGATTCCATAATGAAGTATTTAAAAGTTGATAATTATCCCATTCTCTTTAATTAGGTTCCATGCTTTTACAAAACTTAGTTCATCATTTACCTCTACTTTATTTTTGCGAAGTAATTTTTTAACCGACTTCTGTGTAAGTTTGTCGATTTTTGAAAGGAGTGAATTTCTATTGATTCTTATCAGATCGTATCCCTTACGGCGATTGTAGAGGTAGTAATTATAAGCATCCTGATACGACATATTTTTTAGAACACCGGAATCGTCATTGTATGGAGGACAAACCTGCAAAACAACTTTGCGATAAACCAGAAGAGCGATGTCACCATCGCTTAATACTTCAAAGAAGCGGTTGCCAGGGAGAAATCCATCGTAATACTGCCGGTGGAAAACACGTTTCTGGCCTGTTCCGTCCGTAAATGAAAAACCGTTCAGACTGATTTTGTCAATAATAATCTGAGCTGCGATTGTTGAATTATAGTATATTATCTCATCCCGATAGGAGCTGTAACGCAATCCCAGACTATCCATTTTTGATCCATCTAAAAATTCAATCTCTCCACTGGCAAATTTGTCGTTCAGAAATGGTGAGCCAGAAAAGACAGCATAAGGAATTTGACGAGTCCCTTTTATTTTCTCAGCCGTCCATTTCTTCGTAAATCCATCCTGTGCCTGAAGCGATGTGGCTGCCAGCAAACCGAAAAAGGTGATGATATACAGAATCCTGTTGCCCATATTAGTTTACTTCAAATATTTGTTCTTTGTAAAAAGTCGATCCGTCCCTGGTCTTTCCATGTATGATCAGTTTAAAACTACCCTTGATATCCGATGTTTGGAAATCAAGTTCCATTTTTGAAGCTGGTTTTACAGACGGCTTCCAAAGTAGTACCTGACGAAGATCCGGATCGTTAAGCCGTAGGCTCGAAGGGGTATTAAATATAGACCGGGGTTGAATGACTTCGAGGTTGAGTTTAATCAGATCATTCGATTCCGGAACGCGGGTGTAATCAGCTTTTGAAGTATAAATGGCAACCACACCAGTGAAAATCAGGTCGCCATAGAAGCGCTCATTCTGGCAAATTTCAATTTTATCGATCACTTTTGATCCCATATCTTTAATGACATTAAGATCGCGTATCGGGATGCCATCGAGCAAGAGTAAAGGTTGCTCAGTAAAATAGTACTGCTGAGCAGCATTTAAAACCTGCAAAGTTGGTATTCTGTTGTAGTTGCGAAATTTGACCCCAGGTAAAAGTTCACGCGAAATCTCGTTGAAGTTTGGCAAGTCTACAAAAAGCTGTGGATCGATTGTTTTCGTTGGAACTCCATAGTAAGGATAGGCGTCTCTTTTTACGACAGGAGAAGGTTGAATCGCAATGTCCTGTTGATTAAATATTTTTCTGAAGGTGGTGGCGGCAATAGTTTTCTCAACATTCTTTTTGAATTCGGGTGTAAAAGTTCGGCGCTCAAAAGCTGGCATCGTATTTTTAAGATTGCTTTGATCCTTAAGGGTAATTTTCAGTAAATTGGATTTCTCTTTCGCATAGCATTGTATCACGACCGGGATTTTGCCATAGTATTTGCCAACCTGAAAATTAAATAGTCCATCTTCTGCAGTTATAAAATATTGAAATCCGGGAATTGAATCGGGAATAGAGAGATAGACCACTGCATTTTTAAACGGCTTCCCGGTTTTTAGATCTGTTATGATTCCTTCGATAATAATCCCTTCTTTTACTGTCGACTGTCTGGATTCCTGTTCCGATTTTTCTATGAATTGTGGTGAGGGAAACTCCTGATTCACGCTGGCAATACTAAAGGACAGGTCTCCATCAACCTTGTTAATTAACGCGGTTGGCAATTGCAGTACTACATACCCCTTTTCTCTTAGCTTATATTGTTTTTCAACACCAATGATTTGCAGATCTGGTACAGCTGTTTCATTTATTGGAATTAACCCTGCCGGCTGTAAATCTGAATTTGATTCAGGTAATCCGGTAAACCGATTGGCGATGTACAATTCTTTGCTGGTTAGAATCTTATTGGTTCTCGTTGAACTGCGTAACAGATAGAATCCTGAACTCAGCGAATCAGGAAGATATAAAAAACCATCTGCCTGATTATTTATAAGTTCCAGTATAGCACCGGTAATTTTTTTCCCGTTACGGTTAACCAGATCGATATTGATGATTCCTGATTGTTCGCCGGATGATGCAAATACTTTGAGCAAGAGGGTTTCTCCACTGATATAAAGATCACGGTCGGTGAGGAGGTTGAGGCTCTTTTTCTCTTGTGCTTTAATTGTAAGAGAAGCAAAAAGCAGTAATAATATGACTATTTTTCTTTTCACCTTAAGATCTTTTTTTAATTGACTGAATTCTAATTGTTTTCATGCTTGTAATTTTTGTATATCATGATTTTTATTCCCACCAGGAAGGCGGGTACTGCACGATGTCTCCATTATCCGGAATATAGGGATAACGGAATATTTGTCTTGGTTTATTGGCACTGTCCTGATTTGGGCCCGACATATATAAATAATACCGGTACTGCCGATAGGAATTCAAATCGAAATACCCGAACACATTTTTAGAAGGGTCTGTTATACAGGTTATATTTCCATAGATCTGTGTCTGAATCGGATCAAACAGACTTCCTGTTGCCGCAAATTGACTGTTCAGTTTTTCATGATAGTCGTACGATCCTCTTGATGTTCCGTATTGATCGATGATGACGATCCAGCCAACGGCAGAGGAATCGGGTTTGAGTAGTGGCCTGGTATCATAGGGCAAAAACATGACCGGGTGCTTTTCAATTTTGCCAGCCTGACTAAATTGTTTTGGACCGGCGATGTTGAACAAACTTTTTGAATAATACGATTGCCAGCCAAAGTGCGAAGGAGGGGGTGGTGGTCTTAAAGCTGGCGGATTATATATCCATTCGAGAATTGCTCTTGTTGAGAAACGATAATTAGAGAGTTGGTCCGTTATTGAGGCATCCAGGTAAAGTTCTCTTTCAACCGCCGTATGGGCTATTGGAACACCATATCCATCAGTTGAATACTCTTTTTTCGTAACAGTGCCTGTGTAAAAATCAGTAATTGAGGGAACTGGAGGCATCGCCACTACTTCAGATTCGTAAGTGTCGTTATTGAGTATTATCTGAAGTTTATAGTTCCTTCCAGAAGTCGGAATCGAATTGAAGTAGAAATATCCAATACCACTTTCTGTACCTATAAGCACTTTTCCATTGATTTCCATCAGTGATACTCTTGCACCCGGAACTGGTTTAGCTGGTTGTTTGCTGTAAAAACTGGTTGTTTTGGTCAGATGGACAAAATTTTGTGACTGATCATTGGTCAACAAGGCTTCCACAACAAGTTCTCCGTCAACTATGTCAATATCTGGTGTGTAATACTCCTCACACGAGGTAAAGAGTATTAGCGAAAGTAAAATGTATATCAGTTCTTTACGCATTCAGATTTAAGATAAGGCCTGTTTAATGTTTATTATTCCCACCATTCAGGTGGAAAACTAATCGTTCGCCCCTGGTCCGGAATATCCGGATAACGGAATATTTGTCTCAGTGTCAATCCCCCTCCTGGACCAGCCATATCGTAATAATAGCGATATTGCTGATGAGAATTCATATCGAAATATCCAAAGACAATTTTTGTGGGATCTGTCAGGCAGGTTATATTCCCGTATACCTGTGTCTGAATCGGATCAAACAGACTTCCATCCGCAGCAAATTGACTGTTCAGTTTCTCGTGATATTCATAGGATCCTTTTGAGGTGCCATATTGGTCAATGATCAGAATCCATCCATTTGGAATTAATGTGTCGGAATGAAGGTAATAGTCAGCTTTATACGCCAGCATTAAAAGTGGATGCATTTCAATTTTTCCCGTCTGACTAAATTTTTTAGGACCGGCAAGGTTGAACTGATTGTTTTCATAATACGATTGCCAACCAAAAATTGGTGGTGGCGGTGGACCATTCGTACTAGGCGGCGAATAAAACCATTCCAAAATTGATCTGACATTAAAACGGTAATAAGATAGTGCATTTGTTACAGGCGCATCGACATACATCTCTCTTCCCTGAATTACAGAAGCGACGGGGGCACCGGAACCATCGGTCGAATAGATGGTTTTCATTACTTGTTCAGTATAAAATTTTGTCATTGTCGGGAGAGGGGGCATCGTAACCACCTCCGATTCGTAAATGTTATTTTCAAGGAAAATGCGCAGTTTATAATTTCGCCCGACTACTGGAACTATATTGAAATAGAAATAACCCCAAACATTTTCAACTCCCTTTATGACGTTACCATTGATTTCGACGAGCTCAATACTGGCCCCGGATACAACTGCCGGAGGCTGTTCGTCGTAAAAATTGCGCGTATGGGTTAAATGGACAAAATTGAGCGACGGATCGTTTGTCAATATTGCTTCAACCACTAATTGATTTTTAACAGGATCAATTGCTGGCTTGTAATACTCTTCGCAAGAGGAGAGGAGCATTTGAAGAAATAAGAAATATATCAGTTTTTTACGCATCAATTTTTTAAATTATAACTATTTAAGGTTATTTTTCCCACCATTCAGGAGGCAATGTTTCAGTGCGTCCCGTATCAGGAATATCCGGATAACGGAATAATTGCCTCAGTGTCATCACGGCGCCAAGGTCAGCCATATCATAATAGAAACGATACTGCTGGTGAGAATTTAATTCGAAATATCCGAATACAATTTTTTCAGGATCTGTTAAACATTTAATATTTCCATATACCTGGGTTTGAATAGGATCGAACAGATTACCCTCGGCAGAAAATTGACCGTTCAGTTTTTCATGATATTCGTGCGAGCCTTTAGACGTGCCATATTGATCAATGATCAAAATCCATCCATTGGGAGCCAAGGTGTCGGAATTGATATAAGAGTTATACTTATATGCTAACATCAAAAGTGGGTGCATTTTAATCTCTTCGATCTGGCTGAATTTTTTAGGACCTGCAAGATTGAAAAGATTGCTTTCGTAAACCGATTGCCACCCATAAATCGGTGCTGGTGGTGGTTTCGTTTCCGGAAAGTTAATCTTTACATATATCCATTGCAAAATTGATCTTACTTTAAATCGGTAGTATGATAGTGAATTAGTTACAGGTGCATCGGCATACATTTCTGTTCCTTGCATAACAGAACTTATAGGATCACCAAAACCATCGGCGAGGGAAATCTTTTTTTCAACATGTTCTGTATGAAAATTTGTAATTGTCGGGAGCGGAGGCATTGTAACCTCCTCCGATTCGTAAACATCTTTTTGGAGGAAAATGCGAAGCTTATAATTATTACCAACAACCGGAACTATTTTGAAAATGAAAAAGCCCCAAACATTTTCAACTCCCTTTATGACGTTTCCATTGATTTCAACAAGCTCAACTCTGGCCCCGGTTACAGCCGTTATAGGAACGTTGTCAGAAAAATTGCGTGTATAGGTTAGATGGACATAATTTAATGACGGATCGTTAGTTATCATTGCATCAACCACTAATTGATTTTTAACAGGATCAATTGCCGGCTTGTAATACTCTTCGCAAGAGGTGAGGAGCATTACGATGAATATATAGTATATAATTTCCTTCCTCATCAGAATTTAAAATTATACGTGATCGATGGAACAGGAACACCAATAATTGACAATTTGTAGATCGAATACTGGTTTTTTTCAGTGCTTTGTTGCGATGCCTCCTTACGATAAAAAACTGAATATGGATTTTTACGTCCGTAAAGGTTATAAATTGAAAAGGTCCAGCTTCCTTTCCACATCCTTTTAACACGTAAATTTTCATCCAGTGTGATGCTCACATCCATACGATGATAGGGTGGCATCCTGTATTTATTTCTGTCGGAATAGATGACCACCTGATTTGCTCCGTAATTGTATTTTTGCTCTGGCAAGGTAATAGGTCTGCCCGATGAAAGCACAAAATTCCCGGAAAACCGCCATCTGCGACTGATCTTGTAATTCATTACTGCTGAAAGATCGTGCGGTTTGTCATATACCGAGGGATAATAGCTACCTCCATTGATGCGCTCTGAATTGAACGGACTTTCCCCTTTACGAAAAGTCCGTGAATAGGTATAGCTGATCCATCCATTTAAACGTCCTTCATTTTTTTTGGCGAAAAGCTCTATGCCGTAAGAATAGCCGTTGGCCATTAGCAGATCTGTTTCAATGTGATTATTCATAACGAGTTGAGCCCCGTTTTTATATTCGATAAGGTTTTGCAATTTTTTGTAATACACTTCAGCCGATGTTTCAAACTTCCCTTTCCGGAGATTTTTGAAAAAACCTAAAGCGATCTGATCGTTTATTAAGGGTGCAATATAGGGATCAGCCGATTTCCAGTAATCAGCAGGTGAAATAACTGCAGTGTTTGATATTTGGTTGACAAACTGATGAATTCGCTGGTAACTAAGTCTTAATGAACCACCACTCTCCATGTTGTATTTCACTGCAACCCGCGGTTCAAGACCTTGGTAAGCTTTAATAATATCCCCACTTTTAAAAACAGTCGAATCGATGATTGTGCTTTGGCTCCTTGGAAGATCTTGCGAATAATTGTAAACAACTCCTGGCCCGTAATTGATGAATTTTGTGTAGCGTAACCCAAGATTAAAGGAAAGCTTTTCAGAAAGGTCGAAGTCATCGTCGATAAACAAAGCAAATTCTGCAGATTGCTCTTTCTGCATCGATTCCTGAAGAACATTGGAGGTGGTTTGCGAGGGGAGAATTTCGCCCGGATTTACCCAGTATCCGATAGCCTGTAATCCCGTATTGATTCTTTGTCTGTCAGTCGGATAAAACGATAGTGCATATTTGAGGCTGCCGTATTGAATATTCGATTTCAGCGTATAGTCATCTTCGGGTCGAACGTCATCCTTCTCGATCATTTTTAAATCGTATTTGCTGTACGCAAGATTTAAATTCGAAATTAATTTTTTCGAAAGGTTTAGCTTCCAGTTTATAGATCCGAGCGAGTTGGCATAGTTATAAAGCGAACTGGTATTTAGATTAAAAACATCGGAACTTAAGTAACCGGTTAGTTTTAAATGATTTTTAGGGCCAAATTCCAAATTTGCAGTACCGTTTACATCATAAAAATGAGCTACACTGTTCATAAACGTCGGATTTTTTGTCTGCTGAAGCATCCAGTCGGAATAAGTGCTTCTGCCGCCAAACAAAAAAGTGCTCTTTTTCTTTTTTGCAAATGGTCCTTCGACTGTTAGTCGACTGTTAATGAGTCCGATACCACCATTTATGCTTAGATTTTCTTCCCTTCCTTCTTTTAGCTGGACATCCATCACCGAGGAGATTCGCTCGCCATATGCTGCCGGAATACCACCTTTAAAAAGCGTAACATCTTTAACCGCATCGGGGTTGATCATCGAAAAGAATCCAAACAGGTGAGTTGTGTTGAAAACCGGAGAACCATCCAATAAAACAAGGTTTTGATCGGTATTTCCACCCCGGACGTTGAATCCGGATGACATCTCTCCGACACTTTGAACGCCAGGCATCATGACCATGCTTTTGATCAGATCAGCCTCCCCCATCAGCACTGGCAGCTCTTTTAACGTAACAGAGGTCATTTTTATCATGCTCATCTGTGCTTTCGAGGCTTTCGCTTCTTCTCCAACAATGGTCACCTCATCAATCAGGTGGCTCTCTTCGAAAAGTTCGAAATCGGCGCTTCCATTTTGTATAAGTCGTATTTTCTGTGTTTGATTTTCGTAACCGATAAAAGATATTTGAAGGTGGACATCGCCGGTAGCCATGTCCATCGTAAATTTTCCACGCGAATCAGTGGATATTCCGAGTCCGCTTTCTACATTGTATACCACCGCACCTGCCAGTGTCTCTCCATTTTTTCCGTCAAGCACTCTGCCTTGAAGTTTTGCCCGCTGATAACGTCCCTGGTTAAGTGGGTCGCCGATTACCAGAATCTGAGAATCGTCAATTTCTGTTCCTGCACGGTTATCAGCACCAAGGGGAAATATAAATATTGAATTGTTTTGAAAGAATTTAAAAGTTAGTTGTTTGTCAGCCAGGATCTGATTCATAACCTGCACCAGCGGTACATTGGTGAATATCTTTGTAATTTCTTTATACTTAATCCACTCATCCTTATAAAAAAAGCGGATTCCATAGTTTTTTTCGAGGGAGTTGAAGACCTCCTGAATTGGAGCTTTTGTAAAACTTCCGGTTACTTTAATCTCCTGAATATCTTGCGATCGAATTAACTGAGCCGAAAGAAGAATTGTAATAATCAGAAAGAGTGATTTATACAAATGTGTAATTTGAAAATACTTCACAGTTGGTCTTAGTCTTAATATTGGATAATCTTGTAATTGTCGTTGGGTAAAAGTAATAATTTTTATTGTATGGTATATTTATTCTTATGAAATAATTTCTGCGATTTTGCGGTTTTACCAGTTGGTATTTAGTTTGAATTTTTTATAATTCCTCACGATCTTTAGTTCAGAAATTTATTGTTATACCGTTTTCTTTTATTAAGTTCCAGGCTAAAACAAAACTCGCTTCATCAGTGATCATTACCCTGTTTTTACGGAGCGTTTTTTTAACCAGCCTTTGATTTGGCTTGTCGAATTTCGAAAGCAATGAATTTCGGTTTATTTTAAGGAGAGAATAACCTTTGCCGGGAGCAAACATATAGTAACTATATGATTTATTGTAAGCCAGACCCAATTTGCTGAAAGACGGATCGCAAGTCTCCAGGTCAACTTTTCGATAAGCAATAAGCGAAATCGGGCCATCGCTTAGTACTTCAAAATAACGTTCGCCGTTTATAAAGCCATCATAAT
Source organism: Bacteroidales bacterium (assembly GCA_038236995.1). Taxonomy (GTDB): domain Bacteria; phylum Bacteroidota; class Bacteroidia; order Bacteroidales; family Prolixibacteraceae; genus JAAFHB01. The sequence goes on along the minus strand of JBBRZE010000061.1, from coordinate 24,282 downwards.
TCTGACGTCTGAAAGTTCGTTTCTTCCCGTTTACATCGGTGAATGAAAATCCATTAAGACTGATTTTGTCGATGACTATTTGATCAGAAAGATAGTTATTGAAGTAAATTAATTCATCCCGGTATGAACTGTAGCGTAAGCCGAGATTTCTGACTTTTGTTCCGTCTGAGAATTCAATCTCCCCCATTTGAAACTTCAAATTCAAAAAGGGTTCTCCGGAATAGGAGGGATATGGAACAAATGCTTTTCCCTTCACCGTTTCTGCATTCATGTCTATGGGCGATTCTACTTGTGCTGAGAGTGAAGTTGCTGCCAGTAATACGAAAAGGGGAATGATAAAAAGTATCCTGTTAATCATATTAGTTTACCTCAAAAATTTGTTCTTTATAAAAAATTGATCCGTCTTTGGTTTTTCCATGTACAACCAGCTTAAAACTACCAATGATATCGGATGTTTCCAGATCAAGTTGGATGGTTTGTTCAGGTTTCATGGAGGGTTTCCATAGTAATACTTTCCGCAGATCCAGCTCGTTTAATTGCTGCTCTAAGGGGATATTTAAGGTGACGTCCGGCTGAATTACATCAAGGTTAATTTTGACCAGGTCTTCCGATTCCACTAAACGTGTGTTATCGGGTTTTGTGGTAAAAATGGCAATTACACCAGGGAATTTCAGGTAACCGTAATACCTTTCGTCACGGCAAATTTCAATCCTGTCAATCTCTTTTGTCCCTAAATCTTTAATGATATTCAGATCACGAATCGGAATCCCGTCGAGTAATATCAATGGCTTGTCAATAATGTAGTTATGCTTTGCAGGGCTGAAGACTTGTAATGATGATACCCGGTTATAGGTTCTGAATTTAATACCCGGTAAGAGTTCGCGTGAAATTTCGGTAAAATTTGGCAGCTCAATAAAAAGTTGCGGATCGATAACCTCGGTTGGAAGTCCATAAAAAGGATAATCATCTGGTTTTTTGATGGACGGGGTAGCTACTGAAAGTTCCTGACAGCTAAATATTTTGCGAAAATTTGCTGCTTCAATATTGTTTGCGGTAGTCTGGCGGAGTTCAGCCGGAATCGTCCATGGTTCGAATGCTGCGGGAACAATACTTGTCAGACTGTCGCGATCGTTAATGACAATTTTTAGCAGGTGTTTTTCTTCAGGGTCAAAACCTTGGATAACAACAGGTATCTTTCCAAAGTAGTTATCCAGTTGGAATTTAAAATGGCCATCGTTCCCGGTTATATAATATTTAAACCTCGGACAAGTATCAGGAATCGAAAGATAAACAATACCATTATTGAATGGCTTTCCGGTTTTAATATCATTGATAAATCCTTCAATAACAACCCCATCTTTTTCAATGGATTGATTTGTTTTTGGTTTTGCATTCTTAAAGAAGGTTTTAGGTCTGTATCCGGGTGCAATTTCTGCAACACTAACAAACAAATTATTATCAACTTGTGAAATAAATTCGAGTGGTAAATGAAGGGCGAAATTAACCTTCCCTCTCGTTTTGTAAGCTTTTTCAAGACCGTCGATTTGTAACGAAGTAGCAGGTTGTTCGATGACGGGGTTATTTACTATTGGCCTTATTGCAATATTCGATTCAGGTAAGTCGGTAAATCGGTTGCAAATATATAGTTCCCTGACTGTTAATGTAGTAGATATTGAAGTCGAGGCACTAATCAGATAACATCCCGAGCTTAAGGAATCAGGAAGATCAATAAATCCATCAGCCTGATGTTCGATTATTTTCTTACTGATTCCGGTGATTATTTTCCCTTTGGTATTGATCAGATCAATATTAACGATTCCTGACTGTTCATCTGCCGGCACAAATACTTTGAGCAAAAGGGTTTCGCCACTGATATAAAGATCGCGGTCAGTAAAAAGGCTGAAATGCGCTCTTTCCTGAGCTTCGCCTGTCAGGGCGATTAAGAGTAATAATAAAATAATTGTTCTTCTTTTCACGTTAAAATGCCTGTTTTTTATTTACTGCTTGAAGGATGTCAATTTGTGGAACCGGCAAATCCGGGTGCTGATTTTCAGTATAGTTTTTCCCACCAAACTGGTGGAGAGAGAGGTGGCGGAATTTCATTCGGCGGACCTTTTACCGGTTGTGTTTCCATAAAACCATTGCTGTTGGGTAATTCCAGATAACGAAAAACTTGCCGGATTGGAAAATCATCAGGTGGAGTCGACAGGTTAAAGAAATAACGATACTGTGCGTATGAATTCAGATCGAAATAACCATATACAACTTTTGAAGGATTGGTTTTGCATATTATATTTCCATAGACCTGATTCTGAATTGGATCGAAGAGACTTCCAACTGCCGAGAACTGGCTGTTCAACTTTTCACGATATTCATAGGATTCTTTTGAAGTGCCATACTGTTCAAGAAGCAGGATACAGCCTTTGGCATACAATGTATCGCTTTTGGAAAACAATGTATCTTCATATAAATAATCATATACGTTGTAGGATATTGTCAAAAGGGGATGTTTTTCAATTTTATCTGTTTGGATGAAATTTTTGGGTCCGGCAATGTTGAATTTTTCCTTTTCAAAAAACACATACCAGCCATAGTAGGATGGAATCAGGGAAAAGGTTTTTGGATTTAAATCACAGTGCCATTCCCATATTGTTTTTATATCAAACCGATAGTAAGATAGGGCGTTTGTTGCAGGTAAATCCACGTAAAATTCTCTTCCTGGTTTATCGATTGCATGAGGAGTGTCCTCCACGTTTTTAACATAGACCTTTTTGACAACATGTTCCGAATGGAAATTAGTAATTGATGGAGGCGATGGCATCGTGACTTCAGCGGACTCATAAATGTCGCTAAGAATCCCAATCCGCAAAAAATAGTTTTTCCCGCTTTCAGGAACTGAATTAAAGGCATAAAATCCAGGACTACTTTCAGTTGCACGATTTTTTTTGCCTTGTTTTTCAATCAGTTCTACAACCGCGCCCGAGACCTCTAGCAGCGGTATATTATCGTTATAATTGCGGGTTTGTGTCAGGTGAACAAAATTTTTGGTCAGGTCGTTGGTAATTAGAGCTTCAACAACCAGCTGACCATCTGTATTTTCGATTGCCGGCTGGTATTGTTCCTCGCAGGAAACAAAGAGAATTAGAATCAATATCAGGTAGTTCAGTTCTTTTTTCATTAGAATTTAAAATTGTAGGTGATAGATGGAACAGGAACTCCAATAATGGATAATTTGTAGATGTCATAACGGCTTTCGCCTGTAGCCGAAGAGGTTGGACCCTTTTTGTAAAAAACAGAGTAAGGATTTTTACGGCCGTAAACGTTGTAGATTGAGAAAGTCCAACTCCCTTTCCACATACGTTTTATACGCAAGTTTTCATCAAGCGTTAAACTTATGTCCATGCGATGATAAGATGGCATTCTGTATTTATTTCTGTCGGAGAAGACCACCACTTGATGGTCGTCATAAATGTATTTTTGCTCCGGAAGTGTAATTGGTCTGCCCGATGAAAAGACGAAATTTCCGGAAAATCGCCACCTTCGGCTGATTTTATAATTCATTACTGCTGAAAGATCGTGTGGTTTGTCATAGACCGACGGGTAGTAACTACCTCCATTGATATTCTCCGAACTAAATTCACTTTCTCCCTTTCGAAATGTCCTGGAATAGGTATAACTGATCCATCCGTTTAAACGTCCCTCATTCTTTTTCGCAAAAAACTCAATTCCATATGAATAACCGTTGGCCAACAGTAATTCGGTTTCAATATGATCATTCATCAGAAGTTGGGCACCGTTTTTATATTCCAAAAGGTTCTGTAATTTTTTGTAATACATTTCAACCGATGTTTCATATTTCCCATTCCCCGAATTTTTGAAAAAGCCCAGCGCAATCTGGTCGTTGATTAATGGCGAAATATAGGTGTCAGCCGATTTCCAGTAATCAGCCGGTGAAATGACTGCAGTATTTGAAATCTGGCTGACAAACTGATGAATTCGCTGGTAACTCAATCTGTATGAGCCTCCATTCTGAAGGTTATATTTCATAGCAATGCGAGGCTCCAGTCCCTGGTAGCTTTTTAGGATAGCTCCTGAATCATAAATTGTTGAGTCAGTGATTGAGGTCTGGGATTTCGGAACTCCCTGTGCATAAGTGTAAACTGTACCAGGTCCGTAATTGTAAAATTGTGTATAACGTAAACCAACATTAAATGAAAGCTTTTCCGAAAGATCGAAGTCATCATCCGCGAAAACTGCTAACTCAGCAGATTGTTCCTTCCTTAAAGACTTTGCAAGTACATTTGAGACCGTCTGGGTCGGAAGTATTTCACCGGGATTTATCCAATATCCAATAGCCTGAAAACCAGAATTGATACGATGTCTGTCATTCGGATAAAAAGACAAAGCATATTTAAGGCTACCGTATTGTATATTCGATTTTAGTGTATAATCATCCTCTGGTAAGACAGGATCCTTCTGATCCATCTTAAAATCATATTTGCTGTAAGCAAGGCTTAAATTAGATATCAGTTTATTCGATAGATTCAACTTCCAGTTCAGTGAGCCGAGGCTATTGGCATAGTTGTAAAGGGAACTGGAATTGAGATTAAAAACATCAGAGCTTGTATAACCAGAAAGTTTTAAATGATTTTTTGGACCAAATTCAATATTGGCACTGCCGTTAATATCATAAAAATGAGCCACACTATTCATGAACGTTGGATTCTTTGTCTTCTGCAGCAACCAATCGGAATAAGTACTTCGACCACCTATCAAAAAAGAGCTTTTTTTCTTTTTTGCAAATGGTCCTTCGATCGTCAGACGACTGTTAATCAATCCAAGACCACCATTTACACTAAGATTCTCTGTTTTTCCCTCTTTGAGTTGTACTTCCATTACGGAGGATATTCTTTCTCCAAATGAAGCTGGGATTCCTCCTTTATACAGCGTTACATCTTTAACTGCATCGGGATTGATCATTGAAAAGAAGCCAAAAAGATGAGTTGAATTGAAAACCGGCGCCCCATCCACCAGAACAAGATTCTGGTCTGTATTTCCTCCCCGAACATTGAATCCTGATGACATTTCTCCGACACTTTGAACACCGGGCATCATGACCATGCTTTTAATTAAATCGGCTTCGCCCATAAGTACAGGAAGCTCTTTTAGGGTGACGGCAGACATTTTTATCATACTCATCTGCGCTTTCGACGCTTTTGAATCCGCACCGAGAACAGTTATTTCAGATAGATTAAGGCTTTTTTCGAACAATTCGAAATCAGCATTCCCATTTTGGATGAACCGAATTTTTTGTATTTGATTTTCAAAACTCAAAAAAGATATTCTCAGATGTATGTCACCGGTAGGCATTTCGATTGTATATCTTCCTTTCGAATCGGTTGTCACACCAATTTTGGATTCCTGATTGTATATTACAGCACCTGGAAGAGGTTCTCCAGTTTTTCCTTCAAGGACTCTGCCCTTCAGTTTGGCGCGTTGATATCGTCCGCGGTTGAGAGGATCACCTATTACAATCATTTGCGAATCTTCTAATCCTGAATCTTCAAGGTTAATCGCACCCAACGGATAAATAACTACAGATTTATTTTGGAAAAACTTAAAGGTTAGATCTTTTCCGTTAAGAATCTGATTCATAACTTGTACAAGGGGAGTATTGTTGAAAGTATTTGTAACTTCCAATGACTTTGTCCACTCTTCCTTATAAAAGAACCGGAATCCATAATTTTTTTCGAGTGTTTTGAAAAACTCCTGTATTGGAGTCTTCGTGAAGATTCCGGTGATTTTGATCTCTTGAATATCTTGTGATTGACTTAGTTGGGCAGAAAGAAGAATTGTAACAATCAGAATGAGTGATTTATACAAATGTGTAATTCGAAGATGCTTCACAGTTTGTCTTGTTCTTGATGATAGAAAATAGGATTATTATGGTAGGGTAAAAGTAACTATTTTTTTATCTAAGTTATGATAATACTTATGAATTATTTTAATTGCTTTAAATTCTAAGTTTCGGAATCTATCAAGTTTATTTGTGGCAATAATTTCAAATTGTGAGACCCTAATATTGCAAAAGTTTCCAATTCACTGGCTAGATTTCAACTCTTTCTTCTGAACAGGTTACGATAACATTGGAAATGAGTAACGTACAATTAGTGATTTATGATACAGTTGGTTTCAATATTTGTGACATCGCTGGGAGTATTTGATGAAGTCATTACTGACGATGCAATTGTGTTTGATGATACGATCGATGCAAAAACAGATTCTTTTAATCTCACTCAAAACGGGTGTAATCATTATTGCAAGTTAGTCTGGTTTCGGTGTTGGTGGTATCGCCGGGTCAATTCTATTGTAGTTTTGCTCTTTCGCTACCATTTCTTTAACCACGATTTCTACTTTTTCAAAATCATCAACTTTTGAAAAGAAATAGTCGGCTCCGGCGTTTATTGCAACTTGCCGGTAATTGTCCAAAGAATAATAAGTTAGTATGATGAATTTGAGGATTTTATTTTCTTTGCGAATCTCCTTTAAGACTTCAAGTCCATTCATTCCAGGCATTTTGAAGTCAACGATGGCCAGGTCGGGCTTAAGGGTTCTTAATGCATTAAGCGTGTCGATACCATTTTTAAACGATCCTACAATCTCAACTTGCTTGTTCAACCCAAGTGAATCCTGTAACCATTCAAGAATTAAAACTGAATCATCTGCTAGTAATACCCTCATGACAGTCAATGTATTTTAACATTGCGAATTTATTAACATGGAAATTTATGGCTTGTAGGAAATAAGCTAAATATTTGTAAGGAAAAAGCTGAAACTTTTGTAGGGGAATTCCTACACTTTGTGGGGGAAATATTACAGGTAACCTTGGATGACGTAGGAAATGGATAAGTGAAGTTGTGTAATTGAAACAGTTATTAAATGTGGTTGTTGTAAAATGCAGATAAGTTTTGAATAATCAATGCTACAATAATTCAATATAGGTTGATAAAATTGATTTGATTACATAAGCCTGATTTCCATGCAATATTTGGTGAGCTCCGTATTTTTACTTAATCCCATTTTCTCCATAATACGGCTTCTGTAGGTACTTACCGTCTTATCAGAAATGCAAAGTTCATTTCCAATATCATGAAGGGATTTTCCATTTGCAAGTTTGATCATAATATCGAATTCGCGGCTGGAAAGCAATTCGTGCTTTTGCCGTATGATGTCTTTATCAAGATGAATGGCAAGACTTTCTGCCAGCGAATGAGAAATATACTTCCCACCTTCCGATACTTTCTTTACCGCAATAAGTAGTTCTTCAGAGGCGGTATCTTTTGTGAGATAACCTGATGCTCCGAGATTTAGCGCACGTATTGCGTATTGTTCCTGGGGGTGCATGCTTAACATCAGTACATTTGTGGCTGGCCATTTTTCTTTTACCGATTGTAGAACCTCTAATCCACTTTTGCCAGGAAGAGATATATCGAGTAAAATAATGTCGAAGACATCACTTTTCAGTTGCATAAGTGCTTCATTCCCATCACCAGCTTCACCTATATTAGTTACGCCTTGTAACTGATTTAGAATTTGCCTTAGACCATCGCGAACAATTTTATGATCATCACAAATTAAAATTTTCATGTTTAATAATTCTTGGTAAAGTAATCTTTATTTTAGTTCCACTTCCATTCTCATGGTAGATATCAAATGTACCACCCAACGATGCAGCCCTTTCCTTCATACTTATAATACCAAACGATTTTTTCGATTTAATTTCATCTTCAGTGATTCCGATTCCATTATCAGCAATCATGAAGTTAATCGATTCGTTGTCTTTGTTCATTCCGATTTCAACACGTGAAGCTTTGGAATGTCTGGCAATATTTGTAAGTGATTCCTGCATGATTCTGAAAAGGATGAGTGAATAATTGGGAGAGATATCATGTTCAGAATCAATATACAGAAAAACATCTACGCCGTTTCTTAAGGAGAATTCTTTTGTATACCATTCTATCGCTGCTTCAAGTCCAAGATCATCAATGATTTCAGGTCGTAATTGGGAGGTGAGCCGTTGCACAGTTTTGATTGTTTCACCCACAAGCGCAGAAACTTTATTGATTTTAATAACAACACGTGGATCTGTCACGCTTTGCAGGATTATTCCAAGATCAATTTTAACAGCTGTAAGAGCCTGACCCAGATCGTCATGAAGTTCTCTTGATATAGATTTTCTTTCATTTTCTCTTACTTCCTCCGTATAATGGGTTAGTTGATGCAATTGCTCAAGTGAGCTTTTTAATTTTTCTTCAGTAATTTTCCTCTCTGTAATGTCTTTTGTAAAAGCAAGAATTTGTTTTTCAGCTAGTTTAACTGCTTCAAAGGTCCACCATCTTTTTGTTCCATTTTTAAGTTGGAACAACAACTCTGCTTTTGAAGCACCTGTTATAACTGCTTTTCTGAAGTGTGCCAGTCCGTCTTTATGTGATTCTTTCGGTAGAATATCGGCAACTGACATTTTTAAGAGATCATCCTTTGAATATCCCGTTAAATTGCAGGCTGCAATATTAACTTCAACATACTTTCCTTCTTCATTTGTTACAAAAATGCCGTCCGGGGCATTATCAATGTAACTTCTGTATCTTTCTTCACTTTTTTTCAACGCGGCATTTACCTTAATTAATTCATCCGAAGATTTCCTCAATAATGTTGCATCATTGATTATTGTCTGTTTCTGATTGAAAAGGTCAAGAAATACATTGATTTTACTTACGAGGATATGGCTATGAAATGGTTTGTGAATATAATCGACAGCACCGTTATCATATCCTTTAAATACCTCTACTTCATTTATAAAGTTGGCTGTTAAGAATATGACAGGCACTTTGTCATCTGATCTTTCTTCATTCATCCTCATTGCCAATTCATAGCCATTCATACCAGGCATTTGAACGTCGATAATTGCCAGGGCAAGTTTAATCCCTTTGGTTTTCTCCATTGCCTCATCTCCGGATAGCGCCTGTATCAGGTCGACTTTGATCTTTTGGGCTATGATAGCCCTAAGTACGAACAGGTTTTCCTCGGAGTCGTCAACAATAAGCAGATTTGGCAAATGTTTCATTTGTATGGGTAATATGCTTAAAACCTTTTTTCAAATCACAAAACTAATAGTCAATGTATTAAAAGCAAAGCTATCAATTTTTATTGTTATTTAAGATTTTTTAATAGATATAAAAGCATTTTCTAAGATTTTTTCTAATTACAATAAACTATCTTTTGAAAATATGAAATATTATAAGTTTCAAATAATAAGTTTGTTAACTGGATTTCGCAAGAGGCTTAACTGATTAAAATATCTAACCGATCACTTAATTCACACCAAATTTTCTATTTTTCCACTGGCAAACGATGCTTAGGCTAATCCTGGCAACTCCATTCCGGTTATTTTCCGGTACAAATTAAGAGCAAAGAGATCAGTCATTCCAGAGACAAAATCGACAACTGACTGGATTTTTCCATACATCGAATCATCCGGATTCCCATATTGGGAAGGGATAAGCATCAGCAGTTTTTTTGAGAGAAAATCATTTGGATTATCGACTGCAGTGATAAATGCTTCGAGCAATGTCCCGAGTATTTTGTAACCCGCAATTTCAATTTCGATGACAGCCCGATCATTGTAAATCCTTTTCTGCGAAATTATTTTTATTTGAGCCATGGCTCCTTTTGATGGTTCAGTCAATGAATCGAATAGCGGAATTATCTTTACTTCATTTCCGAAATTTTCGATTCGCGAAATGAAGATCGCGGCACATTCCTTGGTTAGTTTACTAATAACCATTGCACGGAGATAAGCAATTCTTTCATTACAATCGCTGACAAGATTTAGCGTGCTGGTTATGTTAGCGAGTAGTTGAAAATCGGCTGTAGAATTAAAGAATTTAAGAAAAAGAGCTTCAGTTTCGAAATAAGTAAGAATCTTTAATTTATGGGCATCTTCCACATCCATAATCTGATAGCAGATATCATCAGCTGCTTCGACCAGATAAACCAATGGATGACGGAAATACTGCAGCGGGTTATCGGAAATTTTAACCATCTCAAGTTGCGAAGCAATTTTTCGAAACAGCTCTTTTTCACTTTGAAAGAATCCAAATTTGGGTTTTCCTCCGGCAAGTGACGATTCGTACGGATATTTAACAATGCTTGCTAATGTGCTGTATGTTAATGCAAAGCCACCATCCCTTTTTCCGGAAAACTGATGGCTTAGTACCCTGAATGCATTGGCATTTCCTTCAAAACAAGTAAAATCGGACCACTGCGCCTCCGTAACTTCGTTTTGGTATTTTGATCCTCCACCTTTTTTAAAAAAATCGGCGATAGCACTTTCACCTGAATGGCCGAAGGGAGGGTTTCCCAAATCATGCGCCAGACAGGCGGCCGATACAATTGCACCAATTTCACCTACAATATTTTGAAGTTGAGATTTCTGGTTGTTTTTTATAGCAGCTGTTACAAGATTTCCCAACGAACGGCCGACACTCGCAACCTCGAGCGAATGGGTGAGCCGGTTATGCACGAAAATACTTCCCGGCAGAGGAAACACTTGCGTCTTATCCTGAAGTCGTCTGAAAGGGGAGGAGAAGATAATCCGGTCGTAATCACGCTGAAACGTTGAACGGATATCTTCAGTTTCCTGTACCATTCGATCTTCCAGTCCAAGCCGGCAGTCTGCAATCAATTTGTCCCATTTGACCATTTCCTTTGTATGATTAATCATGATATTACTATTTGAGTAAAGCTTAAAGTGGAAAGATAAGGGATTATTATAAATCACTGATTTTTGAGAACAACTAGTCATATTCTCACTTTGTCTCCCTGCTTTAATTAACAAGGTAAAGTTGTCCGTTTTTTTGATGATTACAAAATTTGTTTGTGCTTTAGCCTTAATTGAATACCTTCGCAGCTAAATTTTTCTTGAATATGTTGTCACCAATGTTTAATGGATTGCTTCTGCCATTTTTGGTCGCTATGTTTCTGGCAATTAATATGGGAGGCAGCGGTACTTCTCCTGCTTTCGCTACAGCTTATGGATCAGGTATATTACGGAAAGATCTCATTCCGGGTCTTTTCGGATTATGTGTGCTTGTCGGCGCATTGCTGGCAGGAAAAAACACAGCGATCACTTTGGGAAAAGGTATTCTTCCTGCCGAAAGTCTAAATTATACATTGACAACCATTATCCTTTTTTCTGTGGCACTTTCACTCCTTTTTGCCAATTTGCTTGGAGTCCCTCAATCAACATCACAATCAACAGTTATGGCGCTGGCAGCTCCGGCACAATATATAGGGCAATTAAATACTCAAAAGTTGTTATGGGAGATTATTCCGATGTGGATTATCCTTCCAATCATCTCCTTTGGAATAATGTATCTGATAGCCAATATTTCTATAAAACGATTCGATAACAAGCATCCTGGCTATTTTCAGACCATCAAAAGGCAGTCCTTCTTTCGTTGGGTGGTAATTATCACCAGTTGTTATGTAGCTTTTTCAATAGGATCGAACAATGTCGCAAATGCTGCCGGACCTATTGCATCTATGATTACCAATGAACTGCATATCAATCCAACGGGAGATAACTTTGTCCTTATCATGATTCTTGCAACATTGATTATTGCCCCATCCTTTGGAATTGGAAGCTCAATATTTGGTCGGAAATTAATTGTGAAAACCGGAACCGAAATTGTTGACATTGGTAAAGTTGAAGCCTCTATAATCTCCATTATTACAGCTACTTTACTACTTGTCGCTTCTGTTAGCCGTGGTATTCCCTCATCATTGGTTCAGTTGAATACGTTTGCTATTCTTGCTTTGAGTGTTTCAAAGAAAGGATGGAAAGGAACATTTTCGAACAAAGTCGTGAAACGGCTATGGATTATCTGGTTAATTGCACCGATGTTCGCATTCTTTCTTTCTTATGTTCTGACTATGATGGCAGATCATGCCGGACTACTTCATTACTGATAATTAGTAGATTCCAGTTCTAACTTTCTTTAACTCTCGTTCAATTTCTGCCGAATTCTGAAAATGGTTTTGCAAGGTTAACTTAAAGTTAGGTCCATGATTAGGAATGACTGTATGAACAAGTTCGTGGACAATAACGTAGTCGATCAGATGATCGCTTAGCCGCATAAGGTGAAGATTGAGATTGATATTTTTGCGGTTTGAGCAACTTCCCCAATTGGTTTTATTGTTTTTAATGGTTACTTTTTTGTAAGTATAACCCAAACTGGATGCAAGTTCAGCAATTCGTAATGGCAGGTATTTTTTGGCATCAAACCTAAGAACATTCTCAATAGCTGCCTTTAAAGTGGTTTGCAACTCAACTGATTCAATTAATTGGTTCGTCGGGTATTCGAAGATAACATCCTTATTTTTTTCGGAATACCTGATTTTAAACCTGGATACATCTGAAGAACAGACATGGTAATTGTAATTTCTGGTTGAGAATAAATGACCCGGTTGTATTAGCTTAGGAGTACCTAATTTTCCAGCTAGTTTTTCTTTTGTCTGAAATATCCACTGAAGGTGTTCATCAAGAAATTTCTCTCCGCTTTGGAAAGACGCGGTCCATGGTATTGTTACACGCACGGTCCCGTCGGGTCGAATGGCGAGTTTAAACCGCGTGGCCTGACGGTTTTTGGTTATCGTCACATTTCCAATTCGATCAATATTTATCTGTTTTATATTCATGAATTACTATCTGTAATTATCACATATTTATATTAATACGTGTGCGATTATTGTTATTGAACTTTTATTAAGCCCCAAAAAATGCGCCTCACTTGAAAAAACACCCGGTTTTAATGTTACATTTCTACAGTGCAAAAATACCGGAATCGCAATTGATTTACTATTGAAATATTTGTAATTTAACTGCGAATTTGGGATCCCCCAATTTATTTGAAATATCAAAGTACGAATACTGAATTAACCATCTAACTTTTTAAAACTTTACGGTTATGGGGAAACACAGAAAAGATGAAGTTTATGGGACGCTTGGGAAAAGTGAATCACTATTTGTTGTCCATGGAAAATCCTTACATGGTTCCCTTGTATTTGAATCCTTTGCACCATTCCCAGGTTATTACAATCATCAGGATAATGATGTAAAACCGGTTTACCTCTATTTGACCCTCGATCATGAGTACAGTGTTTTTGAGATTGAGCGGGCAAATATGGCGGTTAAAAAAACATTTAAATGCTGTTTTGAAGCAGCAAAAGGGAAAATTGAACTTTTTGACAAACACTTCGACGTCGTTCGTTTGCGTCATCTCGATAGTTATGATCAGCTTATCCCAATTCAAAACGAGTTTGTCAGGTCTGGCATAAAATTAAAGATGGATACATTGACACATGTGAATGATGAAAAAGGCTTTATTCAACTGTCGAAGATATTTAATATCCGCAAATTGGGGAAAGGGATTTACATTGATGCCAGCGAAGATTATCATGCTTATTTGCTTCTTTCCCGTAAACTAACGCAAAAAGAGTTTGAGGATATAACTTTGAAGGTAAAATATAACTGGAAATCTACGGGATTTGATGCCGCCTCCGGTTGCTTCTTTATCAGGGGAGAATTGGAAGAGATGGTTCGTATCTATTCCAAGAACCTTTCAATTGAATATCTGGAAGAGCTAAGAAAACTTTATTTGTCGAAAATGAAAAGTTAATTCTATATAGATTAACAAAAGGTTGCTTTTCAGGCAACCCTTTGTTAATTTATTGATCTAACCTTTTTTTGCGTTGGCAACCATCTGGTTGAACAGTGCTAACTGTTCTTTTAACGCAGCAATTTTATCGGAAGGTTCGGTTCTGGCTTCAAGAAGAATCCATCCGTCATAATGAATTCCGTTAAAAAGATCGAAAAGTTGTTGGTATGGATAATTACCGACATTTAATTCCCGCACATGAACGGTATCGCCAAACCATTTTTTAACACTGTTAAAGTTTCCTTCGAGACCGGGAGGCAGAAGATCCTGATCGTTGCAGTTCCAGCACATCTTCACGTTTTTCTCGGTCACCTGATCGAAAATCGCTTTCATATTGGGGAGTTCCTGTGTCTTTTCACCATGCACCTCCACCCTGACAAGTTGACCGTAGTCATGTGCAAATTTTCCAACTTCGTTTAACGAAGCGGCAATTTGAGCGATAGTTTTCTCTTTCGCGACACCTTCCGGAAGGCCATTCGGTTTAACTTTAATACCCGAAGCCCCGATATCCTTACATAGCTTAATATATTCTTTGGTTTGATCGATATTCATCCGAAGTTTCGCTGCATCAGGACTGTGGTACTCGAAATTTGCGCCATAACCAATGCAGGTGACCGGGCTGTCAGCAAACATTTTTTTCACATCGGCACGCTGGGCAGCATTTAACCTGGTTTCTACACCATGTGCATGTTCTGTGCGCAATTCAACCCCAAGTACACCGGTTTGAACGCAGTTGGCAATCAGGGTGGGTAAATCCCAGTCCTTCGCCCACTGATAGGTTACCAATCCAAGTTTCATACCCGGTTTTTCAGATTTTGCCCAGGCAGAAAGAGGGTTAATGGTGGCCAGCGCAATACCGCCAACGATGCTTTTTTGAATAAAATTTCGTCTCGATAAGTTTTCCTTCATGATTTATGAATTTTGTTATTTAGTTTGAAAGGGTGAAGATAGAAAATATCGTTTTAAAAAGAAATGCTAGTGTCTGGAAATTAAACTTAAAAATGGGAGTAGACGGTTGTCAGGAACCATTTGCTATTCAACATTAAGCAATTCCCCGAAAAGACACCTTAATTTAATGTATTTGTCTGTCATTAGCCTAAAACTTTGTTTATTTTGCACCCTGAAACGTTCTGATAACAATGTCTGCCTTCGAAAGTGGCAGGCGTTATCTCCTACGCTTTTTATTTTACGTATTTATAAAACAGATCGGGATAATATGAAACCCATATGAGCATAAGCTCTCCAAAGAAGATGATCATCTCTGAGGGTTCCATGTGACCATTAAAAATAAATTATATCCGCATGAATATTCTTATCATTGGTTCCGGAGGAAGGGAACATGCTTTTGCCTGGAAGATTAGCCAGAGTCCGAAATTGGATCAACTTTATATTGCACCGGGAAATGCCGGAACATCCGAATTTGGAACGAATCTTGAAATTGACGTTGCTGATTTTCAGGCGATTCGTAAGGTTGTTTTGGATAAGAAAATCGATATGGTTGTTGTAGGTCCGGAAGTACCATTGGTGGAAGGAATTCACGATTTTTTTCTGGACGATGAGTTGTTAAGGAAAGTTTCCGTTGTTGGTCCGGTAAGTCGCGGTGCCCGGCTTGAAGGAAGTAAGGATTTCGCGAAAGAGTTCATGTTACGCAATGGAATACCAACTGCGGCATACCTGTCGGTAACAAAGGATAAACTTGAGCAGGGAATCAGTTTCCTCCGTACTTTAGATGCTCCCTATGTGCTCAAAGCTGATGGTCTTGCTGCCGGCAAAGGCGTTTTGATAATTGCCGGTCTGGCTGAAGCGGAACAATCTTTGCGCGAAATGCTGGGCGGAATGTTTGGACAGGCCAGCGAAACTGTGGTGATTGAAGAATTCCTGTCGGGAATTGAGTGTTCGGTATTTGCTTTAACCGATGGAAAAAATTATAAAATCTTGCCTGTAGCCAAAGACTATAAACGGATCGGAGCAGGAGATTCCGGATTGAATACCGGTGGAATGGGCGCCATATCGCCGGTTCCTTTTGCAGATGAGCTATTTATGAAGAAGGTTGAGGAAAGGATTATTATTCCGACTGTAAATGGTTTGCAGCGCGATGGAATCGATTACAAGGGATTTATCTTTTTCGGAATCATCAGCGTCAATTCGGAGCCTATCGTAATTGAGTACAATGTTCGCATGGGTGACCCCGAGACGGAGGCCGTGATATTGAGATTGAAATCTGATTTGGTTGATTTATTTGAGGGTGTCGCTAATGGTGATTTGACAGATCGTCCGCTTGATATTGATTCGGATTCCGCTGTAACGGTGATGCTGGTCGCAGGAGGTTATCCTGGAGTCTACGAAAAGGGGGATGTAATTACAATTCCTGATGAAGTTTCCGGGAGTATTCTTTTTCATGCCGGAACCAAAATTGTGGAGAATAAAGTAGTAACCAACGGAGGAAGGGTGATGGCCATAAGTTCGAAGGGGAAAGATTTCAGGGAGGCACTTA
This sequence comes from Bacteroidales bacterium, assembly GCA_038236995.1. Lineage (GTDB taxonomy): Bacteria > Bacteroidota > Bacteroidia > Bacteroidales > Prolixibacteraceae > JAAFHB01. Next base: position 8,010 of record JBBRZE010000061.1, on the reverse strand, counting down.
AAATATCGTACCAAAATGCCTCGAAGATTGAGTTTAAAAATAAGTACTATCGGAAAGATTTGGGCTTTGACCTTTAAATTACGACTTTATGTTGTTACGCATTGTTAAGAGTAATACGCTGTTCAGTTCATTATTGATTCCTGTAGTAGGAGTTCTTTTCTGGATACATAGCTTTCAGTCGACAGAGGTCTTGGATATTAAACTTGCAAATGGCGCCATGCCGCTCTATTTTTTTGTTTTTAATCTCCTGAACGGACAGGCTTTCTGGCAGGTTCTTATCGCTTTTTTTCTTGTGCTGATCAATTCTTTTTTTGTGGCTCAATTGGGTTCTTCTTTCCTTTTTGTACGTAAACGCTCGTACTTGCCCGGAATCATCTATCTGATCACTGTTTCTTCTTTTCAAACGCTTCATGCACTTGTCCCTGTTCATCTTGCAACATTATGTGTCTTGATTTCAATCTATTTTATTTTCGATACCTACCATAGAACTGATGAGATTACCTATACTTTTAATGCTGCATTTTTTCTGTCTTTGGCATCATTGTTTTATCTTCCTGCCTTAGTCCTTTTTCCCTTGGTTTGGATTGCCATTTTTGTTCTGCAAAAAAGTGATAACTGGAGGCTGTTGGTTGTTCCAATATTGGGATTTGGAGCTCCATGGATGTTTATGTGGGCATTCTCCTTTTTAAATGATACCGATACGTCGTTATGGAACGATATTCTCAAAATGCTTTGGACAGATCACAATCTATATCTTTTAGAGCCTTATTTTTTGATACTTACAGCGGTAGTGACATTTGTTGCCGCACTCGGAAGTTTTTCAGTAATTGCGGCTTATCCTCGTATGAAAGTAAGTTCACGCAAGTATTTTGTTATTATTTATTGGATGCTTGGTTTGGTGCTGGCAGCTGCATTAGGATTGATGACAATTGGTATAGAGATCATCGCTTTATCGACAATCCCAGTCGCATTCTTCATTTCCTATTATCTTCTTTCAGATAATAGAATTATCTGGAAAGAGGTATTGACATGGATTTACCTTGGAACAATGATATTTGCCCTTTACTTTTATAAGTGATTGCTTTTTTATTCTGAAAACAACAATTACATCGTTTTATTGTGATTTCCAATCCCAAAAACGATGATTCATTCTTCAAAATATGGCTCTTTATTTTAATGATGCCAATTTCAATATGTATTACGGCGTTATCAATTCAATAAAGACTAGGTAAAACGATTTGTCGGTAAATGAAAAGGGGCGAATAACACTTTATCGCCCCTTTAGATATGATTTAATGGATACTATCAATCAGGAAAGTAACCTTTGATAATACCTCTTTTTGAATCTTTGAGGAATAGTAGGATCTCATCACGTTCTCTTGAAGCCTGTAGTTCTGCTTCGATTACTTCGAGTGCCTGACTGTTGTTATAACCTTTCTGATAGATAATCCGGTAGATATCCTGAATCTGACAGATCACCTCATTGGAGAACCCTCTGCGACGGAGACCAATTGAATTAACTCCTGCATACGACAATGGTTCGCGACCCGCTTTAATATAAGGAGGAACGTCTTTACGCACAAGAGAACCACCCGAGAGCATCACATGCTTGCCGATATGGCAGAATTGATGAATTCCTGTATGACCGCCGATGATTGCAAAATCGTCGACGACTACCTCACCTGCAAGGGCAACTGAATTAACAAGGATAACACTATCCCCAACAACACAGTCATGTGCGACATGCACATAAGCCATGATAAGACAGTTACTGCCTATTACAGTCTTTCCCTTGGCTGATGTACCTCTGTTGACAGTAACACATTCCCTGATTGTGGTATTATCCCCAATCTCAACGGTTGAATATTCTCCTTTAAATTTTAAATCCTGTGGCTCCCCGCCAATTACTGCTCCGGAAGAAATCCTGCAGTTTTTGCCAATACGACTGCCTGGGAGAATAACGGCAGCAGGACCGATGTACGATCCGTCACCAATAATTACGTCCCGAGAGACTGTTGCGAACGGTTCAATGACAACACCCTCGCCAATCTTTGCTTCGGGATGAATATTTGCTAATGGTTGATTCATTCTTAAGTAAATTAAATGCTGGTACATCAAATATACCAGGATCTTTATTTGTTTTTTGAAATTATAGCCATAAATTCTCCTTCGCAAACCACGGTATCACCTACAAATGCGATCGCACGCATGTTTGCAATTCCACGACGGATGGGGCCAAGTAATTTTAGCCTGAAAATCAGGGTATCGCCTGGAACGACTTTTTTGCGAAATTTAATACTATCCATTGTCATAAAATAGGTGGAATATTCACCGTCAGATGGTTGCGAGCTAATTACAAAAACGCCACCGCATTGTGCCATCGCTTCTATTATCAGAACACCAGGCATTATTGGTTCAGAAGGGAAATGGCCGACAAAGAATGGTTCATTGGCGGTCACATTCTTCACACCAATAATATAATCAGCACCTTTCTCAATAACCTTGTCAAGCAAAAGGAACGGATTTCGGTGAGGCAACATCTTCTTGATTTGATTCACATCATATAAAGGTACTTTATTTGGATCATATTCAGGTGTCGTATTTTCTGAAATGCATTTAAGGTACTCTTTCTGGAGCATTTTCGCGAATTCGGTATTCGAACCATGTCCTGGTCTTTTTGCAACAATGCGTCCTTTGATTCGTTTTCCGATTAATGCCAGATCGCCTATTACATCGAGTAGTTTGTGCCGAGCACATTCATTATCGAAACGGAGTGTAATATTGTTTAGTATGCCTATTTTATTGACTTCGATGTGCTTTTGATTAAATAAATCGGCGATACGGTTTAATTCCTCATTGGACATTGGCTGATCCATGATCACAATGGCATTGTCAACATCACCTCCTTTTACGAGGTTGTTTTTCAGAAGCATCTCGAGTTCGCGGACAAAGACAAAGGTGCGGCATGGCGCGATCTCTTCAGCAAATTTAGTCTGACTGCTATAGGTAGCATATTGATTGTCAAGAACAACTGAGTTATAGGATATCATGACATCAATACTAAAGTCATCATCCGGATAAGCAATTATTTCGGTTCCTGTTTCCGCATTCCGATAAACAATTTTTCTTTTGATCTCAAAATATTCAACATCGGCGTGTTGGGCAATAATTCCTGCTTCGTTGAGAATTTTTACATAAGGGCCGGCGCTTCCATCGAGAATCGGAGCCTCAGGTCCGTTCATTTCAATCAGAACATTATCAATTCCTGTACCGATTAGTGCTGCCATTACATGTTCAATTGTACTGATCACAACATCTCCGTCTTTCAGAACAGTTCCGCGTGATGTTCCCCTTACTTTGGAAACATTGGCCTCTATCACAGGCTCGCCAGCAAGGTCAATCCGCTTAAATTTATACCCAAAGTTTTCGGGCGCAGGCTTAAACGTTATTGTGACTTCAACACCGGTATGTAGGCCTTTGCCTGAAATGGTGACCTCTCTTTCGATTGTATTCTGCTTAACACTCATCATTTCACGAAATTTTTCTTCATTTAATGCCCCAATCCGTTGGTGGCCTTTTTTTATATATATAATATCCCTTAAGACGTATTTTTAACACAATTATTTGTTGTCCTCGATGATCTTTACCTTTTTCTGAAGTTCGATAACATCATTTCGAAGTTCGGGAAGGTTCCTGATAATTGAAAACGTTTTCATGGCCAGTTTGAAATCAAGTGCTGGTGCTCCTAATAAAACTGAATTCGGTTTAACTGCTGACATTACACCTGATTTAGGTCCTATTTTAGTTCCCTCTCCAATTGTAATATGTCCCGAAACAGCTGACTGTCCGCCTAAAACACAGTTTCTACTTATAATTGTAGAACCGGCAATCCCAGCCTGCGCAGCCATCACTGTGTTTTCTCCGATTTCACAATTATGACCGATTTGAATCAGATTGTCGAGTTTGACCCCATTACGGATAATCGTCGACCCCATGGTGGCGCTATCGACCGTCGTATTTGCTCCAATCTCAACGTTGTCTTCGATAATAACATTGCCAATTTGTTCGATTTTGGTATAAGTTCCGTCGGGATTAGGTGCGAATCCAAATCCATCGGCGCCAATGACGGCACCTGCATGAAAAATACATGAAGAACCAATCGAACAGCCAGCATAAATTTTTACGCCGGAATAGAGAATTGTGTCGTTTCCGATCTTTACATTATCACCGATATAAACATGTGGATATATCTTTACATTGTTTCCTATCATTACCTTATCTCCAATGTAGGCAAATGCGCCAAGATAAATATGTTCACCTAGTGTTGCCGATTTGCTAACGAAAGAGGGCTGTTCGATTCCCATTTTCGCAGGTTTGGTTTTTGTGTAAAAATCGAGCAATTTAGCCAGGGCAACATAGGCATCCTCAACCCGGATTAAAGTACATGACAGTTTTTTTTCGGGTATAAAATCTTTTTTGACTATTACGATTGATGCAGTGGTGGTGTAAATATATTTGGTGTAGGTTGGATTTGATAAAAAAGTTAGGGTCCCGGGTATTGGCTGGTCGATTTTTGAGATATTACTTACCTTAACACTGCCATTTCCTTCAACTTCACCGTTAAGTAAAGTTGCAATATCATTTGCCGAAAACTCCATTCGTTCGTCTTTAAATTTTACGCTGCAAAAATAATTAAAATAATTACCTTGTGATGATTTCTCCGGGATAACACACAAAATGTTTACGCACAGTCTTTGTAAGCCCTTCCAGATTGATGTCTGAGGCCTCTTTTATATCTTTTAACTTGCCATTTTTATACAATATATAGATATTTTCAGCTTCTTCATCGTAAGCGCTGTTTGTAATTTCCCCGTCAATCACAAAAAAAGAAGCTTCTTCCAGACTAATCCCATACTTGTTTATTGATAGCTCTTTAAGATTGTTCAATTTGCTTTCGGAAAATGGGGTCTTCGATAGTTTAATCTTGAATAATTTGCGGTCGATGATTGCCCTAGATAGATTTGAAAGGATCGGATCGGGATGCAGCATCCATCCTTTGATGGTACACAGGATATCGGCATCGTCGAGATAAGCAAAATGGTGCAACGCCCGTTTTCGGATGGTCAAATCGTTAGAGTGAAAGTCTTCAGCATTGATTTCTTTGTTTAAAAACAAGGCAAGATAGCCTGTTGCAGGTACGTTTATACCGGATGACGCAAGATCAGAAGCGCGTTGCAACAGTTTGATCATCATATGCTCTGCCGATAGAACCGTCTTGTGCAGATAAACCTGCCAGTACATCAACCGGCGGGCAATCAGAAATTTCTCAACGGAATAGATCCCCTTCACTTCTACAACAAGTTGATCGTGCTGAACATGGAGCATTTTGATGATCCGTTCCGACGATACAACCCCTTCTGAAACCCCTGAATAAAAGCTGTCGCGTTTCAGAAAATCGAGACGATCCATATCGAGCTGGCTACTCACCAATTGGTGCAGGAACTTTTTTGGATAACGATTCATGAATATATCGATTGCCATGCTAAGCCGTCCGTCCATTTCGCGGTTTAGTTCGTCCATATATACACGCGATAACTCCTCATGTGAAACTCCCTGAACAATACTCTGTTCAAGAGCATGCGAAAAAGGTCCGTGACCGATATCGTGCAATAAAAGTGCGGCCATTGCACCCTCTTCCTCCTCTTCGGTGATTTTATTCCCTTTCTTCTTAAGAACATCTAAGGCTGAACGAACCAAATGCATTGTACCAATCGCGTGTTCGAAGCGCGTATGATTGGCTCCAGGGTACACGAGAGAGGAAAGCCCTAACTGTTTGATTCTTCTTAGTCGCTGAAAATAAGGATGCTCAATAATTTCCAAATGCAGGTCTGAGTCCAATTCAATAAATCCCCAAACCGGATCGTTTACTATTTTATTTTTCGGACTTTTCAACTTCGTTTCTTTTAGTGAAATGAATGGTCAAAACTAAGAAATGTTCTGCTTTTTTAAGCTTACAATTTTACAACTTGCTCATTTAAAAAATCATATTCAATCTACATGTGAAATATATTTGTTTTTTTAACACAAAAGGTTTACTTTTGCATCGGAGAATAATCGAAGGATTAGGGGACATGAGTCCCCTATTTTATTGATATTAAAAATGATAACTAAAGAAAAGATTCAAATTCTGCTTGAAGAAGTACTGTCGGACGATATGTTTATTGTTGATATTACAGTTGGCACAGGGAACTCAATTTTGGTTTCGGTCGACAGTGATGCAGGAATAAGCGTTGGTGAATGTGTTCAAATCAGCCGGCACATAGAAGGTAGCCTCGATCGCGAAGTTGAAGATTTTTCATTGGAAGTCTCTTCTCCGGGACTATCGTTACCTCTAAAAGTTTTACGTCAATACCTGAAAAACATTGGACGCGAAGTGGAAGTGGTGACAAAAAGTGGTGAAAAGCAAAAAGGAATTCTAAAATCGGCCAATACAGTAGGTTTTGAATTGGAATTTCTTGCAAAAGGTAGAGTTGACGGAAAAAAGGTTGAAGAGACCAAAATGTTGACTTATAGTTTTGATCAAATGAAGACAGTAAAAATAGTAATTTCTTTCAATTAAAATCCTGAAGATATGGACAACCTGAATTTGATTGACACGTTTTCGGAATTTAAAGATCTGAAGAGCATCGACCGTGCTACCATGATGAGTGTTCTTGAAGATTCTTTCCGTAGTGTTCTGCAAAAACAGTTTGGAACTGACGAGAATTTCGATGTGATCATTAACCCTGATAAAGGAGACTTTGAAATCTGGCGAAACCGAATAGTAGTTGAGGACAGCGAGTTTACTGATCCCAACCTCCAAATTACACTTACGCTGGCAAAAAAAATCGGCGAAGATTACGAAATTGGAGAAGAGGTAACCGATGAGGTGAAATTTACAGACTTTGGCAGAAGGGCTATCCTGAACCTTCGTCAGAATTTGGCTACGCGGATTCTTGAATTGGAAAAGGATAATGTTTACACGAAATACAAGGCTAAAATCGGAGAGATTGTAACCGGTGAAGTTTATCAGATCTGGAAGCGTGAATTACTTTTGCTCGATGATGAAGGAAATGAACTGTTGCTTCCGAAAATTGAACAAATTCCTACCGATTTCTTCCGTAAAGGAGATAGTGTACGTGCTGTAATCATTCGTGTCGAGATGCGAAATAACAGTCCTTACATTATTTTATCACGTACATCAACGGTATTTCTTGAACGTTTATTCGAGCTTGAAGTTCCTGAGATTTTCGACGGATTAATAACCATTAAGAAAATTGTTCGTATTCCAGGCGAAAGGGCAAAAGTAGCCGTCGAATCTTATGACGAAAGAGTCGATCCGGTTGGTGCCTGTGTTGGAATGAAAGGTTCACGTATTCACGGTATTGTACGTGAGTTACGGAACGAAAATATCGATATTATCAACTATACGAATAACTTACAGCTTTACATACAGCGGGCTTTAAATCCGGCAAAGATTTCTTCTATCAAATTGTATTCGAACGAAAACCGTGCTGAGGTTTTCCTGAAACCTGAAGAAGTTTCGCTGGCTATTGGAAAAGGTGGTCTGAATATTAAACTGGCAAGCCAACTTACCGGTTATGATATTGATGTGTACCGCGATCGCGAAGCTGTTGATGAAGAGGATGTCAGCCTCGATGAATTCTCGGATGAAATCGAAGGTTGGATCATCGACGAACTAAAAGCTATAGGGTGCGATACAGCTAAAAACGTATTAAGCCTTTCGCGTGAAGACCTTATCAAGCGCACTGACCTCGAAGAAGAAACAATCGACGAAGTGTTGCGAATATTTAAGACTGAGTTTGAATAATTATTTTTGTGAAAAAATGATATAAACTCGGTAGGGACAATAGCATAATTAACTGTTTGGGAAGATATGATTACAGGGGAAAAAGGATCAAGATTAAGTAAAATTGCTCGTGAATTGAACGTGGGGATTACCACGTTGGT
>JBBRZE010000060.1:0-35274 GCA_038236995.1 Bacteroidales bacterium | reverse complement strand
TGCACCGCTTACGATTTTGTTAGCCCTGAAATTTTGACCGATCGCCCTTGCAACAGCAATCGGATCGATTCCCGGATGATAATAGAACTTCCGGTCTTCAAAACGAATAATGCATTTTATGAATTTCTCCGGCAATGTATCCCGGCGCGGAAAGCGCCACTGCCCGTCACCGGCAATCTTTGCTCCAAGCATTGAACCATCACTGGCTTCAATTACAGTGCTGTATGGAACATTAAACCGAACCACAGGAACAAGAAGAAACAGGATGACAATCACCACCAAACAAGCAACTATTTTGTGACGCCGGATGGTATTCAAAAGGTTCCTGACTGGAAATTGATTCATTTGTAAATTCAGATTTCTATAATCTTCATGGTTATTAAATTGCCTCCTGCTTTAGCTGGAGGTTGAATAAGTTTGAAAACACATGTGGCTTTAGCCGAAATATGAAGAGTCATGTTAAAATCATTATTATATAATATTTTGGCTAAAGCCCTATTGTTGCTCAATTTGCAATCCACTGGCTAAAGCCAGTAACAATTCATAATTTTTACTTCTTCCATTTATAAACAGCCAGTGGCAATTCAAAATTTTTGCCTCTCCATTTATCAACAGCCAAAAGCCAGTGGCAATTCATAATTTTTGCTTCTTCCATTTATATACAGCCAACAGCCAATGCCAATTCATGATAAAGGTTTCATGCAATAATTATTACAATTGTGAAAATATGACGAACTAACTCTTAAATTTCTTAAATCCATATTTTTCAATGAACTCATCATATTCTTCCGGATATGATTTTATATGATGATGCGCTTCTTGGTTTTTAATGTAATCACGAACCTTGTCTAGTATTGATTCAGAAACTGATACAGCAAAATATTCATCCTGCCATTCAAATTTTTGCTCAATCAAACGATTTTTATTGATCCAATATGCTGACTCTCCTTTTATCAGTTGCATGATTTTCTCAATCGACTGATCGATTCCTAATGAAATCAAGCAATGGCAATGTTCGGTATATCCATTGATAAAATCAATAAATATCTCCTTCTCTTTTGCATTTTCTCGAATATGTTGCCATACTTTCGTTCTTAATTCCCTTGTAATAAGAAATGGTTCTCTGTTTTTTGTACTCCATACAAATTGGATATAAACTTTCACATATGCCATAATACCTTGATTTAAATGATTATAAATCAAACTCAAAATTTGGATAAAGCCCCTGTTGTAATTAATCTTTGTCAACTGGCTGAAGACACTGGAAATTCATGAATTTATTACCATGAATTGCCTCCTGCTTTAGCTGCAGGATGAATAAGATTGAAAATATATGTGGCTTTAGCCGAAATATTAATAGTCATGTTAAAATCATTATTATTCGATATTTTGGCTAAAGCCCTATTGTTGTTCAATTTGCAATCCACTGGCTAAAGCCAGTGGCAATTCATAATTTATTACCATGAATTGCCTCCTGCTTTAGCTGGAGGTTGAATAAGATTGAAAACACATGTGGCTTTAGCCGAAACATTAATGGTCATGTTAAAATCATTATTATTCAATATTTTGGCTAAAGCCCTATTATTGCTCAATTTGCAATCCACTGGCTAAAGCCAGTGGCAATTCATAATTTTCACTTCTCCCATTTATCAACCACAAAGAGCCAGTGGCAATTCATAATTTTCACTTCTCCCATTTATCAACCGCAAAGAGCCACTGGCAATTCATAATTTTTGTCTCTCCCATTTATCAACAGCCTAAAGCCAGTGGCAATTCATACTATTCACTGTTTTCCAACCACCACCTTCATCCCTGAATTATTAGCTGAAACAGCATTGTTGTACATCGCTTCGCACTGCACAGGAGGCAAAAAGTAAGTGCCGGAATAAGTGGCATTTAACTTCACCTTAAACTCTTTCTGCTCATTCATTTTGAGGCTGAAATAGGTAAGGACCCGGTCATCGCGGATATCGCGGTAATTAAACTGCGACCCGGCCTGACCGCCAAATAAACGCTCATTGATGATCTCCCAACCTGAGGGAAAGACTTGTGTAAGCGCCAGATTATCAACTTCAACAAAACTTACGTTTTTCACCCTTACAATTGCAATGAAGTCAGATCCCTTCGGCAGATTGGCAATATTAACCGGCTTTCCATCAGCATTTAGATAGGCAACATCAAGCTTTAATCCGTTTTGTTTCGCGGGAACATCGACCTTTAGTGGAATACCTTTCTGAACGATCGTTACATACAAATCAGATCCTGACAGATTATCCACCTTCACCGGCATTCTTCCGTCAAACTCGGGAAGCTCCTTAGTTAAGGTGACTTTATCAATCACCAGCTCTTCCGGTTTTCCGTATACATTAAGCCTGAATTTAAACCGGTCATCAGGTTTACTATTCTTTCCTGCGAATCGCGACATGGCCAACAGACAGTTTGCTGTAGTTTGCGTACTCATCCACTGATCGTTGCACAACGCTGCAGAAATTGCTTTTGCGACGCTGAATGCCTCTGCTTTTTTCTTCATCAATGTTAATGTTTCGAGCAATATGGCGCGGTCGCGTAAGGAAGAACCAAATGTGATGCCTTCCCGTTGATATTCTGATGGTTCAAGTTTCGTCATATCCACCAGCTGATCTGCCACTTCGGGCCGCGAAGCCAGCACATACGCTGCTGCCAATTTCCAACGTGCCTCCAATGGCAAATCGGGCGTTTCGCGAAGCCGGTTCATCGCACCAAGCGCCGGCGCATTTGCCAAAGCCAATGTGTAAAGCCGGTAAGCCTGATCGAGTACCATTCCCCGGTCGGTTAATTCTTTCCGCCATGAATTTGCTGCGCTCTTCTGATAGTTTAACCATCGTTTTTTGAGTTCACCGGGAATCACAAAGCCCATATTTTCAGCTTCGATGATGAAATTCCCTGCCCACGAAGTTCCCCATAAGGATGGATAATTATCGCCCGGCCAATAGGTGAAACTACCATCAGCCAATTGGAATTTACGAAGATGATCAAGTCCTGCCCTTATATTTGACTCTACTTCAGCCTTTTTCTTTCCATCCAGATTGACAAATTGATTGATATAGAGCTGTGAAAACGCAGCTGAAACAGTTTGCTCGATACATCCATGTGGATAATCGATCAGGTATTCGAGTCGCTTGGAAATATTCATCGGTAATGAAGCCGATACTTCAATGATGGTAGATCCTGTACCAGGCGCGCCGAAAGGCTGAAGCGAAAATGCCTTACCGTGCGATGCCATTATAACTTCCGTCTGACTGGTTACCATCATCGGATTTGGATTCCGGATATCAACCTCGACACTGTATGTTGCCTTCTCGTTCCCTGAACGTGCAGTAACCACAATCGTCCCTTTGCCTGTTTCTGTTCCCGATTTAAGACTAAACAGAACATCCTTTTCGCCAACAGCTGCAAAGGAGACTGCCATTTTATCATTTCCGTTTAGCGAGAGCAAGGAATTTGGACTCACGAAAACCTCCACATTCTTCATTGCGGGATCCTGTGCAAAAACGCTCACCGGCAACTCAATCGTTTCGTTGATTCCAATTACACGCGGAACAGTCGCCAATATCATCAACGGATCGCGAACTGGCACCGCTTTTTCAGCTGCACCAAATGCATTGTCAGATGCTCCGACTACCATAAACCTAACAGAACCTGTATATTGCGGTAAAGTGATCGTATGTTTGTGTTTGTCATTTTTGGTAAGACTGAATGGTCCGAGAAACCGGACAACCGGTTTAAACCGCTGCGCCTTTTGTTTCGATGGATCGAGCAACTGGTCACTTCCACCGACTGCAAAAAGCTTTTCTAATGTTCCACCATAAGCACCGAGTACATAATCGTATAAATCCCATGTCTTTACACCCAAAGCTTCACGGGCAAAAAAGGTATTCCACGGATCAGGCGTCTTATATCCTGTTATATCCAATAATCCCTCGTCAACAATGGCCAGCGTGTAATTCATTGCCATTCCTTTTATTTCACTCACTTCAATGGTAAAAGGTTGCTGCGACCGAAGCTCATTGGGTACTTTAATAATTGGAACAATATGTGTATCCGGATTTTCAACATTAATAGAAACCACACCGTACAAGCGAATCGGACGGTCGTTCACAGTCTGACGATGCGGCTGAAGATAGGTGATATACAAATAGATATTCGGAGCCATTTCGGATTTGGCCATAAAGCTCACCTTCGTTTGTCCCTCAACAGTTTCAATCCAGAATTTATCAAGAATGGATGAACCATTCTCAATTGAGACAAGCGCTTTGCCATCCTTTGCGCTTGGAAAACTCACCGTGATCTCCTCGCCTACCATGTATTTCTCTTTATCCGGCGAAAAGCTAAGCATTGTTGCACCACCCTGGGCACCGGTTGAACTCCCATAAGGCCAATCAAGGTAAACAGTTTGTGAAACACTGTGTCCATCAGGAAGCTTGGCAATAAAAAGGTATCGTCCCCAGTCTTCGTTAGCAATCGTAAATTTAAAGATCGCTTTTCCTGACACAGTCGATAACTTCTTTGTAAATACCGGTTTATACTGTTCCTGTGTCACATAGTTGCCCAGGTAATCCTCCGATGCATCCCACCACCAGCGCCAATTAATTTTATAAGCCGTAATTTCAACAGCCGATTCCGAGAGGTTTCCGTCGGGATCGACAACAACAAGGTTTAGTTCGTTTTCTTTGCCTGAAGTGAGCAGCGACTGTGCGAGATCTTCGTTCGGGAACCTCAAACCGACATATTTTAGGAAAGGGGAAACCGTTTTATTAAATTGTGAAATGCTGAAATCACCACCAGGTTCAAACACGCGTGTGGTGAAAACCGCTTCCAGTTTTCCGGGAGCATTGGTTAGAACGCCCGTATTAACAGGGAAACTGGCATCTCCACTTTCATTCAGTTTACCATCGAAGATCGTCTGTTCTGCCGATTCAAACTTTGCCACCTGGCTATCGAACGTATAATTCGTAAATTTTGGAAATACAGTCTTGCCCTTCTTAAGCAGCATTTCAACTTTGGCTTTCATCGAAGAACCCGGTGCACCATGCAGCCATTTCGCATTCAATGTAGCTACCTGATTTTTGGAACCTGCCTGAAGTTGATCGGACGAAGTATTAAAAAGTATTTTTAGCCGGTTGGGTTTCACCGTCTCAATTCGGATTCGTTTTGAAAATTCGGCGCCACCAACTTTTGCTACCAAACGCCAGTTGCCTGTTGGTGCATCTGCTTTCGTTGCCGTTTTCAACGTGGTAATATTCCCGTTGAGTGGCAGGACGATCTTTTGTTCGAGTTGTTCGGTTGGCGTGTATAACTCGAATATAACCGGATGATCCGGAGCGAGTTTATTGATCTTGTCTTCAATAATCAGGGATACGAACAAGGAATCACCGGGTCGCCAAACACCCCGTTCGCCGTAAAGAAATCCTTTCAGCCCCTTTTGAACCTCTTCACCTCCAACATCAAAACGGCTTAGTTGCAACGAAGCTTCATCGCTGATCTTCAGATAGCCGACATCATTCCCGTTTTTGGCAACCAGCAGAAAAGGAGTCCTGTCGAGTTTAAGCATGATCATACCGTCGGTTCCGGTTTGTCCTGTTGCAATTACCTGCGATTGATAATCAAAAGCAGTAATATCTGTTCCAGACTGTGGCTGAGCTGTTAAAAGGTTCGTTGCGATGACCAGCAATTGGTTATCCAGACCCTTCTTCGCCAGTAAACCGATATTCGAAGCAATCACATTCTTCGTGGTATTCCTGTTCTCAATAAAATAAGAAAGATAACAGGGATTGTTTCGGTTCTGCCAGTCGTATGCATTTCCTTCGTATTCGTTCCAGCGTTCATCCTCATCAATGTAAGAACCGGAAAGCCATTCCTGATCATCTTTAGTATCTGATTTGCGCTTTACGCTTTTTATCTGGGCATCGTCGCTGCAAGGATAAAGGGAGAATTCGGGTCGTATCGAAAGCTGAACCTGGTAGATAGCACCCGGTTCAACCTTGACTAAATCACTGATATTTATACTATAGGCACTCCATTTATTCAATACTATCGCGTGCACATTGGACAATGGAAGTACTCCACGATAAACAGGTCGCCCCACATTTTTGAGATTGTTATCGCCATTCAAATTATTGGCCTGAAAAAACTGGTGGTAGTTTCCAACGAAAATCTTAACAATTCTGACTCCAACAGCATTAAGGTTCACAGCTTCAAACGGAATCACGAGACCATCAGTCGTTGGAACAATATTCCCTTTTCCGATAAACCGGATTGCAGGTTTTTCGGCTTGAAGCGACAATGTGATCAATTCGGTTTTCCCTAATTTATAACCGGCATAATTTTTCAACCCCTCAAAAATCTCCAGTTTCCGCTCACCAACAACCTCTTTACGGGGCGTAAGTCTCACCAGATTATCTTCAATAGACACTTCAAATTCAACGCCTTGCATCATAAACAATCCATCCGTTTCCTGGTCCGGATCCAGCGGATCTGAGAAAATAAGTTCGATAGAAGGAGTTGTCCCGGTAATTGCTTTGCCACTTATCAAACTGAAATCACCAATTGCCGGAATAATAAGCTCCTGTTCCCCTTTTCGATTAGCTTCAATCGGACTGCCGTTCCAATGAATCTGTACTTTTCCGGGGTCTTTATCCCGTTTCACTTCGGTGAAAATAAACTGATGCAGCGTTCGGTTACCGGTGTGTTCCCATCGAACAGGCAATGCAATTCCATCCTGATCACCTTGAATCATCTTTTCCACAATTTCGGAAGGAAAAATGTCACTTGTAGTTACTGATCCACCAATTTCTGTTTTAATCACCCCATTGATCCGGGTACTCCGAATTCCATTCAACTCGATTGAAAAATCAGCAGCAATTGTTTTAACCTGAAACTCAAATTGCTTCAATGCGGAGGGCACACCCCTTATTTTTCCTAAATTAAAAGTTACCTGGTAGCTTTGACCGGAGGGAAACGGCTTGTCAGGATGAAATATCAACGTATGACCATCTGAAAGTGTTGTTTTGCCAGCCACTGAAGGATCTAACTGAATCAGTTCAGCAGGAAGCTGGTCATTGATCGCCTCGTCAGCGATAGAATTCAGATTGATACGAATATCATCGGTGATGCCGATCACTCCTGATGTATAAGCCGAAATGTATTCTGTGTAGGCAGCAGAATCTGATACAGCTTTCTTATTCACTGTATTACAAGAAATTATAAAAAGACAAAGAAGAATTGAAATGATAAAATAGATGGAGCGCTTCATAGGGTAAGAGGTTGGATGCGTGATTAACTGAAATGAGAAAAGCTGGAAATGGAATAGCCAAATATACCAATTCAATTATTATCAACATCGGGTCAGCCCAAGATAATAATTGTGATTTGTGGAGAAATACGAATACATGCGTTAGTGTAGTTCTAACGCAAGCGTTAGTGTTGTTCCACTACAGGCGTTAGATTTGTTCTGGCACAGGCGATAGAGTTGTTCTACAATTCGTGCTTTGAAACTTTTATCCCTTGAAGCTTTTTTTAGAACCGCGCTGGTCCAGGCACATCGAACCATTTAGAAGCTTGCTCTACAGGAATGTAGTTATGAATATAGTTGATTGCCTCTTCTGAATCAGCAGCAATAAAATAGGTCGATTTATAATCTTCTTTGGAGAACGATTCGCGATAAGCTCTTTCGAATTGGTCAAATAAAGAATTATAAAATCCGTCAGTATTTACGAAGACAATCGCCTTATTATGATATTGTAATTGCTTGAGTGTGATAACTTCAAGGATTTCCTCCAAAGTACCAAAACCACCCGGGAGGGCAATAAAAGCATCGGAGCGTTTGCGCATCAGGTATTTCCGGTCGCGCATATTGGGCGTAATGATCTGCTCGTGATCGAGCGGTGAAGAGAGACGTCTGTTGTGTATTGATTCAGGGATAATTCCAACAGAACGCGCACCTGCCTGGCGTGCAGCTTCTGCAACTGTATGCATTAATCCAACGGTTGCGCCACCATAAATAATCTCGTGATGGTTATCGCCAATGAGTTTTCCCAATTTCTTGGCTTCATCAAAATAAAATTCCGGAATGGCATTACTGGAGGAACAGAAGACGCAGATGTTCATTAGGTTATAATAAAGATTGCGATTAAGATAAAATTAAAAAAACAGTTGCCGACCCGAAGTAAATCGTGCCGACAACTGAAAAAAAAAACTAAATATCGATATTTGCGTATGTCGCATGGTCTTCAATAAACTTACGACGTGGTGGAACATCATCGCCCATTAGCATAGAGAAAATGTGATCGGTCTCTGCCGGATTTTCAATGGTAACCTGGCGCAAAGTACGCGTTTCAGGATTCATAGTTGTATCCCAAAGTTGTTCGGCGTTCATTTCTCCAAGACCTTTGTAACGTTGAACATGAAGCGATTTTTCGCTTCCTCCGCCCCACTCTTCGATTAATTTTAACCGTTGAGCTTCTGTCCAGCAATACTGCTCCTGTTTACCCTTTTTCACTAAGTAAAGCGGAGGAGTCGCAATATATAAGTAACCGTTAAGAATCAGATCATACATATACCTGAAGAAGAAAGTCATAATCAATGTAGCGATGTGAGAACCATCGACGTCCGCATCGGTCATGATCACAATCTTGTGGTAACGAAGTTTAGAGAAGTTTAAAGCTTTCTGATCATCTTCCGTACCAATTGATACGCCAAGTGCAGTATAAATATTGCGAATTTCTTCGCTATCAAATACCCTGTGAGACATTGCTTTTTCAACATTCAGGATCTTACCCCTCAAAGGAAGAATCGCCTGAAACTTACGGTCGCGTCCTTGTTTTGCAGTACCACCAGCCGAATCGCCCTCAACAAAGAACACTTCGCATAATGCTGGATCTTTATCAGAACAGTCAGCCAGTTTACCAGGTAAACCGCCACCGGTAAGGACACTTTTACGCTGAACAAGTTCACGTGCTTTACGCGCAGCATGACGCGCAGTTGCAGCAAGTATCACTTTGTTTACGATGATCTTTGCCTCACGTGGATGCTCTTCGAGGTAATTTGAAAGCATCTCGCTAACAGCCTGATCGACTGAACCACTTACTTCAGAATTCCCAAGTTTTGTCTTGGTCTGACCTTCGAACTGAGGTTCCATTACTTTCACTGATAAAACGGCTGTTAACCCTTCACGAAAGTCATCACCACTAATTTCAAATTTCAGCTTAGAAAGCATTCCGCTGGAGTCAGCATAATTTTTCAAGGTCCGGGTTAATCCTCTTCGGAAACCGGTCATATGCGTACCACCCTCAATCGTGTTGATATTATTGACGTAGGAGTGAATGTTTTCGGTAAATGAGTTGTTGTAACACATTGCAATTTCGACAGGAACGTCGTTTTTCTCGGTTGCAATATGGATCGTTTCCTCGATGAGGCGCTCGCGTGTACCATCCAAATAATCAACAAATTCAGCCAAACCTCTTTCGGAAAGGAATACTTCACTTTTAAATAAACCATTCTCTTCAGGTACCCGGTTGTCAGTAATTGAAAGGCGAATACCGCGATTCAAAAAAGCGAGTTCACGAAGTCGGGCAGCAAGTATATCATATTTAAATTCCGTAGTTGTGAAAATTGAGGCATCAGGTATAAATGTGATAATTGTACCAGTTTTATCTGATTCGCCTATAATTTTAACATCTCCCTTCGGAAATCCTTTTGAATACTCCTGTTCCCATATTTTACCATCACGATGAATTTCAGCACGTAGATAAGATGCGAGTGCATTAACACAGGAAACACCTACACCATGTAATCCTCCGGAAACTTTGTAACTGTCTTTGTTGAATTTTCCACCGGCATGTAAAACCGTCAGAACCACTTCAAGTGCAGATTTATTCTCTCCGGTATGCAATTCTGTTGGAATTCCGCGGCCATCATCAACAACTGTCACTGATCCATCTTCGTTAATCGATAAATCGATGTTTTGACAGAAACCACCAAGTGCTTCATCGATTGAATTATCAATCACCTCATAAACAAGGTGATGCAAACCTTTAATATTAATATCTCCAATGTACATTGCAGGACGCATGCGTACTGCTTCGAGTCCTTCCAAAACCTGAATGCTGTCAGCACCGTAACTTGCAGATCCATTGGATGGTTTATTCTCTAAATCGCTCATTCTATAAATAATTTTATTTAAAACAATAAAAAGCCCTTCCTGATTTCAGAAATAACAATAAATCATGCCATCAGAAACCTGGATTTAATCGTTGCAACCTTTTCTTTTCAGAAAAAGCTGCCCCATTTTTAGAGGTTTGCAAATATAACAAAAAATACCTTACCAACGAAAAAAATCATCGTCAAATAATGCGAAAAATAAAAAAAATTAATCTTTATATGTAATTGAAAATCAATAAAAAAGCCTTTCAAATAATTGAAAGGCCTTTCAGATATCTTTAATGATTTATCAGAACGAAAAGGTCCCTCCAGCCATCAATCTTAAACCTTGCGAGGCATAACCAAGCCATTGTTCATTTTGGCGGTTCAGAAGGTTATCCACGCGCCCAAACAACTTGAATTTGCTGGTAAAATCGTAAGTTGCACCCAGGTTTAACTGGATTGTAGGATCGATTGAAAATTCTTTCGTTTCCGGCAATGCCGAAGAAAATGGACTGTAATAATAAGTCAATGCCTGTCGCTTTCCAATGACTCCAAGATCTGTAAAACCGCTCAGTCTGTCGATGATTCTGAATCCTGCTGATGCTGTAAGATCAAAATTTGGTTTTTGAGGAGCAAAAGGCAATGATTCAAGATTATACCTATAAATATTTCCCTTCAGCACAACCGACAAATCTTTTCCTGAAACGTATGAAAGCTCCGTTGAAAGATTGAAAATTCCTGCATTGTCATAGGTCAGGTCGAAAGCGTTATTGTATAACTTTGGAGCTGGTATAGCACTGGAAGACGCATCATCAAAACTATTTAAGACATAAAAATAAAGATCCTTAGCTTTACTATATTTCATACCAACATTGTAAGAGATTTCGCGCGTAATTTTCCCTTTCAAACCACCGGAAATTACATATGTGTAATCGGTATTATGCACGTTGTGACGCGGATCAGTCCAATAATTTTCGTAGGCAAT
This sequence comes from Bacteroidales bacterium, assembly GCA_038236995.1. Taxonomy (GTDB): domain Bacteria; phylum Bacteroidota; class Bacteroidia; order Bacteroidales; family Prolixibacteraceae; genus JAAFHB01. Next base: position 24,110 of record JBBRZE010000060.1, on the reverse strand, counting down.
GTCACCGTACCTGTTATTTTTCAAATCACCTTTAAAACTTGCATATAACGTCAGCATTCCTTCGATAGGTCGAAAGTTTGCTTCAAAATCGGGATAAAGTTTCGTTGAATTTAAGAAGCTCTTGTCTTGGACGGCAACAAAATTAATACCGCCACGTAAAGACCAGTTATCACCATCCAAACGAACAGACGGCGCTATCTTTACCCAACCCTCCGTTTTGGTGCCGGGAAGTGGCTGCAATTCAAGATTTATACTGTCAGTTTTATAGTAGTCATACGAAAGATCCAATATACCGTTGATAGTTCCAAAGTTGTAATCGAATTTACCGAATAATCCTGCACTATTTTGCTTCTGTCCAGTCTTCGCGTCGAAATAACCCAGGTTAAAACCACCATTAAACTTTAAATCACTATCCAATTCTTCATCGCTTTTTAAGGCAACCTTTATATTGCCATTCTGATAAGCCTGCTTTAATCCAAATTGTGAAGGAACAACTGCAGGGATCGCAACCGGATAACCATAATACCTTATCGCATCCCGATCGTACGAAAGATTGGCTGAAAGGATTGCACTGCCAAGGTTCACAGAACCAAAAACAGATGCATTATTCTGACTGTAAGGAGCATCAACACGATCATCTTCCCGAAGTCTAAGAGTCCCATCCGAAGAAAGATGCCGCAGATGAAGTCCGAAAGTCGCAATTTTTGATTTTGGAAGATTGAAGAAAAATTCTCCGTAAAGCGAGCTATATGTTCCCGCTCCAAGTTTCAGAAAGCCCAAACCCAAATCTTTTGATGGCAATCCATTCACATCGGCAGCACTAATTGGTGTTGCCGTAAACCCATTTTTTATAGGATGGCTTTCGATTGAATATTTAAATTCCGGCGTAAAACGGGTGGTGTCATCGATCACCGGCATCAGGTTCACCTTGTTGGCGTTCGAGATACTTGGGCGGTAAGCTTTCATTACTTCGACTGACTGATTGAGTTTTGTAGAGTCTTTTTGCGCCAAGGCAGTTACTGCCGAAAATGCAACAATTAAAAGAAATACTGATATTGAGCGATATAATTTCATAATTCCTGCTGATTTATTTTTTTTTCGATCCTGCACCCGATGGCTGTATTTTTGTGTCGGATGTTCCCGATCCGGGGGTTTCCTTCGATTCCAATTTCAGAAGATATTGATTGGCTTCATCCAATATACCATCCCCTTTTAGCTCATAATTCTCGATGATGCTTTTTAAGGTATTCGTCGCCTGGAAAAGATCATTCTGATTTTCATAGACGTGAGCAAGCAATATAAAACTTTTAGCCAGCCAGTATTGATGTGGTGTATTCTTTTCAATAAAATCCATCACTTCATTTTCAGCCTCTTTCAGTTTATTGTTTGTGTAAAAATATTCACAAACCCTGTACTTGGCTTCGGCACCTTCGAGTGATTTTGAATCAGCCGAAAGTTTCCTCCAAAGTGGCAGTGCTTTCGCGGGATCATTTAATTCTACATAGGCTTTTGCTGACTTATAGGAGGCCTCACGATCTAATTCAGGTGGTATTTTGTCCATGCTCCTGATCTTCCAGCCAATCTTCGCTACAGCATCGAACTCCTTCAATTCGAAATGACACCGCATGCGTCCTGCAAGTGAGAGTAGCTTATTGTTATTGTTGTTTGAAACAGTTTCAAGTCTTTCGTAATAGCCAAGCGCTTTGTTAAAATCTCCTGCCTTATAGGTTAACTCCGACGCCCTTAAAAGTGCATTTTCAGTGAAAATATTATCGGGCTGAGCAAGAATAAAATCGTAGTCCGAAATCGCATCTTCCGGCTCATTATCCCGAAATTCAGTCTCTGCTTTATAAAAATGGACGTTCAATGAAAAACTACCTGAAGGAAAGTTCTCGAGGTATTTACCAAGTTCCTCTTTTGCCCTCGTATCCTTTGCCATGTAAAGCTTTTCGGCCGCAAAATAAGTAAGCGAATCCTGTTCATTTTCTGACGGAGTTGCCGAATGACCCAGCTTTTTCGTATAAGAAATATACTCACTCACCTTGTTGTTTTCGACCGCATTATTTCGAATACCGATCATTGCTCCATTAGCTTCAGGACTATTCGGATAGTTTTCGGCTACTTGCTTGTAATAAGCAACCGATGCCGCATAATCACTTTTATTATAAGCCAATAGTCCCAATTGCACCAACGCTTTAGGTTTATATGGACTGGATGGAAATTTTGATATGAGTGTCAGGTAACTTGATTCAGCTTTACTCTCCTCCTGAAGCCGCTCAAATGATTTACCCGTTTCGTACAGTGCATCATCAATATAATTAGACTGTGGAAACTGCGCCTGCAGTTTATCCAGCTCACTGACCTTTAGATCATTATTATTCAACAAACCATGACAGAAAGCTTTTTGAAACAAGGAATAATCAGAATCTAAAGAACCAGCCTCATAGGCTTTCTGATAATTGGCGATCGCATCATCGTACCTGGTATCGGCAAAATAGCAATCCCCAAGGCGGTTATAGGCATCGGTATAGAGCGGCGAACTTTTATCGGTTCTGCCTTCAAAATATTTTTGAAACCAGGGTATTGCAAGTTCATATTGTTCCTTATTGAAATAATTGTACCCAATATTATAATTCGAAACAGGATATTCCTTCAGTTTTGACGCGCCAGGTACACTTTGAAATTTTTTGTAATCTGCCACAGCAAGATCGCTTTTCCCCAACCGGAAATTTGCATCTCCGCGCCAGTAACAAGCCAAAGCCCGCAATTCATTGTTTTGATCATCATACTCCAGCGATTTATCAAAGAGTTGAATGGCCTCTGCAAATTTCAAATCCCTGAAAAACTCGATTCCCCGGTTCAAAGCCACTCTTTGATAAGCTTTTTTAATTGCCGGACTTTTTACCTTAATCTTTTCAAGTGAAACAAGTGCATCCTTATAATTCCGGGTAGTCATAAATACCTTTACCAGATAGTCGTAGGCCACATCGTTTTTCTCGGAATTCGGGTATTCCGAAATATAACGGTCAAATGCTTTAATCGCCTCGTTAAATGGAGAATAATCGAGTTCGTAGGTAATTTTTGCATATTGGAATAAAGCATCCTCCCTGATTTTCGGATCAAAGTTTAGATTTGAGGCATTCTGGAATGCCATCATCGCCCGTTGCTTATCTCCTTTTTTAATGTAAAGGCCAGCCAATTCATAATAGGCATTCTGAGCAAATGCATCTTTTCCTTTTGCAGCCTTTTCCATATTCTGGATCGCTTTATCGTTTTGTCCCTCTTTACCGAAACAAAAACCAGCCACATAATATTGCTGAGGAGTTACATCTTTACTTTTCAGATAGTTCTCGATATAAGGTATAGCTTCTTTATACTGTTTTAATTGATAGTACGATACACCAAGAATCTTTGATAACTCGACCTTTCTTTCAGCAGTGGCCCGATCCATCAGCGGAGGAGCAATTTCGATAACCATCTCATATTTTTCCTGGGCAAAATAGATTTGAGCCTTATAGAATGGGATGATCGCCGCATATTGAGGCGTTTTTTCGATTTTCTCAAATTCCTGAAGTGCAAGATCATATTTGCCTTCAAGGTAATTGATGTGAGCCCAATAATATTTTGAAGCATCCGAAAAAGTACCCGGTTTATCTTTCAATCCAGCAAAAAATACTTTGGCAATACTATTGTTACCTTCTTCGAGGTTACAAAAACCTGATTTAAAACTGTATTCTTCCAGTTCTTTTCCAGTCAATGAATTACGCTCGATTTTTTTAAATGAAACAAGCGCCTGTTTATAACGCTTCTTATTAAAATCCGCACTACCCAATCTGAAATAGGCATTATTTATTCTTGGTGATTCCGGGGCATCTTTAATAAATGTCTCCAACATGCTCCGTCCGTTTTGATTGCCCATTTCGAGGTAACATACAGGAATATGGTAATCAGCTTCATCTACAAAAGCAGAACCTGGCGCCGCTATTTCGCGAAGTTTTTGAAATTCATGGATGGCCGATCCGTACTTTTCGGCATTAAACAACTCCATTGCCGTTCTGAACGTCTCCTTACAATTCTCCCGGGTAGCCACCGGTTGTGAAAACAAGGGAAAGGAATAAAAGAAGAAAATAACGAACGCCTTAATTATCTGGCTTTTAATTTTCATTTTCATATAATCAATATCCAATTATTTGAACTTACAATTAAGTAAATATTCCACAAAATCACTGTTAAACCAAATATACTCTTAATAAAAATCGTTAAAAAGCATTAGTTTTGTACTAACGTGGTTTTACAAATATAGACTTAAAAAAAAACATTTCGAATCGTGGAGCCAATCATTGAATTGAAGAACGCAGACATTTATCAACGTGAGACGTTGGTTTTAAAGAATATCAACCTGACTGTAAATAAAGGAGAATTCCTTTACATCATCGGAAAAGTGGGAAGCGGCAAATCAAGTTTGTTGAAAACTTTTTACAACGAATTGCCCTTAATCGTCGGAAATGGCACCGTTTGTGGTTACCAGCTTGAGAAAATAAGACCCAGAGAGGTTCCTTTTCTTCGTCGTAAACTTGGGATTGTTTTTCAAGACTTCCAGTTGTTGACAGATCGTACCGTTTACAAAAATTTCGAATTCGTTTTAAGGGCAACCGGATGGCGCAACGAAAAATCAGTTAAGGATCGCGTTAATGATGTGCTTGCAATTGTTGAGATGAGTCATGCAGGTCCACGTATGCCTCATCAGCTTTCAGGCGGCGAGCAACAGCGTATTGTGATAGCGAGGGCTTTATTGAATAATCCGGAAATCATTCTTGCCGATGAGCCAACTGGAAACCTTGATCCTGAAACATCTGATGCATTACTTCAGGTATTTATGGAAATTAATGCCGAAGGAAAAACAATCGTTATGGCGACACATGATTATCCAATTATCCAACGGTTTCCGGCCCGTAAAATCATTTGCGAGTCGAATAACATCAGAGAACTGGCGGATGATACCGAGATTATCGATTTTGAATCGTTGCTGGAGGATTTGCCGTTGATGTAAATCAACAATTAAGAATCACAAAAACTCCTGGTAAATTTCAATCACCTTTTTTTTCTCGTTGCACCAGTTATATTCCCTGGCAGTAGCTATTGCATTCTCGCGCCACATTTTGACCGATTCATCATCCGACAGCATGGCCCGAATTTTAGCGGCCAGTTTTTCAGGCGAACGGTCCACAATAATCTTACCGATTTGTCGTTCAGTAACAATTTTCTCCATTTCAGGCATCCCTGAAACAAGAACTGGTATTCCAGCATGGATATAATCGAACAATTTGTTGGGCAATGAGTACCGATAATTCAAACATATATCCTCTTCGGCTGACAAGCCAAGATCAGCCTGCATTGTTAGAAATTTCAGCTCTTCGAAAGGTACACGACCATAAAAAATAACGCGGTTGTAAAGCGATGTTTTCAAAACAAGTTTCTCCAGTTCCTTCTCTTCTGCCCCCTCTCCCACAATAAAAAACATCGCTTCGGGAAGGTATTTCATCGCGTTGATAATCAATTCTAGGCCACGGCCCTTGTTTACCGCACCTTGGTAAATCAAAACTTTAAGTCCTTCATGAACCAGCCGGTATTCGGGAGGAAAATTTCTAATTGCCTGATATTCAGGTGTATTTCGAACCAAATCCACATGAATTTTATACTTTGCTCCGAGAAATATGGCAATTGATTCACTGATGGTATAAACTCGACGCGCTTTACGGATCAAAAATCTTTCGATTACACGCCAAACCCAGCGGCCAAAAGGTTTACCAATCATCTCTGCGCTTTCGGTTGAGAGGTCATAACTGTCGTATGCAAAAGGTTTTCTTTTCAGGAAGGCACTCAGTCCAATACCCGGAAGCGCACCTAACCCATTGGCAACAAATACATCAAAGCCACCTTTTATAGCAAATAAAAATAACCGGATATTGAACTCAAAGTAAAAAAGACGTCCATTGCGGAAGAACATCTCCAAACGATGGATTCGATAGGGTCGTTTTAATTCAGATTTATCCCTGAATATACTGCCTACCAGCATAACATCAAATCCCATCGATTGCAAAGTTGTGGCTGTCCGATGCACTCGGTAATCGGTAATTAAATCATTGTTGACTGCGAGTAAAATTTTCTTCAAAATATTATAAACAAATTAATGATTTCTATTTAAAAATTGCCACCAGTTTTTGGCCGTCCGACTTGATAAACCCGCGAAACATCCCTGTAGTATTGAATTCCATCGCAATATTACCCATTTTATCCAATCCAATTACACCTCCGGTCCCACCCATTTGTGTCAGTTTACTGATTTCTTCCCGACATGCCTCGGTGACCGAAAGTTTCTTGTATTCCATTATTGCTGAAATATCCCTCGAAAAACCAAGCCTGATGTAATATTCGCCGTGGCCTGTACATGAAAAGCCCCCGGTTTCATTGTTGGCATAGGTTCCGGCGCCGATAACAGGCGAATCGCCGATGCGACCATATTTTTTATTCATCATTCCTCCTGTCGATGTTCCGGATGCGATATTTCCTGACAAGTCAAGTGCAACGCAACCAACGGTACCATGTTTGTCATTCACAGTTGCTTCCCGCTCTTCTTTCAGTAATTCCTGGAGTGACTGAAACCGTTTTTTGGTGTAAAAATAAGCATTATCAACAGGTTCAAATCCCTTCTCTTTTGCGAACTGCGAAGCTCCCAATCCACTTAGCATCACATGTTCCGATTTTTCCATAACAGCACGGGCTACCCGAATCGGATTTTTAATATCCCTGACAGCTGCTATAGCTCCGGCTTTGAGAGATTTACCTTCCATTACAGATGCATCCAGTTCAACGATTCCTTCGTGCGTAAAAACAGCCCCTTTCCCTGCGTTAAAAAGCGGTGAATCCTCCATAATCACGATCGATTTTTCGACAGCATCCATGCAGGTTCCTCCATGCGACAGCACCGAATCACCAACCTCAAGAACCCTGTTCAGCACAGCAATGTATTCATTCTGCATTTCAGAGGTCATGGTTTTCTGATCCATAACACCAGCGCCACCATGAATTACAAGTGCATACGTTTTTGCCTGCTGCCCCCATAGTACTGAAGACATTAAAAGAATCGAAAAACAAATAACCAGTTGTTTCATTTTCAGGAAAAATAAGATTCTTGTCAGATAATTTTCAGAATCAGCCAGGAAAGATTAGAACTGACTCAAAGTTTAACATCAGAAAGCGTCAGTTGTGTATCTTTGCCAAAAATACGTTTACATGTACCAACTCAGACACAATTTCTCGCTCAAAAATAACAATACCTTCGGGATATCTGCAATTGCTAAACACTATTTAACTGTGGATTCGCCGGAAGTTCTGATCCTGTTCTTTAAAGAGAATCGCACCGAAAGGAATGAAAACCGACTATTTATGGGCGCAGGAAGCAACCTGCTATTCATTAATAACTTCGATGGAATTGTTATTCACCCTGAGATGGCTGGGATTCATATAATTTCAGAAAATATAGACAGTGCAGAAGTTGAAGCTGATGCAGGAGTGGTTTGGGATTATTTTGTGGAATGGTGTGTCGGGAAAGGTTTCGGTGGTGTCGAAAACCTTTCATTGATCCCTGGAAATGTCGGGGCTGTTCCTGTTCAAAATATCGGGGCATATGGCATCGAAGCAGAATCGGTTATTGCTGAAGTAAAAGGCATCGATTTAGATACACTTGAATGTAAATCATTTAATCACAGCGAATGTCAGTTTGGATATCGAACCAGCTTATTTAAGGTTGAACTAAAAGAGCATTTTATGGTGACTTCTGTGATTTTTCGCCTCACAAAGCAACCTGAATTTCACCTTGAATACGGCGCATTGAAAACCGAGGTCTTAAAGTTAGGGATGATAAATCTTCAAAATATCCGGAAAGCGGTTATTTCGATCCGTGAATCAAAGCTGCCTGATCCATCAAAGGTCGGAAATGCCGGAAGTTTTTTTAAAAATCCCATTGTTCCGGAGGCAATCGGCAGTATGCTGAAAAATACCTATCCTAATATGCCTGTCTATCCTGCCGGAGCAGGTTACGTAAAACTTGCAGCAGGATGGTTGATTGAAAAAGCAGGATGGAAGGGTAAATCGGTTGGAAATGCAGCTGTTCATCACAAACAGGCACTCGTGATTATCAACAAGGGAGGGGCTACAGGAAAAGAAATCTTTGTGCTGTCGGAAATGGTGGTGAAAGATGTTTTACAGAAATTTAACATTAAACTTGAGCGCGAAGTCCTTGTGATTGGAAACCTGAAAGAAGCATTTGGCGAACCGAAATAAATCGTTTCAGTGGTCATCGCATTCCTCCTACTTCCATATCTCGCTCTTGTTCAAAGCATTTTGATATTTGGTCGCATTTCGGTTATGCTCCGCAAGTGACATGGCAAAGTTGTGGTAGCCTGAAAAATCTTCTTTTGCACAGAAATACATATAGTTGTTGTGTTCTGCATTCAAAACAGCATCAACACTTACAATATCAGGAAAGTTAATTGGTCCGGGAGGCAACCCGGCATATTTGTAAGTATTGTAAGGTGATTCAACCGACAAGTATTCAGTTAAGACTCTTTTAATCTGAAAATTACCCATCGCAAATTTAATTGTAGGATCCGCCTGAAGTAACCATCCTTTCTTTACCCGATTGATATATACGCCTGCCATACGCGATTTTTCATCATTCTTGTTGGTCTCTTCCTGAAGGATAGAGGCAATTGTCACTACCTGCAGCGGCGTCAACTCCAGATCAGCCGCCTTCTTTTTCCGCGAATCATTCCAAAAGCGATCATATTCCGCCTTCATTCTTTCAATAAATTTCTCGGGAGATGTATTCCAATAAAATTCATAAGTATTTGGAATAATGAGCATAGGAAACGATTCGTGCGTTAATCCGTAGTCTGATGCAATCTTATCATTATTTAATGCAACTAAAAAAGTGGCAGAATCGGGTTCAAGATAATAGGCCAGTCGTGCAGCCAGGTCCTGCCGAAACCGTATATTATTAAAGGTGACTTTTACAGGTGTTTGGATTCCCGACCTTAGAAGGTCAATCACCTTGTTATTACTCCATCCTTCCTCCAGTTTATAAGCGCCAGGCCTAATATTTTCGGGATATTTCTTTCTTGCTGCTACCCATTGAAAAGAGGTGATATCCAACAGAAATTCGTGGTGCTTCAACGAATCAACAACCTGCTGAAAAACAGCACCGGTAGGAATATAAAGCATTATTGCTTTCCTGGCATTATCCTGAAAAAGATCATTATAGATTCGATAGCTCCAAATTGCTCCGGCTATCCCTGCAATTAGTACACCTAAAATTAACCACTTTCCTGCTTTGGGGAATGCCAGCAACCTGTTACTATTGTTTAAACTCATCAACGTTGTATTTAAATGAAGACGCATATCCGTCGCTTCAAAATATGTACAAAAATACAAAATTGGGCTGAAAGTAATCAGGGGATCTTAATCATCAACAATGTAAACACCTACAGGCCTTGTTCAGAATATTTTAATGCTTTTGCCCTCCTGGTTTGCTTTGTAGTTTTAAATAGATAACACTTTTTCATTATATTTGTCGCCATGACGCAGGCGTTGAAATATTGTATTGTCTTACTCTTGTCAGTTGGTCTTTTATTTTTAACCACTGACATTGAGTCCTGTTTCATTGATGTTGACAATCAAGCTATTTCGCAGGTATTAGATAGTGAATCTCAGGGAGAAACTGAAAATACGCATTCGTTGCACCATTTGTCGGAAGACCTGTTTTCCGCTATCAACAGCTCAAATTACAATTACAACGGCATTTCCTTAGGAAAAATTGTTCTTCTGCACCCTAGAATCAACAATAATTTCTTATCCTCCATTTGGCAACCGCCTAAATTTTCATAAGCTAAATATGTTTTTTTATGCACTTCAAGAATTTCTTGTTGTGTGATGTATTATTGTTAAAACAGTAGCAATGGAAAAAGAAAAGAAAAAAGTTGCCCTAATCTCAGTTTTTGCTGCCATATTTTTGACCGGATCGAAGATAGTAGTAGGTGTACTTACCGGCAGTTTAGGTATACTTTCGGAAGCATTACATTCCGGGCTCGACCTTGTAGCGGCAGTTATTACCTATTTTTCGGTGAGCATGTCCGATAAACCGGCTGATAAGAATCATAACTACGGACATGGCAAAGTGGAAAATCTGTCTGCTTTTATTGAGACTATTCTGCTTTTGATAACATGCATTTGGATCGTATATGAAGCGTTGAACCGTTTAATCACCGGCAATACCCATATGGAGGTTAATGCCTGGAGTTACATAGTGATCATTAGTTCAATTATCATTGATATATCCCGATCAAGAGCATTGTCAAGAGTTGCAAAAAAGTACAATAGCCAGGCCCTGGAGGCTGATGCACTGCATTTTTCAACTGATATCTGGAGTTCCGCTGTGGTATTACTGGGTTTAATATGTGCAAATTTTGGTTTCTTCTTTGCTGATTCAATTGCCGCCCTGGTAGTTGGAATTATCGTAGTTTTTGTATCAATCAAGTTGGGTAAAAAATCAATAGATGTTTTACTTGATAAAGCTCCGAAGAATACGCATCAGATCGTGCAGGAAAAACTATTATCAATCACGGAAATAATGGATTTCCAAAGCATTAAGATTAGAACAGCCGGAGCCGATACATTTATTAAGGTGAATATCCATTTAGATCCGGAACTAAGTTTAAGGCAAGTGCATGAGATCTGCAGCCGGGTAGAAAAAGAGTTAAATAGCTTGATAATCAGAAGTGAAGTGCATATTAATGCCTTGCCACATGATGTAAGTAACACTAATCCTGAAAAGAAATGAAGTATTTAACGTATAATAATATGAATTATGAATTTTACTAATATAAACAGAACAGTCAGACGTTTTAGCTCCCTTCTTTTACTTTTAAGCGTTTTTCTTCTGTCCGTTTCAGCTTTACTGATGGATTTGGATGAAGAAGAAATATTCGATGTGGGCGACATCCACGAATTTTTGGGATTTACGATGCTTGGACTATTACTTGTCCATCTTGTAATGGTCCGTAAGAGTATAATGAGATTAATTTTTAATTCAAAATAGTTATGGGATTTGAAGATTTTTTAGACCGCGGTCAACAACCACACTATAATGGAAATGATCATCAAAACGAGCGTTATAATGACAATCGGAATGATCATCAGAATGAACGTTACCATGATAATCATAATGACTATGATAACGATCACCGGAACCAATATGACCAGCCCTATTCCAACAATTCGGCACTCGATTTTAAAGAGGTAATTATGAATAAACTGCGTGATAATCCACAGCTAAAAAAATTGCTGATTCTTGCTGCAGTTATAATCATAGCCGTGTTAATTATTATAGTAGTATTGCTGATTCCGTTGATTCTAAAATTTGCCGGTTACATCAGTGATCAAGGGATACAAGGCGTGATTAATTCGGTTTGGAAAGGCACTAAATAGGAGTTGTCCAGGTAATATTTGCAATTTGATAGTGTCCATTAATGCGCTGATTTATAATAACGAAGCCGTCTCGAAATGAGACGGCTTTCTTTTTAATACTATTGTTAAAAAGGCATCTTCGCTAACGAAACGCCTATATTTTCCCTATTTAGCGCAAATGCATTCACATTGATGACATGTCGGACATTCATCTTTGTCGCAGCTGGTTATAATTAGTGCTGCGAACAACACTAAAAACATAAATAATTTTTTCATGATTTTATAAAATTAAAAAAACACTAATAATATTGAATGACCAGTTGATTATCCAAATTAAGGATTTGGACTGTAATAATAGTTTATGAAATCTTAGGTGGTTGCCAAATTTCACAAAATAAATTCTTATTATACAATAATGGTATCATTCTGATAAAAAGGAGCGTCTGGGTTCTTTTTAGTTTCACCGATGCAGCATCATCTAGCAAATCATCATAATCCACATTGCCAGTCCGTTTTAACTCTTTTTCACCTTCAGATAACAGTATGAAATTCGCACTTTGTGAAAAAAAACTTGTTTGACAAATTCTACCCATGCACACTGTAAAAGTGATCAAAATGATTAAAGAAAACCTTTTTTTAATACGACTAATCGCCATAACTGCAAATCGTTATAAACACACTAAAAGTAAATACACATTCCAAAGATAAAATTTATATCTGAAAAGGCAAAATTACTTAGTTAAAACCCATGAGAATAAGATGTAATCAATGAATTATCCCGATTTCAACAGGAAGGTCCGACGTTCATTTTTTTGTTGTCTTTTCACTATTGAACCGGCGAAGTGCCGGAAGTATTTGTATTTTTGTGACCAGAATTTATTTAATGAACATTGATTAGAAATATACTTATGCATCAGATTAAGCTTGCTGACAATATATATTTTCTCGGATTCAACGACCGCAGAACTCAACTTTTCGAGAACATCTGGCCCATCCCGAACGGAATTTCATACAATTCGTATTTAATTGACGATGAAAAAATTGCATTGATAGATACAGTCGAAAGACAATTCATTGAAGATTATCTTGACAAAATTGGGACCATCATCGGCGAAAGGAGCATCGATTACCTGATCATCAACCATATGGAACCTGATCATTCGGGTGCATTAAAAGCAATCAGAGCCCGGTATCCTGAAATTACATTGGTTGGAAACAAAAAAACTTTCGGTTTGGTCGAAAGTTTCAGCATCGATCCGGGCAAAGTACTGCTTGTCAATGACAATGACAAACTTTCACTCGGAAAAACGAATTTGCAATTCCAGACAATTCCGATGGTTCATTGGCCGGAAACAATGGTCACTTACGATGAAACGCATAAAATTGCCTTTACCGGTGATGCTTTCGGTAGTTATGGAACCCTCGACGGCGGTGTTTTTGATGATGAAATCAACCTCGATTTTTACGAAGTGGATGTGATGCGTTATTTCACCAATATCGTAGGCAAATATTGTCCGCATACACAAAGGGCTATGAAAAAGCTCTCCGTTCTCGATATTAAAATGATCGCATCAACCCATGGTCCGGTTTGGCGAAGCGATTTAAACTGGGTGTTAAGCAGATATACAAAATGGAGCACCTACGATATGGAACAAGGAGTTGTAATCGTTTATGGCTCAATGTACGGCAACACGCAGAAAATGGCTGAAGTGATTGCCCGCCAATTAAGTGTGCGGGGAATTAAAAACATCAGGGTTTACGATTCTTCAAAGACTCACTCATCCTATATTATCAACGACATCTTTAAATACAAAGGTTTTATTGTTGGCAGTTGTGCTTACAACAATGCCCTGTTTCCCAATGTCGAAACCTTACTTTCGACAATCGAACACATGGCACCTAAAAACCACTACCTCGGCGTATTTGGCAATTTTCTGTGGAATGGCGGCGGCGTGAACAACCTCAAGAAATTTGCAGAGATGATTAAATGGGACATGGTTTACGAACCTATCGAAGAGAAGGGATCATTAAAAGCTGACAAGTTCAGGATGTGCATCGAAATGGCTGATGCAATGGCTGACAAATTGCTTCAAACAGTTTAATCTGAAACTAGCATCGGCAATCCTTGTCATTGATTTTTCAAGAGATCACTACTGAAAAAAAATATATCCGTTTAGAACAGACTTGCAGAAATGCAGGTCTGTTTTTTTATTTTTTCTCCCTTTTTTGGTGTATGTTTGCCAAAATCGATGAGTTAACATCGGAGTTCGATTTAAGTATTTGATTACCGAAAATATTCGTTTGAATGAATGAATTATTTGAGATCGTATTACACACCGACGAAGCTTTAATGCGGATAGTGGCCAATAATGTGGTTGAAGCATATGTGATCCTTTTCGTGATTGTTTTCCTCGAAACAGGTACCGTTTTTTTCCCATTTCTGCCTGGAGATGGTTTGTTGTTTTCGGCCGGAGTGATTACCGCTTCAACAGCTCTTAATATCGTGTGGCTGGTTCCAATACTCATTTTAGCCGCAGTATTAGGGAATCTGTCAAACTATTTTGTGGGATCATTTTTCGGAAAAAACCTTGAAAAGAGTCAGAATCGTTTTGTGCTGAAGTATTTGATAAAATATATTATCCAGACGCGTCATTTCTACGATAAATACGGTGCGAAATCAATTGTTATCGGTCGTTTCTTTCCGGTGATCAGGACTTATATCCCATTTTTTGCCGGACTTTCCGGATTCAAATACCATTTATTCTTTGTTTATACAATCATAGGATCCGCTCTTTGGGTACCGTTCTTCTCGCTTACAGGTTATTTTATCGGGGAAAATGTATGGGTGAAAGAAAACTATCTGGTCATTTTTCTTGGATTAATTATCGTTACGCTTATTCCTTTCTTCTATAGTATGATCAAACTTGCATTTACAAGAAAATAGAGAAGATTAAATTATCAATAAGGAAGTTCGAACTGTATCTTTTGACTTAAGCCAAACCGAAATCATGCTAACTTTAAATGTTCAGAAATGATGGAAACTCAGATATTAATTGGCCTGATTGTCTTCAATCTATTAATCACCATTATACTGTTATTCCTTCGAAACAAAAAAGATACGGAGCTAGCCAGTCGTATTGATTCGCTGGATAAAAGCCTCCTGAAAATTGAAGCCGGGCTTCGGGAAGATTTCAGAATCAACCGCGAAGAGAATTCAAATATCGCGAAAGAAAACAGAACTGAGTTGAACGCCACGCTTAAAGATTTTCAAAGAGAGCTTGCAGTTACATTGAAAGAGATTACCAACCAATCAAGAAGCGAAAGCGTACTTCAGCGCGAAACATTAATCAACTCATTTAAGGGATTTCAGGAGACATTTGATAAGAATGTGGAATCATTCAATCAATTACAACGCGAGAAGTTTGCCTTCCTTGGCGAAGAACAGAAAAGGATGGTCGACAGTACCGAAAAACGACTTGAAGAGATTCGTGTAACAGTTGACGAAAAGTTACAAAAGACACTGAATGAACGGCTTGGACAATCGTTTGAACTGGTTGTAAGGCAACTGGAGAATGTCCAGAAAGGGTTGGGCGAAATGCAAACCCTCGCACAAGATGTCGGTGGATTAAAACGTGTTCTCAGCAATGTGAAGATGCGCGGAAGTATTGGTGAAGTACAACTGGCGATGTTACTCGAACAGATTCTGGCGCCAGGTCAGTACGAAGCAAATGTAAAAACCAAAGCGGGAAGCGCCGAAGTTGTCGAATTTGCGATTAAATTACCAGGCCGCGACGAAAACAACTCAGTCGTTTGGCTACCTGTCGATGCCAAGTTTCCAAAAGATATTTACGAACAACTGCAGGCTGCTCATGATACCGGTGATCTCCTTAAAATTGATGCTGCCCAGAAACTGCTGGAGCAGACCATTAAAAAAATGGCCAAAGATATCCATGACAAATACATCGATCCGCCAAATACGACCGATTTCGGAATCATGTTTCTTCCCTTCGAAGGTATTTATGCAGAAGTTGTGCGTAGAGCCTCATTATTGGACGAATTACAACGAACCTATAAAATTGTGGTAACAGGTCCGACTACGTTGGCTGCAATCCTGAACAGTCTGCAAATGGGATTTAAAACACTTGCCATTCAACAACGAAGTGGAGAGGTTTGGAAAGTCCTGGGAGCCGTCAAAAAAGAGTTTGAACTATTCGGCGGATTAGTTGAAAAGGCTCAGGGCAATATTCAGACCGGTCTTAACCAACTCGATGATGTACTGGGCAAAAGAACGCGCGCTATACAACGGAAATTGAAGGATGTTGAAGTATTGGAATCAATCGATAGTAAAATCATCTTACCAGAGTTGGCTGAAGATGAACTTTCAGAAGATTAGTATTCTCTTTCTTCTCTCATCATGTTCTTATATAGAAAAGATTCCAGTCCGGTTATTCTGATTACATCTCCATTTTGAAAAATAAATTTTTAATATTTCTCGTCTTTTTCATTCATTCCATTATTTGCAATCACATTTGTAGAGACGTTTCATGCAACGTCTCCACAAAACATTATCTTTAAAATTCATGTTTTGCGGCTGCCAAATATTTGCCTTTCGAATTATAAATTTGTATTTTTACCCTTGTTTAAATATTAATTGATAATTTAGTTTAAAAAACTATTCAACAGTAAAATTGAATAATATGGCAATTAATTTACAAAAAGGACAACGAATTGGACTTGGTCTTTCCAAAGTAGGTGTTGGTTTGGGTTGGGATCCTAATTCCGGAACTGGTTTTGATTTTGATCTCGATGCTTCGGCTTTTATGCTGGGTGAAAACAAGAAAATTCCTCAAGACGAGTTTTTCGTTTTTTACAATAACCCTAAATCTCCTGACGGCGCCGTTGAATCTTCAGGTGATGATTTAACAGGAGGCAGCAGTGATGGCGATGATGAGACCCTAACGATAGACATTGCTCGACTGGATTCCAAAATTCAGGAAATCATTTTCACCGTTACAATTCACGATTACGAAACCCGCAAACAAAATTTCGGACAGGTTCGCAATTCCTTTATCCGTATTTACAACGCTCAAACAAAAGAGGAGATTGCAAAATACGAATTAGACGAAGATTTCTCCGTTGAAACAGCCGTTGAATTTGGGAGGATTTATAAGAGGAATGACGAATGGAAATTCGAAGCAATGGGTATCGGATATAAAGGTGGGTTGGAGTATTTTTTAAGTAAATACAATTAAAAGTTAAGCAATATGGCGATAAATTTACAAAAAGGTCAGACCATAGACCTTCGCAAAAATGATAAAGGTGATACTTTCGACCTGTCGCAGGTAACTGTCGGATTAGGTTGGGATATACGCAAGAAAAAAGGTGGTTTTCTGAGTGGTTTATTAGGTGGTGACAAAGAAGAAGATTACGATTTGGATGCAATTGCATTTCTGCTCGATACCAACGGAAAAGTGGTTAATCTTGGTCGTAAAGCCAAGATGCCCAATGGAAAAGAAATAAATCTCTACGAAGGTGATGTTGTCTATTTCAACAGTCAAAAACATCCTTCAGGAAACATCTGGTTAACCGGTGACAATCGTACAGGAGCAGGTGAGGGCGACGACGAACAAATTATTGTGAGGCTTGATTCGCTCGACCAGAAATATCAAAAGATATTATTTCTGGTTACTATTTATCAGGGGAAATCTAAGAATCAGAGCTTTGGCATGGTTGACAATGCTTTTATCCGTGCAGTTGATGCAAGGGGCAAAGAAATTGCAAAATTCAACCTTTCGGGTGATGCATCTTTAAACGGTGTTTGTGGAATGATCTTTGCCGAAGTATACCGACGTGAAGGAACCTGGAAGTTCAGAGCCCTTGGCGAACCACAGGCAACAGATAATTTTGTGGAGATTCTGAAGAAATATATAAACAACTAAAAAACATTACATTATGGCAATTAGTTTAGAAAAAGGACAAAGAGTAAATGTAACTTTACCCAAATTTACAGTCGGGCTTGGTTGGGATGCTAATTCAGCAAACGGAGCAGATTTTGATCTTGATGCGTCAGTTTTCATCCTTGGTGAAAATAAAAAAATTGTATCGGATGAATATTTTGTTTTTTACAACAATCTTAAGTCACCTGATGGTGCAGTTGAACATACAGGTGACAATCTGACAGGAGCAGGCGAAGGTGATGACGAAAGTGTCAAAGTTGATCTTTCCAAAATAAACGCAGCCGCAACTGAATTGTGTTTTGTGGTTACAATCCATGATGCAGCTTCAAGAAAACAGAATTTTGGTCAGGTGCGTAATGCATTTGTAAGAATTTACAACCAGGATACGAATGAAGAAATTCTGAAATACGATTTAGATGAAGATTTTTCGATCGAAACGGCTGTTGAATTTGGACGGCTTTACAAACGTGGCGGAGAATGGAAATTCGAAGCAGTAGGCGTTGGGCTCAAAGGTGGTCTCGAAGATTATTTAAGCAAATACAATTAATACTAAAATAATGGCAATAAAATTAGAAAAAGGACAAAGGATTAACCTCGAGAAAAGCAACGGTAGCAAATTGGTAAACATCTGTGTAGGTGTAAACTGGGGAGCGATCGAGAAAAAAGGTTTTTTTGGAGGAAAAAAGATGGAAGCAGTAGATCTGGATGCCAGTTGTGCAACTTTCGATGATAACAATAACGGATTGGAAGTGGTTTACTTCGGAAATCTGAAGTCGAAAAACGGCTCAATCCGTCACAGCGGCGATGACGTGGTTGGTGATACAGGTGGTGATGATGGTCTTGACAACGAAGTTATTTCTGTTGATCTTAGTAAACTAGATTCTTCTGTTACTAAAATCGCATTTGTTCTGAACAGCTTTCGCGGTCAGGATTTCAAAACGATCCCTTTTGCTTCCATACGGATTTATGAAGGTACTTCCACTCACGTAAATGAGATTTTCGCAACTTATGATATCGCCAACGGATCCAATTTTGCGGGTCATGTATCGATGGTGTTGGGTGTATTCTACAAAAAGAATGGTGAATGGAAATTCAATGCAATTGGTGAACCAACAGCAGACAAAGATCTGAAGGGCACATTAAACAGTGTAGTAAGCAAATATTTGTAAGATGAGAAGATTACCAGTTTATTTAGTTCTGGATACTTCCGGCTCAATGACCGGCGAACCGATCGAAGCAGTTAAAAACGGCGTTCAGGTTTTGGTATCTACCTTGCGTCAGGATCCTTATGCACTCGAAACGGCCTTCTTAAGTGTGATCACTTTTGATAGTTCTGCACGTCAATTGGTTCCACTTACCGAACTTTCGATGTTTCAGATGCCCGATATCCAGGCAAACGGAACAACTGCTTTGGGTGATGCATTATCATTACTGGCTTCACGGTCCGACAGCGAAGTTGCCAAGACAACACTCGAACAAAAAGGTGACTGGAAACCATTGGTCTTTCTGATGACAGATGGCGAACCAACCGATAACTGGCAGAAAGGACTTGCCGAATTTAAAAAACGTAAATTCGGAATGGTTGTGGCTTGCGCCGCCGGTTCTGGTGCCAACACATCAGTATTAAAGCAAATTACAGATGTAGTTGTTCAGCTTGATACAGCCGATTCTGCAACAATAAAGGCATTCTTTAAATGGGTATCTGCATCAGTTAGTTCAGGTAGTCAGAAAATTGAAGCGAGCGGTAAAGAGGTCACAGGTCTGAATGAACTGCCTCCTCCCCCTCCCGAAGTCAATATTGTTGTTTAAATATCGCACAATTTATTCTTGTTAAAAACGGGTGGTACAAACATGTGCCGCTCGTTTTTAATTATTCCAAAACAATTTCCATGAGCAAGTATGTTGAGAACAACCTGATTGCAGGTGAAAATATTGAATACAAAACAACTTACCACTGGGTGATTTTTTTTAGTTTAAGGGCTCTTTTCACGCTGTTCATTGCTCCGATGATTGATCGCTATACGGATGAATTTACAATCACCAACAAAAGAGTCGTCATTAAGGCAGGTTTAATCAGCCGGAAAACTGTTGAATTGAATTTAACCAAAATCGAGAGTGTTAATGTCGATCAAACGATCATGGGCAGAATCTTTGGGTTTGGCAGTATTACAATTATTGGAATCGGCGGAACGAGGGAAGTTTTTGTGAACATTCGCAAGCCACTCGAATTTAGGAAGAAATTTCAGGAGTTATGCTAAAGAAAATAGATATTTAGGCTATAGGTTAACAGGCAGCAGAAATTTACAAAAAGACGATAAACTTCTGTCGAATAGCCTATGAGGTTTAAAATAATTATAATAGAATCTTAAATATGAGAAGATTACCTGTTTATATACTGATTCAGACTTCCGGCGCCATGCACGGCGAACCAATCGAGTCCATTAAAGTCGGACTCGAATCGATGGTTGCAAGCCTACGGCAAGATCCGTTTGCATTGGAATCAGTTCACATCAGCCTGATCACTTTTAACCGGGTTGCCGAGCAGATATTACCGCTCACTGAATTGGAAAGCATGCAATTACCCGAAATAATTCTTCCTGAATCGGGAGGGACACATCTTGGAGAAGCGCTTAGATTCCTTTGCGATAGGGTTGATCATGAAATACAATTAACCACTTCAGAAATTAAAGGGGACTGGATGCCGCTTCTGTTTATCATGACAAACGGAAAGCCATCCGATAATCAGTTGTATATGCAGATGATTCCGGAAGTAAAACGCCGGCACTTTGGCAGTATTATCGCCTGTGCCGCGGGTTCAAAAGCTGATACAGCCAAATTAAAAGAGCTTACAGACAACGTAGTAAGCCTCGACACAACCGATAGTGCTACCTTTCGCCAGTTTTTCAAATGGGTTTCCGCATCCGTAAGTATGGGAAACCGTTCAATCGGTGCAACAGCTGAAATGCAGCTACCGCCACCTCCACCTGAAGTGCATACAGTTATTTAGAAAACATGAATTGTAAATTTATTGGATACGACCTTAAATGCCTGGAGGTTGTTCTCTCCCCCGGGGAAGAGTTTTTTGCAGAAAGAGGTTCGCTGATCTACCTTGAAAAAGGGATCGAAAGAGAGATGAGAGTCCTTCAAAACGGCGTTTGGGGAATGCTCAAAAGGGGTGTTTCAGGCGAAAGCATCATCCTCGTCGTTTATAAAAATACAAGTCGCGATCCAAAAAAGATGGTTGTTGCAGGTAAAGGTGGAATGCTCTCTGTCAATCTGACAGAAATGGAGGGTGGAATCCTTTGCAGAAAAGGATATTACGTTGCTTCCAGTCAACAGGTAGAAGTAGACTTTAAAATGTCGTTAGGAAGTCTTTTCAGCGGATTAGGATTGGTTTTGCAGAAAATCACCGGAAACGGTACCGTCTTTCTCGATTCAATTGGTTCTCCTACAAGAATTGATTTGCAACATGGACAGACAATTCAGGTTGACGATGGAAGTTTAATTTGCACCAGTCTAAGCCTAGAAGGAAAGATCCAATCCTCAATGTCGGCGTCAAACCTCTTCTCCGGCGAAGGTTTTTCGCTTGTCGAGATTACAGGTCCCGGAATTGTTTATATCAATTCTGTCAATCTGCGCACACCCTGAAATGATCAGTGATCACCAGGTATAAAATTTACATTTCAATTAAAGCTTTCTTATTCAATAATTAAACTTACACAAAATGAGATTATTACTTTATATCTTCGTGAACGTTCTGATCGTAGGACTATTCCTGTACTCCAAACTTACTCCGTACAAAGATCGGCTCACCGGTAATTACCTGAAGACATTTAATTTTTTTGATAAGATATTTAATCCAATTCTTGCAGTTTTCCGGCCAATGGCACGACCCGCTCAGGTTGGAAACGGAATTGCTGTTGATATGTCGCAGATTATACTGCTGGTCATATTGCTTATTTTAATTAAGTTCTTATAATGAGACGATTACCTGTCTATTTTCTGATCGATGTTTCAGAATCTATGGTTGGAGAACCCATCCAGATGGTTCAGGATGGAATCTCTTCAATCATCAAAGATCTCCGGACAGATCCGTATGCGTTAGAAACCGTTTGGGTTTCTATTATTACTTTCGCGGGAAAATCACAAAAAATCACCCCATTAATTGAATTATACAGTTTCTATCCTCCTCTTTTACCTATCGGTGGAGGAACCTCGTTAGGAAATGCGCTTGATTTTTTAATGAAAGACATAGACAACTCCCTCCAAAAAACAACCTTGGAGCAAAAGGGAGACTGGAAACCCATTATCTTCCTGTTCACCGACGGAAATCCGACAGACAATGTTGATTCGGCTTTTGACAGATGGAACCAGAAATACCGTACAAGGACAAATCTGGTAGCCATCTCTTTGGGTGAAAATGCGGATGCAAATAGCCTTGGCAGAATTACTGAAGATGTTCTTCAATTGAAGAACACAGATTCAGAATCTTTTAAGAAATTTTTCAAATGGGTGACAGCCTCCATTAAAACATCAAGTACAAGTATTGCAAATACAAAGCAGGACGGACTATTATTAGCACCCATCAATTCCGGTTATTTGGCCAGGATTGATCTCACTAAAAAGATCGCACCGAAAACAGATGACAATTTTGCTGTTTTATTGGCAAAATGTCAAAAGACTCAACGACATTACCTGATCAAATATCAAAAACGGTTGTCACAGTCGGAATTCAAAGAATTGGATATAAACACCCTGGATTACAAATTAGTGGGCGCTTACCCTATTGACAGTAGTTATTTTGACCTGACTGATGGTGAACCAGCTCAGACAATGATTAATACTGCAGATTTAACAGGTTTTCCTATTTGTCCATGCTGTGGAAATCAATTTGGTTTCAGTTATTGTTCCTGCGGAAAAATTATATGTACTGGAGATGAAGACGTTGCAAAATGTCCCTGGTGCGGCGGAGAAGCACGCTTTCAAACGGGCGATGGTAATTTTAATGTAACAAGAACACAGGGATAGTAAGAAGTTTCTGAATTTTACTAATTTATTCTAAGAATGGATATTACGAAGTATTTATCAAATATAGATTTACCTGCTGCCGACGAAATTCAGTTAAAAGCATTCCTTGCATCAAAAGGAAATGAAATGAATGATAATATCTTAAAACTATGGGATGAATTCATTTTAACTGAAAATACAATTGCTGGTAATGCGAACGCCGGTGTAGAGACGCACTGCAGTGCGTCTCTACAGAATCCTGCATCTCTGCCCGAATCTCAGGCAAAACTACCGGACGATTTTTTGAATATCTCGGCTGCAACACAAAAGGCACCATTATTGTCCGATGAAGAAAATGACGGAACAACGGAAATAAAACCATCTGAAACACAAAATATGACAGTCGACACAAACTTACAACCCGATAATTCTCCGAAAGAGGATTTAAAGGAAAAAGCTCAAAACGAAGAACTGGCATTGCTCATCAAGAATAAGTTCATCACGTTGCCAAACGGAAAAGTGGGACAACCCTACAATTATGTATTTAGCACCGAAAAGATTGGGCTTACTGAAATAGAGGATTTTTGGTTTGCCGATCTTGAACCGATTGGACTTTTATTTGACCCTGAGAAAGATGCAATTACAGGAACACCAAAAGTGGCCGGAGAACAATCAATCCAGCTATTTCTAAAACGGAAAGGGTGGACTGAAGGGAAACCGGTTTTCGAACGGAAACTCACCCTTACGGTAAATCCTGATCCCCGATCACTTTGGCAAGACAAATTATCAGACAAAAGTGATCCATATTGGAAACCAGATAGTGCTTCCCAGTTTCTTAAAGTAGAATCAACCGGGATACTCTTAAAAACAGAACGTAAAGATGTCGTTGCTGCCAGTCAAAGAGGACGTTCACACGCTCATGAAGGAATTTTCAGGGATGATGATTTCGGAATGAATTACGATAAAAATACGAACTGGTACATCATTACTGTTGCCGATGGTGCGGGATCCTGCAAAGCATCCAGAAAAGGCTCACAGATTGCCTGCCAGACCGTTGTGAAAGTTTGTAAAACTCAACTCGAAACGCAGCATAAAGAATTTGAGTATCTCATCAGGGAGTTAAGTAAAGACCGGTCAGATGCAAATCGTAAAAAAATGGGTGATGCACTTTACGGAATTGTAGGAACAGCGGTGTTCAAAGCCTATAAAAATATTGAGGAAGAGGCCACTAAATCCGGAAGAGAAGTAAAGGATTTTTCAACAACATTGATTGTCTCTATCTGTAAAAAATTCAAATTTGGCTGGTTCGTGGGTGCCTTTTGGGTAGGCGATGGCGGAATCGGGATTTATAATAAAGAAACCAGGTTCTTAAAAGTGCTTGGAGAATCGGATGGCGGCGAGTTTGCCGGGCAAACCCGTTTCCTTACAATGCCAGAAATCACGCAACCTGCAGAGCTTTATCGCCGGTTGAGATTCGATATAGTGGATGAATTCACGGCTTTGATCTTAATGTCAGATGGCATTACCGACCCTAAATTCGAAACCGATGCCAATCTGCTGAAGATCGAAAAGTGGGATGAATTATGGGCTGATCTTTCGAAGGAGGTTGAATTCAAAGATAAT
>JBBRZE010000059.1:0-36151 GCA_038236995.1 Bacteroidales bacterium | reverse complement strand
TCTCCATGCCTGATCATTATAATATCCTCGAGTTCTTTTTTGCGGTAACCTGAAGCTGTCAGCAATCTTTCGGGTGTTGCCGTTCCAAAAGCTCTTTGCGAATCAGGTCGGGTAATATCACGGTTCATTGCACCCGGATCAACATATTTACCGTAAATCATCATTTTGCAAATACCATCCAGGTAATAATCAGTGAGTAGCTGAAGCGATGGCGCTGAAAACTGGTACTTTGTTCCGGCGACAAAGGCCGCCCATTCTGCAAAAGCATCAGCATAACCAGTTCCATACGAGAGCGTATTGTTTACCCGGTCTTCGCGGTGATGGAAACTGTAATCGTATTGCATTCCCCTGCCTTCAGCAAATTTTATTTCGCCTTCAATAACCTTGATAACTTCTCTAAATTGAACTTCGTCCCGGTTGAAGAGTAAAGTTTTGGCCAGAATTCCGGCTATTTTAATCCTGTCGCCGCTCGGGCGGGCACCGGTAGCATTCAGATTGGCACGTCCCACCATGGGAAGGGTTTTTGCAATCTGATCCTTTGTGAGATCGGTATCCATGATGAGCAACATACTGACTAACAGATTGGGCGTTCCGATCTGGTTCCACCACCAGTTTTCGCAAATAAAATTGTTGGCCAGCCAATAATCAAGTGCTGAATAAATTGCCTTTTTTAGTTTGGGATCACCTTTAAGTTTCGAACCCTTTTTCTTGAAAGCCCGGCTCATTTCAACCAGGTTGTTCAGGTGGATGCGATGCTGAAATCCGGTATTCGAAACATCGATATAATTGATATTGGGCCATGTGCCATCCGGGCGAATAGAACCAATAAGTTCCTTCACCTGATTTTCATTGACAGCAGGAAGCATCAATTCGGTGCTCACCTTTTTTCGGAGAATTTCAATATCAGAAACTTTGCCGGCACCATTTGCGAGCATCAAAATAAAACAAACCAGAAAACCTGTAAGGATGGAAACTCTCATTGGATTTTTTTGCTTAGAATATTTGTTACGTTATACGATTAGTCGCTAAAATTGCAAATCATTTATCAGACATTTACTTCATTTCAATAAATTTATCAGAACTAAGCTTTTCATTCGATTTCAAGTCAGTTCCGTTTCCTGCAAAAGTATTGTTAATTGTTTTTATATTTTTCCCCGCATAGGAAGTAATCCCATATCCCTGGTTGTAATGAATCAGATTGTTGCTGATTGTAATATTTTCAGATCCAGCATATAAATATTGTATCATTATTCCGTCGAAATCGTTGGCTTCGACCAGATTTCCGGCTATCGATATGTTGCTGCTTTCAGTTACCAGCATCCCGTACCAGCCATTGCGTGCCATTTCGCAGTTTATCACATTAGCATCCAAACAACTGTTCAGTGCAATTCCACAACCCAGCGGCGAAGTATCCAACCGGCTGTCGCTAATCGTTATTGCCGAACAATGCGACAAAAGTAAATTGTGCAATTGTTGCGCTCCCGAAGGCACGCTTGCTCCATTTTCAGTGATATCGCAACAAATCAATTTAAGTTTTTCAGCACCTGTGATAAAAATCCCGTTGAAAGTGCAATTTCTTACGGTCAGGTTTCTGAATGTGAGGTTTTTCATTGCGCCATCCTGTTTTCCCAAAAATAGGATACCTCCGCGGTTGTAATTACCCCGATAAGATCGTTTACTGTTTGGATCGCTACCCGGATCGGAATCCGGGGCATTCTCCAATACCAGGTCACAGATGGTGATGTCATGCAGGTCATCTGTCGCATTCACAATAGCATCGCGCAATCCGGAAGCCGGATCGAGCATCAGGACAGTGCCTAATCCTTCTCCCGAAAGGGTAACACCTGATGGAATTTTAAGCGTGGCAGGAAGTTTGTGAATACCAGCTGTCGCAATGACCCACCCATTTTTTCCGGCAGCCTGGTCCAGCGCCGCCTGAATGGATTGACCCGGATTAACACGGATAGCTTCAGCAGTTGTTTTGGAGACCGCATTTTCCATTGCACCTGCAGGATAGGCAACAAGAGATGGAGTTGGTGAAGCTTTTTTCGTCGCCTTCGCAACTGGAGCCCGAAAAGCTGTTAATACACTTCTGCTGGCTTTTGGCCGGACTGAATCGGCGGCCATTTTGGTGTAGGGAAGTTCAATTCCCTGAGCTGCATAGTGGCGGTAAACATATTCGTAATCGTCGCGGAGATTTTTAGCGCGCTCAGAGATTTTCCCATAACAATGGGGCGTTTTTCCCGACAGAAATTGAGCTGTATATTCGTATCCAAGTCCAATCCGGTTATTCGCAATTGAGAACAAGTCAACACCTTGTGTAAATGCTACTTTCGCTGCACCGGCAAACTCACCGAGTCCCAACTGTACGTGAGCCTGATCGCGCGTTGATTCCTGACACTGTCCATCCGGATATATATATTTGAACATACTTCCGTTGACCGGAGCATGGTAAAAATGGCCAAGTGCATTTTCATACATTGCAAAATTGTCGGTGAAAATTGCAATGGCCAGGATGGAATGGATGATCGATCCGTCCCAGTTTCCGTTAGCCTGCGGGTAATAGAAACGCATCAATGGGTAATAAACCGTCATTAACATCTTTGTAAAACGGTCAATATCTTTTTGTTGCCACCCTGAATCCGTATACCGCAATATTTCAGCAGCATTACAGAGAAGATGTCCGGTCCAGCCCGCAAGCAGTTTTGCATCGTTGTAATCAAAATCCCACAGAACCGGGGACCATGCATTGAGAATTTCTTTTGCTTTGTTGGTATAAGACTGGTTGTTAGTAATGTAACCCATCAGCGCACAATTGTACGCCATATTTGAACCTTTCGACAAATCGTCACCCCCGATGTTTGGTTTACCGTAGGGTCCCCGAAGGACATGTGCAAAAGGTTTTACCTGGAATTGCAGGTTGGTGATGGATTTCAGACTGTCGAATGCGTCTTTCCAGGGTTGCTCACCTGCAAGCACCTGCTTTTTCATATAGGCCAAATCGGCCGAAGTCTGATCGATTCCGGGATGGATAAATTTTTGAGCTGACGAAGATTCAGTTGACCAGATTACAAAAGCCAAAACCAACCAAATTGTTGTTTTTAAAATAGTTGTCATTTGATAATCTCATAAGTTCTTAAAAAAGAGCCATTGATTACGGATTTCTCCCATCAACGGCCCTTACCCTTCTTTCTAACTATCTAACTTGCAATCTCTTTATACTAACAGTCATTGTTTTTGCGGTATTGTCCACTTTATTTACATAGACGTAGGCTCTGTATTTACCATCTGCAGTTTCAACCCAAACTCCTGCTTCTGCTTTGGTATTAATCGCGTAATTGGGTGCATCCTTCATATCAATTACATCGAAGTCTAAATCATCAATATAGATTCCATATTGCAATCTTGCAAGGTTGAAATCCCTCAGCGCCCATGCTTTACTCACTTTGGTGCTTTTAGTGACACCAGCAGGCAACGTTACTCCCGGAAGATATTCGGTATTCGCAGGAGAAACAAGTGAATGAAGGAAGGTGATACCCGTAATTGCGCGGTATAGGTAAACCAGATCAATCTTATCAGCCTTGGCGACAGCAGAGGCTGAATTATAGACAGCCATATCAGCTATTGAAAGATAGCTGTTGTTATTATCGCTAAGTACCAGATCCAGTTTCATATCCATTTTGGAAATCACATAAGGACCCATTGTATACGAAACCGACTCTCCATCACTACTCTTTGCGGAGAAAGTGAACGATACAGATTTCCCCCTTGCTTCTTCAGGAATGTAATAGAAATAGCGGAGCGTGGAAGCACAAGTGTCTTTCGAGAAAGTAACCTCTGTTTTTGTAGAGGTCGTAACCGATGGAGTTCCAACTACGATACCAATATCTACCCCACTACCATTTGTGTAGTAAGATTTATTCTCAAGATAAGTGCCAGCTGCACCGGCTATTGTAGCTTCAACCTGGGAAGAAACAAGTTTACCAGTTGCATTCGGAAGCGCCATTGCATAGGTAAATTCGATGTTCATTCCCACGATATTGGGTCCCAGGGATCTTTTAATACAATCATTATTCAATCCCGTTTTGGGAAGGGGGATGGCGTATTCTTTATCCTTGCATGAAGAGAAGAAAATGACTACTACCATCAATAGAATTAAGCCGAAATATTTATTTTGCATCGTCTGAAGTTTTAAGGTTTCGGTTGAACTGTAATATAAACCGTATAAGTCTTTTTCACCTGACGGTTACCGGAGATTACCGTGTACTTTTTGGGATTCGTCAAATCTGAAAAATCAACTTTACCTACAATTTTCGGATCAAGTTTGGCATCCGTAACAAGACTAAACTGCGGATAAAGATTTTTCAAATCTGTACCGTAAAAAACGGTCGTATTAATTGTAAGGGCCGTTGTATCGATTACAGGCGCCTGGGTTCTCACGGTCTGAAAATCGGATCCCAACAATTCGAAATTACTAACATAACACTGAGCTCTTTCAGTTATCAGCAATCCATCCTCATCGATCGGAAATTTATTGCACCTGACAAATACAAAGGCGACCAGCAGGATTGCAAATGAGGTGATAAAATATTTTTTCATTTTATTGTATTTTAATGATTTACACATAACATTACAACCAAGGTTTATTCTGGGTCAAATTTGGATTACGATCGCGTTCTCCTGGTGGAATTCTGAAAATATAACACTGTTGATAAGCAAGTTCAGAAGAATTCTGGAAATAACGATCGCGGTTTGCACCATGTGTATCGATTCTCCAGACACCGGCGCCGTATGGTGGATTCCAAACCCTTTCAATCGCTCTCCATCTGCGGAGGTCGAAAGAACGTTGTCCTTCTCCAAGTAATTCAATGATACGTTCTTGTTCGATTGCTGCAAAAAATGTCGCTTTATCGGCTGTTTTTTCAGGTTTCAAAGCGGGAAGATTTCCTCTGCGACGTATTTTATTCAGAAGATCGATCGCATCAGCCTGCGGACCAGTGATCGCATTGGTAGCTTCAGCATACATCAGGTAAACGTCAGCCAGACGCATAACCGGATAACTATAGTCACCTTCACTTCTGCCAAGGCCTGCATAGTTACGGAGGAATTTGCGGAACACATATCCGTAAACCGAAGCATCAGTATTGTAACTTGTGTAATTCACGCCTCCAACAGTAACAGGCTGATTCCATGTTTTATAAATAAACGGGGTAAAACCTGTTGATTTAAGGGAGGTTAAACCGATGCTCATTTCATAGTCCCACATTATAGATGATTTCATCCGGTAATCGCGATTGGCGTAACTTTCGGGATTCAAAGTAGAATTAACTTTAGTTCTTGCACCGGTTGCTGTTGGAAGTGTAGGAACCATTTTGGGTGCAAAATCACCCGTAACTGTTGACTGATACCTGTCTGCAATTTCATAAAATGGAAATACCCAGCATTGTGAACCTTCGTGTGTACGTCCTGAAAAGTCCCTCATCAATTCTTCACCCTGACTTGTACCTGTACCACCATGTGTAAAGGACATAATCATTTCAGGATCGCCATTGGCAATTGGCATGAAAAGGTAAAAATAGTTAGGCAAGATCTCAGCATTTCCCATCGATCCCCATGAACCAGGATCACCATTACGGAAAAGGGTGAGGCCGTAATTCTGAATTACTGCTTTAAAGTCGGCAGCCGCCGCAACATATGCAGCGTCACCTTCAGTTGCATTTGGAGTAAACGTATCCAATTCAGGCCAGCCATTTTTATTCCAGCAAGCCCAATAAAGCTCTAACTTACCACGGAAAGCCAGAGCTGCCGGTTTAGAGGCACGTCCGTTTTGAGCTGCCTTTACGGGAAGCTTTTCGAAAGCATACGTAAAGTCAGCCATGATTGAATCTTTAACCTGAGCAATTGGAAGCCTTGCCAAATCAGCAACTTCAGAATTGTCATAGATCACCTTGCTGAAATATGGAACATCGCCCCACATCGAGATCAGACGGAAATAAACCATTCCACGCAGCAAACGAGCCTCACCAATAATCGCTTCCAGATTGGCTACCGAAGCTGGTGTTTTCGCATCCGGAAGCATCTTTTTCACATTTTCAATGACATAGTTAGTTCTCGATACACCACCATAAAGGTATCGGTACATTTTATCGAAACTGGATCCATAACCGGATGGGTTATAATTACCGCCATTATAAGCATCTCCCAGGCGAAGGTTGCCGCTGGTTGTGCTTGTACCACGTGCCCTTACATACTCACCCTGACCATCAAAATAATAATCGCGGTCGAAAAGTGGCCGTACGGCAGAATAAGCACCCATCAGAGCTACAGTTGCATCACCCTCTGTCTTCCAGAACTCTGTTGCAGACATCTCGCCGGTTGGTGTCCGATTGAGAAGATCCTTTGTGCAAGAGTTAATTATAAGCGTCAAAACTGCCAGGGCAGAAAAGACCAATATTTTTGAATTTAATTTTTTCATGACTTTGCTATTAGATACCAATATTAATACCAAGTGAGAATGATTTATTCAGCGGGTAGGCATCGCTTGCATTTGCTAGTTTCTCAGGATCAAGACCGCGGAATTTTGTGAAAGTTGCAAGATTCTCAGCTGATCCGTAAATGCGAAGACTCTCAAGACCAACTAATCGAAGCCATTTCTTTGGAAGATTATATCCTAACTGGATATTTTTTAACCGCAAGTAAGAAAGGTCGTCAAGCCAGAAAGATGTTTCAACTCGATTGTTGCTGCCATTCAAACGTGGCCATTCGCCGTTCCTATTTTCAAGATTCCAGGGTTGTTCCCAATGGTCCCAGGTAGAAGCATAACGTTGAACGCCAAAGTTAGTATTGTTGTAATTATTGATCCAATAGTCTTTCCGGCCAGTTGCACCCTGAAATAAGATTGAAAGATCAAAACCTTTCCACGCTACATTTCCGCTAAATGCAAAATTCGTTGTCGGACGATCACGTTGAAGATTTGGATAAGCTTTCATATCGTTTGCATCTATTCTACCGTCACCGTTGAGGTCTTTCCGGAGAATATCGCCAGGAGATGCTCCCTGTGGAGTGGCATTGTAAACATCCTGCCAGGTTTGTGCAATTCCCAGATCTTCGTAGGTATAAACAAAATGATATGGCATATTCAGGAAGGTATATCCCTTTCCTAAAAATTCATTCCATTTCTCAAGCGCTGTTGTATTGTACGAAGCATTTAGATTCAATCCATAAGTAAACTGTCCTACTTCATCTCTCCAGGTAATATTTCCTTCGATACCACGGTTGCGAAGATTTCCGATGTTCTTCCTTGGTGCATTGTAAGCTCCCGATAACAAAAGCGACATATCAGATGGGCGGTTCATCCCCGTGGTCAGACGATCGTAATAATCAAGCTCTGTAGTTAGCCTGTTATTCAAAAAACCCAGATCAAGACCAATATTCATCACCTTGGTAGATTCCCATGAAAGATTAGGGTTAACCATTTTACTGTTGACCAATCCTTTGGCAATTGCTCCGTCAATCATATAATGGTTTGCACTCAATGTTTCAAGTTGTTCGGAACGTCCTACGCCACTATTGTTCCCTAATCCACCATAAGACGCCCGCAATTTACCGCTGCTCAGCCATTTATTTGTATATGTTTTGACAAAATTCTCTTCAGTAAAACGCCAGCCAAGAGCCACGGATGGAAAAAATCCAAACTGACTTCCGGGAAGGAATTTTGAAGAACCGTCATAACGGAAATTCGCTTCAAAAAGGTATTTATCGTAGGCAGAATAGTTCAAACGACCAATGTAAGATTGAAGCCCTTCTGTAGTAGAATTACCCGCTGAAGTTTGTGTAATTCCTGCCAATGCAGCATCAAGTTCATGAAGTGTTGGTGAATAGCGATCGCTGCGTCCTCCATTTTGATAGCGTTCAAACCAAAACTCTTCACTGTAAACAAACAGTGCCGTCAGGTTATGATGCTCAGCAATCGTTTTATTATAGGTTAAACGACCATTTAACTGTGTCTTATAACCTGTATTTGTAAAATTACTGACTCCTGCATTATCTCCAACATAGGTTCTTGAACCAAATGCGTTGGTTTGGAAATTGTAAGATCTATTTGGAATTGCTGCAGTATAACGAAATTGGTTATAATAGCTAAGAGCATAATCAATGCGCCCTGTTAAACCTTTGATTGGTGTCCAGTCCCAATACATACTTGTGTTTGCTTCCTGACGATTCTGATAATTCAGATTGTTGACATATTGTGTGTAAGGATTATAGGCCTGCGGATCTTCATTGTAAGCCATAACTCCGCCAAAGTATCCTGTTGTCGGATCATATGGCACCATCCCTGCTATTGCATATTGCAAATCGAAACCGGCAGTATTGCTCGCATTATCATCCGTAAAACCATCCTCAAGTGCATAAGTGTATTTTGACCAGTTACCGTCAAATTTAACGCCTACATTCATATTCGGACGGAGTTTATAATCGTAGTTGAACCGGGCATTGTAACGCTGATAATCGTTATTGATCTGTAAACCTTTTTCATCCATGATTCCGACAGAAATGAAAAAGTTCGATTTCTCGTTGCCACCCGATGCGGAAACGTTATGGTTTTGTACTGAACCATTGCGGGTCAAAATATTCCACCAGTCGGTGTTCGGATACCTGAGCGGATCAATCATCCCAAGTGCCATCCACTGATCAACCGTACCATCTTTGAAGGTAGAGTTGGCTCTTAGTGAATTGACTGCAGCCAAACGTTGTTCAAGCGTAAGTGCCCGTGGATAATCGGCCATAAATTCATACGATTTGGTGGGAACTTCCACAGCATAAGAGCTTGAAACATTAATGCTCGTCTTTTGCATCCCTTTACCCGACTTTGTTGTAATAAGGATGACACCATTGGCAGCACGGGATCCATAAACAGCAGCAGAAGTAGCGTCTTTCAAGATCGAAATGCTCTCAACATCGTTCATATTGACACGGTTGATATCGATGTCAGGCATACCGTCGACGACGACAAGCGGATTTGCATTGTTAACTGTTCCCATCCCACGGATGAGTAAAGAAACTGCATTTTTACCTGCCATACCCGAATTCTGGCTCACGGCAAGACCAGGAACCAAACCCGATAATCCGGAAGAAACGTTTGTAAGTGAACGACTGGTAATCTTATCGTCGATCTTTACAGATGCCACAGCGCCGGTCAGATTCACCTTCTTCTGTGTACCAAATCCGACAACAACAACCTCTTCAACACCAACAACATTGGCTTCCATAACCACAGATAATGTTGTATTCGTACCTAATGTTATTTCCTGGGATGTTAATCCAACGAAAGAAAACACCAGCGTCTTGGCACCGGCAGGCACAGAAAGTGAAAATTTACCATCAAAATCCGTGACAGTACCAATGTTCTGGCCCTTAACAACAACAGCCACACCGGGAATGGATGTACCATTCTTCTCGGTAACTGTTCCGGAATACATCTTATTCTGTGCCACTGCTGAAAGACCAGCAAGCAGCCATGGAATAAGAACCATTAGTAATTTTAAAAAAAACCGTTTTCTTTTCATAGTTTGACAATTAATAATACATAAAACTTCTATTTAATGATTTCATTTTTGGAACCTGCCTGTCGCAGCAGCGCCTCCAGGTAATAATAGTCGGCGTAATTTATCGGCACATCAATTTCCGAATTGTGGGGGAATGAACCGGTTGAGTGGCCAAGTAAAAATCCTTTGTTCTCTCCTGATTTGGATGAGTAATCATTATAAAGGCTTTTCAATATCTGATCAGCCGATTGAATATAGAATTCCCTTTTCGCCGGAACAAACCGGGCCAGCTCATAAAGCGCCGAAGCAGTAATTGATGCCGCAGAAACATCCCTTGGTTGTGAAGGAGTCGCCGGCGCATCAAAATCCCAGTAAGGAATTTTATCGGCAGGAAGGTTGGGGTGTTTCAGGATAAAGTCAGCAATTTTTTCAGCCTGGTAAAGAAAACTCACGATCCCCGTTTCGCGGTAACACATCGAATAACCATAGAGTCCCCATGCCTGACCCCGCGACCAGGCAGATGCATCCGAAAATCCCTGATGTGTATTCTTCTTAATAACTGCACCGGTGAGGGTATCATAATCAACGACGTGAAATGAACTGTTGTCAGCACGGAAATGGTTAGCCAATGTTGTTTCGGCATGTTTCACAGCAATATTATAATAAAGCTGATCACCCGTTTGCTTCGAAGCCCAGAAAAGAAGTTCAAGGTTCAGCATGTTATCAATAATGACGGGGTATTGCCATTTGTCCTGGTTGTGATCCCACGAGCGGATCGCCCCGATCTTCTCATTAAACCGAGTTGTAAGTGTTTTGGCCGACTGAATCAAAATATCTCTGTAGACAGAATCTTTTGTAATGCGGTAACCTTGTCCGAAACTGCTCATCATTTTAAAACCCATATCGTGTGTTGCGCCGTTGAATTTTTCATTTTCGAGTGGCTGCGTGAACTCCCGGGCGAGCTTTTGTAAACCTGCATCACCCGTCAGATCCGAAGCCAGCCATAGTGTACCTGCATAGAATCCACTGCACCAGTCTTTCGAAGGGATAATTTTTAAAGACCCGTCGCTGTTCAGGCTTCTTACGGAAACAAAATCTTTACCGGAAACACTAGTCTTCGCTTTCGCATCTTTGAAGTTTACAGATAAAAGATGGAGTTGATCTTTAATCCGGCTGAGAGAAACAGTATCAGATTTGCGCGCTGAATGACATGAGAGCACCAGGGATAATAAAATAGCAAAAGGGGATACCAGCTTTATAAGGCTCATAAATGTTTAGTCGTTAATCTGTAGTTTAGCAAGCGGGAATAAAATCTTCCTCATTCAAAAGTAGGTTGGTGCATAATTTTGAACGAACAAGCATGTTGCAGTTTATATCAATTTTGTGTCATCCTGTAACAAATGTCTCACATTTGAAACATTCGTTAAAAATTGTAAATTTCCGTCTTGAAAATATACATGAATGATTACTTTCGTTTTTTCAAAAATGAACCATACTTAAAGTAAAATTCATCCATGAAAGGACTTCAGGCAATGCAATTATTGATATCAGGGTAATTTAAGATTGAAATATGCAAATTTGCTAAAAATATTATGCACCTAAATTTCAGATATATAACTATTGTTAAAAAAGCAAAGCAATCGAATACAATGCTTTTTATAATTCAACTGATTCTGTGTTTTTCAATATGGAATCCGGCTCACGCGGTGCCCGAAGATTTTAAAATAAAGCGGATTTCGCCCGAAGGTGGTTTTACATTTGAGGCCCTTAGTTCTATTTGTGAAGATAAATACGGGTTTATCTGGTTTGGCTCGAATAATGGCGTTTATCGTTACAATTCAATGGAAACGGTTAAATTCATCAATTCGCCCGATGACAAAACAACGCTTCCCGGCAACTATGTGCGTTCGCTCTATCTTGATATGAAACGTGAAATCTGGATTTCTGCAGATCATGGCCTCTCTGTATTCGATTATCAGTGCGAATGTTTCAGGCGATTTCAGTTTCATGACGCCGCCGGTAATCCAAGGGGATTAAATGTGCTGCAAATTCTTCAGACTGCAGATAGTACTTACTGGATGATTGATAGTTTCGGATTTTCGCGCATCGATTTTAAAACAAATACCGTCTCCTATTTACAATTACCAGAAGCTTATAAAAATGACCTGATCCGAATAGCAACAAAAACCGAAAAAGAGGATCGGATATGGCTTGGAGGTTCAAACGGCGGGATCTATTACTGCGATCCTCCCTATCAGAAAGTCAACTTTTTTGCCCATTCAAGAAATCAAAATGTAATTACAATTTTACCCGATGGTAATAATCTCTGGATTGGTTACGACTGGGGCGGAGCTGACCTTTACACACGACAGGGCGTTTTAACCGAACATTTCGATGATAATATAGAAGGGAAGAATAAAATTCCGAGTTCACGGGTTCGGACGATTTTCAAATACAAAAACGAAATCTGGCTTGGTACCTTTAAAGGATTGGTGAGGATGAACGAGAATGGCATGGAGGTGATTGAAAAAGAAAAATACGATGGACTAACAAACAACAGCATCTTCCAGATTTATCGCGATTCCAAAAATGGGATATGGATTGGTACCTGGTCGGGAGGATTGGGTTACATCAATGAATGGTCGAACAATTTCGAACACTTCAAACACGAATCAAACAGCAATTCATTAAGCGACAATGTGGTCAGCGACTTCGAGGAAACTGAAGACGGTAAAATCATAATTTCAACAGAGGAGGGACATCTTAATTATTTAGATCGCCCCGGACATCAGCTCACAGATGTGCAAATAAAAGGAGCTAACGGAACGGTTAACCATATAAAATCAATGGGAACCGATAAAAGAGGAACATTATGGATCGGAACATTCGCCAGCGGAATATTCTATCAACTAAAAGGGAGTAAGGAATTCCAGAAATTTAACCTGATTGATGATTTTAAAGAGCAGTTTTATGATATTACCGCAGGCGACGATGGCGTATGGTTCGCCTCTTCCGTGCGAGGCTTGTTTTATTACAATTATCAAAGCCGCCAGGTAAAGAATTACTCTTCAAAAAATTCAGACCCGGAATCTCTTTCTGCAAATTCCGTAAGAACATTATTATCCGATTCGAAAGGAAATCTTTGGGTAGGTACAAACAATGGACTTAACAGGAAAACAAAGGGTTCTGAACGTTTTGTAAGATACTTTTACAACCCGGATGAGAAAAACAGGATCAGCAGCAACAATATCTATTCCCTGTTTGAAGATTCGAAACAAAACATCTGGATTGGAACTGCCGGTGGCGGCGTCACAATTTACGATCCAATTACCGGATTGTTCTCACAACTTTCGAAAAAGGACGGCCTCCCTGGAAATGACGTCTATGGAATACGTGAAGACAACAATGGGGTGATCTGGATGAGTACCGAAAATGGAATATCGGCCTTGTCACCTGCAAAAAAGAACTTTCGAAACTTTGATTATACCGATGGAATCCAGGGGAACCAATTTAACCCGGGAGCCGCTTTTAAAGCTAAAAACGGAGAACTGTTTTTTGGTGGTTCAAATGGATTTACACGGTTCGATCCAAATCAGATAAAGGAAAATCCGGTGTCACCCAAAGTAATTATTACCGGGCTTGAAATCAACAATCAGACTGTTAATCAGTTAAATGAGCCTAAAATATTCAGGCAGTCGGTGATGACGCTGAGCGAACTCGAATTGCAGTACAACCAAAACTCCCTTCGGTTCTCCTTTGTTGCCAATAATTTCCTTTTGCCTCAAAAGAACAGGTACAAATACCGGCTAACAGGTTACAGTCCCTATTGGATTGAAATTCAAAATGATAATAAAGCGATCTTTACCAAAATCCCTCCGGGCGATTACGTTTTTGAAGTAATTGCCGCCAACAACGATGGAAAATGGAATGATGCACCAACCACGCTGGCCATCAGGATCAACCAGCCGTTCTGGAAAACGGTGTATGCCTATCTGATCTATTTAGTGATTATCCTTGTGATCTTCTATTTTCTTCAACGTGAATTAAGGCTCAGGAGCAGGCTTAAAAATTCGATCCTGCATGAACGCATTCAACGCGAGAACGAGGAAAAGCTTCACCAGCTGAAACTTCATTTTTTCACCAATATTTCGCATGAGTTCCGTACTCCGCTGACGCTGATCCTTTCACCCCTTTCACTGCTCAAGAAAAAATTGGCAGGACAGGATGAACCGATGGAACACCTTACGATGATCGAGAACAATGCCAGCCGGCTGATCAGGCTTGTTAATCAAATTCTCGACATTCGTAAAATCGAACTTGGAAAGATGGACTTTCAACCACTGCCATTCGACATTGTACGACTCTGTCACGAGGTATTTCAATGTTTTTCGTTGCAGGATAACGACCGGAAAATTAATTTTCATTTCGAATCGGACTACTCCTCTCTTTTTATAACCATTGAGCCTGATAAAATAGATAAAATGATTTTCAACCTGCTGTCGAATGCGATGAAGTACACCAGCGAGGAAGGAACCATTCAACTGTCGATCAAAAATTCGGGATGGCAACCTGAAACAACAGACGGACAATCGCATTATTCAATTGGAAATAAAATTGATGGTGAATACGTTACTATAATTGTTAAAAATGAAGGTCCGGGAATCGCACCATCCATTCTGCCGAATATTTTCGATCGGTTTTACCAGGCTCCCGGTCAGCTCTCAGGTACTGGTATCGGACTGCATCTGTGCAGCGAATATATATTAATGCACCATGGTCAGATAGAAGTTTTTACCGGCGAGAACCTCGGAGCCTCGTTTTTAGTCCGGCTCCCTGTTACAAGTGATGAAATCGGGAAAGGAATTCAGAAAACAGTTTCTCAGATCTCTCATTACGAGGAACAACAATTCCAGACGGGCAACAATCAAGCCTCAGTCTCAAAAACAGGGAAAGAGTCTGTAATTTTAGTAGTAGAAGATAATAAGGAGATGCAACGATTTCTAAAAACCATCTTATCCGATTCCTATCATGTAATTACGGCCGGTGAAGGTGTAGAGGGGCTTGCGAAAGTCAGGGAGTATAATCCCGACCTTGTAATTACAGATGTGATGATGCCGGGAATGAATGGTACCGCATTTTGCCATGCTTTGAAAACAGATCTGGAAACCAGTCACATACCCGTATTAATGCTTACGGCGCTTTCTTCGGTCGAAAACCAGATGGAAGGGTTCGAAACCGGTGCCGACGACTATATCGTCAAACCATTTGATGACCGTATTTTGTTAGCAAGAATACGCAATCTCCTCGAATCCAGAAAAATAATTCGTGAGAAATTCACAAATTCGCAAGGAGAATGGCGCGAAGCAATGCAAACACTTAAGCCCGACCGCGAATTACTCGAAAAGGCGACAGTAATTCTTGAAAATCATCTCACAGATATGCTCTTTACGGTCGATTCGCTTGCTTCTGCGCTTGGATTAAGCCGCAGTACGCTCCACCGGAAACTTAAAGCACTGACCAATCAGTCGGCTACCGAATTTATCAAATTCGTAAGGATCAACAAGTCGATCAAACTCATTGAAACCGGAATGACCAATATTGATGAGATTTGTTTTAAGGTCGGGTTCAATTCCCACTCCTACTATTCGATGTGTTTCAAGAAACAACTTGGCCAGACACCGTCGGAATACATCAACCGGATCAAAAGAGAATCAAAACCATAAACCATTTGACCCTGGATATTTCGGGGATCGGAAGAGACGTACATTACGGGTGAAACAGACCATGCGGGTGAAACAAATCGTGGGTAGTGATACATGGCAGGAATAGTGAGTCACAATTTTTTATCAGATAAACGTGTTGATGTGCCTGCAGCAGCTCGCAACTTTAGGATGTCAAATTTTGTTATTATAAGCACTTACAGATCGTAAGCAATAAATCAAATGGAATGTTCCGTTATTCAATGTTAAGGAACAAAATATTCCTATTTTTGCAGAATAATCTTTTCCACCAATGTGGTTAAAGATTTAAAAGACAATAGTTTTAAATAACTAAAACGATCGTTAAAATGAAAGTATTTAAATTTGGAGGAACATCCGTCGGATCTGTTGAAACGATGAGGACCGTGATGAACCTGATTGCCGATGGAGAACAAAAGCTGATTGTATTATCGGCAATGTCCGGAACAACAAATAAGTTGGTTGAAATTTCTGACTATCTGTCTAAAAAGAACAAGGAATCGGCATTAGGTATTATCAATTCCCTTGAAAAAAAATACTACAACGTTGTATTTGATCTCTATGCAACCAAGGAGATGAAAGAACAGGGGAAACAGGTACTTGCTGAAAGGTTTGAAGTGATCAAATCATTTACGTCAGGCATATTCCCTGAACATGGGGGACGCGCATTATTGGCACAGGGCGAGCTGATCTCGACTGCTTTGTTCACATTATTGATGCAGGAAGCCGGTTACAATGCTTTGTTACTCCCTGCCCTCGATTTCATGAAGATTGATGGAGACAAAATGCCCGACAACTATTACATCAAGGATAAACTCAATGCATTGCTGAAAAGTTCTCCGAAAGCAGATTATTACATCACGCAGGGATTTATCTGCCTGAATGAAGCGGGCGAAATCGATAACCTTCAGCGGGGTGGTTCCGATTATACGGCAACTTTAATCGGCGCTGCTATCAATAGTGAAGAGGTCCAGATCTGGACAGATATTGACGGGTTTCATGATAACGATCCGCGTTATGTTGAAAACACGAAGAAAGTCGACACCCTCTCGTTCAATGAAGCCTCCGAGCTGGCCTATTTTGGCGCGAAGATCCTCCACCCGCAAACAGTATTGCCGGCCATGATGAATGGCATTCCTGTCAGGCTAAAAAATACAATGAATCCTCCCGATCCAGGTACACTGATTACCTCGCACTGTAAGACAAAAGGCATTAAAGCTGTTGCAGCCAAGGATGGCATCACGGCCATCAAGATCAGGTCGGGAAGGATGTTAAATGCCTATGGGTTTATCAAAAATATTTTCGAGATTTTCGAATTCTTTAAGACGTCAATTGATATGATCACCACATCTGAGGTGGCGTTGTCACTGACAATCGACAATCCGAAACACCTCGATGAAATTGTTGCGGAACTGAAGGAATACGGTAAAGTTGAAATTGACCGGAACCAGACCATCGTATGCATTGTCGGAAATATGATTGCAGAGGAAAAGGGGTTTGCAGCCAAAGTCTTTACCGCTCTTGATCATATTCCGATCAGGATGATCTCTTATGGGGGAAGCCGCAATAATATTTCGTTGCTTGTAAATACGAACGATAAAAAAGCAACACTTCAGGCGTTAAGCAATAAGTTACTGAATGCATAACAATCAATATTGAAACAAAACGACCAGTAAAATTTACTTTGCCGGTCGTTTTGTTTTTAAAGAAATTCAATCTCATCCAATCCATCCAGAACATGTGCTCCGGTAGTTAAAAGCCTCTCTTTCGACTGGTGTCCTTTCGCGATTAGTACGCATTTGCAACCGATCGCCTGTGCCACTTCATAGTCGTGTATCGTGTCTCCAACCAATAGCGTCCGTTCAGGATCCAGACCTCGCTTATTGATGAGGGTTTTGCCATTTGCAACCTTCGATACCGCGAAATTGTCGCTTAACCCGCATAAATCTTCAAAAAAATGGTAAATGACGTTATCGGTTACAGTCTTTTCAAGAACTTGTTGCTCCATCGCAGAAAGGATAAACTGACGATATCCCTGAGCACGCAAACGGCTTAATAACGGGACAACTTCATTGTGCAGGCCACAATCTTTAACAGCTTCGTTATAAAGTGAAATAAACTGAAATGCAGGAATTTCAAAAGGTTCAGTTTTCAGATCAAAACCAATCAACTCATAATAATTTTGAACCGGAAAAGTAAAAACATCAAGGTATCTTTCAGTGGTCAGCAGCTCCAGGTTTCTGTCATGCAACAAGTGATTAATTGAGTCAACCGCGATTCTGACATCATTAAGCAGCGTGCCATTCCAGTCCCAGATAATCGAATCAAATTTCACTTATGTCCTTTTGACAACAATTCTCAAAACTAAGAACCGGCATAGAATACATTTTAAGCCACAATTCCATAGCCTCCGCCCGATCTTCGTTTACAAGTTTCAATCGTTGATGGGTAAGTTCAATAAATAGGTGTTGCTCTTCCGTGGTATACAGATCGATATACTTATTACAATTATAGCATAAATCGTAAGCAATATAATTGTTGGGAAACAATTTATAATTTGTATAGATTTGCTTATCGATGTAATCAGCTAGGCGTTTCAACCGATCGTTAATATTTCCCTCTTTTGAAAGACTCTTAAGGACTTTACTATTGATGGGGGCACCAAATTGAATCTGAATTCTTCCTTTTTGGTTTTTTAAACCACTAACCATGCTGAGCAAATCATCTTTTTCCGTTTTTTGAAAATCCGGATCAGCCTGTCGTTTCAGCAATTCAGCCACCTTTTCGTTACCGCAGGGTTCAATTTCGTAAGAAATAGACATTGGTACGATCTGCAATTCCGCGAATCCCTGAACAAATTTATCATTGTTCGACATGTTTAGCATTTTCAGCAATGCTGAGGAAGTCAGATCCAGTCCATCTTTTGAGCGCCCCTCACGTTGAGCAATCCAAATCGAATTCCCGTTATGGGTGAGCGTTTCTCTGATATAGGCAGAAAGAAGGTTGGATGCTTCAAGCATTTGCCTGACCGGAATATTCCGCTTTACGATAAACGAGCGATTTACCCTCGACAAATCTTCAATCCATTGATAAACCAATAAATTACTTCCGATTGCTATTTCAGTGGACTTATAACCGAATTTGTACATTTCGACATTGAGCAGGGCTGAGTCAAGAACAATATCGCGATGATTGGATATATACAAATAACTTTGATCTTTCTTCAGGTGCTCAAGTCCACCTATTGTCAATCCATCTGTACTGGATTTCAGAATCCCTTCAAGAAAAGGGACCATGAAGCGCCGCTGAAATGTTTCAACATCCCCGGTTTGAACCATGGCATCTCTGACTTCATTTATTTTGGCATCATCGGCAGCATAGAGCTTATTAAGTACCCTTGTAAAAACCGGATCATCCAACAACCTTGTCATGATCGCGGGAACTTCTTCATCGTAATAAGGCCTAATTTCATCGAACTCGCTCGAAACCAACATATTTTCGTAGTTTATTTATCTGTTAGAAGTCAAAACAAAGTTACAAAAATAGCCGTTCATGTGAATAACTCATAAGAAATCTTGAATTTGCCGAAAAAAATAGACTAACTGCCTGATTTTAAATCATAAAAAAATACGGGCGTCAATTCAAAATAATTAAAATCTGAAATAAAATTGTCCTCTCAGTTCGAATCGTGAGTTTCCGGGGGTTACATCATTACCCGAACCCCACGATAATGCCCCGTCATGAATTGTATACCCAGCCTTCGCATATGCCGTAACACGCGAAGTTGGAGACCATTTCAGATTTAGGTAGAGTCGTTTCCCTTTGCCATGAAACTCGGGAATCGAAAAACTATATAACAGATCATTTTCGTAAGTGTAAATACGGGAATTATAACCATCTGTATTGTAGAAAGCATATCTGAACCACAAATTCAAATTTCTGAACGGAGTATACAAAATATCCTGAAAGATAAGAAAACCATCTTCGTTCGCATCGTTAAATGAATACCCGGCATATTCAATCCGGGTACGCAAAGTAAATCGTTCGCTGAGAATATATTCTGTATGAATTCTTAGTTTGGTGGTCATTTCATCATAATCGGCTGCAACACCAGTGCCACCGCTAAATTTCTGCGGTTTCGACTCGTATTTTCCTTTCAGATAAAAAGAGAACTTCCTTGAAAATGCAATATCAAGCTGGGCCATGTAATCGGTACCGCTGCCAGGTGCCAAAGTACTATAAGTCAGCCATGGAAACCGGTAAATATCAACATAGCAGGATAGCTTCACTTTCGGAAGCGGGTAAAGCATTACGCCACTATAAAGACCGGATTCGTTGCGATTCCCCGTGCTTTCGGAAAGCGAACTTCCATAAAAGGTGTGAAACCCCGGATCAAAATAACGATAGTAGAGCGCCCAACTGATCTGGGGATGTGCATGCCAGACCATTCCCTGAACAAATCCCGGTTTCAGACTTTTTGACAAACCTGCTTCACCAAAAAACTGAACTGTCGGAAGTGCCCACTGATAATCGAGCCCAAGATTATAATTCTCCATACCCGAAAAACTCCTGGCCTTATAAGGGGAAGAACCGGCATCCATTGGCAATCCAAAATGCTGAATGACAAACAATGCACCGATCCTGAATTTCTCAAGTTTTAATTCGCTGTAACCACCGGTGACCTGCTCATTAAGGCTCTTTTCATCAGCTGTTTCGGAAGTCGTCCGGTGATATCCTGAAGTCTGAAGCGAAGTAAAATACTGTTCACCTGGTTCAGTCCCGGAAATGATATTGGCATCGCGATTCTTATTCGAGTAGAAAAGCATGAATTTAAAAGGTCCGCTTCCAAGTGTCGTTGAAATCCCCCTGAAGTAGCGGTTTTCGTCGGTTGAAGTGTAAGGCCTGATGCCTTGTCCCGATTTCATTATTCCCAAAACATTTCCCGATTTTCCGAGTCCGGAACCTGT
Source organism: Bacteroidales bacterium (assembly GCA_038236995.1). Taxonomy (GTDB): domain Bacteria; phylum Bacteroidota; class Bacteroidia; order Bacteroidales; family Prolixibacteraceae; genus JAAFHB01. The sequence goes on along the minus strand of JBBRZE010000059.1, from coordinate 15,901 downwards.
CCAGTAATTCACCCCCTGACCAAATCGGAGCAAAAAATCACCGACCGTCACTTGCCGGAGGAAGCCTCTGCCCTTCCAGGATATAAAGCCGGAATAATAATCAAATCCAGCCTTATTGCTTCCCCTGAAGAACTCCTCTCCTGCATCATTGTCTGTAATGAGACCTAATTCAAATTTCCCGGGAATTTCAAGCTGATAACGGCTGTAAATGGAAACCGGCCAGCCCGGATAAGCGGCCCCTTTACCTTCCGAAACTGATCGATAACCAGCTGCTTGCGGGAATGAGGTTTTCACCCTTAGAATCGCCCTTTGGTAGATGCTTTTCCTGGAATGTGACATCGAATCGGATGGCACGTCAAATATGATAAACGGGGTCAATGCATCAATTACTTCAGGAGTCATCCCTTCGACTGCAGCAAGTTCATCGTACGAAACAAAAAAACCATATTGCTTCCGGTAAACAATTATATTTTGAATCTGTCTGAAATCCAACATATAAAGATATTCTAATTCCTCTTGCGAAGCCATATTAATATTTACCGGATGTTCAATGATTTTTGTAATATCATCCAGTATTACCGAGTTCGTAATATCTGTTTCATCCGATTCTGCTATTGACTCGATCGCCTGTTCCATCTGTTTCTCTTTCTGTTCGTCTAAATTCTGTGAAAATCCCTGAGGTATAATCGCCATGGATGAGACGAATAGAATTATAAATTTCCATTCCATAATCAAAGATTTAAAATTAATGAGATGGAAGGTGTGTATCCAAGCGTTTCGTGATGCACACAGGCAAAATCAACACCAAAGATTCGGCTTTTATAGCCAATGCCGGCTGAGTGGCGAATTGGCTTTCCTGATATCCCGCCGCGAAGGAAAAAACAATCAGAAAACTGATATTCGATGCCCATTCTTACATTCAGCGGATTATCCAAACAGAAAGCAACAGCGCTCACAAAAACGAGGTTTGCAGATGGCTTTAATGCGATGCCGGCAGTTGCACTTACAGGCAGCTCTTTTTTGAAATTGAGCGATTCAATCGAGGCACGCGAAGGATTGAAAATATGGAGACCAACCAACAGGTTATCTGATGAATGATAAAGCATTCCAAATTCGATCAGAAAAGTTCCCCTATGACTCCCCTGCTCCGGAAAATCAATCATAAAATAGTTGAACTGAATTCCTGCGGAAACGCGGTTGCCCAGTGACCTGGCCATCGAAAAACCAAATTGGGATTCACTATAGCCTGGTATACCTTTCTGCAGTATGCCAATCGCAAAATTAGAGAGTGGTGTAGGAATAACGAATGCAATCGCTTTTGAGGAAAATCCTTCCAGAAGATATGGCTGACGAAAATCGATAGCAACTGAGGCGTTTTTAAATAACGCCAATGCTGCCTGGTTATGAAAAACCGAAAACGGGGAAATAATTGCGACAGATGCATTGCCAAGAGCAGCCTCTCTCGCTCCAACCTGATTATTATCTCCGATTGAATAACCCTTCGAAAAAAAGACAAAAAATGCAACGAGGGTTAATAGCCTGTATTTTACATTTACCCCATTCATCCCGAATTTTGCGTGCACAAAGCTTAATTTCCCCTCTTCCAAAATGAATTCTTAACAAAAAATTCATATAAACAAAAGAGGAGACAATCGTTCGATCGCCTCCTCTAATTTACGCAAAATAAATTATTAAATGGGGATTATTTAATTCGTTTTATAGGGGAATTTCACCTTCGACAATTCGGCATTTGCCTCCACAATTTTCACTTTCAGGTTCTCTTTATAGGTAATCAGTTTGGCCATCAGCGCTTCATCCCCCGAAGCGATAATCTGAGCAGCAAGTATTGCAGCATTTACTGATCCGTTAAGTGCCACAGTTGCAACAGGAATGCCCGGAGGCATTTGAAGTATTGCCAAAATCGCATCCCACCCTTCAAGACTTGCTTTAATTGGTACACCAATTACTGGAATTGGAGTCATCGCAGCGATAACACCCGGCAAATGGGCAGCCATTCCGGCAGCAGCGATAATCACCTTTATCCCACGTCTATAAGCCCCTTTTGCAAACTTCTCAACCTCTTCAGGTGTACGGTGAGCCGACAGCGCATTCATTTCAAACGGGATCTCAAAATCGTTCAGAATACGGGCAGTACCCTCCATCACCGGAAGGTCTGAAGTACTTCCCATAATTATACTTACTTTTGGATTCATAAATTTCTTTTAATGATTGTTAAAGTTACTATACTGATGCGGTATGTGAATGTGACAAAATTAAACTTTTTTGCACAAACGTTACTGATTGCGGCATCATAAGTGGTAATTTTCACCTTCCGAGCAAAAGAATCTCTATCTTTGTTCGCTTAATTCGGACGTGTGTGATGCAGTTTGAGTTATACTTAAAGATGATAAGCAACTTTGTGTAATTTCCCGTTCCGGGATTAAAAAAAACGAATGAAACGAGTTAAGCTTTGGGATAAAGAATTTGAAATCTCGCTGCCAAATGCAGATATTCAAACAGCGATCAAACAGATGGCCGTCAAAATGAAAAAAGACCTTGAAGGAAAAGAGGTACTTTTCATTTGTGTTCTAAATGGTGCCTTCATGTTTGCCTCTGAATTAATGAAAGAGGTCGAGCTCAACGATGCGGAAATATCGTTTTTGAAACTGGCTTCCTACTCAGGGATCAATACAACCGGCGAGATAAAAGAGCTGATCGGTTTAAATGAAGTTATCACGGGACGTACCGTCGTAATCATCGAAGATATTGTCGATACCGGTCATACAATCAAAGAGGTAATCAAACAATTGATTGGAAAAGGGGCCAAAGAGGTAAAAGTTGCCACGCTGCTTTTCAAACCCGATGCTTTAAAAGTTGATATCAAACTCGATTATGTCGGGTTAGAAATTCCAAACGATTTTATTGTAGGATTTGGACTTGATTACGACCGCAGAGGACGGAATTTTAAAGATATCTATACGCTCGTAAAAGAATAATTTAAGAATTAATTTTGATAGAAATGATAAATTTAGTGCTTTTTGGTCCTCCTGGTGCCGGAAAAGGTACGCAGGCTATATACTTAGCCCAGACATTCAATTTAGTTCATTTGTCAACCGGTGATCTTTTGCGACAGGAAATTGCTGCTAAAACCGATCTGGGGCGCCTTGCGGATGAACTGATCAGCAAAGGGGAATTGGTTCCCGATTCAATTGTCGTCTCGATGATTGAAGAAAAGCTGAAAAAGCCTAAAACAACTGTTGGGTTCATCTTCGATGGATTTCCAAGAACAGTACCACAGGCAAAAGCACTAGACGAACTACTGCGAAAACATCATTCCAAAGTTTCGGTCATGCTCTGCCTCGAGGTGGAAAAAAATGAATTGATCGACCGCCTTATTAAAAGAGGCTTAACGTCAGGTAGATGTGATGATGCAGACGCTTCAACAATCGAAAACAGGATCAATATTTACAACCAAAAAACAGCTCCGCTCATCCAATATTACGAAAGCCAGGGAAAATACCACCCAATTCAGGGCATTGGTGAGATCAGGGAGATTGCTGCAAGATTAAAGGAAACAGTAGAAAAACTATAAATCACTTATCCAAAAATATAAACTTTGCGTGTACAGGCGTTTGACAACCTGTACCGCAAGGTTTTTTTTTGAATATACCTATTGGAACAATTAGATTCATCGTGATGATATTTAATTCTTCACAAGCTATTTGTGATCATTTTTCATTATCTCGATTTAAGAGCGTACTTTTGCAAATCTATTAAGATTTTTAAAATGGATTCGAATTTTGTCGACTACGTAAAAATAATGGTCCGTTCCGGACATGGAGGCCCAGGGTCGAGGCACTTCAGACGCGAGAAATTTTCCCCAAAGGGTGGACCAGATGGTGGTGACGGCGGGCGTGGTGGACACATTATCCTTCGTGGTAACAAACAGATGTGGACGTTGCTTCATCTCAAATACAGAAAACATATCATTGCAGAATTCGGTGGCTCAGGCGGCAAATCGCGTAGTACAGGAAAAGATGGTGAAGATATTATCCTTGATGTTCCACTGGGCACAATCGTAAAGGATGCAGAAACCGGCGATGTACTCTTCGAGATCAATACTGATGGTGAAATGATAATTGTTGCCAAAGGAGGGCGTGGCGGACTTGGAAACGTGAATTTTAAATCGTCGACGATGCAAACTCCCCGTTTTGCTCAACCCGGAGAAGATTTTGATGAGGGTTGGAAAATTCTGGAATTGAAGATCCTCGCCGATGTAGGTTTGGTAGGATTCCCGAATGCAGGAAAGTCAACCTTACTCTCAAAAGTTTCGGCAGCAAAACCCGAAATTGCCGATTACCCTTTTACCACACTTGTTCCAAACCTGGGGATCGTAGCCTATCGTGGCGATCAATCGTTTGTAATGGCAGATATTCCGGGAATTATCGAAGGAGCACATGAGGGAAAAGGTCTCGGATTGCGTTTCTTACGTCATATTGAGCGAAATTCGATCCTGCTGTTCCTGATTCCTGCTGACAGTAAAGATCATTACAACGAGTACCAGATACTTTTGAATGAACTTAAACAGTTTAATCCTGAACTAATTGATAAACAAAAAATTGTAGCCATTTCAAAAAGCGATTTGCTCGACCCGGACCTAATGGCAGATATCAGCAAGGAGATGAAAGGAATTCCACATGTTTTTTTCTCCTCAATCGCCGAAAGTGGAATCGTTGAACTGAAAGATTTAATTTGGAAATCAATAAATAGTTAATATAGAGCCTATGGAATTTCTCAATCTGCTTAAAAGCTGGGACAAAGATCTTCTTCTTTTCCTCAACGGTATGCACAGTCCACTTTGGGACTATTCCATGACTTTGTTTACACTCACACCTACCTGGCTAATATTTTACGCTACAATTCTGGCCATCATCGTTAAGAAACACGGCAAAAAATCGCTCTTTATTTTTGTTGCCATCGCCTTGCTGATTTTATGTGCCGATCAGTTTTCAGGAATACTGAAACACACTGTTCAGCGGTTGCGTCCGTCAAACGACCCTGCGCTCAGCCAGTTTGTCCATATCTTTTTTAAAAAGGGAGGGCAATTTGGATTTGTTTCGGGTCATGCTGCCAACACATTTGCAATTGCAACCTTTACTTCGCTGTTCTTTCGAAACCGTAAATATGCAATGTTTATTTTCCCCTGGGCAATATTGATTTCCTATAGCAGGATCTATCTGGGCGTTCACTATCCAGGCGATGTGATATGCGGCGCTATCCTTGGAATTGGTGTCGGCATCGGAATTTATAAGTTGCTGAATTATGCCGAATCGAGGTTGAGTCCTGTCAATCTTTTTGCCCGAAATCCATTAAAAGACAAGGAGGCCAACCTTATCATACAAATTGGTCTATTTATAATTGTAATGTGCATCGGCATTGTAGCAATGATGCTTCAGAATGATGTGATACCACATTGAGTGCAGTTCAGACTTGTAACTTATTCTGTAATCATACAGTCTTAAAAACAACATCATATTCAGAAAACAGGCTGTCAAATGCAGGAGAATAACATTTACTATAGAATGTCAGTTCATGAATCTTTAATTACTATCAAAAAAGAAATTGTTTAAAATAGGTAAATCAGCCGCACTAAAAAATATCCAAAAGAGCCCCGATTTTCAATAACCTATTCCTAAACATACAGGCAGTTTCTCACCGCAAAATCTTCTTAACCGTTGTCTTTGGTTCCATCGGTCCTCGTTTGTAGATGATGAGTCCATTCAAAAAATTTCGGAGCAACTGATCACCGCACTCTTTGTAATTCTGATGATCTTCGGCACGGAAAATGGCTCCTAATTCACTTTCTGATATTTCGAAATCAACCAGTTTAAGGATGGCGATGATATCTGTATTTTTAAGCTGGAGCGCTACCCGAAGTTTCTTTATTATATCGTTATTGGTCATGACCTGGGAATTATGAGTTATAAATTATGAATTATAAGTTGGGGAAGGTATTTCAGCAATATATATCATATTCAAATCAAACTTCCGGATGTGATTTGAAAAACCTTTCCTGTGCAAAGCTACGAAAAGAAGCAAAAAAGCCATCCCTTTTGAGGATGGCTTTTTAATATTTGAATTTTAGCGAAGACTATCTTGAGAAAAGTAATTCGCGATATTTTGGTAATGGCCAAAGTTCGTTATCAATTACCTCTTCCAGTTTATCGATGTGATATCGGATTGAATCGAGGTAAGGGCGAACGTTCTTTTCGTATGCATAGGCTTGTTCTTTGCCATGTTCGATCAGGTTGGCCACCTTGCGCGCCTCGGTCATTTCGTGAACCTGAGCCTTAATAGTAGAAATATGCCCCGAGATCTTCTTAATCAGGTCGAGACGTGCACCTGCCAATTCTTTGTACTCTGCCTCCGGGAAGATATCTCTTAAACCTTTCACATTTTCGATCAGTGAAGTCTGATATGTGATAGCCGTCGGAACAATGTGGTTGATTGCAATATCACCAAGAACCCGTGATTCGATCTGGATTTTCTTTGTGTATTTTTCCATTTCTACTTCAACACGAGCTTCGACTTCAATCGTATTAAAAATACCAAGATCTCCGAAAATTTTGCGTGACCTAGGACTCAGATAAGCTTCCAATGCCTCGGGTACGCTCTTAATATTTGTCAGACCGCGACGTGCAGCTTCGTCTGCCCAATCCTGGCTGTAACCATTACCATCGAAACGAACCGCTTTGCATTCGATAATATATTTTTTAAGCACCTGAAAGATAGCCTCATCTTTTTTGATGTCTTTCTCGATCAATGCATCAACATCTTTTTTAAACGCAATCAATTGAGATGCAACCACAGAGTTAAGGGCAATCATTGCAGAGGCACAGTTGGCAGAAGAACCAACCGCTCTGAATTCAAACCTGTTCCCGGTGAAAGCGAAAGGTGATGTACGGTTACGGTCGGTGTTATCGAGTAATATTTCAGGAATACGTCCGATATTCAGTTTCAGTGAAGTTTTTTCGTCCGGAGTCATCTTGCGCTCATTCACATTCTCTTCAAGCATATCGAGCATCCTGTTAACTTCTGATCCAAGGAAAGAAGAGATAATTGCTGGAGGAGCTTCGTTTGCACCCAGACGATGCGAATTGCTGGCAGAAACAATCGAGGCACGTAGTAAATCCTGATTATCGTAAACCGCTTTAATGGTGTTCACAATGTAAGTCAGAAACTGAAGGTTCGTTTTCGGGTTCTTCCCGGGAGAGTAAAGGTTCACGCCGGTATTTGTAGAAAGCGACCAGTTATTGTGTTTTCCTGAACCATTGATACCAGCAAAAGGTTTTTCGTGCAATAAAACAAAAAAGCCATGATGACGGGCAGTTCTATCCATCAAGGACATCACCAATTGATTATGGTCATTCGCCAGATTTACCTCTTCGAATATCGGGGCAAGTTCAAACTGATTAGGAGCGACCTCATTATGACGCGTTTTACAAGGAATTCCTAATTTATAAGCTTCGTTTTCAAAATCCTGCATAAACATCGCAACACGTTCGGGAATAGATCCGAAATAGTGATCCTCAAGTTGCTGATCCTTAGCCGAAGAGTGTCCCATCAATGTACGACCGGTAAGAATAAGGTCAGGGCGTGCATAATACAAAGCCTCGTCAACCAAAAAATACTCCTGTTCCCAGCCTAAGTTCGCCTGAACCTGCGTAACATTTTTGTCAAAATACTGACAAACATCAACCGCTGCTTTATCAACAGCATTTAAAGCCTTTAAAAGCGGAGCTTTATAGTCGAGTGATTCTCCTGTATAAGAAATAAATACAGTAGGTATAGAAAGGGTAGTTCCAATAATAAATGCAGGTGACGAGACATCCCATGCAGTATAACCACGTGCTTCGAATGTGTTACGGATACCTCCGCTTGGGAAGGAAGAAGCATCAGGTTCCTGCTGCGCAAGCAGTTTGCCTGAAAAACTTTCAACAACCCCGCCAAGTTCTGAATGATCGATAAATGCATCATGCTTTTCAGCGGTGCCGTCAGTCAAAGGATGAAACCAGTGCGTGTAATGAGTTGCACCATTCTCCATTGCCCATGCCTTCATTCCAATTGCAACCTGATCTGCAATTTTACGGTCGATGGTTGTTCCATTGTCAATCGCATCAATAATTCCTTTATACGATTCTTTTGACAAGTACTTCTTCATTTTAGGACGATCAAAAACCAACATTCCATAATAGTCAGATGTGAGGTTCTCTTCGCGTTTCACAGGAATAGGTTTTCTCGAATAAAGAATTTCAAGAGCTTTAAATCTTAATGTTGCCATACTAGTTGATATTTATCGTTTAAAATATTTTCTTAAATTTTCAGCTAAATTACATTTTTTTGAATTTCACCCCCATTTTTTTTGCACAAACTCGAATAATTCACAATATTTTAACATTGAATCCCGATTTGATGCAGTTTTTAATCCATTACTCATCATTTTTTCATCAAATCTATCCATTTTGTCCCTTTTCAAATTAATTAAGCCAATTATTAACACATCAGCCGTACTTTATTTGGATGAAAAACGCTTATAAATTATATTGCGGATTCAAAAATGACGTTCTAAAACTGAATGAAAATTTTTTTTAAACAATTTTCAGCTAATCAGGTTCATTTTTTCGAATTATAAAAGAAAGACCCGGTTAAAACCGGGTCTTGTGTGAAAATATTTGTTTTTAAGAATTAATTTGAAAAATGGTAATAAAACCGGATAATAGTTCGAATCCCATTGTAAAAGTTCTCCAGCTGGAAATTTTCGTTTGGTGAATGGATCGCATCCGACTCTAAACCAAAACCCATCAATATCGTCTTTATACCAAGTATTTCTTCAAAAGAGGAAATAATAGGAATGCTTCCCCCACTCCGCACTGGTACTGGTTTTCGTCCAAAAACATCTTTATATGCAGCTTCTGCAGCATGGTAAGCCGGGAGATTGATCGGACAAATATAACCTTGTCCTCCATGTAGCGATGTTACCTCTACTTTCACAGAATCGGCTGCAATCGACTCAAAGTAGGCTTTGAATAGATCGGCAATCTTATGATGTTCCTGATTTGGAACAAGCCGGGCACTAATTTTTGCATATGCTTTCGACGGGAGAATGGTTTTGGCACCTTCACCTGTATATCCACCCCAGATTCCACATACATCAAATGTAGGCCGAATTCCTGTGCGTTCCATTGTTGAATATCCGGTTTCACCTTGCAAAGCCTTTACAGCCACCGATGATTTGTAGGCAGATTCATCAAATGGAGCTTTTGCAAGCATCGCCCGTTCGCTGGCATCTACTTCCATCACATCGTCATAAAAACCGGGGATCGTAATCCGGTGATTGGCATCGGTTACGCCTGCAATCATTTTACACAATTCATTCACCGGATTCGCAACAGCTCCGCCAAATAATCCCGAATGAAGATCATGATTAGGACCTGTTACCTCCACCTGCCAGTAAGCAAGTCCGCGAAGCCCCACCGTAATTGACGGAATATCGCTGGCAATCATCCCGGTATCGGAAACCAGGATGATATCCGCTTTCAACAGCTCTTTGTGATCCGTGCAAAATGCTGCAAGATTTATAGAACCAACTTCCTCCTCCCCTTCGATCAGAAACTTCACATTACAAGTTAGGGTATTGTTTCTGACCATAAATTCGAAAGCCTTCGCATGCATAAAGGATTGTCCCTTATCATCATTCGCCCCTCGTGCCCAGATTCTTCCGTCGCGGACTTCAGGTTCAAAAGGATTCGATTTCCATTGATCCAATGGATCAACCGGCATCACATCCATATGCCCATAAACTAATACAGTAGGTTTTGAAGGATCAATAATTTTTTCTGCAAAAACAACAGGGTTACCGGCTGTTTCGAATATTTCGGCCCGGTCAACGCCAGCTTCGTTCAGAATATTGACCCAATATTCTGCCGCCCTGTTCATGTCAGGCCGATGTTCACTTAGCGAACTAATTGAAGGAATCCGGATTAATCCGAAAAGCTCTTCAAGAAAACGTTCTTTATTTTTTTCGATGTAACTATTTATTTCATTCATATGATTACTATTTATTTTTGACCAAGATACTTATTCTTGATAAGTTGAAATCAGAGATATATCATGATTCTATAACATTAAAACATCTCATTAAGTTTATCCGGTTCATCATTGATTATCCGCCATAAATAGAACAGATTGAGCAATTGAAAAATAGTATTTAAGCCAGAAAGAAGGGCGCAATCAATGCTGTCATCAATCCCATGATCGCAATGGCAAGGCCGCCAATGGCACCTTCGATTGCTCCAAGTTCCATGGCTCGGGCAGTACCTAATCCGTGAGCCGAGGCACCTAAAGCAAGTCCTATTGCAATTTTGCTATCGACTTTTAAAACCCTTAGAACCCAGGGACCAGCTATGCCGCCAACAATCCCTATGGCAATAACCACGACTGCTGTCATCGATGGAATACCGCCAAATCGCTCCGAGATCGCCATCGCGATCGGTGTGGTTACTGATTTGGGTGCAAGGGTTACTGCCAGCACACGAGAACTGCCAAGTATTTTTGCAAGAATCAAAACGCTGCCAATTCCGGTGATACTGCCAACAAACAGTGCCGTCAAAATGCTCACTAAATTCTCTTTAATGCTAGTTATCTGGGCATAAAGGGTGTATCCAAGTGCCACTACCGAAGGTCCAAGCATAAAATCGATCAGATGCGAACCTTTTTGGAAAGTCGGATAATCGATCTTGAAGATGAGAAGAAGCGCAATAATTACTGCAATTGTAACCAGTACTGGATGCAAAAGGGCAAATTTGTTTTTTTTATAAACCCATGTCGCTCCAAAATATATTCCCAGTGTAAAAGCAAGTATTGAAACCTCCGAAGTCAGAATTTCTCTCATCGCCTTCTCCTTTCCATCCATTGCTGGGTGAGTCCAACTGCTGCAATCACACAAATAGTGCTTACCAGCGAAATGAATAAAATCTCATGCCATGATTTAGCAAGTACATCGAATGCAACCATTATTCCGACACCTGCGGGAACAAAAAACAGCGCCATATTACCGGTAAGTGCATTCGCTGTAGCCGCAATCCATTCAGGTTTGATAAGCCTCGTTTGAAGTCCGACAAACATGAGCAACATCCCGACAACGCTGCCAGGAACCAGTCCGTTAATAGCTATGCTAACAAGGCTTCCGATCCCCAACAGCCCAAAGATGACGAACAAACCTCTTACCATCACACTCAATTTTTAATGGTTGCAAATATAAAAATAATAAAAGACCCTCAAGGTTTTGAATACCTTGAGGGTCTGAATGAATATGTAAATATAACAAACGACTTAGCAACTCATCTCACCCGCATTTTTCTTGGCTGAAAGCAGATTATAAGCTCCTTTAATCACAACTTTGGCCGTTTGAATATCGAAGCCTTCGGGCAATATCACCTCGATAAACCCACCATCAGTAACACCTTTGTGGATTTCGATCATACGGTATTCCGTAAATGGCTTTCCTGCCTCTTCTTTGTCTTTATCAAAAATAAAGATGTAATCCTTATCGTCGAAACTAACCACTGCATCCGTTGGCAAAGCCGCCACTTTATTACCGGATGCCTCAATGACTGCGTTTACATACATTCCCGGCAATACGTTTTTGCATTCACCCGTAACACTTCCATATACTTTATAGGTCTTATCGGCACTGATCGATTTGCCGGTCTGGTAAATGACCGCTTCGTGCTGTTCGGATTCATTGTTAATAAAGAAACGGATCTTCTGACCATCTGCAACTTTATCGGCATCCTTTTCAAACAACGTAAGCTCAAGAAAAAGCTTGTCGCTGTTGACAATCTCGAACATCACGTCGGCAGGAGCCACAAATTTTCCAATATTGATATTTACAGCCTTCACAAATCCCGAAATTGGAGAAACAACTGCAACTGAACTGCTGATATCATCCTCATGAAGATTTGCAGGATTGATACCGATCAATGCCAGTTTCTGTTCCAACGCTTTCACCTGTGCCTTGAGGTTTTTGTAATCGGATGTTACCTGTTGCACGTTTTGCTCGGAATAAACATCGTTTTTGAAGAGTTCGGAATGACGTTTATAATCAGCCGCTGCAAATTCAAATTTGTTTTTTGCTTCGAGGTAGTTTTGCTGAATATCCACAAACTCCTGGTTTTCGAGAATCGCCAGGGTTTGCCCTTTGCGAACCATGTTGCCGGGCATAAGGGAGGTACTTTTAACAAATCCTCCCATTGGCATACATACTGTTGCCATGTTTTGAGGTGCCACGGATACGATACCGCTCACCTTTAGTTTGCCGCTCATCAACTGCAATTCGATGGTGCCGGTTTCGATATCCGCCAGTTTGATCTGGTCGGCTCTTAGCTCTACAATATCCTCGGGAAGCACTTCAACCTCTTTGGTTTCAGTGGCACCCTTTGTTCCTCCGCTACATGAAACCAAAGCCGTAAAGAAAACAGAAATCAGGATTGCTGCTATGAATTTATTTTGTGTCATTGTCATCGGAATTTAAAATATTTTACCTGTGATAAAGTCAATTGAAATAATGGTTTGGTTGTAGTTATTGAGCGCATCGAGGTAGTTTTGCTTAATACCTAATGCACGGCTAAGGTTCAGGATATAATCGAGGTAATCCATTGCACCTGCCTTATAACTTCTGGTCGCCTGATCAATAATGATATTGGCTTCGGGAATCGCCTGCTTTTCGTAATAGTTAACGCTATTACTAAATTTAGTGTATTCTCCCAAAAGGGAATTATAATTACCTGAAAGTGTTTTTGAGTAATATTCGGCATTCGTCTGCGAAACCTGTTCCTTCAGTTTAGTAACCTTTATTTTGGATGAATAAGGGGCAAACCACAGTGGAATAGCAATCCCTGCCTGAATACCGGTGAAACGATCACCCGCGCCGAACGTTCGCGGCATTCCATTCACCTCCTGGACTCCCTGCATTGTTTGACTGAAATAGCCAATACTGAAATCAGGCATCATACGACTTTGCTCCAGTTTCTTTTCAAAACGTGCAATTTCGATTTGCTGATACGTGTAACTTACTGATGGGTTTCCGGCCAAGACCAAACTTTCTTCCACTTTTGAAAAATCGATCCTGCGCAGAATAGTATCTGCTGAAGTGACGGATGAATTAGTATTCAGGAGCGTTTGCAACTTGTGGTTAAAAATGGCAATGTCGGCAGTCACCTGTTGCAGCTGGTTTTTCACTTCAAGACTTTGCGAACGGGCATTAATCATTTCGAGGCGGTTTGTTTCGCCAACCTTCGCCCTCATTTCTGCAGCACTGCGAAAACCCGAGTATAAACTATCCTGGTAATAGAACAGTTTTTGCTTCGAATATAAGTAAGCCAGTTGCCAGTAAACCTGTTTGACATTCGTAGCAATTTCGAGCTGCGAAGTTTTCAGCTGCCATTCACTGCTTTTTACATTGGCATCGGCCAACCTACTTTGGTTCACGTAAACCGTCGGGAAAGCAAATGACTGCGAAATTGTATAACTGTTGTCTTTAGAATATGAATTAAACTGACCGTACTGACCTTCTATACTTGTCTTTGGAAGATCCCACGAAGCTCCTTTCGACGCTTTTTGTACCTCAACCGAATAAGCGGATGAGCGAACAGCAAGATTACTGTCCAACGCCATTTGGATCGCCTGCCGAAGATTGATTGAGGCGCGTTGCTGCGCCCTGACAGTCGTGCAAAAGGAGGTTCCAAACAGCAACATCAAAATAACTGACAATGATTTCATTGATTTTCGTTTAAAAGAATTCTTCAGTTTACCGGAAGAAAAAAGGATGTAAAAGACCGGCAAAATAATCAGCGTAAGAAATGTAGCCGAAATCAATCCGCCGATAACGACCGTTGCCAATGGTTTCTGTACTTCGGCTCCGGCAGAGTTCGACAATGCCATCGGAAGGAAACCCAGTGAAGCAACTGCTGCGGTCATAATCACAGGCCGTAAACGGGTATGCAGACCTTTCAAAACCCGTTCGGTAATATCAGTGATACCCTCCTTTTCGAGTCGGTTAAATTCTGCAATCAGCACGATTCCGTTTAGAACTGCCACACCAAACAAAGCAATAAAACCGACGCCTGCTGATATTGAGAAGTTCATTCCCCGAAGCCATAAAGCAAACACTCCGCCAATGGCCGACATGGGCACAGCAGAAAAGATCAAAAAGGTTTGCGCAACCGAATGAAATGTAAAGAACAACAACACGAAAATCATCAGTAATGCAACTGGAACAGCAATAGACAACCGTGCTTTTGCTGCTTCGAGATTCTGAAACTGACCGCCATACGACACATAATAGCCTGTCGGAAGTTTTACCTGATTGTCGATCTGTTTCGTTACTTCAGCAATCACACTCTGGACATCGCGGTTACGCACATTAAAACCGATTGTGATTCGACGCCTCGTATCTTCGCGTGAAACCTGTGCAGGTCCCGATTTTATCTGAATATCTGCAACCATTTCAAAAGGTATCTGTCCACCATTGGGAAGGGAAACTGAAAGACTCTTCACGTCATCAAGACTTTGACGGTAATCTTTATCCAGCCTCACCACCAATCCAAAACGTTTCTCTTCATCGAATACCACCCCTGCCTGACTTCCGGCAAAAGCAGCACGAAGGACGCGATTGACATCATCTACCGAAAGGCCATATTGTGCCAGTCGGTCGCGGTTATATTCAATCTGAACCTGGGCAAGTCCTGTCACTTTTTCAACGTTAATATCCGCCACGCCTACAACGCCTTTAATGATTTTCTCAACATCAGCGGCTTTCTCTGCAAGCGTATTCAGGTCGTCACCAAATATCTTCACGGCGACATCCTGTTTCGATCCCGACATAAATTCGTTAAAACGCATTTGAATCGGTTGCTGAAATTCGAATTTAACACCTGCCAGTACAACAAGCTTCTCCTGCATTTTTAAAACCAGTTCTTCGCGTGTTTCGGCACTTGTCCATTCACTTTTATCTTTCAGCGTAATGATATAATCGCCCGTTTCCATCGGTGTAGGGTCTGTTGGAATTTCGCCAGCTCCAATTTTACAAACGGCATGTTTCACTTCCGGGAAGTTTTCAAGTAAAATTTTGTTGGCCATTATCACCTTTTCGATCGTATTTGTAAGCGAACCGCCCTGCAAGGTCATTACACCTGCTGCAAGGTCACCTTCTTCTAGCTGCGGAATAAATTCACCACCCAAACGGGTAAAGAGGAACAAACTAAACACAAATAACAAAATAGCGGAGGCGCTAACCAGCAGCTTACGCCTGAGTGCAAAAGCGATCATCGGACTAAATCCTTTGTGTAAACGATCCATCAATCGGTCCGAAAAACTGCGTTTGTGTTCGGTTTTTTTACTCAGGAACAAAGCAGAAGCCATTGGCACATACGTCAGCGAAAGAATAGCTGCTCCTACCAACGCAAAAACAACCACCTGCGCCATTGGACGGAACATTTTACCTTCGATACCGACCAGTGCCATAATAGGCAGGTAAACAATCAGTATAATAATTTGTCCGAAAGTAGCAGAACTCATCATCCGTTTGGCCGAATCAAACACATTTTCGTCCATTTGTTCCTGCGAAAGCCGTTTAATATGCGGATGATGAAGTTTATTATTTGATATCCTGTGAACTACCGTCTCGACAATAATCACGGCACCATCTACGATTAAGCCAAAATCAATGGCTCCAAGGCTCATCAGGTTACCCGATACTCCAAAGATATTCATCATTGAGATGGCGAAAAGCATCGCCAAAGGGATCACCGAAGCAACCACGAGTCCGGCACGTAAATTACCC
>JBBRZE010000058.1:0-36441 GCA_038236995.1 Bacteroidales bacterium | reverse complement strand
TTAATAGATGATTTATGGATGTAGTCGATCACATCATCCATCGTGGTAATAAGCTGATGTATATCCTCACGATCAAAAGGTGTAATAAAGGTGCCATTCAACTCGTTAAGTAAGTTGTGGGTAATGTCATCACCTTTGTGCTCGGCCTCTTTGATAAGCTTGACGTAAACTTCACGCTGAACAAGATCATTTTCACCTAACAGCTTTATAAGCAATTCAGATGCCAGCACCAGATTATCTGCTGCCTGGTTAAAAAGAGGAAAGAACTTGCGATCTTTTGGAACAAGAAATCCGAAAATTTTGTCCAGATTCATAGTTAAATCAATTTAATTAATCTCAGTATTTAAGCGTGCAAATTTATAACTTTCTTATGGAGGATTAGCTGATTTATATTTGGAAGGCGACTATTTAGATTGATTTTGCAAATATTTCGTTCGAGCCCGTTTAATCACCTGAATATCAAAGGTGATTTTTATCCCTAATTTTTAATTCACAAGGAAACGATAAACAGGACTGAACAAGACAAAATTGTTAAACAACAGAATTTAATTGACTGTAATTTAATATTTTAGATCAATATAAAATGCTATCAATCCTATTTCCGCTTGCTCAGGATTTTGTGTAGGAGACAAAATCCCGTGTTGCTTTAAGAAGATTTACTGTCTGTAAAAGCAGGTGTTTTGTTTCGGACATCACCCCAAAATACAAAACAGAATTACTTGAATTGGTTTCTTTCCTTCTAATCCGGTGGATTTCTTGTTTCTCTTGCTCGCGCATCGATTCGTGAATGGACTGACGCTTCTGAATAAGTTCGTCAATCTGTTCAAATCGTGATTCCTTGATAATATGAAGCGCAAAATTGAGGAAATCGGTGACCTGGTTGCTGAATTGAGTTAATTCGTTGAATTGATCCTCAGCAAAAGGTTTATGGTTATTTTTCAGATGTTCATTTAGTGGAAGTACCACATATTTAATGGAATGTGCCATCTCGCGTAAATAATCGACAATTTGCACATAGTAATGACCCGTTTCAATCGAACCTTGCTGAAGTTGCTGAAGAATCATATAAGTATTTGCTTTCAGCTTTCTGACCCGTTGATTAAACTCTTCAATCTCTGCTTCAATCTCACCCAAAAGTGTCATATTCTCCGAATGGAAACCGGATATTCCAAGATAATAGGCTTTGGAAATCATAATGATTGCATTCGTAGAATCTTCGGCCGTTTTTACTAAAATACTTTCAGCTCTTATCGAAGACTCCGAAACATCGGCAACTTCAGATAAAATAGTTTCATCTTTAGTTGAGATTTTGTGCTTACGCGAAAAAACCAAAATCATCCATGCTACAAACATCCCAAGAATAAACCAAATAAGCGAATAGAATCTTTCCATTAAGAATTGAACTTTATCGAACCCACAAATGTATTTCTGATCACGGGTCTTACGGCTTAAATTGTATTAAATAAATGTTAATAAGTGATTAACAGTAAAAATATGGTATGAGAAGGCTAAATAAATATAACTTTACTTGCTCAAATTTTAATAATTGTCGACGATGGTTTCTATAAAGTCAAGCACGCCTCAAAAACTCTCATTCTTTGCATCAATTATAATCATAGTTTTTACTTCGGTTTTAATGGTCGTTTTGCATTGGCTTGGATGGATGATCTGGATGGTGATTTTCATACCGGTTTCGTTTCTAATATGCTATTTTACTATTCTTTATATTTTATCAGTTCTAATTAATGATAAGCTCACCCCAATATATAAAACAATCAGGGAAGTTCCAATTGAAGGAAAAAGACTAACAAAACTTATTACCGGGAAAACTGATATTATCGAAGAAGTAGATCAGGAGGTTAAACAATGGGCAGAAGATAAACTTGCAGAGATAGGCCGCCTACGTGACCTTGAAAAATACCGGAAAGATTTCGTTGGAAATGTTTCTCACGAACTTAAGACACCTATATTTAACATTCAAGGGTATATCCTCACCTTACTTGATGGGGGGTTGGAGGATCCAAAAATCAACCGTCTTTACCTTGAGCGGACCGAAAAAAGTATTGACAGGATGATAAGTATTGTTGAAGACCTCGAATCAATCACAAAACTTGAATCGGGCGAAATGAAACTAAACTTGGAACCATTCGACCTGCTGAAACTTACCGAAGAAGTATTTGAGCTCGAATTGCGCGACGCAAACGGAAGGAGAATCAGCATGAACCTCATTATAAAAGCCAATAAGCCGGTGATTGTTATGGCTGATAAGAAGCGAATTTTTGAAGTCGTCAGTAACCTTGTTGGAAATGCCATCAAATACGGAAAAAAGGGGGGAAATGTAAATGTTGGTTTTTACGACATGGATAAGATGGTACTTATAGAAGTGAGCGATGATGGTATAGGTATTGAGAAGAAAGACCTGATACGGATTTTTGAACGTTTTTACCGTGTTGATAAAAGCAGATCAAGAATGCAGGGTGGAACAGGATTGGGACTCTCGATTGTCAAGCATATTATTGAGGCACACGAACAAACAATTCACGTTAAAAGTCAGCCGGATAAGGGGACTACTTTTACTTTTATGCTTGAAAAATATAACAAGTAAAAAATAATTTCTGCCCGCTAACAGCGTATGCCTTTTATTACTAAATTTATTTTTTAAAATTTTGGAACTCAGTTTATAAAAACAAATGGTAGAAAAAGATAATACTCCGCGAATACTCCTTGTCGATGACGAGGAAGATATTCTAGAATTTGTCAGCTACAATCTTCAACGCGAAGGCTTTAGAGTCTTTTCTGCCCGAAACGGGCTGGAAGCAATTGAGATGGCAGGCAAAGTTAAACCCGATCTTGTGATCCTCGATGTGATGATGCCTGAGATGGATGGGATTGCAGCATGTGAGGAAATAAGAAAACTTCCAAGTTGCAAAAACGTCATAATCGCATTTTTAACCGCACGGGGAGAAGATTATTCCCAGATTGCAGGATTTGAAGCTGGTGCTGATGACTATATTACGAAACCAATTCGTCCGAAAGTTTTAATCAGCCGTGTGAAAGCGTTGCTTAAAAGGTCAGGTGGAATCGGTGGCGATGCTGCCGAGAATGATAAAATTATAAATATTGGGGATATTGTAATTGATAAAGAACGGTACATCCTGAAAATTGACGGCAGGGAACTTACCTTGCCCAGGAAGGAATTTGAACTCTTGTCATTACTGGTCTCCAAACCCGATAAAGTATTCACCCGTGACGAAATTTACAAAGCTGTCTGGGGGAATAACGTTATTGTGGGTGATCGTACCATCGATGTACACATCAGAAAACTACGCGAAAAGATCGGGAATGACCATATCCGCACCTTAAAAGGTATTGGTTATAAATTTATTGTTTAACCTTTCAGTTCAAATATCGGATAAATCCGAACACTGAATTCCATCACACAAAAAATTACCCGGACAATTCATGAGCCGGGTAATTTTTTGTGTGTCCAAAACGCTAAAAGCCTGCTAAACTAAAGTTCCTTACGCATACGGGCAACTGGAATATCCAATTGTTCACGGTATTTGGCAACCGTTCGGCGTGCGATTTCATAACCTTTATCATTGAGTATCTGCGTGAGATCATCGTCATTCATTGGTTTACGTTTACTCTCACCATCAATACACTCCCGCAATATCGATTTAATCTCGCGTGTCGAAACCTCTTCACCCGTATCTTTTTGCATCGACTCGGAGAAAAAGAATTTCAACGGATAAATACCGAAATGAGTTTGAATGTATTTACTGTTCGACACCCTCGAAATAGTCGAAATATCAAGGCCTGTGCGATCGGCGATATCTTTCAGAATCATCGGACGCATTTTCGTTTCGTCCCCCTCCATGAAATACTCCTTCTGATACATCAGGATTTCAGTCATCACAAGCATTAGTGTCTCCTGCCGCTGTTTAATCGCATCAATAAACCATTTGGCCGAATCGATCTTTTGCTTCACAAAAAGAACCGCATCTTTCACATCGCGGGTCATCGATTTGCGATTATCCTGGTAGGACCTAAGCATATTGGAATAATGACGGCTGATATTTAATTCCGGAACATTCTTTTGATTTAAACTAAGTTGTAGCTCATCGTCAACAACTTCAAGAATAAAATCAGGAATGATCGCCTGATTACCCTGGCTGATGTTGTTACTGAACGAACTGCCCGGTTTGGGATTTAGTTTGAGGATTTCATCAATGGCACCTTTCAGTGTCTCTTCATCTACCCCAAATTTCCGCGCTATTTTATCGAAATGCTTACGCGTAAACTCATCGAATGCGTCGCGTAAAATTTGTCCTGCCAATTTAATCTCCGGTTTATGGTCTCCTTTACGAAAGAGTTGCAAACGGAGGCACTCCCTGAGATTTCGTGCACCGACGCCCGGAGGATCAAGCTCCTGAATAACCCGGAGAATCCTGATTAGTTCGATCTCATTGGTCTTTACATTCTGAGTAAACTCAAGATCATCAACAATTGATGCAATATCGCGACGTAAATAACCATCTTCGTCGATATTGCCGATAATATGCTCTGCTAAAACAGCATCGTGTTCATCGAGCAACTCCATACTCATCTGATCCTGCAAATATTCATGGAAAGAGGTGCCATCCGAAAAGGGGATATCGGTCACCTTATCGTCTTTCGAAGTATTCTGAGCATTGTAACGGTAGGCGGGATAATCCTCTTCGTTCAAGTAATCGCTCACTGAGAACTCTTCATTATCGTGATCTTCGTTCGTTTTTAACTCGTTTGAAAAGTCTTCATCAGCTGTTCCAAACTCCTCACTTTCGATTTCAAGAACCGGATTCTCTTCAAGCTCTTTTTTAATTCGTTGTTCAAGCAGCAAACCAGGCAACTCCAGCAACTTGATAACCTGTATCTGTTGTGGTGAAAGCTTTTGAAGTAGTTTCTGTTGTAAACTTAGTTTCTGCATATTTTGTCTTACCTGTTTTCCGTCCGAAAGGTAAAAAAAATTATCAAGGAATCGAACAAAACAGCAAAAACCCCGGTGGAATATGATTCCCCGGGGTCTGTATTATCGGCACTTTAGCGATTGGAGAGATTCCTCACTTTCGAACTAAAACTCACAATTTTTTGGTGTACGTGAAAAAGGTATCACGTCGCGTATATTACCCATTCCGGTAACAAAAAGCAGCAGCCGTTCAAAACCCAGACCGAAACCGGCATGAGGACATCCTCCAAAACGACGCGTATCCAGATACCATTGCATATCCTCTTTCGGAATGTTCATTTCATCCATCCGTTTTTCAAGCTTATCGAGCCTTTCTTCACGTTGTGAACCTCCAATGATCTCGCCAATTTGCGGGAACAATACGTCCATCGCAGAAACCGTTTCACCGTTATCATCCATCCGCATGTAAAAAGATTTGATCTCTTTCGGATAATTGGTAAGAATGACCGGCTTTTTGAACTCTACCTCAACCAGGAATCGTTCGTGTTCGCTCTGTAAATCATTGCCATAACCGGTTATAGGATATTGAAACTTTCCTTTTTTATTCTGTTTCGAATTCTTGAGAATTTCGATCGCGTCGGTATAAGTAAGCCTGACAAAGTCATTATCGGAAACAAACTTTAGCTTTTCAATCAATTCCATCGAACGCTGGTCGGCAGGCTTATTTTTCTCCTCTTCAATTAATCTGCTGCTCAGGAACAAAAGATCATCCATACAATGCTCTAATGCATATTTTATCAGGTACTTCAAAAATTCCTCCGCCAGATCCATGTTATCGTTTAAATCGAAGAATGCCACTTCAGGCTCCACCATCCAAAACTCGGCAAGATGGCGCGAAGTATTTGAATTTTCAGCACGGAATGTCGGACCAAAAGTGTAGATTCGTGATAATGCCATCGCAAATAGTTCCCCTTCAAGCTGACCCGAAACGGTCAGATTGGTCGCCTTTCCAAAGAAATCCTGGGAAAAATCAACATTGCCTTCCTCATTTAAGGGTGCATCTTTGGCCGGCAGTGTAGAAACGCGAAACATTTCGCCGGCGCCTTCAGCATCTGAACTTGTAATAATAGGTGTATGAACATTATAAAATCCCCTGTCGTTGAAGAAATTATGAATTGCAAAAATCATCGCATGACGAATACGGAAAATTGCACTGAAAGTAGCTGTTCGGGGACGAAGATGAGCAACTTCACGCAGAAACTCGAGTGAGTGACGCTTTGGCTGAATCGGATATTTTTCAGGATCAGATACGCCGATCACCACAAGGGCAGTTGCCTGCAGTTCAATTGCCTGGCCGGAACCTCCTGATGCTGCTAGTATTCCTGTAACGCCAACTGCAGCGCCAGTATTGATGTTCTTGAAGATCTCTTCACCAAAAGTTTCAACATCGGCAACGATCTGTAAATTATTAATCGTCGAACCGTCATTTAAGGCAATAAAATTCACATTTTTGCTTCCACGACGGGTGCGTACCCAACCTTTAACAGTAATCTCGGAACCTATCTGCCCCGTTTTCAAAATATCAACAATACGTAAGTTCTTCATTTTATATGTTATAGCTTATAATATGCGCAAGAAATTCAATTGTTTGAATAAACGAATCACAAAAGTAAAATTTTTGCCCCGTCTACAAACCATTAAATACCGAATCTTTTGATTCTTAACAAATAACTAATAATTGTACTTTTGTAAAAACTGAGGAAGTTATGAAGGCACCAGATAATTGGAAGGATTTATGCGAACACCTGACAGCGATGTTTGGAATCGATGTCGATTTGAACGGCGTACTTTTTCTGGTCGGGATTCGTGAGCGGGGATTAACTTTCCAGAAATTCTCGAAAGAAGAGAAGTTGAACCTGATCAACCTTGGGAGTTGCACGCTTTATCAGGAAATGGGTTTGATCGAATTTAACGGCGAAGATGAAGATGGATGGCCTGTTTTCAAACAAAAAGCGCTTGCTCCTGTAATCGCGGAAGAGCTCAAACTGAAAACACTTCAGGATTGCGCCATCCGCTACTTTAAAAAAGTTTTTGACGGTGAGGGTTGAATTAAAAAAGGACACCTTTTTAAAGACATCGATATGAAAAACTCAAATTACTCAATGTTTACAGCTATTCTTGTTATTAGCTGCATGATTTTTTCTTCATGTGCCGAAGTATCACATGTACAAAATTGTTTGGTCGATCAGCCTTATGGATTCTGGTCCGGGTTATGGCACGGTTTCATTGCGCCATTTAGTTTTTTCGGAAGTTTGTTCAGCGATAAAATTGCGATGTACGCGATTAACAACAATGGTGCCTGGTATAATTTTGGATTTGTGTTGGGTGCAGGAATAATTTTCGGTGGTGGATCTAAAGCATCCAATAAGAAATAATATAGAAACGGGAGGATGAAAAATCAAATATTCATCCTCCCGATCCTAAATTATCAGCCAATTAATCAGCCTTTTAAAATATTTTCAATGCGTTTCAGTTCATCTTCCGAAAAGTGCATGTAATTTCGGGAGTCCAGGTTGTTTTTTAACTGGGCAACCGAACTTGCACCAATCAAAACGGACGTCACCCTGGGATCTTTCAGCAGCCATGTGATCGCCATCTGGGCCATCGACTGTTCGCGTTCCTTCGCAATTTCGTTTAACTTTTTCACTTTCGCGATGGCAGGGGCAACTTGTTCTTCCTTTAAAAATCCCCATGCTTTTGCAGCTCTCGAACCTTCGGGAATTCCATTCAGGTAGCGATCGGTCAGAAGTCCCTGCGCCAATGGGGAGAACGCAATCAATCCAATACCCTCTTCTTCCACAACATCTAAAAGTCCACCTTCAACCCAACGTTCAAACATCGAATATTTTGGCTGGTGAATCAGGCAAGGCGTACCCAATTGTTTCAGAATTGCGGCCGCTTTTTTGGTCAATTCTGCCGGATAATTTGAAATACCGGCATAGAGTGCTTTTCCTGAACGAACAGCTGAATCAAGTGCCATCATCGTCTCCTCAAGCGGTGTTTCAGGATCGGGTCGATGCGAATAGAAAATATCGACATATTCGAGTCCCATCCTTTTTAAACTCTGATCGAGACTTGAAAGCAAGTACTTGCGTGAACCCCATTCACCGTAAGGACCTGGCCACATCAGGTAACCAGCCTTTGTTGAAATAATTAGTTCGTCTCTGAAGGGGAGAAAATCTTGTTTGAAGATGACCCCAAAATTCTCTTCTGCCGATCCGGGAGGCGGACCATAGTTATTTGCCAGATCGAAATGGGTAATACCCTGATCAAAAGCATATCGCAGCATCGCACGACCGTTCTCCAAAACATCAACTCCGCCAAAGTTATGCCACAATCCCAAAGAGATTTCGGGTAGCTTTAGGCCGCTTCGTCCACAGCGCCTGTAGTCCATCTTATCGTTATACCGATCATTTGCAGGAATATAACTCATATATTTATAGTTTAAATTTCAAATTTGATGTAAATATAGAAAAAACAGGTTGTTACTTTCTGTTACCTCGCAAAGAATGGGAATAAAACCGGAATATTCGCTTTATTCAGCCTGGTTCCATACTCAGAATCTTCAAAACCCTCAGCATACCGTATTTTCGAGCCCTTTTCGGCTCCGTAAAGGGATATTAGTTTATCACGATACTTATTGGCGATCTGTTCTGCCTCATTTCTTCTGCTTTTTGCCATCCACTCCCTCCGTTCGGCAATACCCTTCGGAACCTGACTGATTGTACCATTATTCCATGGTAACCATTCATATACCTGGGAAACATGACAGTCGTACATATCGATCTTCTTTTCAATTGTTTCATCAATTCCTACAACCACATCCGGATCGAACAACGTAGGTTTCGTAAAATTGTCTGAAGTGAAAAGGAAAACAGGATTTGTTTTGAGAATTGGTGTTTCGGGGCAAATATTGGGGACCGTCACCATGTATGCGGCATCCAGTACCAGTTGCGAGGTATTACGATGATCGGGATGGTAATCATTCGACCGGTGGGTTATTACAATATCTGCGCGAAATTCACGGATCAACCGGATGATCTTTCTCCGGTTTTCGAGCGTTGGCATCAGTTCACCATCATGATTATCAAGAAGCTGATATTCGACTCCCAATATATCACCTGCCTTCTTTGCCTCTTGCAGTCTTCTCCTCATCAGTTCACCTCCACCTAAGGTCTGGTGACCGGCATCTCCATTCGTGACTGAAACCAACTTTACTTTGTGACCCGCGGCAATATAAAGCGCAGCGGTTCCGCACGATTCCTCTGCATCATCAGGATGCGCGCCAATGATTAGTATATGTAGTTCCTTTGGATTTTGTGAAAATGAATTTCCACATAAAAAAAATATTACAATTAAAATCAGGCTAATTATCTTCATAATTTTTATTTTTTGTTCAAAATGGCAAATTGAGAAAAAATATCGTATGACCTGCAAAAGATTTCTGAAAGATACAAAAGATTTGAATTTTGTTATTATTCCTAAGGGAAATAGTCGATTTCGGAAATTGAGGAACAATTATTTCTATATTTGTTCACTCCAAAAAACGAGTAACCAAACAAATCATTAACAAAAACTTTTTAGAATAATGGAACAAAAAACTAACAGCAACCTAAGACTAGGCATGACGTTTATGGCGTCAATCTTCTTTATTTTTGGGTTTATCACGAACTTTAACATCGCCATGAAGGATCAGGTGCAATTGGCATTTGCACTGACAAACTTCGAAGCTCAGTTGGTAAACTTCTCATTTTTTATCGCATACGGAGTTTTCAGCTTCCTTTGCGGATACATCATTAAAAAAATCGGTTATAAACGTGGCGTAATTGTTGGACTTATACTGGTTGCAATTGGAAGCTATATGTTCTTTCCTGCAGTGGCGGCACTTTCGTATCCACTGTTTTTACTTGCTGTTTTTGTAATGGCCACAGGTGTTGTCTTTCTTCAGACAGCTGCTAATCCATACGTCGTCGCTCTTGGGCCACAGGAGACCGCTCCTTCCCGCCTGAATCTCACACAGGCGTTAAATGCTGTCGCTTCGACAATTGCCCCTTTCCTTGCTGGTATTTTAGTGCTGGCTCCCGCTGTTTTAGCCATTGACAGCAAAATAGCTTCCGGAATATCGTATGCCGAAGCAGCCAAAGAAGCTGCCATCTTTGTACAAATGCCGTTTGTTATAATCGGTTCCGTAGTTTTATTGATCGCGATCGGAATCGCATTTATTAAACTCCCGGTAATCATTGGTGATCATACAATTTCGTCAAATTCAGTATTTAAAAAACCACAGGTATGGTTAGGTGCAATAGGCATTTTCTGCTATGTAGGTGCTGAGGTCGGAACGGCATCACAAATTGCGCCCTACCTGAAAGAGAGTGGATTTGCAACCGATGTGGCAGTAAAACTTTCGGCTATCTATTGGGGCGGAGGGATGATTGGCCGTTTTTTCGGTTCTATTTTGCTCGGAGCTCTTCCTACAGCTAAAAAATATCAATATTCGCTTATTGTGATGATATTTGCTTTCTTTGTTGGGTGGTTCATTACGTCTGCAAATATTATAGATGGCCATTTTATATTTGATTCACAGCTGGTAAATGGATTCATTTTTCTTGGTATTGCAATAATTAACTTCTTCCTGATGCTGCTTGGAAAAGGCAAAGCAAATGTTGCACTCGGAATATTCGGAACAGTAAATATGCTTCTTATCTTTGCAGCTGTAATGTTACCTGCGACAATCGGAATGTGGTGTCTGCTTTCAATCGGATTCTTTAACTCGATCATGTTTCCGAATATTTTCTCCCTGGGTGTAAGAGACCTTGATCCTTCCGAAATGCCTGTGGCATCTGGAATTATTAATACGTTGATTGTCGGCGGTGCGGTTGTTCCTTTATTAATAGGTGGACTTACAGACGCATTCAGCGCACGTTGGGCATTGCTGATTCCGATCCTTTGCTATTCATACATCGCTTTTTTTGCGTTGAAAGGGAGCAAGATACGTTAATTCAATTCTGGGAATTCAATAAATAATATTACTAATATTCAAAATTTTAAAAATGAGACAAGTAGCAATTGGAATTGATATCGGCGGCACAAATACTGCGATTGGAGTGGTTGACCTGGAAGGCAACATATTGTATGAAAAGAAACCTCAGCTTCCAACTCCCCAAAAAAGGGAAAATCCAAATATGACGGTTGCTGTTTCTGACGAGCTTATTGTAAAATATATTGCAAGTCTAACTGCTGAAATAAAAACCGCCATTGAAACGATCAAACAGATCAATCCTGAAATTGAAGTAGCAGGCATCGGTATCGGCGCTCCCAATGCAAATTATTACAGTGGAACAATTGAAAATGCTGCAAATCTTCCGTTTGTCGGTGTTATCAATTTTACGGAACTGATCCATAAAAACTTTCCGGCCATCAAACATGTTAAACTTACAAATGATGCCAATGCTGCCGCTTTGGGAGAAATGATCTACGGTGGTGCTAAAGGGATGAAGAACTTCGTAATGATCACTTTAGGAACAGGCCTCGGAAGTGGAATTATCACTGCCGGCGACCTTGTTTATGGTGCTGACGGTTTTGCTGGAGAAGTTGGTCACACCACACTTGTACCCGAAGGAAGATTATGCGGATGTGGGGGTTACGGACATCTTGAAGCGTATTGCTCTGCAACCGGCATCAAAAGAACCGTTTTTGAGCTACTGGCTCAATACAATGCTACCGAAAGTGAATTGGCCAAAGTTCCGTATTCTGAGATGACGGCAAAAATCGTTTATGATGCCGCTCAAAATGGCGACCCGATTGCAAAAGAGGTATTCAAGAAAACCGGAGAATTGCTGGGCCGTTCATTGGCAGATACGGTACACTATCTGAGTCCCGAAGCGATCTTCCTTTTTGGAGGTGCTGCTGCAGCCGGCGACTATATCTTCAAACCAACAAAAGAGAGCATGGAAAAACATCTGCTCCCGACATTTCGCAACAAAGTGAAAATCCTCCCTTCAAAAATGAAAGAGGGCTCAGTTGCTATTGTTGGAGCCAGTGCATTGGTATGGAAAGAAATAGAGAAAAGTAACCCGGCTCCTCTTTCTTAAAAAATTAAATTCATATTTGAATATAACCCTCAATCAATTATCTTTGGTTGAGGGTTTTTTATGAGCCTATGTGATGAACGAAAAATTTAAAATACAACACGATGAAAAGAGTGATATTAGTGCGCCACGCAAAAAGCGTTTCACACGGTTACGATCAGGATTACGATCGGCCATTGGCTGAAAGAGGCGAAGACGATGCACAAAAAATCAGCCTCGAACTTCAAAAAATGGAGATTCACCCCGATCTGATCATCGCCAGTCCGGCTGTGCGCACAAGTCAGACCGCCTGGATTTATGCCGACACGCTGGGATACGATAAGAAATCAATCCGGTTCGAAAAGAAACTTTATAGCGGGAAAACTTCCGAAAACTTCCTTGCGATGCTTCAGGAACTGGAGGACGAAAAAGAGACCGTCATCGTATTCGGGCACAACCCTACAGTCTATTACTATATGAACTACCTTTTGCGCGATTTCAACGACGATGTTCCCACCTGCTCAACAGTCGGGATCGATTTTGATGTTGACATCTGGAGTAAATTAAAAGATCATCAGGGGAAAATGGCTTTCAGGTTGATCCCGGATATGTTCTCGAAATGAAAAGAGGGAGCGAAGGAGTGACTTGGAGAAAGAAAAAAAAGGAGAAACTTAAAAATAAATAAAATGAGAATACGGACGCACAACGATTTAGATGTTTACAAGATTGCATTTAAATCAGCAATGGAAATTTTCGAAATAACCAAAAAAATTTCCTGTCGAAGAGAAATATTCTTTAACCGATCAAATAAGAAGATCCTCCAGATCAGTGAGTGCCAACCTTGCTGAAGCATTCAGAAAAAGAAAATATCCAAAGGCATTTGTGTCAAAACTGTCTGATTCCGAAGGTGAAGCGGCAGAAACCCAAGTATGGCTTGACTTTGCTTTATGTTGCAAATATATTGAGGCTCCAGTTTATAAAATCTTAATTTAAAACTATTATCAAGTCATTGGAAAAATAGTAAACATGTCCCTACATCCTGAAAACTGGACTTTTTAAACCCTCTGGCTCTTCTCTCTGTCACTCCATCTCTCTATCTCCCTTTCATGATTTGGATCACCAATTAAACTTAACAGTCTGCTTAACTTCGGGATGCAGACTCAATGCCACCGGACAGGTTTTCGTTACCGCCTCGAAGATTGTTTTATCCTTCTCCGAAAAATCATTTTTAGGGAAAGTAAACTCGACAATGATTTCGCCAATCCGCCTTGGATCGCTGGACATTATTTTTGTTGTTTCAATGATTGTACCAACAAGGTCGAGCCCTTTATCCCTTGCTTTAATTCCCATAATTGTCATCATGCAATCGCTTAAAGCGGTAGCCAACAAATCGGTAGGCGAAAATGCCTCGCCCTTCCCCTGATTATCAACCGGAGCATCGGTGATCAGTTTCTGACCCGAGCGAATGTGCTCATTATCTGTTCGAAGTTCTCCAAGATATATTGTACGCGAAGTTGCCATATTTTTGAAATTTATTCCGCAAGGTAATAAAAACTGTTTACTCTTCATTGAGTTTATAAAAAAGCTATCTTCGTCACAAATTTTAAAATATTGTAACATGTTTTCTGGAATTGTTGAAGGAATGGGCACGGTAGTGGCAATCAATAAAGAACGCGAAAACGTTCACTTTACGTTGAACTGCGATTTTGTCGGTGAATTAAAAATCGACCAAAGTCTCTCGCACAACGGCGTATGTCTTACTGTCGTGAATAAAACCGAAACGACCTACACGGTTACTGCGATCCTGGAGACGTTGTCGAAAACGAACCTTGGAATGCTGAATGTCGGCGACAAGGTAAACCTCGAAAGAAGCATGATGATCAATGGTCGCCTCGATGGGCATATCGTTCAGGGTCATGTTGATCAGACTGCCGTTTGTGCCAAAGTTGAAGAATCGGACGGAAGCTGGTATTTCACATTTAAATACGACTTTGACATCGAAAAAGCCCGTCAGGGTTATATGACAGTCGAGAAAGGTTCGGCAACAGTAAACGGTGTAAGTCTGACCGTTGTAAATTCAAAGGACGATTCTTTCCAGGTTGCGATCATCCCTTACACCTACGAGCACACCAATTTCCACACTTTCAAAGAAGGATCGGTTATAAACCTCGAATTTGATATTATCGGGAAATACCTGAGCCGGCTGGCAAGTTATAAATGAGCTGTTATGAAGGAGAAAATGAGATACTTGGAAGGTAAATTAATTTTGCAATAATCAAAAAAAATTAGGCGTGAATACCCTGAAGGGGTTAAATATCAATAACCCCGGGTAAGGAGGGACGACGCAACCCGGGGTAAGAAATGAGATACATATAAAGGCGCATCTGCAAAGATCAAATGAATTAAAACTTCTGTATGCGCCGCAAATTTAAACATCTGAAAAAAATCACCTTATGAAAATCCTCTTTTATTCCGCGGTATTTATGCTCCTTTCAACCGCTTTCCAACCTGTTCAAAAAGAAACACTGGTTCAGAAAGCAGCCCGCATCCACAATGCTGTTTTTACAATCGACACCCATTGTGATACCCCGATGAATCTTTACGGTTCGGAATTTAATGTCGCGGAAAGGCACGATGCAAAAACGACAGATACCAAGGTCGATCTGCCAAGGATGAAAGAAGGAGGACTCGATGCGCAGTTTTGGGCCGTTTTTTTAAGCCAGGGAAAACGGACAGACGAGGGTCACGCGAATGCCAATAAAAAAGCGTTCGATATTATAAAAACGATTTATAAAAGTGTGGAAGCAGCACCCGAACTGGCCCAAATTGCAAAAACACCCGAAGATGGTTATGCAATCGAAAAAACAGGCAAAAGAGCCATCTACATTGGCATCGAAAACGGTTATGCGATTGCGCACGATTTATCAATGATCGAAAAATTCAGGCAATTGGGGGTGCGCTACATCACACTGTGTCACACTGCGAATAACGATATCTGCGATTCTTCAACCGACAAAAAAGGCCCTGAATACAACGGACTTTCATCTTTTGGCGTTGAAGTTGTCAAAGAGATGAACCGTACAGGAATGATAATTGATGTATCGCACATTTCGGACTCTTCACTATTTGATGTATTGAAAATTACAAAAGATCCCATTATTGCAAGTCATTCTTGCTCAAGAGCGATGTGTGACAATCCGCGCAACCTCACCGACGAAGGTCTTAGGGCTATTGCAAAAAACGGTGGAGTAATTCAAATGTGTATCCTTACCGATTATGTGAAAACGCCAGATCCAAGCCCGGCGCGCGATTCTGCCAGGGCAGCTTTACGCGTGAAATACAATAATTTCCAGGGACTGACTCCTGAACAGGAACGGGCCGGTACCGACGAATGGCATAAAATTGCAAGAGACTTTCCACAAAAACTGGCATCGGTAAAAGATGTTGTCGATCACATCGACCATATTGTAAAAGTTGCGGGGATTGATCATGTTGGTATTGGTACCGATTTCGATGGCGGAGGAGCTGTCTCAGGTTGCTTCGATGTATCGGGAATGGGAAATATCACGCTCGAACTCGTCAAACGTGGTTACACCGAAGAGCAGATCCGCAAAATCTGGGGCGGGAATTTCATGAGGGTATTCAAGGCAGTTTTGGATGGCGCCGAAACGCATTCTTAAATCAATTATTTCTCCAGCTCTTTCTTTACCAGTTTTTCAATATCTGCAAGCCGATCCATAGGTATATCGTTAATCAACTGTGCCAGTACTACTTTATCGCTCCTTTTAAGCGCATTTAGCGGATGATTCTCCATGTCGATATCATTCTTCTCGGGAATCCAGTCAAAAAAATCGTTGGGTGTGCATTTTAAGATCATACACAGCTTTTCGATATCTCTTAAATTCACCTGTCTCGTCCGGTTATTGACAATTCGCGTGGCCATATTCGTCGAATAGCCATAATTAACTAAAAAGCTGAAAGGCCGGTCAATCCCCCGCGCTTTAAAAACCCTTGGAAAGTCAAATTTTAGCATAATACGATGTTATTTTGAGTAAATGAATTGATTACATCTGATGCACAAGCCCTGATTACACTTATCTTAAGATTCAGAATTCTATTCTAAAAACATCTTTTTCGCAAACTAAAATTAGCTGATTTATTTCAAATATATCTCCATTACTTCACACAAAATCTATCTCCGGCAAAATAATAACGACATCTCGTCAAAATTGATCTGCTTCGCGCAAAATAATTACCCCATCGCCTCACAATTGATCTGCTTCGCGCAAAATAATTACCCCATCGCCTCACAATTTATCTGTTTTGCGCAAAATAATTACCCCGTCGCGCCACAATTTAACTTTTTTGCGCAAAATATTTATTTTTCTGCGTCACACAAATTCCCCACCGCATCAAACATTTTCTATTTTACTTCAAACACAGTATCATCTTCTTCATTCCAATAGTTATTGGTTAACTTTTAATAAAGGTAGCATAATATCGTGAAGCAAAAATTGTCCGGGATTCAATAGCTGCGTCATCCTTCTGATAGCGGGAAGTGCCTAATAGGTTGCTTTGCGCCAGATGTTATTGTTATGATTCAAAATCGTCCAATTAAACAGTCGGTTTTTTAAGTATCTGAATTTTTTTCGAAACATCGCCCCGTTCTGTAATTCGGATGATTCCCAGCGCAATAGCAGCAATCATACCCGGCTTGGTAATAATGTGAACGATATCAGCGACCCGCTGATCTCTCTCATCTATCGATACCTGAACTTCCGGCTCCGGCACATTAGCAATCTGATTGGCATACTTCCACGCTCCTTCCCGGGCAAGTTTCATGCTAAAATCAACGAGGAAGTCGTCCACTTTGCCGCTCCATTTCAGCAGGTATTTTAATGCCGGCCAAACTGCCGACAAATTATCCTGTACTTCATGCACAAGCGACGACAGAATTGTATTGATTTTGTTAAAGTCATTTTCTAAATCAGCCAGGTTCTTACCACGCGAGATTTCGGCGGCGGCAGTACCCAGGTCAAGATTGATGTGGGCATTAATCCCCATTAGTATATGCTGCAAAACGATGGGCCAATAATTGGTTGAAAGATCGAACGCTCTTTGCCATGACAGAGGAACAGGTTCATTATTCTTGCAAGAATACCAGGCATCCAGATAGCGCTTCGCAAAAACAATGTCCAGCTGTTCCATCCGAGGGCCATTCTCAAAATAGTTATTTGCGATCCCTTCTTTTACGTTGATGGTCACCTTTTGATAGAGGGCAGCAAAGTAGCCCATTGGATCATTGTTTTTTTCAGACTCAATGATAATGGTTTCCAAAATGGCTATGACTTCGTCAATCGTGTTTACGTGATTCAGGTTCATCCTTTTTCAGCTACAAGGTGAATAATTGCTTATTGAATGGTTGCTTAAGAAAATGTCTTACTTATTCTCAACCATTTAAAGGCCCTTTTTGTTTTGAATCACGATCTTTTTAGTTCTTCATTGAATACATGTTGGCATATTGGATATTATTAAACTCTACTTCCAATTCTCTGCATGCCTCTGCGCAAACGTCCTCCAGCTGTAAAACCAAATGAGGTATTCCAGCAGTTTGTTCCTGAATATTATTTGCATATTCCTGGACTTTTTTGGCAATGCGCTCAAAATCTTTACTGATACCCATTATTGAAAATGAAGGGATCATTTTGTGTACTGCTCCTTGCAATGAATTCCAGTCTTTATCCTGCAAACCTTTTTTCATGATGTTGATCAGCGGAGGAGTTTGTTCCAGATACATAGAGATCATTTCCATCATCAATTTTGAATACCTTTGAAATATAAAGTGTTGCAGAATTATTGATATTACTTACAGGATTCACACTTTAAAATGCAAAAAGCAGAGGGCGTCCCGAAAATCGGAACGTCCTCTGCTTGATATTTTAATGTTAGAATGAAAGTTCTGCGGCTAATTTACCGACATCCAGTATCCTGTCTGTGGTTCGGCTTCTCGTAGACCTTTCAGCGCAACCGTAGCCTCATTCTTGTCCGTATAGGTTTGCACAATCACGAGAAACGACTCATTTGGCAACACTTTCATTTCCGATTTAAATCCACTTGCTTTTAACTTTTCGAGGAAATTTTCTGCATTCCTCCGTGATTTAAAATAACCGCCAATTAAACGATACCTTCCATCAGCTTTGACGGCAACGGACTCCTGTTTTTCCGGAACTACTGACGACTGAAGAGGCGCT
Source organism: Bacteroidales bacterium (assembly GCA_038236995.1). Classification (GTDB taxonomy): domain Bacteria; phylum Bacteroidota; class Bacteroidia; order Bacteroidales; family Prolixibacteraceae; genus JAAFHB01. The sequence goes on along the minus strand of JBBRZE010000058.1, from coordinate 18,115 downwards.
GAATCAGCCCTGAGTGGCAACTTAACTACCGAATCAATAGCGGTAGCGGTGGAAGGAGCCACCATTATATTCAAAGGGATCGAAGTGGTGCTTGACGTCTGGTTATTAGGGTTATTATTCCAGGAATACTTCGTGGCAGGAATAAAAATCAATGCCAGTAAAATTGGAATACCAACGATAAGTGCTTTCACTTTACGTGAACTAAAAACCGGACGAACGGCTTCCTTATCGGCAAAAACACGTTTAGTGGTAATGATCTCTTTGTGCTCAAGAACCGGAAACTGGAATCCCTCCATTCCATAAGCATCAAGTAAGTAATTTTCATGAACCTCGGGTTCAAAGATGAGTTTTTCATTGCGGTCGAACTGGAGCGAACCCACATTGTGAAATTCTATTTTCTCTCCATTTTCGAGTTTCGACCAGATTTCGTCAACGAATTCCGAAATAATCTGGCGTGCCTCGAAATAACCGACACCCTCCGTTTCGGAAATATAATTCACCAGCAATCCGTCGTTTTTGCTCAACTTACCTGTAAAGATAATCTCCTTGACGGGTGGGTTAAAACTGTTACTGACAAGATCCATCTCAGCCGGACGATAATTGGTTACAAACCCGCCGAGATCCGGAACAATCACACAATCATGTAACCGCAGTAATTCTACTAAATAAAATGTGATATCCATATGCTGTTTTTTCAGAGTATCAAAAATAATAGAAAATAGGGGTTTATTACGATGTGCTGGAGAATATTTTGGTCCTCACATCTAAATCATTAATAATCTGGAATGAAACATCGGCCGCAATTGGTAGCTAATCAATCTGAAATTCCAATAATAGTTAAGAAGGATAAACCGAAGATGAGAAATTGCTAAATACGGTTTCCCGTCAAAAGCAGCCACTGAAAAATTAAATTCATAACTCGTTACGATGCTTAGCCAATAAATAATTGTAATTTTGAATTTAAGTAAAATTAATAAAATGGGACGACAAGTATTGGTTACCGGTGGAACAGGATATATTGGTTCACATACGGTTGTGGAATTACAGGCAGTTGGATTCGATGTAGTCATCATTGACGATTTGTCCAATTCAATAGCCGAAGTAGTTGATAACATTGAAAAGATCAGTGGAATCAGGCCTGCCTTCGAAGAGTTTAATCTTCTGGATTCAGTTAAGCTTGAAGCATTCTTTGAAAAATATTCCAAAATTGAAGCTATCATCCATTTTGCTGCCTTCAAGGCGGTGGGTGAATCAGTTGCAAAACCCCTCGCTTACTACCGTAACAACCTGGTATCTCTGATGAATATTCTCGACTGTATGTCGAAATACAAAGTTCCAAACCTTGTATTCTCATCATCATGCACCGTTTATGGCCAACCCGATCAGTTACCCGTAACCGAAGATACACCCAAAAAAGATGCTGAATCGCCTTACGGAAATACAAAGGCGATTGCAGAGGAAGTACTTCGCGACGTGGTAAAAGTAACACCTGATATTAAAGTGATTGCACTTCGCTATTTCAATCCGGTCGGCGCCCATCCTTCTGCGTTGATTGGCGAACTTCCAAGCGGCGTTCCAAACAATCTTGTCCCATTTATCACACAAACAGCAGCGGGCATCCGTCAGCAATTGAGTGTCTTCGGCGACGATTATAATACGCCCGATGGGAGCTGCATCCGCGACTATATCAATGTAGTCGATCTTGCCAAAGCTCACGTTGTGGCCATCAACAGATTATTAGAAAATTCAAATGCAGACCGTTACGAATACTTCAACATTGGTACGGGTAAAGGGGCATCTGTTCTTGAAGTTGTGAACACTTTTGAAGAAGCGACTGGCGTTAAGGTCAATTATAAAATAGTTGACCGCCGGGCTGGTGATATTGAAAAAATATATGCTGATACAACAATGGCAAATACAGTACTTGGATGGAAGGCAGAGACATCTTTATACGATACGCTGCTTTCTGCATGGAATTGGGAGAAAAAAATAAGAAATATCGAATAACTATATATAAATAACACCTACACTATTTGATGATGAAGACAATATTAATTACGGGAGGCGCAGGGTTTATAGGCTCACATGTGGTAAGACGATTTGTAAACAAATATCCTGATTACAAAATTGTTAATCTCGACGTACTCACTTATGCGGGCAACCTTGAGAACCTGAAAGACGTTGATACGAAACCAAATTACGAATTTGTAAAGGGCGATATTAATGACGCCGCTTTTATAAATGCGTTGTTCGCAAAATATCAGTTCGATGGTGTTTTACATCTGGCCGCCGAATCGCATGTCGACCGTTCGATCTCCGATCCAATGTCGTTCATTATGACGAATATTGTTGGCACGGTCAATCTGTTGAATGGTGCCCGCGAAAGCTGGAAAGGTAATTTTGAAGGAAAACGATTTTATCATATCTCAACCGACGAAGTTTACGGATCGCTGGGTGAAACTGGACTATTTTTGGAGACGACCTCCTATGATCCGCAAAGCCCTTATTCTGCATCAAAAGCAAGTTCTGATCATCTTGTAAGGGCTTATCACAATACCTATAAGTTGCCAATTGTAATCACCAACTGTTCGAACAACTACGGGCCAAATCAGTTCCCAGAGAAGTTGATTCCACTGGCGATTCATAATATCAGTCACAACAAACCAATCCCGATTTATGGTAAAGGGGAAAATATTCGTGATTGGCTTTATGTCGAAGATCATGCAGCAGCTATTGATCTTGCATTTCATAAAGGGAAAGATGGTGAAACCTATAACATTGGCGGAAACAACGAACTGACCAATATTGGACTGATCCGTCAGTTATGCAAAACGATGGACCGGAAACTTGGACGCGAAGAAGGCACCTCCGAAATGTTAATAACATACGTAAAAGATCGTGCCGGTCATGACTTACGCTATGCGATCGACTCGACAAAAATTCAGAACGAACTGGGATGGAAACCATCCTTACAGTTTGAAGAGGGAATTGAAAAAACGGTCGTGTGGTACCTTGACAACACCGATTGGCTTGAGAATGTAGTATCGGGGGAATACGATAAATATTACGAAAAACAATATCTCACAAGGTAATTTAAACTGATTTTCATAGAAAAGAGCCGTGAATCACTTCACGGCTCTTTGTATATTACTCAGATCTGTAACCTATTTCACTTCCTTTTTCTGTGGTTTTGCTGTAACGGTTACCTGGCCATTTGGCGTGTCGGTAGTACCTTCCAACACACCATCTTTTAACTTAAGAACCAACGTAATCGGTGTATTCTCAACTTCAAAACCCAGCGTCAGGGTATTATCAGCAAAATCTGCCTGAGGAACGGCCATGGCCTGTCCCTGAATCATAAACTCCGCAGCCAGCTTATTATCAAACTCTTTAAGTGTCAAAACTCCACTATCGTAAGGTTGTGGCGCATTTGGAGCAGCAAATTCCCACACTCCAACAATTTTCTTAAACTTCTTTTCTGCAGCATTTGAGGATAGCGCCAACGAACCGATAATCAAAAACACCAAAAATATTCGTGAAATCTTCATGTTAATAGGTTTTTAGATGAATTAATTTTAATAATTAAACAAATATATGAATTATTCATCGAAGAGCGAAGCTTCGTTAAAAGGTAAATGATGATAATTCAAGAAATCTTTGTACTCCTCCTGAAAAGTTTTCTTCCAATGGTATTGTTCCTGATTCTGAATATAGAGCAAGGTGCTATCCAATTGTGAGCGGCTGATTGAGAAAGCAGCAAATCCGGTTGCCCAGCTAAATGCACGAAGCGCTTCGAAATTTTGCCGTATCCATGTTGTGGAACTTTGTTTAAGGGGTAGAATAGCCGACTCCACAGATAATTTGGATGGAAGCGCCAATAAAACATGCATATGGTTTTCTGTTCCACCCAGGGCAACAAGTTTCATCCCTTTCGACTTTGCAACAGCCGTAAGGTAGGTTGAGAGCTGGCTCCGGACTTCGGCAGTTAAAAAACTACGTTGACCATGGGTGCCAACCACCACATGCATTAGACAGCTAATGAACTCTTTCGGCATACGCTCTGATAATTATAGTTTGAAACCACAAGCTACCTGAAACGATTCTCTTAGGAACAAGTGTTTTGACTGACATAAAATTGCATAATACAATTCTTCCATTCAAAACAGGCGATGAAGACACTTATCGGGATAATTACATTCTTTTCTCTTCCTCAATCGTCAACAACTGCACATCATTAACACCGTGGAACCATAGCTCCATTGTATTACGTGCTTTCAACCGATGTGTTTCATTAATTTTTCCTTTGACGACTGATAAGGCAAACAACAAAACACTTAGATCATCCGTAAAACCAATCACCGGAAGCAGATCGGGGAGAATATCAAGCGGAAAAATAAAATAGCCCAAAGCGGCACCAATTGTCATCTTCGACTTCAAATCAACTGCTTCGTCAATAAGCATATAATATAAAAGCAGGGCTAGATAAACAACTTTAATTCCGGCTTTACCAGCAAAACCCTTTAGTTTCTTCCAAAATGAATCTTCGGAATAAAACTTCGAATATCCTTCGTAGTTTTCCATTTATCAATTTTTAAATTAATCACTTCAATAATCGATCCAAATCAGCTATTTCAAACCGATATTGGTATAGTCGACCCGCTCATCGGAATAGGTTGCAGCAATAACATCCAAAATATCAATCACTTCTTCAACTTCGGGCGCCCGAAGCAACTTTATTCTCAATTCTTTGAAATCCTTTAAATTAGGGAAATAACGTGCAAAATGACGTCTCATTTCGAGGATCGCCCTTTTCGGTTCATCCTTCCATGCCAATGACTGGTACAGCTGTTCCTTCACATTGGCTACGACTTCAGGGACAAGTGGTGGCAACAAAAGCTCGCCGGTCTCAAAATAATGACGAACATCGCGAAAAATCCACGGACGGCCAATTGCTCCTCGTCCGATCATCAGCGCATCAACACCCGATTGTTCAAAAAATGCTTTTGCTTTCTCCGGTCCATTGATATCGCCATTCCCGATAATTGGAATGTGCATCCTTGGATTTTGTTTGACATCAGCGATTAACGACCAATCGGCCTCTCCGGTATAGAGCATACTTCGTGTTCGTCCATGAATTGCAAGCGCCTGTATTCCGACATCCTGCAATCGTTCAGCAACTTCGACAATTGGCATATCATCATGATCCCATCCAAGTCTGGTTTTGGCTGTAACAGGAACTTTCACTGCTTTTACAACCTCTTCCGCCATTTTTATCATCTTCGGAAGGTCACGCAAAAGACCTGCTCCGGCACCCTTGCCTGCAATTTTTTTCATCGGGCACCCAAAATTAATATCAATGAAATCGGGGTTCAACTCTTCGGCTACTTTAGCCGCTCCAACCATTGAATCAATATTAGAACCATAAATCTGTATCGCAACCGGACGATCAAAATCGAAGATTGTCATTTTCTTCTTCGTTTTCGCGATGTCACGGATTAACGCTTCAGATGATATAAATTCAGTGTACATCACATCCGCGCCAAAGTTCTTACACATATAGCGGAAAGACTTATAGGTAACATCTTCCATGGGAGCCAAAAACAGTGGCAGTTTTCCTAATTCAAGATTGCCAATTTTCACAATTATCGGATTAAAATCAAGTCGCAAAGATAGGAAATCGCTACAACTTCAAATATCAGCCGTTCAACCACAACTTTAATGAGGATTATTAACTTTGCAAAAACTTTTAATAGATGTACCGACAGGCTCTTCGCGAATCAAAACCATCCACCCAGCTTTTGTTTACTGCCCTTGTCATTTTAATCAGTGGTATTGCTGTGATGGTACTCAGCATTGCGCTCGGCTGGCTGATTTATGGTGTAAACCTCACCGAAATGCAGAATTTGATTCAGGACACTTCAAATCCAAAGAATCTTTCGATCCTAAAGTTTTTTCAGACACTTCAATCAATCGGAGTTTTCATTATTCCGCCATTTATAGTCGCGTGGTTTCTTAACGATCATGTCTCAGTTTTTCTCCGGTATAATAACAAACCCGATTTTAAAAGCGTTCTTTTTGTTATTGCAATTATTTACTTTTCCAACCCGCTCATCAACTGGCTGACAGAAATTAATTCCAATCTTAGTCTTCCTGAATGGATGAGTTCTGTTGAAATATGGATGCAAAATTCAGAAGATCAAGCGACTAAAATAACAGAGGCCTTTTTATCAACCACTTCATTAACAACTCTTTTTTCAAATATAGCGATGATTGGTATTCTTCCTGCCCTTGGTGAAGAGTTGCTTTTCAGGGGTATCATTCAGCAATTATTTAAAAAGAAATTTGGGAATACCCATGTTGCGATCTGGATCTCCGCCGCGTTATTCAGCGCATTGCACATGCAGTTTTTTGGATTTCTACCCAGGCTCGTCCTTGGAGCAATGTTTGGATATATGCTCGAATGGAGCGGTACACTCTGGCTACCAGTCATCGCCCACTTTGTCAATAACACAACTGCAGTTGTTGCCTATTATCTGATGCAGAAAGGATTGATTGGTAGTGGTATTGATAAAACAGGAACATCTGAAGATGGGAGCTTCTACCTCGTAATTGTTAGCATTATTTTTCTTTTCGCATTCTTCAGGGCACTCTACATCAGAAGGGACACCCTCGTAGAATGTCCCTCTGAAGATAAGTCCCTGTGAAATTAACCAAATTCAGTTCAGGTGACTGAATTCAGAATTCTTACAAAGTCGTACGTGTCCAGGTAGATTTGCGTCCAAGCATTCTGATACCTGCCACAAATCCTTTAAGTTGTAATATGTCCTTCCCTTCAAGCCAGACATAACAATCGTATGTTTTTCCTGCCTTTGGATCATAGATCGTTCCGTTTGACCATTCCTTGTCTGTGGCATTATAAACTAATCCACTTAATATTTGCAGATTAAGAACCGATCGGCTTCTCAGATTCAGATCAGGATTCTTTTCGTCTTTCCCCGGAGCACCGTTTACATATTTTTCAGGAATGATATGCACTATCGTTCCGATATATTTTCCCTCCTTCTTTTCTACTTTAATTTTCGATGTTTTAGTATCATTCCACCAGATTCCAGTAATATCATCAGCGCTCTGGGCAAAAATCAAAGATGAATAAACAATCAGCACTACTAACAACAATAATTTCTTCATAAACGTGATCATTAAATAAAATAATTTTAAACAAAAGAAAACTAATTCTTTTTTAGTTGATTGATATACATCTGCTTCGCAAAAGGCCGGATATCCTGAGAGTCAAATACCCTCTTTAATCCAATTTTTTGGGATTTAAGGGTAATTGCTGTTTGTGGCAGTCCTTTAATATTGTTTAAAACAGCCTTCAATAAAGTTTCATTCTGATCTCCAAACGGCAAAAGACTTACAATATCTTCATCAAGAGTATAATCGGGAACCAAGCCATCAACGTAGTCTGAAACTCCTGCTGAATTAGCAATCTTTACCACAATAGGCTGCATCGCCCATTTATGATTGGGATTTACGACCCCGTTCGCATCCCAGTCTTTAATTGTAAAAGAACCCACATATTTACCAGCTGTATTGATTCCCACATTATAAACCTGTAAATAAGGCTTGAGTCCGTTGATCAATAATTCACTGGCAGAGGCTGTATTGTCAGAAGTTATAACATATAACTTACTCATATTAACCGTATTGATTGGAGTCTCTGCAGTAGAGCTAGTTTTCAAAATCTTATCCGTAAAATCTTCAATAAGTGAAGCCGCTCCTTCTGAACCCACAATTGCAGCCTGTAAACCTGTATTGTACTGGCTCTTAAGGAATATCTTGGTGGTTGCAGTACCATAAATCATACTAGCCAGGTATTTCGCAGTTTGAACAGAACCTCCTCCGTTGTAACGTAAATCGAGAATAAGCCTATCAATTGCTGCATCTTTAAATCTCTTAAAAACGTCGTTCAACTGAATATCAAAATCAGCGTTAAAACCGTTATAAACAAGATATCCCACCTTGAAATTGCCAACATTGAGTACTGTATCAAGTTGAATGGGATTCTCCTGCATCAAAACGGCTGTCATTGTTACCGATTTTCCATTCAATGAAATTGTTTTGTCGGAGACAGACGCTAAAGATAGTTTATAGGTCACTTTCGTAAACAAGAGCGTCTGATAATTAGCAACTGTCAACTGCTGATCGTCAACCTGCATAAAAAGATCCCCGCGCTTAATTCCTGCTTTCTCGGCAGGAGACCCTTTATAAACATACCTGATAAAGCCAAAAACATTATCACTCGAGCCAATCCGTGCTAACATGAAATCAAATCCCATCGTTTCGGATATCCCCTGAATCCAATTATCGATAACCTTTGAATCATCGACAATAAACGACCATTTATCGACCGTGTGGTATTTGTATAACAGGGAGGTGAAGAGATTGTTAGGATCGGCATATGTGTTTAAAAAAGCATTCAGCGAATCCTTAACCGCGTACTTCTGAGCGATGAGATTTGGCACCTGATCAACCCATAAATAATAATCTTTCAGTCCATTGTATATAAATTTATTGACATCGGTTGCCTCTTTAATTACAATTGGTGTAATAGGTACAGGTGTAACCGAACTCTCCTTTTTGCACTGAATTAATACGATTGTCAACATGAAAATCGAGACAATCCTGATGAAATATTTGTATATATTTTCCATGGCAAATCCTTTTTATTAAAGCACCTAAAATAGTAAATATTAATAACCGCGAATACAATCAATAAAAACGTTTAGAATGAGGGTTAAGTTTTCAGCTGAATGTTAAAAAACAATATTTTCAAAAGGTTAAGACTTCAATAAATGGAGGGAATTGGAAAAACAGGATCTTCCCACAAAAGAAAATTTTCAATTGTTTATTCGGAAATTAGTATCCAATACTATCAATATACTGGAATTCGAACACCTGACGAATTAATCATTTTCCAGGAAAAACACCTGACTAATCCGCAATTTAGCGTGGAAATTCCCCGGCCGAAGCAGGTAGTTCTCAGCAAAGATCCAAATTAAATCAATTTTCTTCAGTACCAATTTTCTCCGGCACCTCTGCTTCCTTTTCCGGCTCGGCATGTGCATGCTTCTCGTCAAAGAAGTGTCTGTAGAATACAAGGATTGAGATTATTCCAACCGTAATAGAAGAATCCGCAAGGTTAAATACCGGGCGGAAAAAAATAAAATCGTTACCGCCAACAAAAGGGACCCATGATGGGTAATTTCCAGAAATCAGCGGAAAGTAAAACATATCGACCACTCTTCCTTGCAAAAAGGATGAATAACCACCTCCCGCAGGGAATAGTGTGGCAACCTGTCCATAGCTTTCATTAAAAATCAATCCGTAAAATGCACTGTCCAGTATATTGCCAATAGCTCCGGCCATGATTAGCGCGAAACATGCAATAACACCGAAGGGGACATCTCTTTTCCAAAGTTTAACGATATACCAGCCAATAGCCCCGACTGCAATAATTCGAAAAACGCTCAGGAAATACTTACCAATACTATTCCCAAACTCGAGACCGAAAGCCATGCCGTTGTTTTCAACAAAATGGATAATAAACCAGTTCTTTGCGATAATGAACTCGTCGCCAAGCATCATATTACTTTTTATCCAAATTTTTAGCGTTTGATCAACTAGCAGAACTAGCAAAATAATAAGGATTGACTTCGTCTTTGCACTCATAAAATAAGTATTGGCATATATAACAATAAAAAAATCGGGGCAAATAAAATCACCCCGAACTTAATTCAAATCTTACAGATATTTAAACCTTATTAAAGGTAAATAACCCATTTCATCAACGCTGGTTATTCTTTGCTTCGATAGAAAGTGTAGCATGAGGTACTGCACGAAGGCGTTCCTTCGAAATCAGTATTCCCGTTTCACGACAAATTCCATATGTCTTATTTTCAATGCGAACCAAAGCAGCTTCAAGATATTGAATAAATTTCAACTGTCGCTGTGCAAGTTTGCCTGCCTCCTCTTTTGACAAGGTTGCTGCACCTTCCTCTAAAACTTTGAAAGTTGGTGAGGTGTCCTCAGTGCCGTTACCGTCACCATGGGTGATCGCATTTTTATATAATTCATAATCCTGACGAGCACTTAAAAGCTTATCCTGGATTAGCGCTTTGAACTCAAGGAGTTCTTCATCTGAGTATCTTGTTTTCTCGCTCATAGCATTATGGTTTGGTGTAAAAATAATTAATTTAGGCTCTATATATAATTAATCAGACGTAAATATTTAATAATGTATAAAAAACAATCACTAAAAAATTTCCTTTTCAACTTGAATAAATGTCTCAATTCCCTTTTCAATTTCAACCAGCTTTGCTGTGCCATCATCATTCAGTAGGTCAACCAATTCCACTCTTGACGCAAGCGTCTGACTTCCAATAAAATCTCCAAATTTATCCATCGCCTCATTGAGTTCAGGATGACGTACAATCCGAAGAATAATTTTGTCTGTCACTTCAAAGTTACTATCTTTTCGAAGGTTTTGTATCCTGTTTACAAACTCTCTTGCAATTCCTTCTAGACGCAATTCAGGAGTTACATTGATATCCAATGCAACTGTGATCGCACCTTCGCTAGCAACCTGTAAACCAGGAATATCTTCCGAATGAATTTCAACATCTTCAAGCGCGAGCGTGACCGGTTCACCTTCGATTATTGCATCGAAAGTACCCGCTCTTTCAAAAGAGGCAATCTCCGGTTGACTCATATTGCTTACCAATACTGAAACCGCCTTCATCAGTTTACCATATTTTGGACCAAGTGTTTTAAAGTTGGCTTTGATCTTCTTTTTAATCACGCCAGTCGCATCGGTAAGGTATTCAACTTCCTTCACATTAACCTCTGTCAGGATGATACTTTCGACAGCTTCAAATTGTTTGCGAAAGTTTGCGTTCAGAACCGGAACAATGATTTTTGCCAAAGGCTGGCGTACTTTTATCTTTTCTTTTCTGCGTAACCCCAGTATCATAGAAGAAACTTTCTGAGCAATATCCATCCGTTCCTCAAGCTCTTTGTTAATTGCTTCTTCGTTATATTTAGGAAACAACGTCAAATGGATCGAGGAATCACTTTCGTGGCCACTAACACGGTTCAAATCGCAATAAAGCTGATCCATATAAAACGGTGCTATCGGTGCAGCAAGTTTTGCAACGGTTTCGAGACATGTATAAAGTGTCTGGTAGGCCGATATTTTATCTGCATCGTATTCGCCTCCCCAGAAACGTTTCCTGCTCAAACGGACATACCAATTCGATAGATTTTCGGTTACAAATTCTGAAATAGCTCTTCCTGCGCGGGTTGGCTCGTAGGTTTCATATGCTTCAGTTACATCCTTTATCAGGCTGTTCAGCAAAGACAATACCCAGCGGTCAAGTTCAGGACGTGCCTCTTCAGCTACCTGTTCTTCCTTGAAAGTAAATCCGTCGACATTCGCATACAACGCAAAGAAGTTATAGGTATTGTAAAGTGTTCCGAAGAATTTCCTCCGAACCTCTTCAACTCCTGCAATATCAAATTTAAGATTGTCCCACGGTTGTGAATTGGTAATCATGTACCAACGCAATGGATCGGATCCATATTTGTCAATTGCCTCAAAAGGATCGATACCATTACCCAACCTTTTTGACATTTTATTTCCATTAACATCAAGCACTAAGCCGTTGGAAATAATATTTTTGAAAGCGACAGAACCTTTCACCATTGTTGCAATGGCGTGAAGCGTAAAAAACCAGCCACGCGTTTGATCGACACCTTCCGCAATAAAATCGGCAGGAAATACCTCGTTAAAGACATCCTTATTTTCGAAAGGATAGTGCGCCTGGGCAAAAGGCATAGCACCCGAATCGAACCAAACATCGATCAGGTCGGTTTCGCGAAACATTTTAACCCCTTTTGGAGAGACAAGGAAAATATCGTCAACAAAAGGACGATGGAAATCTATTTTTTCGTAATTCAATTTCGAGAAGTCACCAACCTTAAAATCCTTGAAAGGATTCGATTCCATCATACCGGCGGCAACCGACTTATTAATTTCGGCGACCAGCTCTTCTGCCGATCCAATGCAGATCTCTTCCGTCCGGTCTTCCGTACGCCAGATCGGCAACGGTGTTCCCCAGAAACGCGAACGCGACAGGTTCCAGTCAACCAGATTTTCGAGCCAGTTACCAAAACGGCCTGTTCCCGTCGACTGAGGTTTCCAGTTGATCGTTTTATTCAATCCGATCAACTGATCACGGACAGCCGTAGTCTTGATAAACCACGAGTCGAGTGGGTAGTATAAAACAGGCTTATCTGTTCTCCAGCAATGTGGATAACTGTGGACATGTTTCTCAACCTTAAATGCACGATTCTCTCTTTTTAACATCACAGAAAGATCGATGTCGAGTGTCGAATCGTTTTCAGTAAGCGTTTCGTCGAAATCGTTTTTTACGTAACGACCAGCATACTCACTATATAATTGAATATTAATATTCTTTGAAACAAAATCCTCGGATAAATCAGCCAAACGGAAAAATCGTCCCTGGCGGTCGACCATTGGTTGCTGTTTACCCTCCTTGTCAAGAAGCATAAGCGGAACAATTCCGGTTTGTTTTGCAACCCGATCATCGTCTGCACCAAATGTCGGCGCAATATGAACGATTCCGGTACCATCTTCGGTCGTTACAAAGTCACCTGCAATTACCCTGAATGCATCGCCCATTGGTTTAACCCAGGGAATCAGCTGTTCATACGTAACTCCAAGCAGTTCTTTTCCCGGAAATTCGGAAAGTATCTGAAACGGAATATTCTTACCATCTCCGGTATAATCATCAAACGACAATTCGGCATTCTTCTCCGGGAAATAATTACCCAGCAATTCTTTGGCAAGAATAACGGTAACAGGCTCCGAAGTATAAGGATTGAATGTCTTGACTTTTACATACCGGATGTTGGCTCCAACCGCCAACGCGGTATTTGAGGGCAAAGTCCAGGGTGTAGTTGTCCAGGCGATAATGAAGAGGTCGGAATCAATATCCGCAAAAAGCGTTTCTGATTTCTCATTTTTCTCAACCTTAAACTGGGCAATACAGGTTGTATCCTTTACATCGCGGTAACAACCAGGCTGATTCAGTTCATGCGAACTTAATCCGGTACCAGCTGCAGGCGAGTAGGGTTGTATGCTGTAACCTTTGTAAAGCAGGTTCTTTTTGTAAAGATCTTTCAGAAGCCACCACAACGTTTCGATATAGCGGCTGTCGTAGGTAATGTATGGATCGTCCATATTGACCCAGTAACCCATCTGACGTGTGAGATCTTCCCATTTATCGGTATATTTCATCACCTCCTTACGGCAGGCGGCATTGTAATCTTCAACAGAGATGGTTTTACCAATGTCTTCTTTCGTGATATCTAATAACTTCTCGACTGCAAGTTCAACAGGAAGCCCATGCGTATCCCATCCGGCTTTGCGTTTCACTAAAAACCCCTGTTGCGTTTTGTAACGGCAGAAAATATCTTTTATTGCTCTTGAAACAACATGATGAATGCCCGGCAAACCATTGGCAGATGGCGGACCTTCGTAAAATACAAATGTCGGCCTTCCGGCACGGGTGGATATCGATTGATGAAACGTGTCGTTTTGTTCCCAAAGTTTCAGGATATCTTGATTTATTTTTGACAGATCAAACTCCTTATACTCTCTGAATTTGTTACTCATAACGTTAAAAAAACTCCTTTTTTTGAAGCGTACAAATATAGGAAATTTTTGATTCGATAATCAGGTGATCTGATACCCATATCTAACATCGGGCTACTAAATTCAGTTGAACAAAAAAAGCAATCCGGTTGGATTACTTTTTTCAAATAACGAATATTTTAATGTGGTAAACTACAGTTTTACGGCTAATAAATCTTTGCCCAGCTGATGCAGAGCGGCTTCTATTTGTTTTCTACTTTTGATCCCAGGTTTCTTTTCGTTGCATACATAGCTAGCCAGAAGACTGCGATTAATTTTGACTTGTTCAGCGAATCGGGTGATGTTTATTTCCGGAAATTGGCTGAACACACGTGACACCTCATTTTGTTGTTTTTCTATCTCGTCCTTGTTGTAAGTATAAAAACCTTCGAGACTTAAATCCTCGTTCAATTCCTCCCAATGAATAGAATCACCCCAACTCCCGATTTCAAATTGCTCCCGTTGTTCTGTGGTGGCATTCCATAGCCTATCAAACCAACGCAAAGGGTGATTTTTTTGAGTTCCATCATTTGTGAGGATATAGATGTTTTCATCATCGAACCATACTTTTTCTATTTTTAAATTACTCCGCTTTTCCATGAAATATCTCCCATGCTTTAATTATTGTTGATTCGTTTTCTTCAATAATGGCTTCTGCAAGTTTTAAGTCCGATGCTTTTAATCCCTTGTTTGATACGAGTTTTACTTTAGGTAAAATATGAAACTTCGCTCTTCCATCAGCATTCTGCACATGAATATGAACGGGCAAATGTTCATTGGCAAAAAAGAAAAAACGCAATCCAAACATTCTGAAAACTTCGGGCATAGTGTCTCGTTTTGCTGTTGCATTACAAAAATAGTAACAAATTTGTTACCATACATCAAATTTGAATCCTTTTCTTCATTACATTTAAAATCATCCTCATGAATTTAATGCAATTTCTTAAAGCTCATCTGCTTTGAAAGTATCACCCTGGCTGATATCACCGGAATCGTAACCCAATTTAAACCAATGCATCCGTTGAGCGGAAGTCCCATGTGTAAACGAATCGGGAACCACTTTCCCTTGCGATTGCTTTTGCAAACGGTCATCGCCTATCGCACCGGCAGCGTTCATGGCTTCTTCGAGATCGCCTTTCTCCATTATATTTTTCATTTTCTGAGCATGATGTGCCCATACTCCCGCATAAAAATCGGCTTGTAATTCGAGTTTTACATTTAGACGGTTGAATTCTTTCTGAGAAAGCTTTTCGCGCATGTTGTTAAACTTATCCATTGTGCCTAATAACTTCTGGATATGATGTCCAACCTCGTGGGCAATCACGTAAGCGATCACAAAATCACCCGATGCATTTAAGCGTTGCTGTAATTCTTCGAAAAACACAAGGTCGATGTATAGTTTTTCATCTCCCGGACAATAAAACGGACCTGTTGCAGCACTTGTAAGTCCACATGCCGACTCTACAGAATTGCTGAATGCGACCAATGTTGGCTCGCGGTAAGTTTGGTTATTCTCCTTGAATAACTTATTCCATACATCCTCGGTGTCGGCCAATACAACCCTGCTGAACTGAACCAATTCATCTTCGTGCGGGTTTTTTTGAACATTTGAAGATTGCTGTTCAGTAGTTGTGCCCGACTGAAGCATTTGTAAAACCTCCATAGGATTTCCACCCAGTAACCAAACAATAGCTACAATGATTATGGTGCCGAAGCCACCTATTGAAGCAATTCTGCGACCTCCTCCCGATCCCCTGTCTTCAAAATTATCACTTTGTCTTCTACCTTTCCACAACATGATGATCAGATTTAATAAATAGCGGTACGAAAATACAGATTTTAAATCTTCTATCCTTTGTGGATATTTCGGTTTATCAGATGACGATACCTTTTCGGGTCTAATCAGGAAGATCTCAAATTAAATATACTTGTTGTGATATACACGATGAAAATAAGTGAATATGTAAAAGAAAAAAGGAATGCCACCAAACTTGCACAACCGGAGTTGGCAGAAAAGCTGGCATACATCTTCACCATCTCACCCGAAAATCAAAATGGAAATCACCTACTGTCCGGGCAACAGTCGGTTTTCAATCATACGATTGTTATGCTGTTGGATGATGGCTTTAACTTTGCGTTCCATCCTGATTTGAATGGAATCGTTCTTACCGACAAGATTGTTTTTCAGTAATGGATCAATTTTCCAGTCGTAAAGCGCAATGGAGGCTTCGGTATTATGCTGTAACACCCAGTTGTCCCATATCAGCTGGAAAGCATTGCCGGCATAGTTAATCGCAAATTTATCTTGCCGATCATCTAATAAATCTTTTCCAAAAGCAAAATAAGGCTTATCGTACCCAAGAAAATTGAGTATTGTAGGCATTATATCGATCTGTTGAGCAACTCCATAGTCTTTTCTCGCCGGCAATTGTTTACCTGGCGTATAAAAGATAAGGGGAACACCAAATGCACCCAGCGATGTTTTATAAACGTCGTGATAGCGTGAACAGGTATGATCGCCGGTAATCACAAAGATGGTATTTTCGTACCAGGGTTGGCGGGAAGCTTCGCTAAAGAGTTTTCGTAAAGAGTAGTCTGCATACCGGATACTTTTAAAAATAGGAAGCGTTCCCTCGGCAAAATTATTCGATAATTCAGCTGGTATTTTATAGGGATGATGCGACGAGGTTGTAAAAAGGGCAGCTAGGAATGGCTGCTGCAAACGGGTACACTCGCGAGCAAAAAATGGCAGGAATTTGTGATCCCAGATTCCCCAAACCCCGTCGTAATCAGCATCATTGTTATACTCGTTTTTTCCAATATATTTTTTGATTCCGGCCATTACTGCAAAAGCATTCAGACCCAAAGATCCATTAGGGGCCGCATGTGCAAAAACCGTTTCGTAATTCTTCGTCGAGAGGCACGAAGCCAGGCTGTTGATCTTGTTATTAGCATAAAACGACTGTGTGAACGACTCCTGCAACGAGGGGATACCCGCTACCGCAGCCGGAGTTCCCTCAATTGAAATCCTGCTGTTGGCGAAAGAATTCATAAATACAAGTGAATGTTCGGCCAATGAATCTAAGAAAGGTGTATATCCCTTGTACGTACCGTTATCGAGTTGATGGTTGTAGAAACCCAGTGTCTCCTTGCCCAGACTTTCGACAATAATCACCACCACATTCATTTTTTTGAACTCCCTTAAAGAGTCGGGAATGTGTATAGGCGAATAGATTGAGTTCAACTCCTCCTCCTGAAAATAATTTTGCCTTTTATAGACCGTGTTTTGTACCGTTCGCAACATACAAAACGGTGTATTTTGTACAATTGCCACATCGTTCGGATGTATCGTGTATTGCCCGGCATCGCTTGGTGCAAGCGGAAAGTCCTGCTTAGGGGGAAGACCGCTTCGTAAACCGAGAATGGTCAGGCCAATAAATACAGCCAGAATAATTGTACCCGAGATATAATATTTGATTCCCGACCATTTAGGGGCTTCCACTTTTAACTTCCGCGATAACCAAACCATTATGGCTACAAGTACAATCCAGATTAACAGGATGTAATAATAATCCAGAAAAAAGTGCTTAGCCAGCTGCAAATAGTTTTGCTCATTCCGGAACTCATCAAAAACGAGTAACGTTGTTCTTCTTTGTGTAAACCGGTAATAGATGATATCAATACAATTAAGTGCAAGACCAATCGCATTCGTGAAATAGAAAAGATAATCCAGTCCCCTCTGATATATTGGCTGGTGTCTGAATTTAAAGGGAATAAGCAGTAATAGAATAAACAACAAATTGAAATATAGAATAGCGCTTAAATCGAAGCGCAAGCCCCCCAATAACATAATCGTAAACGAATCAACGTTCACGTCCGGGAATAAACCCATGTTAAAGGAATAAAAAAGAATCCTGCAGACAGTGTACAGGAGCATCACTATGGAAAGCTTATAAATCAAAACAACCAGGGGAGAACGCATCCTAAATCGTAATTTATGTTTAGCTGACAAAAATAGCAATTATTTGCATTTAGGTTTCAAAACAATTTTTAAAATCATAAACCTTAACGATAACAGTTTATTGGAATCTTTGATCATATGCAGCACCATTCTTATACGTGGCAATGAATATCTTCCGAAAACAGCCAGATGTAAGCAATTAACGATCTTCGATAAAGGCTCTTCTAGGGTTTGCCACCGCTTGAAGGGATAGCGTAAAATCCGTGTAATCCGTTCTAATCTGTGTAATCTGTTATAAATTAAAAAGGCCCGGACTCAATAAAGAATCCGGGCCTGGTTTAAGTTGGCGGCGGCCTACTCTCCCACTTTACGCAGTA
>JBBRZE010000057.1:0-36955 GCA_038236995.1 Bacteroidales bacterium | reverse complement strand
CAGCGAATCCCTGAACTGATTATCGATGTAAAAAGCGCTGCTTCCTGTTGCCACCACCTTAATTCGTTCTGAATGTTCATCATATAAGAGCTTCAGAAAATTGGAGGGATCATCCAGGTATTGAATCTCATCGACCAGTGCGATCGTTCTTGTGTTCGGTTCTGGCATGAATTTCAATAAGTTCAGGGGATTTTCGTTCAATTCGGCAAGTATGGTTTTGTTTTCAAGATTCAGAAAAACAACCGGAATCTCCATTTCTTTGCAATAAACCTCCAACTGTTTCAACAACGTTGATTTCCCTGTTTGCCGTGCCCCCGTGATGATGGTAAATTCTTTTTTCAAAAGGTGAGCCTGTAAATCTTCGAATAGCTTCCTGCGTATCATGGCATTTAGTTTTGTAACAAAAATAAGAATATTTTATTTGATTTACAAGCGATGGGGTAAAATATCGGATATTTTACCCTATACAGGGGGTAAATTATCGGATATTTTACCCCCTGCATAGGGTAAATTATCTGAAATGCTTAAAAATAATTGTGAAATATATATTAAAACATTGTTTATGAGCCATATTTGCAATTTTAATTTTTGAAGCTGAATTTTGTTTGATAACATCGAATAAAATTGGATGCTACTTGGCAACAATATTTAAAGTCTCAGAATATTATTCATATTTTAACCAGGTTGTCGCATTGCAATCGGTATCTGCCACAAACCGGATCCACCTCGATTGAAAACTGCCAGGGAAAGTAAAATTGAATGATTGACCAGGTTTAACTGTTACCATCTTATAATTCATCCACGGTCCATGGCCGATCGGTTCTACTTCAATCCTAAAGATGATGTTTTTTTTGGAATCATGTGATATCGTCACACTTCTTTTATCGTAGAATCCAATCAGGTAAGGGTCTGATGCTATTCCGGCTTTCACAGCCGAATTTTTCCAGGGGCCACCTTCGCCAACCGGTTTGCCCATTTGCCATAAATCGTCAATAACACCTGCCCATACTGATGCTTTGCCGTCGGCAGAACTCACAATATGCGGATTGCCTTTGGCCGTTTTTGCATCT
Source organism: Bacteroidales bacterium (assembly GCA_038236995.1). Classification (GTDB taxonomy): domain Bacteria; phylum Bacteroidota; class Bacteroidia; order Bacteroidales; family Prolixibacteraceae; genus JAAFHB01. Next base: position 35,885 of record JBBRZE010000057.1, on the reverse strand, counting down.
ATTCCTGTCATAATCACCATTCCGCGGTACGAAGCGTAATCGTGAATACGGAAATTGTGTGAAGCAACCGGGCGTATTTTGGCAAAACCATCGGCATTTTCTGCCGGAAGTTCGTAGAATGTTCCGGAACAATTCAGTAAATCGCGTTCGGTAGCTACTTCACGGCAAATACGCAACATGGCATTGTTGGTCAAATCAGTGTATTTAGGATTGCCTTTTGGTAATCTCCAACGGCGTCCCATTTCGTCAACAATTAATACAGAAGATTCGTCAACTGTGACTACCTGCTGCGGAATAGCAAACTTTTCACGGATAAATGAGGATGTTGTTGCATCCTCTTTTTTTACGAGGTTCATCAGCGAATCCAATTCGTAGTAACCACTTTCAGTAAAAGCATTATCCGAAGCAGTTCCGGCTAAAACGCCCAGTTTGCGACGGTTGTTGCCCAATCCCCAAAGTAATCCGGCGTTGGTTTCTGTTTCTGTTACCGGGGCCAGACCAGCGAACATTGGATCGGCAGCAGCAGCGCGTTTGTCTTTTTGTGCATACGAAAAATGAACCGTGGCTTTGACTGCCTGTTCTGCTTTTACCCTGATCCATTCGCCCTTTTCGGTAAAAGGGATATTAATTGACTCATCCGCTTTAACTTTGAATTCTTTCAGCTTTTTCCAGGAATTATTTCCTGTTTCATCTACTTCGAATGTAAATGTTACTGTTTGTTTTCCTTCGTTCTTAATCCATGCCGAACGGATGTCCCATCCTGCAAAGAGAAATGGTTCAGATACCTCACCAGCTTTAATTTCTTCTGAAATCCACACTGCACCTTCGGCAGTATTTGGGCCCAACTGATCAGGTTTTTCCGTTGATGTGAACCACAGGTTCGAATTAGATTGTCCCGGTCCTTCAATATTGCCCTTCACTTTTCGTTTATTGAGAAACTCCTTTTGAGCTGAATCATCGCATCCGAAAACGAGTTGGTCGTTCCATCGGGCAAAGTCGCCAATTACTTTAAGGTAGGCTGAGCGTGGACGAATACCTGCGGAATTACCGGAAGTGAATGTTCCCGGAAAATGCCAAAACATGCCATGCATGGTCATCAGGTAATCCGGTTTTTCTGCTGCTCCGATGTCGCGGATACGTGGCCATTCGGTGTTCCAGCCATGAGCGCCGTCGTAGCTGTGACTCGCTTTGGGCAAACGATAAAAACTCCATTTCCCGTTGTCTCTGACCCCAACCAATACAGATTTATGATCCCAGCCATTGACCCAGATAGGATCCGTTTCGGGATGTTGATTGCCATAAATTCCTCCAGGACCGGTAACTTCGGTAAACTGGTTTCTTCTGATTACTTTCCAATCTTTCCCGTTCCACTCGGCCAAAACACCGGACTTAATATCAAATTTTTTCAACGCTTCGGGAGATGGTTCTCCGTTGTTGCTGTACACCATTACTCCCTGGCCTGAATAGAAACCTTTCCCGTGTGCCCCTGGCATCAGGGTTCCCTTCAAATTACCGTCCGTATCTTTACTCTTTTTTCTGGTAACATTGAGATCTTCGAATAACATCTTGGAATGAAGCGTCTTCACATCTAATTCATAAAAACCCTCCTCCATGGTGCCATAGTAGATTTTATTTGCCGGATCGGTTAAATGTCGGGCATTCCCGGTATGACGACCTGGCATATCTTTGTATGAGATCACGCGGACATTTCGGGCAGAATCGATGGCATACGGACCAACAAACAATTGATTGCTTTCCTTGTGAATCATCCGGTTAGCCGGAGTACCCCCGATACTTTCAGGCCGGGTAATTTTTTGTAAATCGGCGGTGATTTCATAGAGTTTATCCGACGAACCAAATGGAAGGTGTGGACCGTAAGTGACCACCCATAGGCGATCCGCCCAGGGAACTACTGCACCAGTTCCACATTCACCTTCGTTATTGTAGTAGGCAAAGTGAGGGTATATGCCGCTATATGACTTCGTTTTCTGCTTTTCCCGGGCTGTGCAAACAGTAAAGAACAATACAGAAAACAATAGAAGTAGTGATCGTCTTTTCATTAGATTATATTTCATCATTATAATTTGAATTTTGTGGGTTATTTAAAAGGGTGACAATAAGCCACCCTTTTAATTCGATCAGTAAATTCCTGATTTTGGGTTTATTGGTCTTGTAATGACCGGAAGATTTCTGAACTCCCGGTCATTAAACATTTAATTGTTAATATCCTGAGTTCTGCTTTAGGTTTGTGTTGATCAAAATTTCCTTTGATGGAATTGACCACAGGTATTGTTTGGTGGCATCAAAATTCCGGATAGCGCCCCGTTTGACCAAACCGGCACTGTACATCGCCGCAAAATCAGCGACTCCATCGTCATCAATTTCTGGTACTTGAGGGAAAAACCACAAACCTGGTTTTACGACTTTCGTGCGTAAATCGGCAGGATCCAGCATATGAATGTTCAACACTTTAGCCGCCAATTTCCAGCGGATCAAATCCATGTAGCGTATACCTTCAAGGGCAAACTCCATGTGTCGCTCGACGCGAACAATTTTACGAAGTTCTGTTTTTGCAGTTGATGTTACTGCGAGATACAACGATGTTTGCGTAGCAGCTACTTTATATGCCCGTGCACGGACCTTATTAATCGCATCCAGAACAGTTTGATCAATTTCACCAAGTTCAATCATAGCCTCGGCGTATATGAGCAAGACGTTTTTCCCAGATGAACGTGAAAATTTCGAGCGCAATATCTTCCGCAAGTACTTTACTGTGCAAATAGATCAACAGAAAGTTACAAAGGTCTGTAAAATGGTGGTCAAATAAAAAACGATAAGCGTCAAGGTTGCCTTCTACCAGTTGTAGCAGTGCTTCCGGATCGTCTTTAAATTTTTGCTTCGGCATAGTTCAAACGAAAAAGCACAATTAGTTACGGGAAAGTTATAGCGACTATTTGAAATTTGGTTGAAATTGTTGTTTACAACTACTACAAAAGAAATCATTCTAATCGAACTATTTTTATTGACAACGTCTTTTTGTTGATGGAAAGCCTTCAATTTTATACTTGTTTAACTGTATGTAAGATAATGAATTGTTAAAGAAACGTTGATTGAACCAGATTTTATTTCAGAAAAAAATCGTAAAGCGTGTAACGGAATTGAACTTTGAGCGTCTCTTTAATTGTAAAACTTATATGAATGAGATCTGGATTTTTTTTGTTGACCTTTATTTTAGCCCTAATTGCAGAACAGCTGATTGCTCAAAATCAGCCGAAAAAAGAATATTATGCCTTGCAATGCGATACAACTGACATTTCGATTGATGGGAAATTGAACGACCCTGCCTGGCTTAAAGCCAATTGGCAGGATGACTTTATTCAATACCAACCTTCTGAAGGGAAAGCCCCCGGTCAAAAAACAGATTTTGCAATCTTACTCGACGAGAATTTTATCTACGTTGGTTTTAAGGCATGGGATACAAATCCCGACAGCATTGTTCAACGACTTTCGCGTCGCGATGAAATGGATGGCGATTTCGTAGCCGTGCAGTTCGATTCATACTTCGACAAACGCACCGCTTTTTCGTTTATGGTAAATGCAGCGGGTATTAAAAATGATTACATTGTAAGCAATGATGGTGAAGTCGAGGATAATACCTGGGATCCGATCTGGCTCGTCAAAACGAGTCGCGATCAATTGGGATGGTATGCCGAAATACGGATTCCACTGACTCAGTTGCGTTTTGAAGGGAACGGTGAGCAAACCTGGGGTTTACAGGTTGCACGGATGCTTTTCAGGAAGCAGGAGACAAGTGTTTGGCAACCTGCAACCAAGAAAAATTCCGGATGGGTTTCACAGTATGGGGAACTGAAAGGTCTGAAGAATTTGAAATCAAGAAAAATTGCTGATATAACGCCTTACGTAGTAGCCCGGACCGATAGGTATGAAAAAGAGGCTGGTAATCCATTCAAGCAGTCAGGAAAAAAGAGTCAACTGACTGGTGGAATTGATGGGAAATTGGGTGTGACTAATAATCTGACGCTTGATTTTACGATCAATCCCGATTTCGGACAGGTGGAAGCAGACCCTTCTCAGGTGAATCTCTCTTCTTTTGAGACTTTCTTTCAGGAAAAACGACCATTTTTTATTGAAGGAAAAAATATATTGAGTTTTCCGCTGATGTTTGGTGATGGTGACTTAGCCTCTGAAAATCTGTTTTATTCGCGTCGGATTGGTCGCCGGCCTCATTACAGTCCCGATATCAATGATGATGAATATATTGATGCTCCTGAATTTACAAAAATTCTGGGTGCGGCTAAAATAACAGGAAAAACAAAAGAAGGTTGGTCGTTGGGATTGCTTGAAAGCTTAACTGGCGAGGAGTTTGCGCACATCAGTAATGGTACTCAACACTCTGAAATGATTGAGCCTTTTACCAATTATACCATTGGAAGAGTGCAAAAAGACCTCGATAAAGGAAATACATTGATCGGGGGTATGTTCACTTCGGTAAACCGGAATCTTGCGGAAGACCAACTTAATTATCTGCATAAATCAGCTTATACCGGAGGTTTTGATTTTGTACACAAATGGCATAACAAAGACTGGGAATTAGATTTGAGTTCGTATTTTAGCAAGGTAAATGGTAGTGCCGAAGCGATCACGAATACGCAGAAATCATGGATTCACGCGTTTCAACGTCCCGATGCCACTCATCTCAAATTCGATTCAACCCGTACGAGCCTTGCAGGTCAAGGGGGGAAAATTGTGATTGGCAAAATGGGGGGCAAACTTAAATTTATGGGAGCCACTGCATGGAAATCTCCCGGTCTTGAATTGAATGACGTGGGATATATGCGTCAGGCCGATAATATTCTGGAAGTTATTTGGGTAGGCTACCGGATATTTGAACCATTCTCGATCTTCCGCGATATGAATCTGAATTTTAACCAATGGACGGAATGGAATTTTGCGGGAGAATCAACCGGTCCGGGTGGAAATATCAATGCACATACCCAGTTTAAAAACTATTGGTATCTTCATTTCGGCACGAATATTAACGGCGCAGCTCTTTCCACAACCGAGTTGAGGGGAGGTCCTGCTATGAAGGTAACCGGAACCAAAAATATCTGGCTTGCGCTTGCCTCGAATGAGCAAAAAAAGCTGACAACCGAAATTGAATTTATGGCAATGCGGGGAAATCAGAAAAATTCGAAGCAAATGATCAACTATAGTGTTGTATTGGGTTACCGCCCTTCCAAAAGTCTGAAAATTACACTGACTCCTGGTTATACGGATAATGAAGACGAGCTTCAATATGTGACGCAACAGGAATATAATAACAAGACAGATTATGTATTTGCCCGGATTCATCAGAAAACGTTCAGTGCATCATTGCGGGTGAACTACAATATTACGCCGGACTTAAGTATTCAATATTGGGGACAACCTTTTCTTTCGAGCGGAAAATACACCGAATTCAAGAAAATAACCAATGGAAGGGCTGATAATTATACCGATCGGTTTCGCCATTTTACAGGAAATGAGTTTGCTTATAATGCATCAGCAGAACAATATCTTATTTCTGATCAGGCGGGAAATAATCTCTACAGTTTCGATCAGCCCGATTTTAATGTGAAGGAGTTTTTGTCGAATATGGTCGTCAGGTGGGAATACAGACCAGGATCGACGATCTATCTGGTATGGTCGCAAAACCGTAATAAGTCGGTTCCGAACGGGAACTTTAATCTGGCTGACGACATGAGAGATTTATTCGAAAACAAACCCTATAATGTGTTTCTGTTAAAAGCTTCATTCAGAATAGGAAGGTAAATGGAGCGATTCCTAAAAATAATTTCGATGCATGATATTGCGGTTGGCTGAAATCCTGTGTCTTAAACGACAAACGGGATCTTGTTTGGCTTCTCTAAAAGTCGGGATGACCAAAATAGGTTTTTTTGTGGCATGCAACGTCTCTACCTCCCCTGTATTATATTTCGTAAGTGTTAACGAGACAAGGCATTGCAGAGACAAGGTATGCCTTGTCTCTGCAATCTCCGGACCTTGTATTGATTAAAACAAATTCAAATTTATTTCCCCTGCAACCAAACCTTCAGCGGTCGCTTTAATCCGAAGGACACCCTGTGTTTTTCCAGCTTGTAACAAAATGGTTGAAATACCTGCTTCTGCATTTCGCGGATTGTCACCAATCAATTCAGCATTGCCTTCGATTGTGAATTTCACAGCGCGCTTGTCATCCGGAATAACAGTTCCATCGTCATCGGTAACCGAAGCATAAACGAAAACAACATCATTCTTCCCGGCCTGCAATTCTTTTCCGCTTGAATCTATTGACAACATGATTTTTGCAGGTACATCCGGTGTTTTACGTTCGGTTTTTACTACCTCTTTTCCTGCGAGAAAACCTTTCGCTTCCAGTTTTCCGGGAACAAATTTGGCGATTGTGAACGAAAAGGGAGGATGAGTCAGATTTGTTGAGTTCCGGTCCTGATCGGGTTTCTGACGGGCAATTACTTTCCCATTCAATGATAATTCAACTTCGTCACAATTGCTGTAAATTTTCACATCTTTGAAAGACGGGTCATTCCAGTAATTTGCAATAAATATCATTGGTTCAGCTTTTTTTGTCTGGCTTTGATAGAAATAAAAAGCAAATTTCGGCAACCTGAAAATATCCATAATGCCCGAAGATTCAATATCGGGCGCATAACCACGTTTGTAATCGTACATGAGCCAGTTGGCATCGCCGACTGCCGGACCATTCAGGTTATCATTATACGATTCCTGGTAGTTGAGTGCCTGCTGAGCCAATCGTTTCTGCCCAAAACCACGTAGTTGGCGTGAATTGCGCTCCTCTTTTTGCAGATTGCCAAAAGCTGTCTGGTTGAAACCGGCGTTTTGTGCGTAATATTCCCAATCGCCATATTCTGCGATAATGATGGGTTTGTTTTTCGCGTATTTATTCCAGTAATAAGGTGGTTTGGCATGTTGGCGTGCAGGAATATAGACATCATACACGTCGTCTATCCAGCCACATGTGTACACATCGGCTACGGGTAACTCTTGATGAACAGCCAGATGTGCCCGTTCCATAAATTGTCGCGGCATTCCTGACTCGTTCAGCGATGCTTCCCATAAAATGATGCTTGGATGATTGCGGTCGCGACGAACCATCTCGCGTGTATCGCGAATGCTGTGCTTTTGAAATTCTTCGCCTCCCACAAACTGCCATCCTGGAATGGCATCCATCACGAGTAAGCCAAGTTCGTCGCACGCGGCAAGGAAAGCGGGTGATTGCGGATAATGGGAACTACGCACAAAATTAAATCCCGCCTGCTTAATTTTCCATGCATCGCGATACTGCGCATTGTCAGGAACAGCATATCCGATATATGGATATTCCTGGTGACGGTTGGTGCCCCGAAGCTTCAGTTTTTGACCGTTTAACACAAATCCATCGGTTGCTGTAAACGAAAAAGTGCGGATGCCGATTACTTCCGATAATGAATCAACCGGCAGATTATTGCTCAGAACCCTTACTTTCAGCTTATATAGAGAAGGACTCTCTGGAGACCACAAAACTGGTTTTTCAACCTTCAATTCCTGTTTGAACTGAACAAAGCCTCCAACTGACACATTTTGAGCTACTGCATTTTCACTAAGAACTGTTTTCCCTTTTCCATCCACCAGAATGATTTGCAATGAAGCGGGTTTAGTCTCTTTAGATTCATTTTCGACATCTACCTGCACATTGATTTTTGCCGACTGTTCTGTAACATCGTTGTAGGTGACGAGCAAACCTCCTCCGGCAACCCGGTCAGCAGTAATCGGATTTGAAATATGAAGTTTGTCTTTTATTTCGATGGTCACATTGCGGTACAAACCGCTGTTATAATTAAAGTCAAGCTTTGCAAGTGGTTTGCCAGGCGGAATCAATGAATTGTTGCGGTTATCGAGTTCAACGACGATACAATTCTGACCGCCAAATTTGACTTTCCCATCCAGTTTTACCTCAAAAGGAAGGTAACCGCCTGAATGCGTCTGTACCAATTCTCCGTTGAGGTAAATTTTGGCAACTTGCATCGCTGCCCCAAACTGAAGTGACACCGATTTCTGATCGAATTGCTTTGGAACCGTAAAAAACTTCCGGTAGCGGGCGGTTCCCTGCCATTGTTTTTCCTGTGAATCAACCGCTTCGATGTTTGTGGTATGTGGTAGCGTTACCTTTTGCCAGGTTGATTGTTGCTGATCGGTTTTTTGAAACATTTCAGGCGAAATACTGTCAATGGGATCTTTGACAAATTCCCATCCTTCATTAAAATTCCCTTCAAGCTTTGAAAACAATACTGGCGATGACTTCATGCAGGATGAAAGCAGCAAAGTCAGGATGAAAAGGTACAGGGTTTTTGGGATAGTCATGGTTTTGATGTTCTATTGTTAATTTAATGTTCAACCCGCTTTGGGGTTGGTGTCGTATTTCATCCACTTGCCCCCGGTTCTGCAAGCTAAACCGGGGGTTATTTAAATTTAACAACTTTGTGGTTTATTATAGTTTTCTGTGGACCCAATATGCCAATACAAACTAAGCAATAAATAACAGCTATTTTTTTGTATAGGTGGCATGTATGGCTTTGTCGAATATCACCCAGTGTTCGGGTGTCATTCTTTCGGGTGTGAAAAGGCAAATTCCGGCTGCTCCATTTTCCATCGATTCACGGATGGCAGGTTCCAACTCTTCAGGTAAGAGACCATGATTCTCAGGATCTGGTTCATTGGCTTTCTTTTTAGGATCCGGACAGATAAACAGGCCGCTAAAAACGGGCTTTGTATTGTTGAGTGCGGTCACAGATTCTTTGGTCATCTTGCCAATCCATGGTGTACCTTCCAGGTAGAAATCATTGTAATTCATCGGATAGAAGGCATCGATCTTCCATTTATCCCATTCCTGCCGGACTAATTTTTTAGCAACCGAAGGACCTGGGAATACGGCAGCATTGATCTGTTTGTTTTTTGAATGAACCACTTCTGCAAGCCGATTTACTAAATTTGTAATCAGGTCGTAACGAAATTGTTTCCATTCCTGTACCTGCGACGGATCTTTCGCTGCTTTGATATCAATTCCGGTTTTTGCTTTAAAATCGGCAACACACTTGTCGCAATAGCAATAGTCAAACTGCGGAAATTCACGGTCCATGACCAGTCCATATTTCTTCCATAAGCCTTGTGCCAGAATTACATCCGGAAACCTGATAAAATCGAGGTGAATACCATCGACCTCAGGTAGTTCAGCAACTTTTCCATACATATCTGCCAGGAACAGATAAACCTCTTCGCGGTTAGGACATACAAATTTGTAATGTTCTGCATAGGCAGGTTTCGTTAAAGCAGATTCACCAAGGCCATTCACAGCATACCATTCGGGCTTTATCTTTGGATTAATTCCTTGTATTAGTGTTGGTATCCATGTGTGGAATTCAAGCCCGGCTTCTTTTGCAATTTTACCAACCCGCTGGTACGTTTCAGGATTCTGTCCGCCGGAGTACATCAATCCATCTATACCTTTCTTTTTCAGATCGGTGAACTGGGCTTTTATTTCTGTGTCGGTGGCATTACCGGGACCACCCAACCAAGCATAACATTGAATCTTCGTTTTCGGAGGCGTTGTACACGAAAACATCACAAATAAGAACGCAAGCGCAATCAGGTTCGAAATTTTTAGATTATTCATAACAGAAATTTTTTGGTTATGGAAGCCACTAAAATAGGTATTAATTTTTATAATAGTGCTACTTTTCAGTCCCCCATAAGGTTGTTTTATTTCCTTTACAAAGTTGCACAAATATGACACGACCATGAGAAAGTGTTGCACACACGAACCTATGAATATTGCGGAAGTTCCATCTGGCCATTAAAAACAAATTATTCACAGATGAATCTAAATTATTTGATCACTAAAAGGAACATAGATTTAAGGTTGTAACCATCTCTGATCAAAACCGGATTAGTAGCTTCTGAAGGGTTCCATTCAACCGTAATTTGCTTTTTCTCGCCGGGAAACATGGTACAGTATCCATCGGAGAAGTAGGCGGGAAGAAGGAGCTTATCACTCCCTGAATATCGCAGATTGAATTTCAATCCAATGGCGGTTGACTTCGAATGGTTTGACACAATAAATGTTGCAAAACCTTTTTCATATTTCACAACTTTTGCAGTCAAAAGGATTTCTGTCAGCGCATTGAATGCATCAAACGAACCATCTTTATTCGTGCTTTTCCAGTATTCGTTCTGCGACAATACTTTGTTTCCTTCCAAAAGCGAAAGTCTAATCAGGTAAACCGATGGAAGTACATTTGGAAGTTCAATCGTAAAACAATCGGTTAACTGATTAGCCGGAACGTTGATTTTGAGACTTTTACTGAATATCTTCTTGCCTTTGAGTTCAAAGAGTTCCTGTTTGACAGACAATTGTTTGTAGTTTTTTAAAGACGAATTTACTACCACAACTTTGTTGTTGGGCAGGTTCATCTGAATATGAAGCGGTTCGCACGCTTTTTTTGAACCGAAGTACGACCCGAAGGTTTCGTAATCCCACGAGTAAGTCTGCCAGACCATACTTGGCCAAGCCGGATGGCTCATCCAAAGCAGAATCCCGCTTGCTTTGTTCCATATTTTACTGTTCCAGCTTTCGAACATAGCACGATGACTGTCGTAATTGACCATTTGTGCTTTTTTGCAAAAGTTATCCAGATTTGCGCTTTTGCCATATTTGGTGTCGATGGCTTTTATGTAATCTTTCTGCCCGTCGTGCAAATCGTGGTAAAACCAGGTGTCGCTGATAGGCCATTGATCTTCAACTGGCATAAACGAGCGGATTGTTGCAGCCGTCGGGATAGAAGGAGTTCCAAGTTCAGTCGAGAATCCTTCGGCTATTTTTTGGTAATATTCAGCGGGATCGGTCAGGTAATTCCATGGACCGCTAGGACGAAGATTCAGGTTACGCGAATTGGGCTGATAAAACCGTGTTCCATCCTCATTGGCTATTAAAGATTGAAGTTGAGGTTCGATCTGGAACGGAGCATAACCTTCGTTCCGGGGACACCAAATGGCAATAGATGCATGATTGCGAAATCGCTTAACCACATCGGTAGCATTGGCCATAAACAGGGCATTGTCGTTCACATTCAGGTTATAACCTTCGGTAGAGAGCCAGAAGTCGTTCCATACCAGCATCCCGTATTCGTCGCAAAGATCGTAGAAAACCTTTTCTGTACTTTCGCCGGTCCAGTTTCGGATCATATTGAAATTGCCATCGCGGTGAAGTTTGAAATAAGGCTCAAGCCTTTCGCGCGATACACGTTTCATGCCATCATCCATTCCCCAGTTGCCGCCTTTGCAAAAGACAGGAACTCCGTTTACCTTGATCGTCAGAAAAGGATTATTGCTGTTCTTATCAATGGAAGTCAACAAAGAAGGATCAGTAGCGTCAGCTAATTTCGGAAGAAAAGTTCCCTCTCCAACATCCACCCGGTCAATGGTATTGAACAACACTTTTCCGGCTGCTTTTATCGGATTGAACTCAACGCGCCACATCGTTTTTTCAGGTTGTGCAACCGCCATTTCGTACGAAAATTCGCGTACGCCAAAACGACATTCCTGCTGATCGGAAAGTTGACCGTTTTCAAGCGTTGCCAGTAATTTTAAGTTATATAATTCCGGACGTCCATAGCCGTTTGGCCACCAGAGTCGCGGATTCTTAAGGTTTAACTGGGGAAATTCAGATGGAGAGAATGTTACCGATTTCAATTCGCCAGCTTTTAATTCTAAAGTTTTGCTGACTTCAACTTTGCCAATCCATCCGGTAATTGTGACCTTTTGAGGTATTTGTGAATGATTTTTGATTTCTGATTTCACTGTAACGGAAACGCTTGTTGTATCGGGCAGCGGCAAATCGGTAATCACCTGCGGATCAATTAAAGTAATAGCCTCTGTCAGGCGAAGCCGGACATCCTGCCAGATGCCAATATTACGGTCGCGGATTCCCGGAACCCAATCCCAACCTTCGGAAGAGATAAAAGTGGGGCCGTCGAGACAAAGCTGACCGCCATTTGGCCCTTGTCCTGCGCCTGGTGATTCCTCCTGCGGAATGCCGGGATTATGTGGCGGATAAATATGAACCGCCAGAATATTATTTCCCTGAAGATTCATCAGCATCGTGGCATCAAATTCGCCACGTTGAAATGCACCTGCAATACGTCCAAGCAGCTTACCGTTCAGCCAGATATCGGCTTTATAATTGATTCCGTTGAACAATAGCCAGATGGTTTTTCCGGAGCAGTTTTCAGGAAGCTTTACCGGCAGGCGGTACCACCAGTCCTTCCTGCAAAGTGAATCAGGAATCGAAAGGTTATTCAACCCAAAATATGGATCGGGATAAACACCCTGGTCAACCAGCGTAGTTAAAACAGTTCCCGGAACTGTGGCGTTGTACCATTTGGATGTATTGAAATCAGAATTGAACAATGATTCTCCTGAAGCGATCACCTGATCAGCTTCAGCCATTTCCCAGCCCGATGAGAGCAGGTATTCATTTTCGTTCACTTTTTGCAGGGAGGCTGGAATAACCACCTTGGCTTTCCGGACCGAAGTCTGAGGTTTAACCACCGACTTCGGTAGTGTTGCAGGATCCTGCGGCTGGCTGAGGCCGAAATTGAGTTTGTAGCCTTGCGAAAAAGCCGTTTGATGCAGAACAATAACTATTAGGAATGTGATGAGCTTAATTGCCCGGACGTTTGTTATTTGCATGTCAATTTATTTAATTTTGTTATTTATGTGTCAATTAGTTAGCTTTTGTCTGATTCTTTTGAGGAAGAAATGAATTTCTCGACGATTTACTGTCTTTGTATTTGATTTCCATTTCCGAAAGCTTCTTTTTTAAATCTTCCCGGACTAAAGAATAATCCGGATCATCATATACATTTTTCATTTCGTTGGGGTCGCTGGCAAGGTCATACATTTCCCATTCATCAATGTCGTAGTAGTAATGAATGAGCTTATAACGATCGGTGCTTACGCCATAATGTCTTTTAACGCTATGCCAACCGGGATATTCGTAATATTCGTAGTAATGTTCTTTCCGCCAGTCAGCGGGCGTTTTACCTTTTAAAACCTGCAATAAACTAACTCCCTGCATATCTGATGGAACACTTATCCCCGCTACATCGAGGAATGTCTCGGCAAAATCAAGATTGGAAACGATATCTTTGTTTACTGACCCAGGCTTGGTTACTCCCGGCCAACTGATCAGTAGCGGGGTACGGTACGATTGTTCAAACATAAAACGTTTGTCGAACCACCCATGTTCTCCAAGGTAAAATCCCTGATCAGAGGTATAAATCACAATGGTATTTTCATCAAGCCCTGCCTCTTTGAGATAATCAAGAACTTTACCAACACTCTCATCTACAGACTGGATGCAAGCAAGATAATCATTCATATAACGCTGATATTTCCAGACAATTAAATCCCTGCCTTTCGGATTGGCCTTCTTAAATTCTTCCTTGACAGGGATGTAAACCGTATTCCAGGCGGCTCTTTGAGATGAACTCATCCTGCCAACCGTTCTTTTCCACTCAGGAGAAATCGTGTCTTCCCACATTTTCAGATCAGCTTCCATCCGCATTGTTTTTTCAATGGTCATATCCTGCTCATGTTCAGCCTGACCTCTTCCCGAATAGTCATCGAAAAGTGTTTCGGGCAAAGGGAACTGCACTCCCTTAAAGCGTTCAAGATATTTTGGACCTGGTTCCCATTCCCTGTGTGGCGCTTTGTGGTGCAGCATCAGCATAAAGGGTTTTCCACCGGATGAGGCCTCTTTCAGCCATGCAATTGATTTTTCAGTAATAATATCGGTCACATAACCTTTCTCCTGATATTGCCCTTGCGGATTAATGAAATCAGGATTGTAATAATGACCCTGACCAGGCAGGATATCCCAATGATCGAATCCGGTAGGTTCTGAATCAAGGTGCCATTTTCCAATAAGCCCTGTACGATATCCGGCTTGTTGCAGGATTTTTGGAAAAGTTTGCTGACTTCCATCAAAAGGTGTTGCCTCGTTTTGCAAAAAGCCGTTCAGGTGGCTGTATTTGCCGGTAAGAATAGTGGCGCGTGAAGGTCCGCAAATGGAATTGGTAACTAAACAGCGGTTAAATATCATTCCGTTGGCAGCTATCCTGTCAATATTGGGAGTCGGTGCAATCTCGCTAAACCTATCGCCATAAGCGCTGATGGCCTGATAGGCATGATCGTCGCTCATGATAAAGATGATATTGGGTCGAACGGGTTTCTTTACTTCGGAACATCCCTGCGCAACTGCCAGAAGAGCGGTTGCCCCCAGAATCGGTAGAAATTTAAGGGTTGATTTCATATCGGATTATATTTATTTGATTAGGTGTAATATTCTACCATTTTGCTAAATCGACAATACCAACCGAAGGATTAGATTTTCCTTCCAAAGGAATGAAATCAATTCGTAATTTCTCTGATTTTACATTTTCCATCTTTATACAAACTTTTTTAAAATCCTTATTGTCTGAGTTTTTAGTCAATGGAAATTCCTCACCGGGCAAATAAGTGGCTGGTAAAACCTGAAATTTAGCGTTTTTTGCACCAATGATTTGAAGCTTTGCCTTTTTGCCCTTAAGAACTAAAGTTGCAGAACGCCCATCTTTTGATATTTCAATTTCGGCTTTGGTATGCATATTCCACCAAACCGTTGATGGTGATTTAGCCTCAAATTCATCCTGAATAGTTATATAGCGGTTCCCCCGATCAAGTTTCACGCCGCGCATATAGTTTTTCACATCGCGTTGATAACATTCCTGCATGTTTAACACAAAATATCCTTCATTGGGAGTCGATTTTTGTTTCATCACATAGGCTGTTCCTTTTTCAAATTGTTCGGGACGGATTGAAGGATTAAACACCAGACAATTTTTCCCTTCAGTTCTTAACCGGTAAAAATGCCAGCGTCCGGCTTCTTTTTGCTCTGTAACAGAATCATAATAGCCGGGAGATGTTTGCTTTGAAAAATATCCCGGATAAGTATAATCATCACGCCCCAGATTTCCATAGGCCCATACTTCGCCAAGCGCCTGAATATAAAATGATCCGGCATCGAGATGGCCATGGCTTGCACTGTTGTAACCACCATGAACAGAAACATAAAGCGCATCTTTGTCGCTCCAGTTTTCGCGCATTGACATCAGTTCAAGTCCATAAACCGAATTGTCAAGTGGCACATTTACTTTTAACCCTTTCGAAACCAAAGCCGGATCGTAATAAAAGAAATCGAACCAGGGCATTTCGGAACCATTTTCAACAACCAGATCATATTGTAATTTTGCTAAAGAAGCATCGTTAAAAAGTTTTGCCAGCCAAAAAAATGAATTGGCACGTCCGGTTTTCAAAGGATCATCTCCAATATTTATTGATGTAACCGGTCCGGTAGTGAAAACGGGGAAATATCCGGTTTTGCGTATTCCAGGCGTTTCTGCAATCCCGTAAGTTGTGCTCAAACAGCGTTGCATTGCATCAAAAGCAGGCAGCGTGTACATCAAAGCATAACTCCAATACATCAAACCTTCTTCACTTTGACCGTCAGGTTCGAATTCGCGGATAAAAATCGGTAAATCGTTCGCTGCCGTCGAAATAAGCCAGCTCATAGTTTGGGGATCACGATCGAACATCATCATGGATGCCATGATAACGCCTCCATTGCATATCCCATTCCAGTTGTTTGCCGATTTGTTCCACTGCCAAGTGCGTTTAGCCTCTCCTTTATATTGAGCTAAAACCGGAGTAAACAAGAATTTTTGGGCCGTTTGGTATACAAAATCACGTTGTTCGGGTTTCATCCAGTTGTATAAACCGTCGTAAACCAGAGCAGTTACAAAAGCTGCAATTCCGGTATCCAGAAAATGTCGGTCAGTATATGGCGGAACAATCATAGTTCCCCAATCAGGCCAGGTGCCCATGTTTTGGTAAATATCGTAAGCCCGTTGTGCATATTTGTTTTCGCCTGTCAACCAGTAGGCCATTACCAAAGGCGGTAACTGGGCGGCATTGCTGTGAGTGCCTTTTACCCGAAGTTTGGCACCGTCTAATTCACCAGTGTTGAAAGGCTTTTCCAGATTTTCATCTGCTTGTTTTTTCATATTTTCCCATGCCCTTACCATCAAAACATCTCCATTTTTAATCAATGTTTTTGCTCTTTCAATATCTGCATGAGTGGCAAACAGGCGTGGATGTTGATTCTCAATTCCAGATTTATAGAAATCTGATTGAATCATGGCCGGTGTGGTAGTTACAAAAGTCAACTGCTCTTTTTGCTTTTGGACCGCTTCTTTTTGAGCAGCGGTTTGGGCACAAACAATTCCTACAGTGAAAACAAATAATATTACAGAAAATGTTTTTTTCATTTTACTCCTAATCTTAATTTTTAGACAATTTCTTTACCTCTTCATTGAACGGAACCGCCGGCAAACCTTCCGTATTATAAAAATTACAATCTGGATTCGATTGCCAGGCATACTGAACGCGCGTCACCGTTTTATCGCAATCAATCGTAATTTCATTGCCACTGATTTTAGCGTCAGCCCAAGTCCATTTACCATCCTTATCACATAAAGCAAATCCTTTTACAGCTTGATTTTCTTTCGTTTTCAACCCATTTTGAGTAAAATCAAAACAGATTTTCAATGTATTACCATCCAACCTGACTGATTTAAACATTGGTCCGGAATAAACTATGTCTTCATTGTATGCTTTGGCTTTGGCCGCCAAATAGAGCCGTTTACCAACGTCTTGTTTGTTTTTCGGGTGAATGTCATTTCCGTCACCAATATCAATGGTACAAGCCATTCCGGTATTTTGACTTCTGCTGAGTGTTGAAGTCTGAGCATCCCGAAAACTCGCCCAGTTGTCCTCCGATTTTGGCGTTGCCGAACGTTCCGTATAATTGGCTAATTGCACAAACAGAAAAGGTAAATAGCCTTGTTCCCAACGAACCCGCCAATCGTCAATCAGCATCGGTTGCAGCTCGGCATATTGTTTAAAACGGCTTGCATTATTCTCTCCCTGATACCAAAGAAAACCACGAATTCCGTAAGGTATAACCGGATTTACAACACCGTTGAAATTCACCGTGCTGGAATTGTAATAATCCTGCCATTGAGCCACAGGTGGTTCGATTTTATTGTTAGATGTCCAAATGCCTGACAGTTCAACGCGCTCACCATCTTTCGAAAGCAGAAAACATTCGGTTTTATCATTTCCAATTTCTGCACTTCCCCAATGCACATACATTCTGACTGCCAACAAATTACTTCCCACTTTCAAACTTCCTGCGGGAGATGTAATTACGTTCTCCTTTAATTTGGAAACACTGCGGGCAATTTCTTTGCCGTTCAAATAAATACGGTCGTCCTGATCTTTAATGGGCAAGTAGATTTTCCATTCTTTTTTAGCGGATTGAGCCGAAATTTCAAACGTTTTCCGAATCCAAACCAAGCCCCAAAATCCGGGATAACCCATTTTGCCAATATTGATTGGAAATGTAGTTTTATCCCAGTCTGAATCGTTGTATTTCAGCGTGTTTACTTTCAGGTTTATTCCATTCATGGATGTATTGGCAATCTGGTCACGATCTTTTTCGGATTGAATGGCTTTGCGAACATTGTCATTCCACAAAGCAGTGTCTGTCCCTAATTTTGTAAGTTGTTCTGGAAAATCGGGGTGCGTCATTAACCGGTCACGACTCATCCATGTTTCCAGATTAGTGGCTCCACGCGCTCCAACGATAATTCCCACAGGAACTTTTTTATCAACGTTTAATTCACGTGCAAAAAAGTAAGCAACTGCCGAGAAATCTTTGACATTTGCCGGATTACAAATCTGCCAGTCTTTTTGTGGAATGTCCTTCAAGGGTTGCACCGACGTAACCAAATCAACGTTATAAAAACGAATATTCGGATAATTGGCTTTTGCTATCTCCTCATCCATGTTGTTGATGCCACCACCAACTTTAAACTGCATATTCGATTGTCCGGAAGCAAACCATACTTCACCAACCTGAATATTTGTATATGCAATTTTATCTATTCCTGCTTTTACGGTTAATTCATATTGCTTGCCATCAGCTTTCATTGGAGTTAGTCTAACCATCCAGTTTCCGTATTCATCGGCAACCGTTTTCACCTCATTACCGGCTATCTGAACTGTAATAACTTCGCCAGCCATTGCCTGTCCCCAAACCGGTGCAGCTATTCCTTGCTGAATTACAGCATTATTGCCAAAGATTCCGGCAACTTTAAATTGAGCTTGCGAGGAAGAAGCTATAATAAGAAGAAAAAAAAGAAGTCCCCTAAATCCCCCGTTGGGGGACTTTTTAGTTAGCTTTTTCATTTTTTTTTCATTTTAAATTTGTTTTTTTTAACTCTTTCTTAAAGTCCACCTTGGGGGATTTAGGGGGCTGTATTATTTAAAGCTTTTCCAATTGCCTGAATAATAAGCCACATCCAGTTTGTGTTTTAATTTTTTTTCACCTTTGAGTAAAGCCTCATGGCACATATCTTTATATAAGTAAAAACTAAGCCAGTAACCGTATTGATACTTTTCGTTCAGCGTGCGGGGTTGTTGCCAGAATGCATACCAACCCGGACTGACTCCCAGCTTTTTTGCAACCTTGATAATTTCCTGCGAGCGTAACCAAATGCTGTTTGTCAGATTGCTGAAAATCTTCGTAAACGATTTGTAATTTGTATTCCCTGTATTGATAATCGAAGCTCTGTCGTCGATTCCCAATTCCAATAAAGAAATTTTTTCTTCAAAAACCTGATCACCATTCAAATCATATTCAATGCAATCCGTAAAGCCATTATTGTTTGTATCGGAATAGCGGACAGTTGCCCATTTTGCTGGTTCAATCTGATCGCGGACATGCGATTTTGCTGGTGGATAAAGCCCTCCGTAACCCTGAAAACTTCGGGCTGTCATGTCAACACGCCAAGCGCCCCATTCGGCTCCAACCAAATGCAATCTTCCATCGAAAGGTGCTATGTATAAGTTTCCTTTTCCTGAATTATCGGTGTCAAATTCGCTTCGGTCACCAACAGCATCGGATTGTTTATTATTGTCCAATCCACCTTTTTCCATGCCAATTTTCCAAAGGTCTTTAGGTTCGTAAAACTCCACGCGTTCCCAACGGTTGCAATCATTATCCTCGTCGAATACAAACCAGCAATAATTCCATTTTCCTTGTTTGAAAACTTTATCGTAAGCCACTTTTTGGTCGGTATAAATCAATTCATCATTTTGTCGCCACCGTGCATCGTAGAAATATTTGTCGGCTGCCGGCAGTCCCCTCATATTTTTGAACTTATGCACCTGATCGGAATAGTCAAAACCTGAACCGGAGAATTTCAACGACATATCAAAATCAAATTCATTACCCTGACCATTGTCGTTATCCAGATCCCAGGTTACAGCTGCCCAATCAACTTTTTTGGTAAACAAAATATCGTGTTCCGGATTAATTTTTTCGAATTTGGAATCAGACTTTTCGCCTGCTTTTGGTCTGAATTGTGGCGTATCAACCAACCGAATGGCCATTTCCGACAAATTGTCTTTATCGTAATCGTAAAAAATAAACGGATTTTCCCAATTGAAGCGCAAATCATTGATGCGGAAGGTTGAACCGTGCATTTTCAAAAAAAGTGTATTGCCATGGTAATCGGTAAAGAAATTGGCATGTCCGTTGTGTTCCCAGGCGCGCAATACCAATTCGTTCCAATTGATAAAGTTCTTAATGGCATCTTTTTCTCCCCAATCGATGATATACATATAATCGGCTCCCCAGTCGAAATAATTTCGTGTTTCCAATCCTCCATTGCTTACGACCAATTGAACTTCAGCAATACCATCATTGTCAGTGTCCGTCCAATCAATGCTCAAATCACCTTGGCCTGCAAAGATTCCGTCTTTATTTACATCCACCAATAAACAATCATTGTCCTGATCACCTTCCAGATCACCGGTTTTCATATCATCATCATCGTCGATCCATAGAATAGGAATTCCGTTCAAAATCGTTGTTTTCAGGACATCAGGATCACCATCATTATCCAAATCGACATATTCGATGCTTTTTGAATCGGCAACAAAAGGCAGACGCCACGGGATAAGCTGTGTCTTTTCATTCCAATAAACAGTCTTCTGCCGGTCCTGTGCAAATAATACGACCCCCGGGAATAAAATCAAAATCAGAATCAGAAACTGCTTCATATCCTGGTTATTTTAAGATAAAAATAAATTCAATTTATGGATTTGCCAATGTTCCTGATGCCCAAAGATTATACTCTTCCTGTGTTGGAAGCCTGTTCAAAGTTTTTTTTCTGCTGGCCACCCAACTCTTTGCTTTGGAATAAAAACTGCTGTAAGTATTATACAACGGCCATTTCTCGTTTTTATCGTCTATCAGCCAGAACCCACGTTGAACGCCATCTTTTATTTCGTTGTTGTACATTTCCCAGTACAAAACGAATGGAGCACCCCAAACCAAAGCTTTCCGAATGTTTTCGCGATTAACCGATTCGTGTTGGGACTTTGAGAAACTGAAATCCATGGCAGATCGCCCCATTTCACCTATAAATACACGTTTGCCTTTGATATTCGGACGTACAGGTAAATTACCTTCGATGTAGTTCATTACATTGTTGTATTCCGATTGGCTTAAACTTTGGGCATCGTAGGATGAATAGGAAACGTAATCGACATTTGTGAACGGCAGCACTTTATTGACAACCCTGATTTTGCCGTTCATAGCATCCACAACGCGGTTGACCTCGCAATAAGTAAAGACCTGAACATTGCTGTGAGCTGTTACTTTTATAGCTTCATCAACTGCATTTTGCCGGGTCTTGTACCATTGAATCATACCATTCAGCCTTGCTTCAGATGGGATGTAATTGGCATCGTAATTGGGCAACAGATACCAGTCGCCTTCCCAATGCCCAAGGAAAAACTGCTTGCCGGTATTGTTGAATTTAGTAAGCAAATATTTGGTCATATCCGAAATTTGGGTTGAATCCTCTAACCTTTCTGAACTCGAATATCCATCAGCCCAGTTAGAATGCGAACGAGCCCATAAGAAATAATAGCTGAAAGGCATATCCAGCACTTTACTGAAAGATGGGTCATCACGAACCAAAGAAGTCAGACTGCTGTAATTTGGACGACCCGTGATGTTGTAGCTTCCAGTGCTTAACGAAATTTTTAGAATATTGCTGCCCATATCCAGAATAGCTTTTGCCGATTCGATCAGGCGGTCGTCGCTGGTAAAACCATAAGATGGTCCAATCGACTGAGTTCCGATAGAATAATTGTAACTCAACACATCAGGATCCGTTATTTCGGTTTTAGATTTCACCGTAAATAATAGGTTTGAGGCAGAAGTCGAATTTACCACTGTTACGCTGATCCGGTAATCACCCGGTGCAACACCAGCGGGAATGTTGACTACCAATTGGGTTGAAGTTGCTGAAACTGCCTCTGTATTTACACTTCCAATTGTTATAACATTGGATTTGATTGTACTGCTAAAGTTGCTTCCGGAAATAGTAACAACGGTTCCTTCGTTTCCTGAAGATGGAGTGAATGAGGAAATTACTGGCCCGTTCACACCAGACAATTGACTTTCTTTTGAGCTGCAGTTAAACAAAATCAATCCGAAAGCAAGCAACAAACAAAAAACATCTTGCCTCATTTGTCGATTCTTAATGGGTTATTTGCATTTATCTTTTTTCCGGCATTCTTTAAAAGCTGGTCAAAATATTCCGCGACAAAACTTCGGGTTCCATCCGGACGAATCAACCAGAAACCACGCATTTCATCGGTTTTACGAACATCATTCAACTTCCTAAGCTCTTCTTTTTTTGGTTCGTTGCAGTACAATTCCCATTGTATCAGGTAAGGAACATCAAGCGCCAGGCAAACACCAATGTAAGCGTCCCAGCGATCAGTTACCGGTCCTATTTCTGTTAACCCTTCATAACGCTGTTCCGGTATGCCGATTTCACCCAAAAAGACAACCTTTTTTCCTTTCATGAATTTGGTTGGCCGGATATTTTCGCGAATATATTCAATTCCTTTGTACAATTTGAGACCGGTGGCGTCTAATCCATCATAGCTCGACCATGAAACCATATCGGTTTCAACGAGTGGTAAAACACTGTTCACTATTCCGGGGATACCTTCCTGACTATCCATCACCTTATTGGCTTCGATGGCATGATAAACTTTGCATTTGCTGTTTTTCACTTCAGCACGGGCTTTGTTAACGCCATCCTGAACTGCTTTAAACCATTTGGCCATCGCATTGATCCGTTTGGTCGAATCGGCAGGAACCAGGACGGTATATCTGTCTCCGTCTACGGCTTTAATTAATTGACCAGCTTTGCGTGTCCAACGGGCATAATCTCCTGTACCACCACGCATTATCCAGTCGCCTTCCCAGTTGTGCAGTATGAAATTGACTTTTCTATCCTTATATTTCTTTAAAAGATACTTTGTTAACTCGTAAATCTCTTTTTCTTCCTTTGCTGCCGTTTCATCGGTTGTATTAATTCCGGCACCATCCAAACTAAGCGCGATGGTTGTAAAAGGCATATCGAAACAAGTTGCCCAGTAAGGATGCTGAGCCAGTTCTTTGAGCGTAATGTCTTTTGAAACATTCCAATCAGAATTGTAAGAATAACCGCCCGGGTTCTTTCTGAACCATAGTTTAACCACCCCATAGCCCATTTCAGTCATTTTCTTGCATCCTTCGATGAGATATGGTTCTTTGGTAAAAAAGTATTTTCCACCAACATGAGTAGCACCAATTCTGTCTTTAATATCAGTTGGAATAATGGACCCTTTAAACGGACGATTTTTATCAATTCGATCAACAATTTCTTGATCACTTAAAGAACTTACGTTGCCAATTTTTTGGGCCCATGAATTTGTATAACAGCAAAGTATATAAATAAATAGAAATATTTTTTTCATTTTTTTGACGGATTAAGAAGTTATAAAAACAGGGAGATAATGGATCACATCAATCTCCCTGCCAACTAAACATGCTCTATTCACAACAAATAGAGTCTCTTGACTACCTACTAACTAACTAACTAACTACTAACTGTATTATTAAAGTGTGATTTTTACATTCGGAGCATAATTTGTTCTGATTGTTCCTACACCTGATACATCTGCCATAGCACCTACACGGAAATAATAGTTTCTTCCGGCTTTAAATAGTGTGGAATTTGCCGCCAAGTCAATGCTAAGTGTGTAAGTTGTGCCGTCAATAAGTTTCGCTGGGCTTAATGTTAGCGAATAGGTCGTACCGGCAGTCGTGAATTTGATGTATTCACCTACATATACATCACTAAAAGCATAAAGTCGGATGGATTTAACCTTAACAATAGGTTTCCCAGCCTCAAGATTAAAAGTTGCAACAATTTTATTTGCAGCCTGATCACGTGTAATCGAACAATTTTTCACGCGGATATAAGGCACCACCATAAAATCGTATTGATTATCGCCAGCCTTAATTTCGAGATTTTTCAATGTATAAGGGAAAAAGTTTCCGTTACGCATGTAGATATCGTATTTATTGGCAAATACAAGGTTGTTACGAAATTCGCCATTGTTTTTAATCACCCAGTTTTGAGCAACGGGAGTTTTAAATCCCAATTCCCATGCTTCAATTACAGAGCCGGTTTGCAAATCCTGTTCCACCAGTGCATTGCCTGTGCTATCTTTTACTGCCCCGAAAAAGGTAGCATTCGGACCGGCAAGATCGTCTTTCTGACACGAAGTAACTACCATAATCAGGCAGACAAACGAGAAAAATATATAGAATAATTTTTTCATATCTATTTTAATTAACAGATTAATATTGAGGATTTTGAACCAAATTATTAGTCGCAACACCCGGTATACCTTTGTAATAAGATTTGGTGGCAAATGTGACACCGCCTGCATTTTGGTCGTAATAATTAAATGCTCTTACAAATATGTACTGAGGTGTAGCCTGGCGTAAATCCAAAATCGGAACCAAAGATTTTCTCTTTGAACCATTAAATAAGGTATGGAATTCTCTCCGACGAATAAGGTCCCAATAACGTTGTCCTTCAAAAGCTAACTCTACCCGACGTTCTTTCAGTATGTTTGCTATGGTGGCAGGTATCTGGTCAGAGTGAGCAGCCCGGCGACGAAGTGCATTCAGATAGGTTTTAGCCAAAGCTGCATCACCACTTCCACTTTCAATTGCAGCCTCAGCGTAGTTCAGATAGATTTCAGCCAAACGGAAATCGATATAGTCGGTTGTCGAACTGAACTGTACTCCCTGAACATTTTTACCTTCCTGCAAGAACTTTTTCAAAGAGAAACCTGTACATGAATAGTTTGCATTATCGAATACACCCATTCCTCTGAATCCGGAATAGGCTGTCATAGAACTTGCGCCATACGTATAATAAGTTTTTCCATCTTGTCCGACTTCACTGCCGTCAGTAAAAATAAGTTTTGAACCATCCTTTTTAATTAGTCCACCTTGCATTATAATTGAAACGCCTTTCCATGTTGAGCCGGGGGCAATGATACTTCCGGCCATGCGGGCATCTTTGTTGGTGAAAATATCAGAAGGATTAGCATACATTTTATAAGACTTCGTAACATCCATCACTGTAGGACTCGTGACATAGTCATTTTCCACACCATCCGTACGGGTTACCAATGCGGCGCTTTTCCCAGTTCCGTCGTCGGCATAATCTTCGTAAACATCCACTAAATCCAAAGATGGACTAAACCTGCCATAGGCAATGTATCCCAGATTGGTTTGAGCCGGGTTGAAATAAACATCGGTGCAGTGACCCTGCAAACGCGTGATACTACCATCGATATACCCTTTTTTTAAAATAACCTCGATATCGGCTGCAGCTGGATTTTGGAAAATATCCTGATAATTTTTGGCAGCTTCCGCTCTGTTTGCCGGAGTCGCTTTATAGAGCTGCTTACCGGAATTATCAATAATTTCTTTTGATGAAGCCAGACACAAGTTGTAATAGACATTGGCATCAGCAATCGTCATACCTCCTACTAATTTTGCATCTACAGCATCACCGGTAAGTGGGGCATTGTTCCAATATTTGGCGACAGATGCAGCAAAAAGAGCCGCTCTCGACTTTAGTGCATGAGCCCCCCATTTAGTCGCTCTATAAGTGCCTTCTTGTGCTGTAATAGTTGCTGGCAGATATTGAATTGCAGAGTCGCACTCATTTAAGATAAAGTCCCATGTCGCTTTTTCAGTGCTACGCGGAATAAATAAATTGGCATTATCGCTTCCTGCCACATATTCGAGCGCATTTGTAATTAACGGAACGCCGCCATAGCGTTTAGCCAAACCAAAATAGATATAAGCACGGATAAAATGAGCTTCACTCCTCAACCGATTGCGCTGTGCCGCATCCATAGTAACGGAGGGTAATGTCTCCATAAATTGATTTACCTGCCTAACTGCACCAAAGTCCCAATAGCCATCGTTAACCGGACCAACACCTGAACCATGCGAAAGAAGACTTTCATCTGTATATGTACTAATCGACCATCCAAGATCAACAAAACTGCCGGATGCATCTTTATGGTAGTTAAACATTTTCCCCGGATTGTAGGAGAAATCTTCCATTGGCATCTTATTATACAAGGTTGCCAATACAACTTTTACACCACTGATATCAGAGAACAATTGTGATGCAGGTACCTTATCCAATGGCTCAATTTCCAAAAAACTATTGCAAGCCGACAAAAATAATGAGGCAGCAGCAATTGATATATATAATATTTTTCTTCTCATTTTTTTGCTTTTTTAAAAGTTAACATTAAAACCAAAGTTAAAAGATCGTAACAATGGGTAAGTTAAGTCGGCAGTATAAGCCCCTTCCTCACGTTCAGGATCTAAACCCTTAATATCTTTACTGCAGAAAGTGTATAAGTTGAAGCCATTCACATAGACCCTAACATTGTCAAGTTTAATTTTATTGGTAAAACTTTTAGGAAGTGTATAGCCAATCTCCACACTTTTTATTCTTAGATATGATGCATCGAGCCTCCACCTGTCAGTAACTAAATTGTCGGTTGTACCCGTTTGATTTGTTTTTAACGCTTCGTATTTGCCAGGTATCCAGACGGTAGCAGGATCTTTTCGGTCTGCCTGAGGATCTTCTGTATGCCATCTGTCTAAATATTTATCCCATAAGGTTGGATTTCTACCATACCCCCAAACGTCGTCAACCTTTGTAAATACAGAAAATAAAGCTGATCCCTGCAATAAAACATTAAAATCGAAGCCTTTCCATGAACCATTCAGCGTTAAGCCATATTGTAAGGGAGGATTTGTGCCATAACCCTGATACTGCCCAGCCCAGAAAATTGGCATCATGTCGTTACCATTAATTATACCATCGCCATTAACATCTGTAATCTGTGTACTTCCTGGTAAGTTTCTCGAATTTCCGTTTGTACCGCCTAAAAGTGGAGCTGTTTCATACTGTGTAATGCTGGAATATTGTCCACTGTATTGGTATCCCCAATCTCGACCCAAAACACGGTTATTTCCCCATGCGTCTTTCCATTCTTCCATAGAGCTGGAGTAGGGTTGTCTTTCAGTATGAACTAAATATTTGCGGGAGTAGGTAACGTTTGCACTCACTCCATAAGCAAAATCACCAATTTTATCTTTGTGCGAAACCATTAGCTCAATACCTTTTACCAAATCGCTGTTGATATTTTCCTGAGGAAACGATGCTCCAAAGGTATTTGGAACAGATTGAACCCGGGATCCTAAAAGTCCATCTCTGTTTTTTTGGAAAATATCCATCGTCAAACCAAATTTCCCATTCCATAATTCTAAATCAACACCAATATCCGCCGTACGTGTTTTTACCCATGTAAGGTTATCATTTATTACTCCCGGAGGAACCATTCCATTGGTCAAAACGCCGCTGTTAAAAGTATATCCGCCATCAATTCCACCAAATCTATATCCTTCATAATACTCAAACGGATTACCGGCATCGGCACCCATCCAACCATATGAACCTCTGATTTTCAAATTAGTAATTGAAGGAACATTATTTTTAATAAATGCCTCTTCACTTACGCGCCATCCGCCCGAAACCGCCGGGAAAAATGCCCATCTTTTACCAGGAGCATAACGGTATGAACCATCTTCCCTAAAGGTAAATTCAATCAGATATTTACTTTTGAAGTCATAATTAAACCGACCCAGGTATGACATATATGCCTGGTCTGTAAGATTTCCGTTATTTGAAGAATTGGTCAAACTTCCCTGGTCGATAATATCATGGGTGTAAAGATCATCATATTGTCTTTTAGCAAACAGGTATTTCGTAGAAAGTTTTTTCATTTCATATACTAAGGTTGCACCGAAATTATGATCTTGCGCGAAAGTATTTTTATATGAAATCTGAGCCTGCAAGTCTTTACGAATGAAGTTTGTTATTCCATTCTGATAAGTTGGAATGGAAGCTGCTGATGGGGCGTCAGTTTTGTAATCATAGGTATAATAGGCTTTCTTTAAATTTGATGCATCATTAATATTTCCATCGAATGCCCCAAGCAATCCTAATGTTAATCCTTTTACGAAGGGTATCTCATAAGTCAAATCAACGGTAGTTTGATATTGTAAATTGCTCCATTTATCATAACCGGAGATGCCCTCGTTAGCCATAGCATAGGCATTTTGATTGGCAGATGGGACAATCGATAAATGTGAAGGATTATTCAATGTGAATGCTCCAATTCCCCTGTCGGCAGTAATAATAGGTTTAAACAACCAAAAATAAGAACCTTGAGGGCTTTTGTTTTCATCATATTTTCCGGAAAAGGAAATTTTCGCGGTTAACCCTGTTGTGATCTTAGCCGTCATTGTGTTACGGAAGTTGTATTTTTTATATTTCTGAATATTGCTCTTAAGAAGGCCATTATCTTCCGTATATCCTAAACTCGTGTAGAACGTTATGTTGTCATTACCGCCATTGATAGAGAGATTGTGCTGTTGTTGGCTGGCAAATTTCTTTAATGTGTTGTCAAGCCAGTTATAGTCTTGATATCCGGGTTCAGTACCGAGTTTCCATTTTTCAATTTCTGCATCACTGTATGTAGGGGCGTTACCGATATTCCGGTCCATCTCGTTTTTCATCACGCGGTAGGTATAGGCATCTACCGATGTTTGCATACCTGTAGGTTGCTTAGTTCCAAAAAATGAAGAATAGGAAAATTTGGTTTTTCCCTTAACTCCCTTTTTAGTCGTTACGATAATTACCCCATTGTCGGAATTCATGCCATAAATTGCCGCAGATGCATCTTTCAACACTGAAACACTTTCAATGTCTTCAGGATTTAAACGTTCAAAATCTGACATTCCATCACGGGCAACGCCATCGATTACTACCAACGGAGCGCCAAATCCCCTGATGCTGACCATGCTATTAAAAGTGCCTGGTTCTGCCGTTTGCTGACGGATTTGAACTCCAACTATTTTACCCTGAAGGTTGCTTACCAGGCTGGTACTTTTAGTCGTAAGAATATCAGCTGACTTAATTTGAGTAACGGCCCCGGTTAGTGTCTCTTTCTTTTGAGTTCCATAACCAACCACCACTACCTCACCAACGCCAATTGTTTCCTCCAAAAGTGCAATGTTAAATGTCGTCTTATTTCCAATTACCATCTCCTGTGTCTTCATACCAACAAATGAGAAGGACAGTATTTTAGCATCTTCAGGTATGGTTAAAGAGAAGTTTCCATCATTGTCGGTTGTTATTCCGTTTGTAGTCCCTTTAACAACAACAGAAGCTCCAGGTAGAGATGCTCCTGTTTGATCAGTTATTTTGCCGGAAATCTTTTTCCCCTGTTGCTGCTGCAGGTTTTCTGTTAACGGAGATGCCGTTAAAACAATCTGGCGATCAATCACCTGATGTTTTACATCCGTTCCTGCAAACAATTCATCAAGAATGTCAGCAATTTTTTCATTTTTAGCATCTACCGATACTTTGCGGTCGATATCTATTAGTTTTTGATTAAACAGGAAATAAAATTCACTTTTACTTTCTATCTGATTCAGGACATCTTCAACCCGTGTATCCGACATTTTCAAGGATATCTTCGTCGATTGTGAATAACCCGATGCCGCCAACAGACTGTTAATCCCAAGAATAAACATCAAGATCATTAGTCGCATAATTCGTGAAAGTTTAGTTAATATTGGGGCATACGTATCCCCACGATTTAATTTTTTATTCATACTTTTGTATTGTTAGTGGAATTTTTATTTTTTATCACTACTAAGTTTCTGACAGGAAGGCGGGCCAACGCTTTCCTGTTGTTTTTTAATTTGTTTTTTTTAGTTCATAGGCAACTCATTTTAGTCTGTTATTAATTTGATTTTTTGACCATTAGTAATACAATTTGTTTCGAAAAACTGCCATCTGCCTGTTTCACCCGCTCTTCAATTTTATAATTGAGTTGGGCGGATATTTTTAAAAGACGCAATACTTCGTCAAGATTTTCATCTTCGAATGTTGCTCTGTACCGGAAATCGGAATCTCTAACATTATTCGTCCTTACTTCAACATTGTACCACCTGCTCAGTTGCTTCGCCAGCTCATCGAGCGATGCATTCCGAAGTATCAGTTTACCCTCTTTCCACGCTGAAATATTGGAAGCGGTAACGATTGTTTTTGTAATCTTCTGATTGGTATGGTTGTAATTGATCTGTTCGTTGGGTTTCATTTCAATCGGAGCAGCGATTTTGTCACTTTTAAGTAAAACACTTCCCCTTTCAAGCGTAACATCTATCTGATCTTCATTGTCGTAAGCAGCTACGTCAAAGGCGGTCCCCTTGACTTCAATATCCAAATATTTAGTTTTTACGACAAATTTGTTGTCTTCCTGGTGTACCACATCAAAGAACGCCTCACCCGAAAGTTGCACTTCTCTTCGTTTATTGAAATTCAACGCATATTTTATTGTTGATCCGCTGTTTAGCCAGCCAAACGACCCGTCGGGAAGCGAAAATTTGATTCGGGCACCCAGTGGAGCGCTCATTTCTGCCCATCCTTCAGCAATTTGAGCATTTTTCCTTTGATAGGTGACAATCCCTGTATAGACCAGAAGCGGAATCAGAAGGATCGCTGCAATCCTTGCATACCACGTAATCAATCTAACAACCGGCGGTTTAACAATTTTTTGTTGTGAAGTGTTGATCTGGTAATTTAATTTGTATAAAATATGATTGAGTTGATGAGAATCAGCGTCTTCGTTGAAAGATTCGTTCCATTGTTTTTGTAATATTGCCTTTAATGCTTCAACATTGGATGCTTCCGTAAAGGTAAACCCAAGGTATTTCTCCTCATCGGATAAATAGTTTCCTTTAAAGTAGTTTTCAATTCGTTGATTGTCAATTTCAGACATGCTTTTTAACTAAGATTGTTTTCGTTTTTAATTTTCTGCTCTGTAATGCTTAGTCCCAGAGATAAGGCTTTTGGCGGCTGGAAGCTTGCAATTGGCAGATCATTGCTTACCACTAATATTCACATCCTTGAAATAAATTCTTTAAATTTTTTATCAATTTGCCACTTACTATCTGCCAGTTGCTTATTGCCAGTCGTTATTTTTACGCTTGGAATTGAAGTTGCTGCGATACTGGTAATATCCTTGAACTTAAGATTACCCCTATCGGAAATGAAATTAATATGAAATATAAATAATTGTGCTGAATTAATGATTTTAAAACGAAGACATAAATCGCAATTATGCAATAAGTTATATTCTGGATTTATACTTTAAAATGGTTAGGAAAAGAAGAGGGTAATAAAGAGAATTCCGGCAAGATTATCTTTTCCGAGACGCTCTCGGATAAACTTTAAAGCTTCGCCTAATTGGTTTTCGACGGTCTTTGGACTTGTGCCTAATTCATCAGCAATCTCTTTAACAGTCAATCCTTCGAAGCGGCTTTTAATAAATACCTCTTTTCGTCGTGCAGGTAATTGGTTGACCAAATGGTCTATTGCTTTTTTAGTTGATTGAAAATCAATATTCTGGATTGTTGTAAGATCTTTGTCATCAATCACTTGCTGCTCAAAATACCTGGTGATTAATGCCTTTTTTACAAAGTGCTTTCTGATGATATTGAAGGCTATTGTGAAGATATATGCTTTAAATGATAAATTCTCTTTGAGTTCGAACCTTTTTTCCCAAACTTTGAGAAAAACATCCTGAACCAGCTCCTCAGTTTCGGGTTCTGATTTCATATATCCAAGCGCAAAACGGAAGATCCTGTTTCCATAAATTTGAAACAGGTCATTAAAAGCCTTGATTTCACCATTTGATAAGGCTTTAACCAATTCTGATTCCGATAGGTTTGAACTATTGAATGAGGATTTTTGGTTAAACTTTAAAAACGCTGTAAATATACTTTTTTTGTGTTTGGGATATCGAATTATGACAAATTTTGTAGGTAACCGAAATATTTTGACAAAATATAAAGGAAGGACTATAATTATAATACCAGTATTTATTACTTTTGGTTTTTATAAGTACAAATTACTTTTAATACCAGCTAATATGAGAAAAATGAATTGCATGGGGATCCTATTGATCATCCCTTTCCTTCTTTTATCTATTTTGGGAAATTCCCAGAATAAGATCGTTGTTCATGCCGATCAACCTGGATCGACAATTGATAAAGCCATTTATGGCCAATTTGCCGAGCATCTTGGTCATTGTATTTATGGTGGAATCTATGTGGGAGAAAAATCTGAAATTCCAAATACTGATGGATTCCGCTTGGATGTTGTCGGTGCCTTAAAAGAATTAAAGGTTCCACTTGTTCGCTGGCCGGGCGGCTGTTTTGCCGATACTTACCATTGGAAAGATGGAATCGGACCGAAGGCAGACCGCTCTTCGATCATCAATGTTCATTGGGGTGGCGTAACCGAGGACAACAGTTTTGGAACACATGAGTTCCTGAATTTCTGCGAATTAATTGGTGCTGATCCCTATATTTGTTTGAATGTTGGCAGTGGAACAGTTCAGGAATCAGCAGACTGGATTGAATATGTGACTTCTGCAAATGAAAGCCCGATGACCAAATTGCGCAAGAAAAACGGACGCGAAAAACCGTGGAAGGTAAAATACTGGTCGGCCGGTAATGAAACATGGGGATGTGGTGGTAACATGCGTCCTGAATATTATGCCGACCTTTATCGTCAATACGCCTCTTATATGCGTGCCCCCGGAATCTATAAAATCGCAAGTGGTGCCAATTCGGATGATTATAATTGGATGGAAGTATTAATGCGTGAAGCCAAAGGGATGATGAACGGGATTTCGCTTCATTATTATACGGTTCCACAGGATTGGAACAAGAAGGGATCAGCAACTCAGTTTGATGAGGCCATGTGGTTTTCGACTTTGCAGAAGACCCTGAAAATGGAGGAACTGGTCACAAAGCACTCCGCAATCATGGATAAATACGATCCGACCAAAAAGGTAGGTCTTCTTGTTGACGAATGGGGAACATGGTATGATGTTGAACCAGGTACCAATCCAGGATTTCTTTTTCAGCAGAATACCTTACGTGATGCATTGGTGGCAGGTATTAATCTGAATATCTTTAATAACCATGCTGACCGTGTCCGGATGAGTAATATTGCTCAGATGATCAACGTATTGCAATCAATGATTCTCACCAAAGACAAGGAAATGGTATTAACGCCAACCTACTATGTTTTCAAAATGTACAATGTACACCAGGATGCGAAGATGCTGCCAATCGACATTAAATGTGGTAAATACACTTCCGGAGCCAATTCAATTGAAGCCATAAGTGCATCGGCTTCGGTAAAGGACGGCGTTGTAAGTATTACGCTTTGCAATCTCGATCCGGCTAAAGCGCAGGATATTAGTTTTGATGTGCAAGGACTTAAATTTGCAAATGTATCCGGCAAAATTGTAACCGCCAATAAAATAAATGCCTACAACGATTTCGGCAAAAAGGAGGAAGTGGCTATGACCGATTTTAACACTGCTAAACTAAATAAAGGACAGGTTGAGGCTTCAATTCCTGCCAAATCGGTTGTATTAATTCAATTGAGATAGAGAAGAAGTTTGAAGTTGAAAGACGGAAGTCAGAAGACGGACGGATTCCATTCGAATCAAATGGCTCAATAATAATACATTAATGTTTATTGGAATGAAACGATTTTTTGTAATCTCTTTGATATTCCTTATTTGTCCGTTTGTAAATGGCCAGAACAACCGAAAAGTTGAAATAAGACTGCTCCCCGGTGAAAAATGGTGGGGCGGACTTATAGCCGACGGATACCAAATGCCTTTAGGTGACGCTTTTTATGAGGTGGATCAGTTAGGCCATGGCAAATACAATCAAAGCCAACCCCTGCTTCTCTCCAACATGGGACGATATCTCTGGTGTGATGAGCCAATGAAATATTCTTTTGATGCTGGATCTTTAAAAGTTGAATCGGGTTTAGCCGATATTGAATCAGGGCAAGCTGGAAATACGCTGAAAGAAGCATACCTGTTTTGTTCAGCCAATTATTTCCCTCCATCGGGAAAAATGCCCGATCCATTGATGTTTACCAAGCCTCAGTACAATACCTGGATTGAATTATTATACAATCAAAATCAGACAGATATCCTGAAATATGCACATGCTGTTATCGACAATGGATTTCCGGCCGGCGTCCTGATGATCGACGATACCTGGCAGACCAACTATGGCATTTGGGAATTTAACCCCGCGAGGTTCAGCAATCCAAAAGCCATGATGGACGAACTTCATCAACTTGGCTTTAAAGTGATGGTTTGGGTTTGCCCTTTTGTGAGCGCCGATTCAGAAAATTTCCGCAAGTTGAGGGACCAGGGTTTATTACTTCGGAACAGCAACAATCCAAAATTACCCGCCATCATCGAATGGTGGAATGGGTTTTCCGGACTTCTTGACCTGACCAATCCCGGAGCTGTCAAATGGTTCAAAAGCGAATTATCACGGCTTCAAAGCGACTTTGGAGTAGATGGTTTCAAGCTTGATGCCGGTGATCCGGAATTTTATACGCAGAATGTGTTGTCGATGAATCCGGCCAGTCCGAACAAACACACGGAATTATACGCTCAAATAGGTCTTGATTATCCACTTAACGAATACCGTTCCTGTTGGAAAATGGGTGGTCAGCCTTTGGGTCAGCGTTTAAGTGATAAGAATTTCAATTGGACTGATGCTCAGCGATTAATTCCGGATATGCTATTGCAGGGAATAATGGGATATCCATTCGGGTGCCCCGATATGATCGGTGGGGGAGAATACCGTTCGTTCATGGGTACTGCTAAAATTGATCAGGAGATGCTGGTTCGCTCTGCACAAACTCACGCCATGATGCCGATGATGCAATTTTCGGTGGCACCATGGCGAATTTTGGATGCCAGGCATCTGGCTATTACAAAACAAGCTGCCCTGTTGCACGAAAAAATGGGTCCGGCAATACTTGAACTTGCGCAGTTGTCGGCCAAAACTGGTGAGCCGATTGTCAGGCTGATGGAATATGATTTTCCACATCAGGGATTCGAGAATGTTAAGGACCAGTTCATGCTCGGAACCAGATACTTGGTAGCGCCTCTTGTTGAAGAAGGAAAAACGCAGCGTGCCGTTATGCTGCCAAAGGGAAAATGGAAAGACCAAACAGGAAAAGTCCGGAAAGGAAATCAATCTGTTTTAATAAATTCGTTGCTGGACCAATTGGTCTGGTTCGAAAAAATAAATTAATTAACACCTTCCTGAAAATGTTAAAAATACTATCCCTGTTTGCAGGAATGTTTATAACCTTTATGGTAATGGCACAAACCTTTGAAAACGGCACCAACCGTTTTGATTCGGATTGGCGTTTCCACCTGGGAGGTGCACTAGGTGCTGAAAAGGTAACCTTCGATGATTCCAAGTGGCGCTCAATCGATCTTCCGCACGACTGGAGCATCGAGAATCTGCCTGGTACCGACTCCCCATTCAACCGTGATGCACTCAGTCAGGTGAATGGCGGATTTACCACAGGAGGAACGGGCTGGTATCGTAAAACCTTCGTTCTTCCCGATGACCAAAGCGCAAAAAGAATTGTCGTTCAATTCGATGGTATCTATATGAATCCTGAAATATGGATCAATGGCGTTTCTTTGGGAAGCCACCCGTACGGTTATACTTCATTCTGGTACGATATTACCGAACGTGTGAAATTTGGAAAGTCTAATGTTTTGGCGGTTAAGGTCAGAAATGAAGGTGAAAACAGCCGATGGTATTCGGGATCGGGTATCTACCGGCATGTCTGGTTAAAGGTACTTGAACCGGTACATATAGCTCAATGGGGAACGACGATTACCACTCCTGAAATAAACGCAGGTTCTTCAAAAGTAAATATTAAAACCAAAGTGACTAATCAATCGGATAGTGCTTTAAAAGTTAAGGTGATTACCCGGATATTGAATGCGAAAGGGGAGGAGTCAGCCAAAACCGAATCAATGCAAACAATTGAAAAAATTGGTCTTTCTGAATTTGATCAGGATGTTACGGTTTCGAAACCAGAACTGTGGTCGACTGATTCGCCCGCATTGTATACAGCTATCAGTGAGGTTTACAATGCTGATAAGTTAGTTGATCGAATCGAAACAAAATTTGGTAT